>NZ_JACVBL010000014.1:0-184014 GCF_014852285.1 Pseudomonas sp. PDM02 | reverse complement strand
GTGATGCTGATAATCTTGTTGACTATCAGTCTGACTCCACAAGCACCCACACGAATTGCTTGATTCAGTTGTTAAAGAGCGGTTGGTTAAGATCTTTCGTCTCAACCGAGGCGCGCATTCTACAGCGCCTTTCATCAAACTGCAACCTTAAAAGTTGATGATTTTTCTTAACCAAATCAACAACTTAAACCAGAACCAGCAGCGAACTGCTCGTTAGCGGGAGGCGAATAGTACAGTATTAAAATACGTGGTCAACCCCCGAGCGAAAATTCTTTTTCCACACCAAAGATCCCTGGCTGCCACCGCCAGCCCTGGCCCGATAATCGTCTTATATAGAAGCAGGAAGGTTCCGTCGCCCGTGAACAACAGGGAGCCTCCTGATCGGTTACAACGCACCGCATCGGAACGACTAAGCTTTTTCGAATGATCCTCGTCTTTCAAGGGTGACTCCATGAGCAGCGCCCCCCTGTCTGAACTCGATGCCGCTCTACCCGGTCTGGCTCGCAAGATCCGCGTACTGAATGCCCTGTCCTGGCCGGATGGCGTCGAGGACGTTTTCCTGGCGCATTGGCGTAACGGGAAAGCCGAATTGCCCAGAGTCGAATTGCGCCCCCGCGATCACAGTGCCGACATCGCCGCTCTGGAAGCCTTTATAGGACGCTGCGATCAGGGGCACCCAGCCGGGCACTATCTCGCCATGACAGCGCGCAGTTATGCCACGGCCGGACGCATGCTGGGGGCGATTGGCACTCCCGCCTTCACTCAATACTCATCCGCGTTGTACCGACGCCCGGATTTCTATTATCCGAGCCAGAAACTCAGCATGCTGGACGCGGCCAATTTTTTTCTCACCACCACCAACGCCCTATTGGGTGGCGCCCGGATTCCACCGACTCAGGCTGAGATCCCGGCCGAGGTGTTCGCCGCCTGGATGCAGCCGGAGTTGGACCGTTTCTTCGGCGAGGGCCGGGTCACGGTCGTGCTCGACCCGACGCTGGCTGCCAAGGCGATCGCCGGGGCAAGCCGTATACGCCTGCGTACCGGTGCCCTGTTCTCTGAACTGGACAAGAATCAGTTATTGCAGCATGAGGCCTTCGTGCATGTTGCTACCGCACAAAATGGCGCGCTCCAGCCCAACCTCAAAAGCCTGGGTTTGGGGGCTCCACGCACGACCCAAACCCAGGAAGGCATTGCCACCCTGGCAGAACTGTTCACTGGCAGCATGGACATCAACCGCCTGCGCCGCCTGGCCCTGCGCGTGCTTGCAGTCCAGCAGGCGTTGGACGGCGCCGATTTCATACAGGTATTCGAGGGATTTCTCGCCGCAGGCCAGTCACAAGAGGAGTCCTTCCGCTCAACCCAGCGGGTCTTCCGTGGCGCCGACCTGCGTGGTGGCTCGGCATTTACCAAGGATGCCGCCTACCTGACGGGATTGCTGGGCGTCCATACCCTGTTGCGCATCGCGATCCGCGACAATCGACCGGAACTGGTGGGGCATTTGTTTGCCGGACGCCTCAGTCTGGCCGACACCGTACGCCTGGCGCCTCTATTTGAATCTGGCTGGCTCCACGGCCCCACCCATCTACCGGCCTGGGCCTGCGATTTACGTCTGCTCGCCGCCAACCTGGCCTTCTCCGCTTTTATTGCCCAGATAAAATTGGATGTGCTCGATCTGGAGGTGCTCATGACATTTGCAGACGAACACGAACACGATGCCAGCGCCCTGTGATCATGGGCACCTGCCAATTGACTCGATTGAGTTTCACGGAAATATCCTGACCACGGCGCAGCAATCGGCCAGAAGCGGCCGGTGGTCGTTGCACTTCGCCAGTCGCCGGCGTGTGGCTAAGCTTAATTAATCGGGGTGAATTGAAACCTGAGAGATAGCGGCCATCAGCGAATCTGGACAGGCATCAAGACGGTGCCCCATAGGAGACGACTATGTATGCGGTGATAAGAACCTACTTGGGTACTGGAGCAAAGCAGCTTTTCGAGCTTTTGGAAGAGCGCAAGACCGACGTTGAAGCAACCCTGCGGACAGTGCCAGGCCTCGTAAGCTACACGCTGCTGAATACGGGTGATGGTGGTACGTCGGTGACGGTTTGCACGGACAAGGCCGGCAGCGATGCGAGCTTGAAAGTGGCAAGCGAGTGGATCAAGAAAAACGCATCAAGTATCCACGCGTCCCCGCCGATCGTAACGGAAGGTCCGGTCATCGTGCAGATCAAATAACGCGCCCTTGCGATTGATCTCGCGACACCGTCGCTGTCGCGGGTTTTGTATGCTTGCCTGGCGCAAATGTGATCGTCCGCAAACCATCAGATTGGGTTTGATTGCGGTGCAAGCCCGTGTCTCACCCCTAGGCTCCGTGTGCAAACCTCTGCCATCATTCAGGCATTCACAAGCCGAGTAGAAATACATGAATCGTCAGAAAAAAATAAAGCAGCTATTAAAGGCTCACGCCAAAAAGGCCAGTGCCAAACTGGCACCGCAAAACAAGTCCAAATACATCAGTAAGGCTGACCGATTGAAACTGGCCGCTGAGTCCGCTCAAGACGCAATCACGCCCTCTGAGGGCTGATCCAGCCCCTAACGAACCATCAACGAACTCGCCAATAGCGCCTCCAAACCCATCGGCTTCGCAAAATAATAACCCTGAGCCTGCCCTGCGCCCATTTCGCGTAGCAAGACCAGCGTCGCTTCATCCTCGACACCTTCGGCCACAACGCTGAGGTCCAGCGATTCGGCCATCCGCACAATCGCCCGCACGATCGCGCGACTGCGAGGGCTGGTGGTCAGTTCGAGGATGAACGATTTGTCGATCTTCAAACCGCTGAAGCGGTACTGATGCACGTAGCTCAGGGATGAAAACCCGGCACCGAAGTCATCGAGCACCACCGACATGCCGTTGTCGGCCAATTGCTGCATGGTCAGTCGGGCAATCGCCGGCTCCGCCACCAGTGCACCCTCGGTCAACTCCAGGCAGATCCGCGAAGGCTCGACCCCGTATCGCGCCAACAGCGCAAGCACATCATTGGCAAAGTCCGGGCGCGTCATGCTGTAGCTGGAGCAATTGACGTGCACCGCAGGCCAATTGGCGTGTTCGGGTTGGGCGAGGATCGCGGCGATGCTGGTCAGCATGTACAGGTCCAGTCGACCAATCAGGCGCAGCCCCTCGACATCCGGCAGAAACTCGCCCGGCGCGATCACCCGGCCGCCCGGCTGATGCCAGCGGATCAGTGCTTCAAGGGCCAACAGCTCGCCGCTTTCGACGCTGACAATCGGCTGGAAATACGGCAACAGTTCGTCGGTACGTTTGAGTGCGTTGCGCAAGGCCCCTTCCCGCTCAACCTGGTCCGAGACTTCACGGCGCACTTCCTGATTGAACACTGCGTAGCTGTCGCGCCCGGCGCTCTTGACCCGGTACATCGCCGCATCGGCGTCGCGCAGCAAGTCGGCGGGTTCCTGATGGAACTGACTGTCGGCGCTGACAATACCGATACTGCAGGACGAAAACACTTCATAGCCATTGATCAGGAACGGCAGGTCAAACGCCACCAGAATCCGTTCGGCGATGTCGATTACGACCTCCAGCGGCGCCTCGGGAGCCAGCACGGAAAACTCATCCCCCCCCAGACGCGCGAGCATGTCGCTGTCGCGCAGACAACCGCGCAAACGGTGGGCGGCCTGCATCAATAGCAGGTCGCCAAAATGGTGGCCGAGGCTGTCATTGACCATCTTGAAACGGTCGAGGTCGATGAACATCACTGCCAGGTGCCCGCCTTCGCTGCCGAACTGCGACCAGGCCAGATTGAGGCGCTGTTGCAGGTAGGTACGATTCGGTAGCCCGGTCAGCGCATCGTGGGAGTTTTCGTGTTGCAACTTGGCATTGGCGTGATCGAGCTCGCGGGTGCGGTTCTGCACCCGGGCTTCCAGCTTGAGGTTGGCGGCATGGATCGCTTCGGCGGCCGTGCGGCGCGACAAGGCTGTATCGATGTGCCGGGAGACGAACGTCAGCAGTTCCTGGTCGCGCAGGGTATAGCGCACTTGCGAGGTATAGCTTTGCACCGCGAGTACGCCACGCACCACATCGCCATCGAACAATGGAATGCCCAGCCAGGAGTAGGATCGGAAGTACGCTTCGGCCAGTTCGATGTCGCCGTGCGCAGACAATCGCTCAGCTTCGTCGGCGTCAATCAGGCAAGGTCGACGCTGACGGATAACGTACTCGGTCAAGCCCCGGCGCCCTCGCCGGGCCGCTGGGCAGGCCGTCTGCCGCTCATCGACATAATACGGAAAGGTCACTTCACTGGTCGCGTCGTCGAACAGCGCAATATAGAAGTTCCGCGCGAACAGCAGATCACCGACGATGCCATGCAAGGTTTGAAACAACTCAGCCATGTCACCAGGCCGGCTGGAGAGTTCAGCGATCTGGAACAGCGCGCTCTGCAGATGTTCGGCGCGCTCTCGCTCTGCCACTTCCTGCCTCAAGGCGTCGTTGAGCGCCGAGAGCTCCAGGGTACGACGCATCACCGTCGCTTCCAGATCCTCGCGGTGCAGAATCCGGTCCAGCGCCATGGCCACGTGGCGGGCCACCACCAGAAACAACGCGCGGTCCTCGGCGCTGTAGGTACGAGAAACGTCGTAGACCTGCATCGCCAGCATGCCAAACACCTCGTCCGAGGCATTTTTCAACGGGGCGCCCATCCAGAATTCGGGACGATCACCCACGCAGTAAAAACGGTCTTCGGCCTGAGCCGCGAGAATGCCGGCGGCGTCGATCAGCAACGGCTGGCCGCTGGTCAATACCTGGCCGGTCAACGAAAGATGCGAAGGGTCAAGGTATTCGTAATGCGAGGACTCCACGGCATCAACGTCAATGATGTCGACGTAATACGGGTAGTCGATCTTGCCGCTGTGCGGGTCATACAGCGCGAGATAGAAGTTCTCGGCGTCGATCAGGCTCGCCAGCAACTGGTGAACCCCCACCAGGAACACTGACCGGTCGCGGGTCGAACTGGCCAGGTAGGTAATTTCATACAGCACACGCTGAGTAATCTGCGCGCGGGCCAGGGTATTGGTCTGCACCTGAAGGCCCAGGCGCTGGGCAAAACCGGCGAGCGCCGGTTCTGCGGCCTCGGCGATTGGCGCAAGCAGCCAACCCAGCACACTTTCGCCGCTGCCGGTCGGCCAGCGGTGCAAGTACCGGGTCTGGCAAAAGGCATCGAACTGTTCATTCGCAACACTTGACGGCCACTGCGCCTGAGGGTCGCCCTGCCCGACCAAATGCATCTGTTCACCGGCACGGTAAACGACCCACGCGGTGGTGTGCGTCCAGTTGCGCGCCGAGTTCAGTAAGTGTTCGATCGTATCCTCGTTGCCAGCGCAGGTCATGCCGACAGTATCCGAATTCCCTTTAAGCTCAGAGGCGACAATATCGCAATCGTTCGATTGCCGCGGGAAGTCGGTCAAAGGACGAAAACTCATCAACGCTCCCTGAGCCAGAAACTGGCGATACTCACTTACTGGTTACTAGCAATGCGCCAGTGAGCTTCCCGTTTATAGAGTTTTTATTCAATAGGTTTTTTCGAATTGTGAGTTGCTTCCTCAACAGGTCATTCTGTAAGGGCGCCAACTCGGCAAACGACTGACAAGTGTGCCTCTGCACCCTTATCCAAGTAGTTCCACCAGGAAAAGGAGCGTCCTTATGGAGACCGTCACAATTCGTACCCTGCAAAACACTGATGCTGAGGCATTGCTGACGTTTGAAAGGGACAATCGCGAGTGGTTCGAGCGCCACATTGACGCACGTAATGCTGCTTTCTATTCGGTGCAGGGTGTCACCGAGCACATTGCAGCCTATTTATCTGATTATGCCGCCGGCACCTGGCACCCCTTTGTCATCGTAAACGCTGGGGGGGAAATAGTGGGCCGAGCGAACCTGAAAGACATCGACACGTCCGCGCGGTCGGCAGAAGTCGGCTATCGGATCGCTCAAAGTGCTTGCGCAAAAGGACTGGCAACGCGGGCGGTGAGGCATTTGATCGAGCAAGCGCAGTTGCGTTGGGACCTTAATCAACTGGTTGCCAACGTTTACGTCGACAATATCGGCTCGGCAAAAGTGCTCGAACGCTGTGGCTTTGTAATTGAACAGACATCTCTGCAAGCAGGCGCAAATCAGGAGTATCGGTTTGGCCTTTCGATTCAGACGAGTGAATGAAGGGTCAATAAGAGTCCCGGAAACGTCTCAAGATTCAGGCCGCGAGGCGAACTAACGCTCGACCTCGTTGTTTGAGGGTGTATGCGTTCCCCTGTAGGAGCCGGCTTGCTGGCGATGGACTCAAGTACCCCGCGTTTAACCGGCTCTTACGCGTTATCGTTAACGACTATCGCCAGCAAGCCGGCTCCTACAGGTTTTGCGCTTATCCCAAATCCAGTTCAGCTAAACGACGTCGAATTTGCGGGAGCTAGTATTTCGCCGTTCCTGTTTCTGTCCCCGGGATTTCGTGTAGAACAAAAAAAGCCCCGCAACCAAATGGGCTGCGGGGTAAAAAATTGGTTGGTTGCGGCCAACCAAAGGAGCTCTGTAGAAAGCGTTACGGGCTGGGGTCAGATGCAGTCCTGTGCGGCGCGTTCAAAACTTGAAGGCAGCAGGTTCGAAGCCAGCAAGTGCCGCTCGTAGATAAACACCTTGCCGCCATTCCCGGCCTTGTAGGCTTCCAGCACGTTGTCGGCCGAAACTTTGCTCGGCACCACGATCCGGTAGCTGCGCTGGGTTTGCGAGACGGTCGGGTTCAACGCATGGCTCTGCAATTTCGGTACGACGCAATCGGCGTATTGGGCTGGGGTCTTGCTGGTCTGCAAGGTCAGGGTCGGGTCGTTCGGCGCGGAGGCGCAACCGGCGAGCAACAAAGAGCCAATCGCCATGGCGGGTAAAAATAAAGAGCGCATCGGTCTTATCCAGAAAATAAAAGCTTCGGTTTATCCAGCAGCGGGACTGCGTCGCTGTGCGTGTTCGTTGGAGGTGATTTTCCGCCTATAACCAACAAAGCAGAACTTGTGTTTCGTAATGGTCACTATTACCTCTAGCAATAGTTGCGCGCCGTGCAGATGGGTACACACTCTGAATCACCACTAAAAAAAATTGATGAGGATCTATCCTTGAGAACTTTTGACCTGATCCGCGATGCCGTTTTGCCCGATTTCCGCGACCGGGTGGCCGAGTACCTGGTCCAATACGAAACCGTATTGTTGGGCGAACACGCGCCCGACCCGGAACTTGTGCGGGCCACCGCCAATCAGTTGCGCGGTTATTTACGCGGGTTGAACACCACGCGGGTGCTGGGCATGGCGGACTGGGAGGAGCTGGATCGGCGGGTGGTGAATACGTGGCTTTAGCGCCGCACGCCTCGACCGGCGGATCGGCATCCATCGAATGACTTTCTATACTGCTGTCGAATCCGGAAAGACGCAGGATTTGCCGTCATCGTAGTCGTGGTTCTCTCTGGGTAATGTCTCCCGATAGTTCTCAAGCAAAAAAGGAGTTTGCGTCATGACCGACGATCCAAAAGTAAAAGGACCAGCGTCGTACTTTCCCTCTATTGAAAAAAAGTATGGGCAGCCAATCACCCACTGGCTAACCCTGCTCAAGACAGTCAACGGCAAGAAGCATATGGAGATGGTTGCGTTGCTCAAAACTGAACACGGCATGGGCCATGGCCATGCCAACGCGTTGGTTGCGTACTTTTTAGCGAGCACTAAAACCGACTGACTAGACTGATGTAGCACAGGGCGCTCGATGCACCCGCTTGCGGCTCAAGCCAACCGGGCGCCATACACCTGACTGTTGCTATCAAATCCACCTCCACTGTATCTGCTTCAACCCAATGACTACGGTTAGCCTTGTTTCTCATCCAGGGGAGTTTGCGCTATGCCGGACGCCACCAACCTTTACCTGTTCACTGTCGCCGCCCTGCTGTTGCTGATCGTGCCTGGCCCGAACATGGCCATCGTCACCAGCCATGCCGTTGCCCATGGCTGGCGTGCCGGTTTCGCCGCCGCATTGGGAATAACCCTGGCCGACGTGCTGATGACCGCCATGGTCAGCGCGGGGCTCGGTGCGTTGGTGATGAGTTGGGCGCCGGCATTTGATTTGCTGCGGTGGGCCGGGGCTTGCTATCTGATGTGGCTGGCGTGGAAGGCATTGAGCACTCCACCAGCGGACGCTGATGCTCAACCTGCATTGGCATCGCGGCGCAAGATCTTCATCCGGGCGACCCTCAACAGCCTGTTGAATCCCAAGGCGCTGTTGTTCTTCATGGTATTCCTGCCGCAATTCGTCACCCTGGGAACCAGCAGCATCACGGTGCAACTGATGGTATTAGGCGTGTTGCTTGCGCTGATCGCTTTGATCTTTCATTCCCTGCTCAGCGTCTGTGCCGGGCAGCTACATGGGCGTCTGCGTGGGGGCAAAATCTCCAGCCGCCTGGGTGCTTATGGCTTCGCTGTCGTAATGACGGCGCTGGCAGTACGTTTGCTGGTGCTGAACCGGACAGCCTGAAGCGGTCGCATCGATATCGCTCAATAGTTGTCACTCGCCGAGGCCGCCTTTTACTGCGCCAACCAAAACCTGCACACTTGTCGGCTTTTTTCGCGACAGGAAGTCTCCCCATGCAACGGATTGTCATTCTGGGCAATGCCGGTAGCGGCAAATCCACCCTCGCCCGCGCCCTCGGCAAACGCCTGAACCTGCCCGTGGTGCACCTCGACACGCTGTTCTGGGAACCCGGCTGGGTCGAACCCGACGCCGAGCAGTTCCGCGCACGGGTCCGCAAAGCGCTCACACCAGAGGCCTGGATTTGTGAAGGCAATTATGCGCGGCGAACCTTCGACCTTCGCCTGCCCCGGACCGACCTGATCATCTGGCTCGACACCTCGCGGCTCACCTGTTTCACCCGGGTGATCAGGCGCAGCGTCATGAACCGCCCTCGCGCTGACCTTGCAGCAGGTTGTACAGAGAAGCTCGACCGGGCATTCCTGACGTTTCTCAACTTTGTGTGGAACTTCGATCGTGGCTACCGCCCAGGAATCGACGCGGTACGCCTGGCCATCGGTCCGCACATTCCTGTGGTGCACTTGCGCGGTTCCCGGCAGATTCGCGCCTTTCTCGATAGCTTGCCCGTAGCGTCGGGCGTCTGCCTTGAATAAAGGGAGGGGGACTTTCGCTATCCCCGATTACGAACGTGAGCACAGGCAAACCTGACGGTGAATCAACCGACTCTTTCCAAAACGGAAAACAGGCTGACGAATGCCAATGAAAGTTTATGGCGTGGCGTCAGATGGATCACGGGCTCCGACGCCTTCATGGGGCTCACGCGCAAACCTCAAAGAGGCCGAACACTCAGGCCGTTGGCTAATTAAACAGCGGCGCTCTAGAACTTTTCCCTGTTTACAGGTCTATGTGGACAGGCACATTCGCTCGGTAAGCGCTGACCCGCAGACTTCCCGCAGCCAGATGGCTACACATCAACATGTCAATTCAGAGGTTGTCTTCGCTCATGAAATTCCATGACCTACGGATGGTGCTCTTCGGCCTGTTCGCGTTCGCGGCAGTGGGCTCGGCATCAGCAACACAGATGAAGACCTCAACCCCTGTTTTCGCAACTGAAGTGGCGGCCGTTCAGGCGCCAGCCCAGGCTACCGGCAGCCCTTGGCCGACCGTGGCCAGTATGGCCGGCAACCAGCCAGGGTCGTTGCTTGCCCATGATGACCGATACTGGCATGACGACCGTTGGCATGATCGTAGAGACAATTGGCGCCGAGACGACTGGCGTAGAGAACAGTGGCGTAGAGAGCAAGCCCGCCGGGATGCCGAACGCCATCGTTATTGGGAGCGTCATCAGGATCGGTCCATGCGGCACCGCTACGAGGACGATCGCCGCTACTATCGTCGCTAAATCTGCCTGTAACACCAGGCTGTAGAAATCAAGCTGAGAACCTCGACGAGGTACGAATCGGATATTCGCTCAGTGCTTCCCAAGTGAAGCCTGAGCGTCCGCAACCAATGAAGGTTATCGACCAAGCGCATTCAATACTGGCCATTGAAATAACCGTTAAGCCCGGCGCGTGGAGCAATACTCCACGATAAGCTGAGTAACCGCCGCCACCATCGCCTGATCCGCTTCAGGCGAGGTAAATAGCCGAAACTCTGCATCCGGCAACTCCGGCAACCCTTGTTCAGCCCCAAGAACCACCAGCCCTTGCCCCAACTGACTGAGTGTCATGGGCGCAACCGCGAAGCCTGCAAGCGCCGCAGCCCGCAACCCGGCGGTGCTGCTGCATAACATCGCGGTGCGTTGGGCGATCCCCGCCTGAGCCAGTCGCTTCAACGCAACCTCGCGATAAGGGCACGGCTCGGGGAACAGGGCCAGCGGCAACGGCGTCGGTAACCGGGTGACGGGTTGCGCCGACCAGGCCCACACCAGCGGCTCTTGCCACAACAATTTCCCCGCATCGCTGGTTTCGCACAGTGAGCCGATGACCAACTCCAGATGCCCTTGCTTCATCAGCGCCAACAACGTACCGGGAATGCTCACCTGCACGTCGATCTCCATCCCTGGGTACTGCGCCGCGAATTCCTGAAAAGCGCGTAGCAGTCGGGGCTCGACAAAATCCTCGGACACCCCGATCCGCAGTCGCCCGTGAAATGGCGTACGCGTCAGTTCAGCCCAGGCATCACGGTTCAGCACAAGGATCGTGCGCGCATAAGAGAGCAAGCGCTCGCCATCGGGCGTCAGTTGCTGGGAACGGGTGGTACGCGTCAACAGGGGTTTACCAATCTGTTCTTCCAATCGCCGCACATGGCCGCTCACCGCAGACTGAGTCAGGTGCAGCTTTTGCGCTGCACGGCTGAAGCCTTCTTCGTCGACCACAGCGACAAATGTTTTGAGTAGCAGCGAATCGAACATAGTTTTATACGTGATTAATCGACTGGTAATTTACGATTTATATTTCAAATATAACTATGTTGCAATGCCTCCCTACCCCACCACTCGAGGCGTGCCATGACTACCCTGCTCCATATTGAATGCTCTCCACGCAAGCAGCGCTCGGCGTCCCTTGAAGTCGCCCGCAGCTTCATTGCGCGTTATCGAGAAAACACCCCGGACACCGACATCATCACCCTCGACCTCTGGAACATGGCGTTGCCGGAATTCGATGAGCTGGCAATGGAAGCCAAATACGCAGGACTCAGCGGCACTGCCTTGAGCCCGGCGCAACAGGAGGCCTGGAACACCTTGAAGGACCTGGCTGCGCACCTGCATCGCGCGGATGTACTCGTGATGTCCGTACCGCTTTGGAATTTCAGCATCCCGTACAAACTCAAGCACTTCATCGACCTGATATCGCAGAAAGACATCCTGTTCAGCTTCGATCCGGAACGCGGTCTGGAAGGCATGCTGCACAACAAAATCGCCGTAGTGGCATACGCCCGAGGCCTGGATTTTTCAGCGCAGTCGATCACACCGGCGGAACGCTTCGACTTCCAGAAGCCCTATGTGGAAGCCTGGCTGCAATTCATCGGCGTGACCGATGTGCATTCGGTGATTGTGGAGAAGACCATCCTGGGGGAAGACGTTGATCTTGGCGCGCGTGAGGCTGCGACTCAGCAGGCCAGAGGATTGGCAGATACTCTTTGTCGCTGACGGGTATTTATAAGGTACAGGCGCCCACTCAGGCATGAAAGCCAGAGGCAGTTTTCGACCCAATGCTGCCGATGAAGGCCGGCAGAAATCGGTCAAAAAAAATCGCAAGCCCCGTGACACTTCAGGGCTTGCGACTTATTGCCAATACGTCCTTCAAACTCTCGGACGTTTGCTACGGGTATGCCTGCCGTGTTCATTGCGAAACGTGCAGGCCTAGTTTTGTACCTCAACCGCGTCGATATCCGGCGCGTCTGGGGCGTCCGGGGCGTCCGCCACATCTTCTCTGGCGTCCCTCGCCTCGACTTTGGCAGCCTCTCTGGCTGCGTTTGCCTCAGCCTTTGCAGCGTCTCTGGCCGCATCTGCAGCAGCACGGGCGGCATCTCTGGCTGCATCGGCTTCTGCTTTGGCGGCGTCCCTGGCTGCGTCGGCAGCGGCCCGAGCTGCATCTCTGGCTGCATCTGCGCCCGGTATGCCAGCAGCTTTTGCAGCGTCCCTGGCTGCATCCGCCTCGGCTCTGGCGGCATCTCTGGCTGCATTTGCAGTAGCCCTTGCAGCATCCCGGGCTGCATCTGCATCAGCTCTGGCAGCATCTCTGGCTGCATTTGCATCGTTTCTGGCAGCGTCCCTGGCTGCATCTGCGGCATCGTTGTCATGCGCGTTGCCTGAGCCTCTGTTCCCGGCAACACCACCATGACCGTCACCGTCGTGGCCTGATGCACCATGACCACCACCATCTCCATGGCCGCTGCCACCGTGACCACTGCCTCCGGAGCCTCCACTACCGGAGCCACCGCCGCCGCCACCGTGACCACCACCGCCTCCGCTGTTACCGCCGCCACCACCGCTGCCATCTTTGGCATACACGCTGGAGAAACTACTGATGTAATCGGGCACTAGAACAGTCGATGCCGACAGGACCCCGCCAATTGCCAGGGCCAACAAACATTTCTTGATCAGCATGATGCACCTCCGCTTGGAGTTGCGCAGTCATGTCCCTATCGAACGCAATATCCAGTGAGTTCCCGGCCGCCCATTGGAGCGGCCAGCCAACCGGCACGGCCATAAATCTGCAGCATTAACCAGCAACTGCGGTTTCCGCACGATCCCTGAGAGCCAGTCAGCATCTTTGTGTGGGACGTTACCCCACATTTTTAGATAGGTGCTGTCAGCCCGAGTTCAACAAACGAATATCTGGACTGAAGCATGCGTTGAGCAAAAACCTCTAAGGCTTCCGGACGCCAACAGTTCACCGCGAGCTGAATGCCTGAAATCCCCTGACCACGCTGGGTCGAACACCCACCCTTTCATACCAGCGGCGAAGCTTGGGCAAGCGATCCCACGGGATGTCTGCTTCCACTGACGACATGATGCTGTAGGCGGCGATATCCGCGATGGAGAAACAGCTTCCCGCCATATAAGCATCAGCACTGACGAACTGCTCAGCCAACTCAATTGACGAAAGCATGCGCTCGACCAGCCGCGCAGAGCCGTCTTGCAGACCCTGGCCGCGAAGGAAGAACGCCGAATGGCTCGGTGCGATGACATCGGTCAAAAAGAAGAAGAATCGCTCATACACCGTAGCTCTGTGGCCAGCGGCACTGGGCAAGAGCCGCTCTGGAGCCTTTTCGGCAGCGTAGAAAATGATCGCGTTCGACTGAGTGAGTACAAAGGCAGGCTCATCGCCCTTTCGTTCGACCAATACCGGGACTTTTCCGGCCGGATTCAGGGAGCGATGATCCACCCCTGTTTGCTGGCCTTTTGAAAGATCCACCAGTCGAACCGTGTACGCCAGCCCCGCTTCTTCGAGGGCGATGGCTGCCCGGATGCAATTGCCCGTGGGCGCACCGTGTAACTCCAGTAGGGCGTTCATGACGTATTTCTTCCTCCTTGCGGGCTCAGTTCAGTCATCCGCTAAAGCGCGCCGACTGTCACACAAGCCAGGCCCGACGCTGCGAGTCGTCACGCATAGACGTCCCGGTTTTGTTCGATGAAAGCCTGCACAGACAACGCGGGCGTGCCGGTGACTTTCTCCACTACGTCGTTCACACCCGCGAAGATGCCTTCCCGGTAGTTCTGAGCGACTTCAACCAGGTGTTGTACCAAGGCTGGCGGAAACTGGTATTCCTGCTCCATCTTGAACTGGAACGCTTCGATCGAGGTTGGCGCGTACTGGATTTCCACACCCAGCACCTCGCTCATGGCAGCAGCGATTTCGGTGTGGTTCATTTCGACCGGGCCATGAAGGCTGTAAATCTTCCCCTCGTGTCCCGCTGGGTTAGCCAGGATATGGGCGATCACCCGTCCTTGGTCGTCAGTAGCGATGGGCGCGTGGCGGCCATTCTCGAAGGGAAACTCGATTTTTTTCCTGGCCCAGATCTCTTTGGCGAAGTGAGGGTAGACGAGCCAGTCCGCGAAGAATGTGGGGCGCAGATGCGTTGTCGGTACGCCCGACCAGTCGAAAACGCGCTCGGAGATCCAGTGATCCTGTGCCAAATGACTCTTGGACTCACGCCGCGCGGAGATCTGCGACATGTTCACGATGGCCTGTACCCCGGCCTCCTTCGCTGCCTGGGCAAAATAGGCCGCACCGTCGATGATTCCCGGTGCCAGCGGATAAAGGAAATAGGCCGAGCGGATCCCCTCCATCGCCGCACGGATAGCATCGATATCGGTGAAATCACCAATGGCAATATCAACGCCGCGCTCGCGCAGAGCCGCAGCCCTCTCATCGTCCGTGCGCACGTAAGCTCGCACGCGCTTGCCCATCTTGAGCAACTCATCGATGGCAGCCCCACCCGTACGCCCGGTTGCGCCGCTGACCAGAATTTCTGCTTCGTTCATGACTCTGTTCCTCTCAAGTAATTAGAGCTTACGCTCCTGATGTCCAGTGACTTCAACGACCGCTCGACGGGTCGAAGAGCCTGGTAACCGCAGACACTGCGCAGTGCTGTCTCTCAGCTATCGAAGGGGGCGTTTTCAATCAGGTCGCACACGTTCGGGCAATCGAAACCATGTATGTGGCGACGTCCAACGTCCGCCAGCCCGGTACCAATGGCTGTGTGCGGTTTTTTCCGGGCAACTTCGGCCACCGCTTGAGTAAACGCGGCCTTCATGCCGACGCGGGGATAGAGCGCGAGCGTGTCGTCAATCAGTGATGGCGTGATTTCTTCTATGAACAGGCCCATGACATCGACATGAGCGCCCATGTAGATCAGGGCGATTTCCGGCTGCTTGCGGTCTGCAATGCCGGCGCTGGAGTGAAGAGCGATCGCATCCCAGACGAGCTCCGCTTTCGCTTGCGGGTAACCGTTCGATAACAGAAATCGGCTGGCCGCATCGGCGCCATCGACTTCAAAGCGTTGCTCGGCGCAGAACTCGCTGGTGAGCCCCAGGTCATGCAACAGCGCAGCGAGGTAAACGGTTTCCCGGTCGTATTTCAGCCCACGCTGCTTACCGAGGAAATCGGCGAACCACCAAGTGCGATGCACGTGATTCAGGATCGCCCTGGAGTGGACCCGATCAACGAGCGAAGCCGCCTTGCGGGTGAGTTCGGAATCCGGGGCGATGATGCCGCCGACAGTAACCGGTGTGTTCATTTTGCTTCCCGAGGGTGAGGTTGACCTCGCTCCAATCTAATGATTCTGAGTTGTCCAAATTGACTATTTTCCGTTGATTCGTGCCAAAATAATTTTCGGTCACTCGCGGAGCGCAACGGTGAAAAAACAAACGCACACCCGCCATTTGCTCCCCGGGCAAACGCAAAAACGAGTGGTGATTCTGGGGTTGCCCCCGGTAGATGCGCTCGATGTGATCGGTCCTGCAGAGGTCTTTGCCTTCGCCAATAGCCTGCACGACGGCGCCCCCCTTCCCTACGAGATTGACCTGGTTTCATCGGGCGACGACGTGCACCTGAAAAGCAGCACAGGCATTAACCTCACGGCGCATAAAACCCTTGAGCAAGAGCGTCGTGGGAGCGCGCCAATTGACACGTTGATTGTCGCTGCGGGCCGCCAGTCAGTGGGCCGCCAGCACGAGGAGGCTATCGAGTGGATACGGACGCGTTCTGGAAACGTGCGGCGCGTGTGCTCGATCTGTGTCGCAGCGTTTGCCCTGGCTGAGACCGGACTTCTGAATGGTCGTCGGGCAACCACCCATTGGCAGATGGCGCGCGAGTTGGCGGAGCGCTATCCGCAGATTCAGGTCGATGCGAACCCTATCTGGGTGAAAGACGGCAACGTGTATACATCGGCAGGAATATCAGCGGGAATCGATCTCGCGCTCGCGCTAGTCAGCGAGGACTTGGGGGATCACGTCGCGATGGAGATTGCGAAAAACATGGTCCTGTTCCTGCGGCGTCCCGGTGGACAAGCGCAGTTCAGCGTCACGCTTCAATCGCAGCGTGCGCCGGGTTCAAGCCTGGATGAACTGTGCCTCTGGATCAGTGAGCATCTGCACACAGACCTTACGGTCGAGAGGCTGGCAGACCAGATGTCGACCAGTGTCAGGACCTTGATACGGACGTTTCAACGGGATTTGAAGACCACGCCGGCGAAGTACGTTGAAGACATTCGCCTCGAAGCAGCCTGTCGGGCCTTTGAACTGGGTGGACGTTCAATGGAGGAAATTGCACGTCGATGCGGTTACAACAGTGTCGATGTGTTGCGCAAAGCATTTGTAAGACGCCTGGGTATCAGCCCCAAGGAATATGCGCTGCGCTTTGCGCCGGATAGCACGCTGGCTCAGATATAACCCGACGCTGAGCAGTTCCGCGCACGGGTCCGCAAAGCGATCGCAACGGATGCCTGGCCGTAGGCCCGCACATTCCTGTGGTGCACTTGCGCGTTATCCGGCAGATTGACGCCTTTCTAGATAGCTTGCCCGCAGCGTCGGGAGTCTGCGTTGAATAGTACGATGAAGAGAAAAGCAAGAATGACCGCGCTTCTGGCCACTAAAGCAGCCGCCCAACCTGGCCCTGGCGGGACGTCTGATCCTGATCGCATGATCCAAATCTCCGATTGTCACTCGATCATCGAAGTACTTCGCCGCATCAAACACGGTGGGCCAGAATGGGCGCATCGTAACGTCAACATATGCTTTCCCGGCCCATCAAATGCTTGGACTTCTGTGTACTCACTTCAGGGTACCAGTGACCCGTACTTTGACTTCATGTACACCCGCAATGAGCCACCTCAGGAAGCCCTTTCCGCACAGCTAGGGAAGTACCCACAGTGCACCGTTATCGATTGGTCGCCTGGACGCCTGGCCTGCATCAAGGCCCAGGATGTGGGTATTGAGACGCTTGCGGAAATCATCCGGGATGTCGCTGAAGCTGCTTGGGATGAGCGCATCACGGTCGTCTATGCCTCGTACGAGGAAATGGGTAGAGCGTGACCCAAGAGCGGACAATCGACCTTAGCTCCCGAAGCGCGCGCAAAAACCAGGTGTTGCGCAACAATCGACCAGGCGCGGACGGACCGCGGGTCACCGTAATCGAAGGAATGTTTGTCATGCACCATTTTAACAACGACTTGAGGGCCGATTTCGTAGAGGCACTTGAGGAAATCTCGACGCTGATGTCCATAGCATACGAGCAACTCGGCCCTGTACCGGAGGACCACGCATTAGCCCAGGCAGGTTTAGAGAATGGGAGTGAGATTGTTCTGGATTATGTAGATCACAACGAGGCTGGAGTAGCGTTCGAACACCTGCTTTATATGATTAAAGAACCAACGCTCGTTGTTTCTGAGAAATGCATAACAGTTTTAGCTCGGATCGCAAAAGCCTTGGAGATGCCATTCACGGGGTAACGAGGACTAACCCACCTATGGACTGCTTTGGGTCGTTTTTTGCCCTTTCTGACAGACCGCTATCGACCCATAGCGGACGGTTTCAGAGTGCGTGAAGCGAATGCTCGCGCCGCTTTTTACTGGGGTTCCAGTTCCGACCACAAAGGACTGCGTCCGATTCCCATCATTAGCGTTCCATAGTCTTCAAATTGATCGATGTTGACCTTATCTTTGCTTTTCCATGTCGCTTCACATTCGTCGCAGACCCACAGCAAAATGTGCGTGGATCGGATACGCATCGCTTGGACTGAACCTTGACGGCATCTTTGGCATTCAATTGGCATTCAATTGGCATTCTAATAATCTCTAATAGTTTTGCGATGCAACACAAACCGGTGTGTCCGCTCCTGCCCGAGTGCGGCCTGTGAAGAAGGGCAGAAAACGCCCCATTGCTGCCGGTCAGCAATGGCTGAAATTGGCCGGAAGTAGACATCGCCAGCACGTTCAAGAGCCAACGGACGACTGAAAGGAGGGTCAGAATCGACAAAAAGGTGCGCACATCGTTTTCAATCCCCAACGTGGGGCAGGGGATGCCTCTCAGGCCACTGACAGAGCCAGTGAAGCGTAAGGAGTCGTTAGCAGCGTGTGATTAGAAGTTGTTGGCAATAGCTGCTTTCTTCGATCATTTTTGGGTAGCCTTCAACATCGATAGCATCCTTGAAGGCTTTCAAAAAATTTCCCTCTTCGTAATGAATCTGATGGGAAGCCAGATCGAATGCATGCCGTAGTAGC
Organism: Pseudomonas sp. PDM02; assembly: GCF_014852285.1. NCBI lineage: Bacteria > Pseudomonadati > Pseudomonadota > Gammaproteobacteria > Pseudomonadales > Pseudomonadaceae > Pseudomonas > Pseudomonas sp. PDM02. The sequence goes on along the minus strand of NZ_JACVBL010000014.1, from coordinate 165,731 downwards.
GACTTTGTAGGGATGACCAGCTCTCTTGAAACGCTAACCATTATTTCAATAATGTCCAACTGATCGGTCAGTCCTCGGTACAAATCGAAGACCAACCTGTTCTCAGGTTGAGCATCGCTGATGAACGCGTAAACGTTACCTTGGCCGATCGATGTACTGTCGAAATAAAGATAGTACAGCGCAGCTATCTCAGTCTCATTGAGACCCAACAGTTCGATCATTTGCGTCCAGGTGCCCAAAAGGGAGGGGATGTCGTCATCCGACCACTGGAATAGATCAGTAATGGAAATTACCAGGCGAAACTGCCGACTATTGATGATCATCTTCCCCTCAGCGTTGGTTTTGCACATGGATACGGCATGACTTAACTAGGCGAGCAGGTTGCCGGTCATTCTTGGTGCATCGGCGATGCCGGCTCAAGATAAAACCAGTCCGCTTCTGGCCGTTTTTTGCCTGTCGCGACCGATTGAATCCAAAACCCAAAGCAGCCACTCGCTGAAGCTTAGCTTGCGGAGCCGCAGAACGAGATCCCGGAGATCAAGAGGAATCACTTGGACGACTTGTTATAGGAATTCACTTCGCACGAAAATGCCGAATAAGTTCACTTACCTTTGTGGATGCATAAAAAATTGAAACTGAACAAACTATAGCAGCCACCGTCGGACCGACGGGATTTATACCTACTGCGATTTGTATATATATAGATATAAACAAGATAAGGACTGCGTAGCTTATGGCGACCTTGTTAAATGCTGCCAGAAATAACGGAGCTATTGAAATTATAGCCGTGTGAGCTGCAGTCGTTAAAAGTATCTCCATGATCAGTCGAAGAGGAACGCCGCCAAATTGTGCTTGCGCAATTGCAATCAAGGGTTCGTACAAAAGCACCTGTAATGCCCCAACGACAGCCGCACTGATTCCAATAAAGGGCAAGGTTGTTTTTTTCGTAATGTTCATCGTACTTCCACTGACCCCTATAACTCCTATTAAGGACATCGTTGTTGCATAAAATCCCTTGCTACACGCTAAGACGTTACTTTTCTTAGATCCTATCATGGTAAATACGGAGCCGAGCAGAGAAAAACGTGATACGAAACTGGCCAAATTGCTGAACGTTCGCAGCCAATGAGTAGCGGGCTATGGACTTGCTGACAGGCTGTTGACTGGCTGTTTTTGGCAAAAGCCGCCACCCACATTACCTGAGCAAACACAGGCAACTCAGTGTCGCGCAGAAGAAACCCGCAACCCGGCCTACACGGAATTGCGCTTGCGCCGCGCCTCTTCATTCTCCTGCAACGCCTGTCGAACAAGCGCCCTCGCCGCCCACGCAGCGGTGTCGAGTGATTCTTCAACGCTCGCGCCACTGATGTCGCGCACGGCGATCAACGCCTCGGTGCCGATAACGATCGACAGCGCCTGCTTCAGTCGTTTGCGTGCGCGGGGCGAGAGCACGTCCTTCAGCGAGTCGACGATCGGTTCGATGTAGCTCATCCGGCGGCCTGGTCGCAGGGGCTCGTGGGTCTCGCTGTCGAGCCACACCGACATGAACGAACGTTCCATCACGTGCAAGCCGATCTCGTCGTCGATCAAGAGTTTGTTCAACGCGTTCGCGGCCAGGCCGATGCCCTTGACCGGATCGTCGCCCGGCCGCCAGAAGCTCTCCAGCGGCTTCATTTCACGATCCGCTGCCGTCTCGCTGATCAAGGCCTCGGTCGAGGGAAAGTAGCGATAGGCCGTGGCGCGCGAGACCATCGCGCGCTCGGCCACTTGCGCCACCGTCGGGTTTTGGCCCTCGTCGCGCAAGGCGATGGCGGCATCGATCAGCGCCTGACGCGTTCGCAGTTTCTGGTTGGCGCGGCCTTGCGGATCGCCGCCGGGTTCAGACGGGGTTGACTTCGGGATCGACATGGAATATATGAGACTCTGTCTATTCATGAGACTTGAGTCTCATAATAGGCGCGCGACAATCAACCGACAAGAGGTCGCCCGTTATATTTCAGCAACTGAGCGCGCCTCTGGGCGCATGAGGTGAATGCCATGAATCACAACCCCCGTTCACGGACCTGGTTTCGGCTCGCTGCCCTCTACTTCGCCATTGGCGTGATGCTGGGCGTGGCGATGGGCGCTTCCGGCGACCACTCGCTTTTCGCGGTACATGCTCATGTCAATCTGTTGGGATGGGTGTCGATGGCCCTGTTCGGCATCATCGGCACAGCGCACCCGTCAATCACCGAAGGACGTGCGGCTGCCGTACAGTTCTGGATGTACAACATTGGCGTCCCGGTAATGCTTGGCGCACTGACGTTGCGGCTCAAGGGCGTCGCGGCCATCGAGCCGTTGATTGGCGCCGCGTCCATTCTTGTTGGTTGCAGTGTGCTGCTGTTTGTGTGGCTGGTGTTCTCGCGCATCGGTGTCACGGCTATGGGTTTGAGCAGCGCAACACGTGAATCGCGGGCGTCTTGAGGTCAGCCGTTTTTCGGCAGCGTATCGATGCGAGGTGAGGGTCGCCCCGGATCGATAGCTGTCCTTACGACCGGCACACAAAATGTGCCGGCCACTTGCACCACCGCTGCCCTATTTTTTGATTGAAACAATCGTCGCGCTGCCACCCTCGACCCGGAAAACAAACGAGACACGGTCTCCGGCCGACAGCCCGGCGAGCTGATCATCCGTCACGGAAAAGGCCATGGTCATCGGCGGCCATTGCACGGCGGGTACTGCGCCGTGGGAGATGGTCACCGTGTGCCTGGCAGCATCGATAGCCTTGATCGTTCCATTGGCATTAGCGACGGGCGCCTGCGTTGTCTCTTTTGTCTGCATGCCCTCCATACCGTCCATTTTCATACCCGGCATGTCCTCTGCACGAGCCAGGAAAGACAATGCAACCAAGGTTCCTGCCACTGCAATATGGGTCAGTTTCATACGACTTTTCCTTTAAGGTGAGTGGATTCAATGACGAGATGTCGGCGGCGCATCAGGCGATAGGCTGCCGGAATGACAAACAGGGAAAGCAAGGGAGCCGTGATCATGCCGCCGACCATGGGCGCGGCAATGCGGCTCATCACTTCACTGCCGGTTCCGCTGCCCAACAGGATGGGTAACAGGCCGGCAATGATCACGGCCACGGTCATGGCCTTGGGGCGAACCCGCTGCACAGCGCCTTCACGAATTGCCGCAACCAGCCCGCGCTCAGTGCTGTCGCCGAGGTCTTCACGTTCTGCCCAGGCGTTTTTCAGGTAGAGCAGCATGATCACGCCAAACTCGGCGGAAACACCGGCCAGGGCGATAAAGCCGACACCGGTGGCGACCGACAGATTGAATCCCAACAGATAGATGAACCATGCCCCGCCAGTCAGCGCGAATGGCAGCGTGGCCATGATCAGCAACGCCTCATCGAAGCGCGCAAACGTCAGGTAGAGCAGCACGAAGATGATCAACAGCGTGGCTGGCACCACCAGTTTGAGTCGTGCATTGGCTCTGTCGAGAAACTCGAACTGCCCTGAGTAGCTCAAGCTCATGCCAGGCTGCAACTTGACCTGCTCGTTTACGGCATGGCGCAAATCAGCGACCACCGAGGCAATGTCCCGGCCACGCACATCGATATAGACCCAGCCTGAAGGCCTCGCGTTTTCACTTTTGAGCATCGCAGGGCCGTCGCTGATTTTGACGCTGGCCACTGTCCCCAGGGTGATCTGGATGCCTGACGGCGTGTAGATCGGCAATTGCTCCAGGGCACCGAGCGAGTCACGCCACTCCCGTGGATAACGTACGTTGATCGGGAAACGTGCGAGCCCTTCAATGGTCTCCCCGACATTTTCACCACCGATAGCGCCGGCCACGATGGACTGCACATCAGCGATATTCAGCCCGTAGCGAGCGGCGGCCTTGCGGTCGATATCCACGTCGATATAGCGGCCACCGGTCAAGCGTTCGGCCAGCGCTGAACTGATACCGGGTACGCCTTTGGCCACCAGCTCGACCGCCTGGGTGACAGCATCGATGTCCGTCAATTGGGTGCCGGCGACTTTCACTCCGATCGGACTTTTGATGCCGGTGGCAAGCATGTCGATACGGTTGCGAATCGGCGGTATCCAGATATTGGTCAGCCCTGGAACCCGAACCACGCGATCCAGTTCTTCCACCAGTTTTTCCTGAGTCATGCCTGGCCGCCATTGCTCGTGTGGCTTGAATTGAATGGTGGTCTCGAACATTTCCAGCGGTGCCGGGTCGGTGGCAGTTTCGGCACGCCCCGCTTTGCCGAACACGTGCTCGACTTCGGGCACCGTCTTGATCAGGCGGTCGGTCTGTTGCAGCAGCTGCGCAGCTTTCTGTGCCGACAACCCCGGGAGAGCGGAAGGCATATAGAGCAGATCGCCTTCGTCCAAAGGCGGGAGAAACTCACCGCCCAGGCGCGACATTGGCCATAGCGCACTGACAAACACCACCAGTGCCACCAGCAGGGTGACTTTGGGACGGTGCAACACAGCCTCCAGGGCCGGCTGGTAGATCCTGATCAACCAGCGGTTCAACGGGTTTTGTTGCTCACCGGGAATTCGCCCGCGAATCCAGTACCCCATCAGCACGGGCACCAAGGTCACCGACAACCCCGCCGCCGCGGCCATCGCATAGGTTTTGGTGAACGCCAACGGGCCGAACAGTCGCCCCTCCTGAGCTTCCAGGGTGAACACCGGAATGAACGATAACGTGATGATCAACAAACAGAAGAACAGCGCCGGGCCGACCTCTGCCGCTGCTTCGGTCATGACGTGCCAATGACGCTCACCCTTCAGTTCCTCCCCCGGATTGGCCGCGTGCCAGGCCTCAATCTTCTTGTGGGCATTCTCGATCATCACCACAGCAGCATCGACCATGGCGCCGATGGCGATGGCAATCCCGCCCAAGGACATGATGTTGGCGTTGATCCCTTGGTAACGCATGATGATGAAGGCCATCAGCACGCCCACCGGCAGGGAGATGATCGCCACCAGTGATGAGCGCAAGTGCCAAAGGAAGATCCCGCAAACCAGCGCGACGACAATGAACTCTTCGATCAACTTATGGCTGAGGTTTTCCACCGCGCGGTCGATCAGTTTGCTGCGGTCGTAGGTGGTGACGATTTCCACTCCGGCCGGCAAACTGCTTTTCAGTTCGTCGAGTTTGGTCTTGACTGCCGCAATGGTCTCGCGGGCGTTCTTGCCGCTGCGCAAAATCACCACACCACCGACGGTTTCGCCCTCGCCGTCGAGTTCGGTAATGCCCCGCCGCATTTCCGGTCCCAACTGAATAGTGGCGACATCGCCAAGGGTCACCGGCGCACCATCCGCCCCCAACTTGAGCGGGATCGCCCGAAAGTCATTGAGCGTCTTCAGATAACCGGAAGCGCGCACGATGAACTCGGTCTCTGCCATCTCCAGTACCGCGCCACCCGTTTCCTGATTGGCCTTGCCGATAGCCTCGGTCACCTCTGTCTGAGTGATGCCGAGGCTGGCCAGTTTCAGCGGATCGAGTTGTACCTGGTATTGCTTGACCATGCCCCCCACCGTGGCCACTTCCGCGACGTTGGGCAGGGTCTTGAGTTCGAACTTGAGGAACCAGTCTTGAAGCGCGCGCAGTTGCGCCAGGTCGTGTCCACCGCTGCGATCCACCAGTGCGTACTGATAGATCCAGCCCACCCCCGTTGCATCCGGCCCCAACGCCGGTTTGGCGCTGGCCGGCAACCGGCTTTGTATCTGACTCAGATATTCCAGCACCCGCGAACGGGCCCAGTACACGTCAGTGCCGTCTTCGAACAGCACGTAAACGAAGCTGTCACCGAAGAAGGAATAACCACGCACCGTCTTCGCTCCCGGCACTGAGAGCATGGTGGTGGCCAACGGATAGGTCACCTGGTTCTCGACAATCTGCGGCGCTTGGCCCGCAAATGGAGTGCGGATAATCACCTGAACATCCGAGAGATCCGGCAGCGCATCGATGGGTGTGCTCTGCACTGACCAAATGCCCCACGCCGTGACGAACAGTGTCGCCAGTAACACCAGGAACCGGTTGGCGACTGACCAACGAATCAGGGCCGCAATCATGGCTGGCTCCCCGATTTGTCCCCATCCGCCTCATGAATACCGGCGGCTGCTGCGCTGGGTGGCGACTCGTCCTCAGTGCTGGCGACAATGCCCTTGAGACTGGCCTCCGAGTCCAGCAGGAATTGGCCAGACGTAACCACCTTCCAGCCTTCTTCCAGTCCTTTCAAAATGGCCGTCTTGCCATCGCTCTCCTGTCCGGGTTGCACCTCTACCGGGCGGTAGTGGCCAGTGTCTTCGGCGAGCATCACCAAGGCCCGTCGCCCCGTGCGAATAACTGCCTCGCTCGGCACCCACAACACACTGTGTTCGCTCGAACGGTTCAGGCGCACCTGCGCCGTCAAACCCGGCCTGAGGCGGCCGTCCGGATTGGGCAGTTCCACCCGCACACGCAGGGTGCGACTGTCCGCACTGGTCTCGGGCAAAATAGCGCTGACCTCGCCGTTGAGCACGGTTCCCGGAAAGGCTGGCAGCCGTGCTTCGACCATCTGCCCCACTGTGATCGATCCGGTCTGCGACTCTGGAACGGCCACGGCCAGCCAGACACTGCTCAAGCCATTGACGCGTGCCAGCGTGTCGCCCGTCGCCACGGTCATGCCCGTGCGTACATTTAACGCTTGCAGCACACCGGCGATGGGACTGGTCAGCGTCAGGTACGGCTGAACCTTACCGCTACGCTCGATCTGAGTGATCAGCGCTGCCGGCATTCCGGTGAGCTGCAGTCGCTGGCGGGCCGCAGCCAACAGGTCAGCGTCGCCGTTACGCTTCAGGGCAAGGAACTCCGTCTGAGCCGCAGCCCATTCCGGCACCAGAATATCCGCCAACGCTGCGTTGGCGTTCAGCACATCTCCGGGAGCATGGGCATAGACTCGCTCCACAAAGCCAGCGGTGCGTGCCTGAATCACCGCAACGTCACGTTCGTTGAGCGCCAGGACACCTGTCACGTCGAGGCTGGAATGAAAGGTTCCACGGGTGACAGTCGCAAAACGCAGCCCGAGATTCTGGGTCAGCCCCGGGTCGATACTGACAGTCGCCCGATCTCCTGCGCCGCTGGCGTATTGGGGAACCAGTTGCATGTCCATGAAGGGGGACTTGCCCGGTTTGTCGAACTTTTGCTGCGGGTACATCGGGTCGTACCAATACAGGGCTTTGCGTTCGGGCACAGCATTGATGTCTTGCTCCGCCACCGCATTTGGCGCTGCGCTCATACGCTGGTGCGCGACCCCGTAACCGCCGGCAACACCCAATGCCAGCGAAAGGCTAACCAGCAATGCCCCGTTCCATTTTTCAAGTTTCATCGGCTGGCCTCCCCGTAAGCAAAATACAAACGTGCACTGGTCAGCGCGCGCTGCTCTTCCACGTCGATCTGTTTGAGCCGAACTTCGATGAGTTCACGTCGGGCGGTCACAACGGTGTCTAAATCACCTTTGCCGGCCCGGTAGCTGGCCATGCTGAGTTCGACCTTTTCCTTGGCCAGCGGCAACAGGCTTTCCTGGTTTCGGTGCACGGCACGATTCAGGCGCTCGTAGTCAGCCAGTTGGTTTTCCAGTTGCTGGGTGTGCTCGCGTGACAAGGCTTCGCGCTCGGCCTCAAGCTGGTTGAGCTCAGCGTGTCTGGCTGCGATTTTCGGGTTTTGGCGAGTGTCAGGAAACAACGGCAGATCCCAGGAAAACTGCACGCTGACCATGTCGCCGAACTGTCGGCCACGATGCTGATAGTCAAGCTCCCAACTCCAATCCGATTGCTTCTCCGACTCGGCTTCACGAACCCTGGCTTGCGCTTCGCGGGTCATCGGCGCAAACGCTGCCAGCTCCGGGTGGTGTTGCAGTTGATGGGAGTAGCTTGAGCTATCGACGGACCATTCAGGCAGGCTGCCCACAGGCTTGTCGTTGGCGGCTGAGCCAATCCAGCGTTTGAGGGCGGCTCGGGCCTGGGCTCGCTGCAGAATCAGATCGTCCTGCTGCTCTGCCAACTGAGCGGCTTCCTGTTTGGGTGTCACCGCATCGGCGGGCTGGGCGCGGCCGCCAGCAATCCGGGCCCGGACGGTATCGCTCAGCAGGCGGTTTTCTTTGTAGAAGTCCTGGAACAACGCATCTTTACGTTCGATTGAATAGCTGCTGATCCAGGCCAGTGCGGTGGACTGGCGGACCTTCAGACGTTCGACCCGACGCTCGGCGGCGGCACGATCAACAGCCGCATCGGCGACCTCGATACGGGCTTTGCGTTTGTCGCTGTTCGGCATCTCCTGCCGGACCCCGACCATTTGCATGGTCATGAAATCCTGGTCGAGGCTCCAGCGATCCGGACCGCCTATGGGGTAGTTCTGCACACCCAGAAGCAACTTGGGATCAGGTAGTTCACCCGCCGGGATGGCTGCGCTGCTGGCAGCCTGAATCCTGGCGTCTTGTGCGGTCAGTGACGGCGCATTGTTTTCGGCCAGCCGCAACGCTTCATCGAGTGTCAGTGCGGCAGCGAAGCTCGGCAATGCCAGTACGCTTGCCGCCAGGCCGACCACGAGGGGCCAACCTGTGCAATAGCACTTGGAGTTCATGTCTACGATTCCTGTGATCATCAACTGCGCGCGTCAAAAGACATGCGCACAGCCAGGTCATCCCGCTAATGCGGAATGAGGTTCGATGTGGGACAGGAATCAAACGCGGGGCGGTCGCCATACCCCGGACGGGGTTTGCACGGGAAGGGAATCGCTAAAGAAGGAAAGCGCTACGGGGCTGAATACGGTGACCGGAGGCTTGATAATCGAGACTTGCAGCATGCCGCCCGTCTTGCATTCCTGGCCTGGTTTGCAAGGCTTGCCGTGCTCGGTGGGGCTTTTCATGTCGTTGCAGCAGTCCATCCCCATGCCGTCCATCATCGCCATGCCCATCGTCTTCATGGGGCACGGTTCTGTCGGTGCCTGAACGCCCGCCATCCCGCTGAGGGGAAGCGCCAGGCTGATCATGAAAATGATGCAAAACCGCAGATAGCGTTTCATGGGCTGGAGTGTAGTCGCTGCAAATGGCTCTTACGATGGGCTTGAGTCGTCAGCAACCTGTCATCAGGTTCCGACGCAGGCGATAACACCGGACATGAATTAAGCCAGCATTACGTGTTCATCGACAATCCTGAAATCCACGCTGGATCGTGTGCTTCCCATTGCCCGCCGCTCTCATCACAGGGGCAACGGCCTGTCCTGCACCACCCGTTTCATGACCAGCGTCGACGTCAGCCGCTGCACATTGGGCAAGGTCGAAAGGCTTTCATCGTAGAGCCGTTGAAAGGCCGGCAAATCCTGGGTGATGACGTGCAGCAAATAATCCGGTTCGCCGAACAACCGCTGGGCATCGACCACCTGCGGGATGTCGACAAGCGCCGTCTCGAACGCCTCGACCGCTTTGCGGTCGCCCTCGCGCAACGTGGCAAACACCATCGCGGAAAAGTTAAGGCCCAATGCGGTTGGGTCCAGTTGTGCTCGGTAGCCGAGCAACACACCCGACTCTTCCAATGCCCGGACGCGTCGATGGCAAGGGGAAAGGCTCAGGCCCACGCGCTCGGCGAGTTCGGTGACCGACAGGCGACCGTCCTTTTGCAGCTCAGAAAGAATCTTGCGATCAATCCTGTCCATTTAGAATTTTCTTCCAATTCTGCGCATTCTGATGATCATCTTTGAAAGTAAATTCTAACAAGATTTCCTTATTCTTCCTCGCATCCATATTTTTCGGAGCAGGACGATGCAGAGCACGGTGTATCAGCAGCAGAAGTGGTTAACGCCATGACCTTGAGTGTTTTCGTGGCTTTTTGGGCGGTGTCGATTCTGTTCGTCATCACGCCGGGTGCAGATTGGGCTTACGCGATTTCGGCGGGGTTGAAGGGCCGGGTCGTGATACCCGCCGTGGGCGGGCTGTTGTCCGGTCATTTGATTGCCACGATGATCGTTGCCGCGGGCGTCGGCACGCTGGTGGCCAACCACCCCGTTGCCTTGTCGGTGCTGACCGTTGCCGGGGCCGGTTATCTGCTGTGGTTGGGCATCAACATGCTCGCCCGCCCCGCTACACCGCACTCAGATGATGCTCAGGCGCCGGGCTCCTGGCAGCGTTGGGCGATCAAGGGGCTTTGTGTGAGCGGGCTGAATCCGAAAGTGTTTTTGCTGTTTTTGGCGCTGTTGCCTCAATTCACCGACGCGGCGGCGGCCTGGCCTGTGCCGATGCAGATGATTGCGCTGGGGCTCATCCACACGGTCAGTTGCGGCGTGATTTATCTGCTCGTGGGATTCGGCTCACAGGCCGTACTGCAAGCACGCCCCGCCGCGGCCCGGTGTGTCAGTCGTTTCTCCGGAACGGCCATGATCATCATCGCGGTCGTTTTGCTCGGCGAGCAGCTGTTGGGTTAAGTCCGTGACAAGGCCAGCATTGCACAGCGCTTTTGCCCCGCGCCAACACTCCCCGCCTCGTCGTACAGATCACTCACGGTGTCGTAGTCCACTCGGGCGTCGGGCACCAGAAAATTGACCAGCTTCGATTTCAAAATCTCTTCGACCATCTTGGTGTCTCCTTGATATGAGTAGCAGTCCTGTCACTCAGACACCTGCTGTGCACTGGCGCTGAGTGCACGGGGTGATAATGTAGCGCGCCGAATGGAGAATCCAGACCATGCGCCAAGTTCTTCTCGTTGTGGATGTTCAATCCACCTTCTCGCCGCCTGAATGGCTCGTGAAGGATATTCAAAAACTCGCGGACGTTGTCCCGGCGGTGGCGACCGTTGAGCTGCATGACGAGCAGCGCACCCCGTTCCATCAACAGCTCGGCTGGCACCCTGCGGCGCTCGACAGCAGCGCGGTAAAAACAGAGCAGGTTTTCGTCAAGCACGGCTATGCACCTTCGCCAGAGACCATGGACTATTTGAAGCGCCTGAAGCCGGACCGTGTCCTGGTTTGCGGTATCCAGACGGACACCTGTGTCCTGGCCGCAGGCTTTGCACTGTTTGACGCCGGCCTTTATCCAACGCTCGTCACCGACCTCACGGTGGGTTCATCCCTGGACCGCTCCGGGCAACTGGGTATCAGCCTCTGGACCCACCATTTTCGGCACACCACCACCTCAGCTGAAGTTCTTTCAGGATTGATCGCCGAGCAAAAGTGACGTGATCGCGAACAGGAAAGCCACCGCAGCAGGCATTCGTGGATAGGCGCACTTGTCTTGTGCGGCAGCCTGTCGGCGCAGGGTCAGGATGGCTGCACCGAAGCGGATGAGCGTTGAGCTGGCAAAAAAGCAAAATTGCCATGTGTTCCACTCGTTAGTTCATACGTCGCAGTTCTCACTGCCCGTTTCTATCTGTCTGGAGTTCTCTCATGCCCTCGCCCAATTCCCTGCCCGCTGCGCTGCTGGGGCTGGCGCTTGCCTGTCCGGCCATGGCCGAGGAAGCCCAAGGCCTGGAGCTGGGACAGGTGCTGATTCAGGCTGAGGAGCAGCGCGGCGAAGACCAGACGATCGAGGACGCCGAGGCCCGGCTTGCCCAGGTACCCGGCGGCACCAATGTGGTCGATATGCGCCGCCCCCTTCAGGGCCGCGTGGCCAGCAACCAGGATGTGCTGGCCTATCAGCCGGGGGTCTATGCCCAGTCTGCTGGCAATGAAGGGGTGAAGATTTCGATCCGTGGCTCGGGGATCAACCGTGCACCGGGCGCCCATGCTTCGGGGCTGTACGCCATGCTCGACGGTCTGCCGCTGACCGGCCCGGGCGGCACGCCCTACGAGTTGCTGGAGCCGCTGTGGCTCGATCATGTTGAAGTGCTGCGCGGCGCCAACGGTTTCGACAGGGGCGCACTGGCCTTGGGCGGAGCCATCGATTACATCAGCCACACCGGCTACGACGCACCGCTATTGCAGGTGCGCTACGCCATGGGCAGCCACGGTTATCAGCAGCGTCAGGTCAGTTCCGGGCAGGTGCTGGGGGATTTCGACTACTACGTGTCCACGACCGATGCGCGCGCCGACGGCTATCAGGATCACACGGCCAGCGAGAGCCAGGGCGTCATTGCCAACTTCGGCTATCGCTTCAACCCGAAGCTGGAAACGCGCTTTTATCTGCGCTATCGCCAGACCGACAACGACCTCGCCGGGCGGGTGACCAAGCACTCCATCGAGCACGACCCACGGGCAGCCAACCCCGCTTACGTGGCGCGGGACGACCGTCGCGAACAACCGGGCAGCACCTTCTTCGGCAACAAGACCACCTACTACATCGATGACGATTCGAGTATCCAGACCGGCCTTGTCTACCATGACTACCCGATGGATTTGCGTGAGGGCCCGAACCGCTTGAAGGTGGCGTACACGGACGTCAGCGGCACCTTCGACTATAAGCGTCGCGACACCCTCTGGGGCCTGGAAAGCCAAAGCACGCTGGGCCTGCGCGTGACGAAGCACCTGCCCAATGCCGGCGCCAGCGAATCAGTGCGCATCCCCACCGGCAACACCGTCGGCTATGCGCCGGGCACGCCCATTCGCAACTTCACCTACCAGGGTTCGGACACGGTCTTGCATATGGGCAATGACCTGGAGATCGCCGACGACCTGTGGCTGACCACCGGCCTCGCAGCCATTTACACCCGCCGCGAAAGCGCCGTGACCTTCCCGGAAGGTGGCGGCAAAACCAGCCTCAACGACTGGGACTACGCACCACGCGTGGGCCTGCGCTACCAACTCACACCGGACTTGCAGCTGTTCGGCAATCTCAGCCGCTCGGTCGAAGCGCCGCACCCGTGGTCGCTGATCTACAGCTCCAACATTCGCTTCCCGGCAGGCAGCGGTGTCGCCACAGGCGCCCAGCGCGACCCGATCAAACTGCAGAACCAGACCGCGACCACCCTCGAACTCGGCGGCCGCGGCGACAGCACGATGGGGCAATGGAGCCTGGCCTGGTACTACGCTCAGGTGCAGCACGAATTGCTTTCGGTGTTGCCGGATGCCAATGCCGTGACGCCTTACGAACTCAACGCCAGCCCGACCGTGCACCAAGGCGTGGAAGCCAGCCTGCAAAGCAACCTGTGGTCGTCCGGCGATGGCGGCCAACTGAGCTTGCGCCAGAGCTACACCTTCAGCAACTTCCACTACCGCGACGACGACCGCTTCGGCGACAACCGCCTGCCGGGCTTGCCGATGCACTACTACCAGGGCGAACTGCGCTACGACTGGCCCCAGGGTTTCTTCGCCGGGCTCAATACGCAGTGGGTGTCGAAAACTGCGGTCGATTACGCCAACAGCTATTACGCCGACCCTTACGCACTGTTCGGCGCGACTGTGGGCTACAACGCGCCCAAGGGCGACTGGCAGACCTGGCTGGACCTGCGCAACTTGACCAACAAGCACTACGCCGCCACCGTCACGCCGGGCTACGACGACAAAGGTCTGGACGCAGCACGGTCGACGCCGGGCGAAGGTATGGCGGCGTATGTCGGGGTGTCGTGGAGTTTGCGCTGAGGCCTGGGCATGCTTTTGAGTCGGTCCTGAATATGCCGACGACACTTTTGAGCTGAGACGTTTCAGCGGCTGCCGCGATAATCGAACGCTAAACCCATGAGACATCGAGGTTCAGCATGACAAGCGCCGCGACAGAGCAGGTCAGCCCGCAAACCCTGAGAAAAGTGATTGTCGCCGCCGGCATCGGCAATTTCGTCGAGTGGTTTGACTTTGCCGTCTACGGCTTTCTGGCGACGACCATCGCCCAGCAGTTTTTCCCCAGCGGCGATGCCAGCGTTGCGCTGCTGAAAACCTTTGCGGTATTCGCCGTGGCCTTTGCGTTTCGGCCCCTGGGCGGGATTTTCTTCGGCATGCTCGGTGACCGGATCGGTCGCAAGCGTACCCTGGCGATGACCATCCTGCTGATGGCGGGCGCGACGACCCTGATCGGTTTGTTGCCGACCTACGCCGCGATCGGTGTCACGGCACCGGTGCTGCTGAGCCTGATCCGCTGCGCCCAGGGTTTTTCCGCAGGGGGCGAATATGCCGGTGCCTGCGCCTATCTGATGGAACATGCTCCCAGCGATAAAAGAGCGTGGTATGGCAGTTTCATTCCGGTGTCGACCTTTGCAGCCTTTGCATCGGCAGCCGTGGTGGCTTACGCACTCGAGGCGTCATTGTCGGCCGAAGCCATGGGCAGCTGGGGCTGGCGCCTGCCGTTCCTGATTGCCGCGCCACTGGGCCTGGTCGGTCTTTACCTGCGCTGGAAGATGGATGAAACCCCGGCGTTCCAGGCCGTCACCCAACAACATGCTGTCGCGCACTCTCCGCTCAAGGAGACCCTGCGCAACCATGGCTCGGCCATCTGCTGCCTGGGTGCGTTCATCTCGTTGACGGCCCTGTCGTTCTACATGTTCACCACCTACTTCGCGACTTACTTGCAGGTCGCGGGCGGCCTGAGTCGCGCAACGGCGTTGCTGGTGTCGCTGATTGCACTGATCTTCGCCGCACTGATGTGCCCGTTGGCCGGTTTGTTTTCGGACCGGGTCGGGCGGCGCATGACGGTGATGACGGCCTGCGCGCTGTTGATCGTCGCGGTGTATCCATCGTTCATGATGGCCAGTTCCGGCTCGTTCGCAGCGTCCATCGTTGGCGTCATGCTCCTGGCGATTGGCGCCGTGTTGTGTAACGTGGTGACCGCCGCCCTGCTCTCGGAAACCTTCCCGACACGCACTCGCTACACCGCATCGGCGATCACCTACAACATGGCCTACACCCTGTTCGGCGGCACCGCGCCGCTGATGGCGACCTGGCTGATCAGTACCACCGGCAGCAATCTCTCGCCGGCGTTCTACCTGATTGCCATTGCGGTGTTGGCATTGGTTGGCGGCCTGGCGTTGCCGGAGACTTCGAAGATCTCCCTGCACGATGTTTCATCGGGCGAAAAGCAAACAGAGGTGCCGGCGGTGGCACGAGGGTGAAACTCACCCTCGTGGTCTGTTTAACCCGGCTAACCCCTGAGCGCCGCTTCAATCGCCGCGACGTCGATCTTGCCCATCTGCATCATCGCCTCAAATGCACGCTTGGCCGCGGCGGGATCGGGATCAGTGATCGCCGCCGTCAGCACCCGAGGGGTGATCTGCCAGAACAAACCCCACTTGTCCCGGCACCAGCCGCAGACGTTTTCTTCGCCGCCGTTCCCCACTATCGCGTTCCACAAGCGGTCCGTCTCGGCCTGATCGTCGGTCGCCACCTGAAACGAGAAGGCCTCGTTGTGCTTGATCGACGGCCCGCCGTTCAGCCCGAGACACGGGATACTCATCACCGTGAACTCCACCGTCAGGACGTCGCCCTTCTTGCCCGCCGGATAGTCGCCGGGGGCGCGGTGGACAGCGTTCACCGCGCTGTCCGGAAATGTTTCGGCGTAGAACGTCGCGGCGTCCAGCGCGGTGCCGTCATACCACAGGCAAATCGTGTTTTTGCTGACCATTTTTGTTCTCCAAATGAATGTGGCGGTTTTTCCTAGTCAACGTCTTCGAACGTTCCTGTACGTACTTCGCCGCTGCGTTCGTAGCGGCTGATCAATACACCCGCTGGCGTGGTGATCGAGTGCGCCAGGGTGAACGCCGACGCCAGCGCATCGTCGCCGAACAGGCGCTTGCCGCGCCCCAGGACCACGGGAAACGTCATCAGCCGCAGCTCGTCGACCAACCCGGCGGCCAGCAATTGGCGCACCAGATCACTGCTGCCCTGGGTCAACAAACGGGCGCCGTCCTGCTGCTTGAGCACGCGTATCGCGTCGGCAAGGTTGCCTTTCAGTGCATGACTGTTCTGCCAGTCGAGCGTATCGGGTCGATGCGTGGCGACGTGCTTTGCCACGCGGTTGAACAGGTCGCCGATGGGATGGCCGTTTTTACCGGGCCAATACGCCGCGAAAATGTCGTAGGTTCGGCGCCCCAGCAGTAACTCGAACGGCTGCGAGAACAGTTCGTTGATGGCCTGGCCGGAGGCTTCGTCGGCGTAAGGCACGATCCAGCCACCGAAACGGAAATCGCCGCCGGGATCCTCTTCGGGTCCGCCGGGTGCTTGAATAACGCCATCAAGACTGATGAAAGCGGCAACAGTGAGCGTGCGCATGGTCTTCTCCCGGTTGGTCTTCGTGACAGCGCTCTTGCAGGAAACACCGACGATCAGGCGCATTCCTTAACCGTAGTCGAACGAGACGCCGGGAAATCGACAGTGCGATATACGGATGACGAGCCCTGCGAAAAACAGTCTTGAACGCTACAATCACAGCCCTCTCCCGCAGATCAGGCAGACCCGTCCGGCTATGGCGCTCGACCCTCCAACGATGTTGACACTCTCTATCGCCCTCGCAGCCGCCGCCGCGCTGTATCTGGCGATCGAGTGGCGCAGCATTCGCGAACCCTCGCTGCTGTTCTGGAGCGCAGGATTTGCCACGATCACCGTGGGTTCGACCCTCGCCTTGCTGCGCATCAGCGGCCTGTTGCTGATCGGTATCTGGTTCGCCAACGGCCTGTTGGTGACGGCGCACTTTCTGTTCCTGTTGGGCGTCGCGCGTTTTACGCAGGTGCGCCTGTCTCGTGCCTGGTATCTGATTTTTGCAGCCTGGTTTGCCATGCTGTTGCTGCCGGACGAAGCGTCGTGGTCGAAGCTCATGCTGGTGGCCAATTCGCTGCTGGTCGCCCTGCCGACGCTCAGGGCCAGCTTCCTCTTGCGTCCTCATGGCAAGTCTTTGAGCGTGGGCGCGGTGCAGCTGCGTTATGTGCTGCTGACCCACGGGCTGTTCTATCTGGCCAAGGCGATATCGGTGGTCGTGCCAGGCACGCTGATCGATCTGGCGGCCTTTCGTGGCGAGATCATCCAGATTTCGCTGGTTGAGGGCGCGATGGCGATCATGCTGATCGCGCTCTCGATGACCGGCACCGAGCGCTACCGGCGGGAGAAACGGATTGAACGGCTGGCGGCACGCGATCCGTTGACCGCCCTGTACAACCGCCGCGCCCTGGAAGTACGGGCACCGCGCCTGCTGGAGAACGTCTCGGGCATGCGACCGGGCGCGTTGCTGCTGATCGACATCGACAACTTCAAACTGGTCAACGACCTCTACGGCCATACGGCCGGCGATCGACTGCTGGTTTCGCTGAGCGAGATGATTCGCGCGGTTTTGCCCGGCGGTGCACTGGCGGCCCGGCTGGGCGGTGACGAGTTTGTCATCCTGCTGAATGACGCATCGAGTGAGCGAGTCGTCGGGTTGGGCAGCGCGCTGCGGGACCGGTTTCACCAGGCCGCCGCACAGGCATTCACCACGCCTGAACCGGTCACCTTGAGCATCGGCGCCAACCTGTTCGACCAGCCGCCGGCGAGCCTGGCCGCCTTGATCGAGCAAGGCGACGCCGCGCTTTACGAATCCAAGCGTGGCGGACGCAACAGCCTGCGCCTGGTGGATCGGACCCTGGCCAGCGACGAGCTGTCACCTACCCGCTGACTCGCCAGTTGTGTTGATACGCATGTATGAGTGATAGGTTCACAAATACTGCGTATCTTGTCCGATACAAAGCGATCCAATGCGGCCATTTGCGCGCCTCTCTCGTCAAGGAAGAACAATGATCACTGCTTCAACTTCGACTTCAACGAATGCGGCGATGTCGGCCTACACCTCTGCCGCCGAGGCGAAGGCTGCGGCGACTGCGCAACAGCAACGCGTGGCTCAGGATGATCCGGCCAAGACACCGAACGACGATTCGGTGAGCCTGTCCAGCACCTCCACCGCTTACAGCAATTCGATCGCCGGCAACGCGCCGTTCTTCCCGGTGCGTTCGGGAATGAACGCTGACGCACTCGTCCTCGGTGCCTCCAAGCCTGGCGCGGTCTCCAGCTCCAAGGACAAGACGTTTGCCGAAGTGGCCACCGATGCCCGCAAGCGCATGGATGAAAAATACGCGCTGATGAAAGCCAGCGGCAAACCGTATACCGGCAGCGATGAAGACCGGAATGCGTTGATGGGCGATCTGGATCGACGTTCGCTGAACGCCGTCGCCACCAATCAGGGCGGGACCTTCACCGCAGAGGAACAAGCCTCGGCACAAGCCTTGATGCGCCAACAGGCGCGCCTCGCCACCGGTTACTACAGTGGCCCGGCAGACCAGCAAAAAAACTGGAAAGACCCGTTTATCAACGACCCTTACGGCCGGGCCCGCGCCGCCCTGGATTTCATGGACAACATGAGCCCCGAAGAGAAAGCCAAACCTGAGTGGCTGTCCCAGCATTTGTCGCTGGAAGCGGCGCTGAATCAGAGCTCGAGCCTGGACCCCGCCGAGAAGAAGACCGGGCATTTCCACAACCTGGCTGAAATCCTCGCGGGTATCGTGACGGACGGATCTGACAACGAAAAATCCAACTCAGCCAAAAACACAGATCCGAGCGTCGGGATCATGAAAAAGCTGCAATCACTGGTTTCGTGACACCGCCGATCCTGTAGGAGCCGGCTTGCTGGCGATTGGGCCTTGAATATTGCGTTGATTTCGTGGGCCTCATCGCTGGCAAGCCAGCTCCCACAGGTTCCGGGGTGTCTGGTCGGAGGCATTCGCAACGCTGATGCCGCTGGTAGAACACAACCCCTGTAGGAGCCAGCCTGCTGGCGATTGGGCCTTGAATATTGCGTTGATTTCGTGGGCCTCATCGCTGGCAAGCCAGCTCCCACAGGTTCCGGGGTGCCTGGTCGGTGGCATTCACAACGTTGAGGCCGCTGGTAGAACACAACCCCTGTAGGAGCCGGCTTGCTGGCGATAGCGGTGGGTCAGACGACGGCGTTGTTGACTGACAGGCCGCAATCGCCAGCAAGCCAGCTCCTACAGGTTTGGGGGCTACCCTTCAAAACGTCCCGAGCCTTCGCGGTCGTGTTCGTAGCGCCTGGTCAACGGAAACGGCGGCAGCCAACGCTCGCGACGAATGATCCAGCTTTCATAGGTGGGCGTCAGTTGGTCAGGGGCATCCAGCGATCCCAGGTTCACTTCGACTTCGTCGTCGGTGCGGGCGAAAACCGAGGAGCCACAGCGCGGGCAAAAAAAACGCCCGGCATAGTCCCTGGTTTCGCCGGTGATCGTCACCGCACTCTCGGGGAATATCGCGGAGGCGTGAAACAGCGCGCCATGATGCTTGCGGCAGTCGAGACAGTGACAGAGGCCGACCCGGTATGGCCGCCCGGATGCCACAATTCGCACGTTGCCGCACAGGCAACCGCCGGTAAAAGAGTCCATGGTGCGCCTCCTCTGAATTCGTGTGACCGGAAGGCTTATTACGATAGCAGCCACCACTGGTCGCAACGAACTTGCTCTACAGATGCTTTTTACCTAATTTTGAATCTATAGATTCAATTTGAGGTCATGAACATGGCCGTTGCCCTCCAGCAACAAGCCTTCACCAAAAGCCAGTGCGTAACCGGCCTGCGCGCCGCTGTCGGCATTCTCGATAAATGGCGCGCCTCCAGCGACCAGGCTTGCCGAATCCTGCGCATCTCCCGCAGCACCTACACCCGCGCCCGCCAACGCGATCCCGAGTGGGCCGTGGCGCTGGACGCGGACCAGATGCAGCGCATCAGTTTCGTGCTCAACATCCACGCAGCGCTGCGCCTGGTGTTCGATAACCCGGAAAACGTCTACGGCTTCCCGTCGATGGCCAACGACAACGAATTCTTCAACGGCCGCTCCCCGCTCGAGATCATGGCTCAGGGCGATATGATTTCCTTGTATGAGACCTTCCGGCGCATCGACGTGCTGCGGGGCGCGCAATGGTGAGGCTGAGCGAACTGGCAGCACTTGCCGGCGAGCCATTGCAAGCCTATCGACTGGTCAATTCCAAGTTCCCCCCGGTGGCCTTGTTTGATGACGTGGCGGACGCGGACGAGTTTGAAGTGCTGTATCAGATCCAGGAACTCACCAACCCGAGGCTGAAAAATGAAGTGGGTCGCCTTGAGCTGATTCGCCGCAGTGAAATCCCGTTCGGCATTCCGGGCTGCTCCTATGCGACGGCCCCCTTTACCCACGTCAACCCGGCAGGCTCGCGGTTCAGCGATGGCAGTTTTGGGGTGTTGTATCTGGCGGACACCCTGGAAACGGCACTGGCTGAAGTGAAGCATCATCAGAGCCTGTATTGGTCGAACGTCCCGAGCCTCAACTACGAGCGGTTTGTTTTCCGCGGGTTGTCCTGCTCTTTTGTGGAGGCAGGGATGAAAGATGCGACATCCCTCTCGATGACCGACCCTGTTTATGATCCAGACGATTACACGCACTCCCGTCGTTTAGGGAAGTCAGTCAAAGAGGCGGGTTGCCCTGGGCTTCGTTACCACTCGGTGCGAATGCACGGCAGTGATTGCTGGGCGCTGATGACGCCGAAACCGGTTTTATCGGTGATTCAGGCGGCGCATTACGAGATGGTCTGGAATGGGCAGGTGACGAGTGTCAGTCAGATTAGTGAGGCTTGAATGCGTTATGCCGAAATGAAAACGGGCGCCTTGAAAGGCGCCCGTTTTTTATACGGTGATGTTTACCAACTGCCGTAGGGGATGCCGAATTGTTCGATGTAGCGCTTCGCCTTTTCACTGACTGGATAGGCGTACTGGCCCTGACTTTTTCCTTGATCCGGGCCCAACGGTTCAATTTCTGCTTGAGCACGAGCGACTTTGATTGCCTTCATACATTTGTCCGCGACCCACACCTGAACGACGCCCCCCGGTGCTACGCCGACGTATACCAGCGCGACATTGCCTGCGGGTTCATCCGGCGTTGAAGGGCAAGGTTCATTTAGTGTGGTGCGCATGATTTGTCGGGCTTGCTCTGGAATGTCGACCCAGGCGCGGTACGTTTGCGGCTCCACGATGGATTGCCAGCGGACGAAAATTCGCCTCGGTAAGTCAGCACCAACGACTTCGCGAATCCCCCCCGTAATCTCGCCCCACCCTCTTGCGGACTCCGTACCTGATTCTGGCTCGCCACCCGCTGCCGTGCCGCCACCTGTGCGACGGAACAGTTTGCCGTTAACATCTTCGACTGCGCTGTCCTCAACCCAGCTCTTCATGTAATACGGTTCGTTGAAGCTCAGGCTCCACCATTTTCTAGTGAGTTCTGTTTCAGGCGCTTTGAGATTTGTGGTTTGGCAGCCTGAAACCAACAACATCCATAAAAACATTCCCAACAAACGCATCAAAACGTTCTCCAGCTTGAGTCTGGCACGTGAGGATGGCGCACGCGCACGCCATCTTCGGTTGGTGCATTGGTGTATCGGAGATTCACGCCTCGCTCACGAGTTAATCCCACTGGATTGCTCCAATTGGCAGACATATGGATGTAGCGCAGTTTGAGTAGTTTCTCCTCTGCAGGCGTGGCCTCGTAATTGCCCCCAAGAAACCTGTCGCAGAGTGCTTGCAGCTCCGATGGAACGGAATACTGAGAGGTTTTCGGAACATCCTTGAACTGCACACCCTTCTCCCTCGCCAATTTATGCATCAAGTGCAGATACACCACCGACAGCTTGCCACTGACCGGGCGCTTGAGCTGCAACCCTGTATACGCGCGCACCTGTTTGCCCCCCGATGCCTGATCTTCTCTCGGAAGTGGGGTCGGTTTCGGAGTCACGATTTCCAGCATTGCTTCTGGCCAGCCGTTGGCTATCCAACTCGCTTTCTGCTGCTGAGCATCACGATAAATCGAAGTGGTTTGAATATCGGTTCCCTGGTGCATCGTAAGGGCCTGCATGGGGCTGACCAACACGCACTCTTCCACTTCTTCCCGGTACCCTCCACCGACATCCGAATGCACGCCGGGAACGGATATTTCAGTGTGCGCTGGAATGACTGTGCTTAACGCAAAGTTGGCCCGACGCTCGTCCCGTGCAGTCAATTGAATGACATCGGTAAAGTACTTGCGGTCAAGGTAAAGTTTGATCCCCGGCGCCACGGGACTTTGAATGTTACCTAAGTTTGTGACCCCTGCGACCGAGGGCACGGTATCAAACAGGCCAATGAAGCCCATGATGATCTCGCTGTTGTACTGGGCATCGAAACTGGAGCTGAAACCCTTGGGGTTGCTGCGAAGAACTTCACCTAATGGTCCCAGTTTGCAACGTACGATTTCGTTGGCGAAATGTCGGGCAGCGGCGGCGCCTCGACTGAACCCAAAGGTGTCGAAAGTGAGCGATGTAATCTCGCCGTCAGGATTACGATCAATCGCTTCCTTGATCAGTGCTTTCATGGCGACAAACGCTTTTTGTACCTTCCCTGCTACACCTGCATCTCCTCGCCCAGTCGCCGCGGCCCCCAAGCTGTCTTCGGCGGCCGCATCGGTACCGATCCCATCAACGTAGAGGCTGCGCTGTACGAGTTTGGACGACGCATCGCTTCCGGCTACTTCCGATGTCGGGTAGAGCTCGTATAGTTTGAAAACATTACTCACATCATTCCCATAACTCCCCTCCGGATCCGCCATATACGGCTTGCAGCTCGCATCTACATCCGCAGGCAAAATCGGATGATGGGCGCCACACAGCAATCCTGAAGCCGAGTTGCTCGCATTGTTCAGCGTCCCGTCGAAGAACACGCCAATGCGCAATGCGACGCGGACTTTCTCCTTCGCTGCCGCCGGTGCCTTGCCGTATTTCTCATACTCGGCCCAGCGTCTGGCGTGGATATCGACAGGTTTGGCTTCGTCGTATCGGAAGTTTTTCGGGGGGTTGGGTACGTATCCACTCATTCCTTGATCACCTGGCTCCTTGGTGCAACGGGCGCTGAGGGTGCCACTGTGGATCCAATCAAGCAACGCGTAGCCAGATGCCATCACTGGGACAACATGGACCTTCTTCCATGTATTGGTTTCGTCAATGGTCACCATTAATTCAATGAAGTTCTCTTAAAAATTGTGCGGCGTACCATCAGCTCCATACCAAACAACTACACCCCGGAGCACACCACCATGAAACGCCAACTTTTCCTCAGCATCGCTTTCTCGGTTTTTGCAGTTAACGCTTTCGCCGCTACCTCGACTCACCCGGTTGTCGCTGAAGGCGGCTCGGATCGGTTGATTGAAAGCCGTGTGGCTGAGGGTGGTTCGGATCGTTTGATCGAAAATCGTGTGGCTGAAGGTGGTTCCGATCGTCTGATCGAGAATCGTGTGGCCGAAGGTGGTTCCGATCGTCTGATCGAGAATCGTGTGGCCGAAGGTGGTTCCGACCGTCTGATCGAAAACCGCGTTGCCGAAGGTGGTTCCGACCGTCTGATCGAAAACCGCGTTGCCGAAGGTGGTTCCGACCGTCTGATCGAAAACCGCGTTGCCGAAGGTGGTTCCGACCGTCTGATCGAAAGCCGCGCTGTATGAATGAATGGCTCTATCGCGGTACTCAACGAGAAGCCCGGCCTAATCAGCCGGGCTTTTTCTTGCGTCAAACAAATGAGGGGCCTTCATTGAGTTGACACCGCAGCACGCCGCTTCGCGTATCGCCCCAACCCGATTTTGATGCCGACCAGCATGGGCGCGGCGACTGCGAAAAGCAGCGTCACTGCAACAAATGCGCTGTCGAACGCAATCACGGTGGACTGACCCGTAACGGTACGACCCAGAAGGCTCATCGCCGCCCTACCCGCAGCCACTGCGTCCATTCCTTTGGCCGACAACATCGCTGTCGTGGTGGTCAGCCGTTCGATGACCGCGCCCCCGCCCGGAGTGACGCTGGCGCCAAGGACCACCGAGTTGGCGACAACGTTATGCTCGATCAGCGTCTGAAGCCCTGCGACGCCCATCAGGCCACCCAACTGGCGCCCCGTATTAAAAAGCCCTATGCCGCTGGCGAGGTTGCGCCTGTTGAGGTCACTGAACGCGATCAGGGTGATCGACAGAAACAGAAAACCAAGACCCAACCCGCGCAACAGGATGGCCGCCATCATGTCGTCGGCGCCGCTTTCATGGGTGGAACCGGACAGCATCCACATCGCAACCATGATCATCAGGATGCCGAAGGGCACGGTAGCGAACGGCGGAACGCGGCGGGCCTGCATGAGCCAGGCCGAAATGAGCAACGCCCCGATAAAAAAGGCACCACTGGGCAACAGCAGCTGGCCGGCATCGGTGGGTGTGAACGCGAGGACTGACAGTGCAAACGCCGGAATCAGGAACGCACTGCCGAACAAGGCCGCACCGGCGACAAAACTGACGATAAAGGCGAAGGTAAAATCGTTCGATTTGAACAGGGTGAAATCGAGCACACCCTGGCCTTGGGTCAACAGTTGCTGGCCAAGAAAAGCCAGCAGCGCGGCTGCACCCATCACGGTCAGCCACAGGATGCGCGGTTCCTCGAACCAGTCCCATCGGCTGCCCTGGCTGAGCACATAGGTAAAACACAACAAGGTGACGCAGACCAGGCAGAAGCCGACCCCGTCAAACGGACGATGCCGTGTCTTGGTCGGCATCGGGGCGTCGGCGGTCAGCAAAAGTCCACTGGCCGCCAGGGCGAGCGGAACAACGCTGAAAAAAATCCAGGCCCAGGACTGGCTATCGATCAACCACCCTTGAAGGGCCGGCGCGAGGGTGGCGGGCGCGACAACCGCGCCCATGGCGAACAGCGCCTGAAGGATGGGTTGATGTGATCGCGGCCAGGCGCGAAAGATGATCACTTGCCCGCCGACGAGCAGCGCGCCGCCGGCGAAGCCCTGGATAATTCGAAGCGCTACCAGCAGATCCAGCCGAGCCGTCATGGCGGCAACGGCGCACGCCAGACCCATGACCAAAGTGGCGCTGATGAGGACCTGACGCGGAGCGAAACGGTTCACCAACCAAGGAGCGGTCACGAACCCGATCAGCTTGAACGCGGTGTAGCCAATGTCCAGCCAGGCGAACTCATCGGGCGTTGCATAGGTATCGCCGATGATGTCGCTGCGTCCAAGCGACAGGACGGTGCCGGCGAGCGCTTCCGTCAGCGCGGCAAGCAGAATGCCCGCCATGAGCAGGAGGCCGTTCGTCACGCTGGCATTGCCCGGCGTGGCGGTGGCCACCGTGCTCACGAGCCACTTCCTTGCGCAACCTCGACCCGCGCTGACAGGCCCGGCACGATGCGGCCCGGCAACGGGTTGTGGGCCAACAGGATTTTCACCGGCACTCGCTGGACGACACGAACAAAGTTGCCGGTCGCATTATCCGTGGGCAGCAGGCTGAATGCCGAACCACTGCCCGGTGCAAAGCTGTCGACCACGCCTTCAAGTGCCTCGTTCGGATAGCCGTCAACTGTGATGCGCACGCGTTGACCGGGGCGAATATGCTCGAGTTGGGTTTCCTTGAAGTTCGCCACGACCCACACATCATGAACCGGCACGATATCGAGCAACGACACGCCCGTCGTCACATACCGACCCACGCGAACCTGGCGGTTACCGATAACGCCATCGACAGGCGCGCGGACCACGGTGCTGTCGAAATCGATCTGGGCGAGATCCCGCGCCGCCTGCGCCTGATTCACCGCCGCAACGGCTGCTTCGCGCTCGGTGACCAGCACGGCGATGTGTTGCTGTTGCGCCTCGACCGATGCCGAGGCGGCCGATACCGTCGCCTCGGCTCTGGATTGTGCGGCGGCGGTTTCATCGACAAGGGCGTGGCTGACCGCGTTGCTGACGATCAGTTTGCGATTGCGATCATGGGTCTTGGTCGCCAGATTCATCTCGGCGGAAGCTGAACGCCGCTGGGCTTCGGCCTGGCGGATCAGGGCACGCTGAAGCTGGGTCTGGGCATCGACATGACTCAGGCGAGCCTGGGCCGCACTGACATTCGCCACGGCTTGCGCCAGCCGAGCGCGGTAGTCTCGATCATCAATGCGAAACAGGACATCACCCGCCCGGACGGTCTGGTTATCCTCGACCTCTACCGACGTGATGTACCCGGCCACTTTGGCGGCGAGCGAGGTCACGTCGCCGCGCACATAAGCGTTATCGGTGGAGGTCGCGCCGCTGAAAACAGCCAAGCCCCCTCCGACAGCCAGGACCAGAACGGCGGCGACGCACAGCAACCGGCCGATGGTTTTTTTCTTGCTGCGGCGCGTCACGGCGACAGGGATTTCGGCGCTTGCGCCGGCGGCAATGGCGGCCTTGTCCTGGAGCGAGTTCATTTCTCTCATTACCTGTTCAATGCCGGGAAACGCAGCAGCCAAAGGGCGGCAGTGGCCTGCCGCCCGGCTATCGCGCGTCGATCAGCGCGTGTGTGAGGTCACTTGCCGATGGGCGTGACGAGCACCTTTTCATCGGAGTCGAGGACGAACACCGCCAGCAAACGCGCAGGTTGGGTATCGCTGGCGTTGGCGCTGACTTCGTGCACGGAGCCAGGCTCCTCTACGAAGTTTTCGCCGACGTTGTAGATCTTTTCCGGCTTGTCTTTGATTTTGATGCGAAACGAGCCTTCCAGGACCGTTGCATAAATGAAGGCCGTTTTCGGATGGGTGTGGGCCGGCGACGCGGCACCAGGCCCATATTCGACAACCACGCCTTTCATGCTCTTGCCGGGGATATTGGGAATGGGCCGGTCGAACACGACCGTCACCTTGCCCGCGGGCTTGTCGTCGGCCGACGCGGTGATCGAGAGCGCTGCGAAAGCAGCGGCCAGAAGATATCGGGTGAACATGGCAAATCTCCTTATGCGTCTGTTTGATGAGGGCGCAACCCGGTGTCAGGACCGGGCGAGCCAGTCCTCGAAACGAATCGCGCCCAGGCGCGGGTGCTTGCCGGGGGTCAGCGATTGATCGTCGAGCACCGCGCCGAAGTAGCGTGCGTGCACGTCCGGAACGACTTTGCGGGAGTCCCCGGTTGCCCGCAAAAAGCGCCTGACCAGTTCGTCCAGCGGCATGGCCTCGGGCCCCGCGACTTCGAGCGTGCCGTTGACCGGTGTTTGCAGCGTGACCTCCGTCAGCGCCGCCACTACGTCGTCGGACGCCATTGGCTGGATCAGCGCAGGCGAAAGGCAAATCTCCTCACCGACGGCGGCCGATTGCGCGATACCGCCGACAAATTCGAAGAACTGCGTAGCCCGCAGAATGGTGTAAGGAATGCCGGACGCCTTGATCAAGTTTTCCTGGGCGACCTTGGCCCGGAAATAGCCATTCTCGGGAAGCCGTTCGCTACCGACGATTGACAGGGCCACGTGATGACGAACGCCGGCGGCCGCTTCAGCCGCCAGCAGGTTGCGGCTCGAAGTTTCAAAGAAGTCGAGGACAGCCTGGTCTTCCCACGACGGTGCGTTCGCCACATCGACGACGATATCAGCGCCATCCATCGCTTCGGCCAGGCCTTCGCGGGTGATGCTGTTTATGCCCGTACTGGGGGCGGCTGCGAGCACGTCATGGCCGCGCTCGCGGAGGTTGTTCACAAGTTTCGATCCGATGAGGCCAGTGCCTCCAATGACGACGATCTTCATGGGTTCTCTCCGCTTCACGACGGCAACCATTGCTGTCGGTGTGAGTAAAGAGTGCCCCCGTGCATAAGCGAAGTCCTTGCGCAGGCCTTGGATTTACCTTCGCTCACGCTTGGTTTTTCGTCCAAAAAAACCGCCGTTTGAATGTCATCCTGACTCGGCGGTGCAGCCGGTTACGCGCTGCCGTATTATCGACTGCTCGTACTCATTACTCGCTCGACCAGGGGACATTCACCTTGCCATTCGTGTTTGAAGACTACGTGCTCGATCAAGAGCGCCGGGAACTCACCTTGCGCGGGCAAGTCGTGCCCATCGGGCCACAGGTCTTCGATTTATTGCTGCAGCTCGTCAGCCAGCGCGATCGCGTCGTCAGCAAGGATGACTTGCTCAAGGCGGTGTGGAGCGGCCGGGTGGTTTCGGAATCGACGATCACCAGCCACATCAATGCAGTACGCAAGGCCATCGGCGATACCGGTGAGGAACAGCGTCTGGTTCGCACGGTGCCGCGCAAGGGTTACCGCTTCATTGGCCAGGTCGAGGCAGGCGAGACCGCCGAGGCCCGGCAACCTGACGGACACGATATCGACGCAGGCGTGCCCACCGACCGGAATGAACCCCTCGTGCTACCGGACAAACCCTCGATCACTGTCCTGCCCTTCCAGAACCTCAGCGGCGATCCGGAACAGGACTATTTCGCCGACGGCGTGGTTGAGGACATCATCGCCGCCCTGTCGCGGATCCGTTGGCTGTTCGTGATCGCGCGCAATTCGAGCTTCACGTACAAAGGCCGCTCCGTGGACGTCAAGGGTGTCAGCCAGGAGCTCGGCGTGCGTTATGTGCTGGAAGGCAGCGTGCGCAGGTCCGGCGACAGGGTGCGCATCACCGGGCAACTGATTGATGCAACGACCGGAACCCATCTCTGGGCGGAGCGCTTCGAAGGCACGCTCGACGACATCTTTGAGTTACAGGATCAAATCACTGAAAGCGTCGTCGGTGCCATCGCGCCACAGCTCGAACGGGCGGAAATCGAACGGGCCAAGCGCAAGCCGACGGAAAGCCTTTGTGCCTACGACTATTACCTGCGGGGAATGGCGAAACTGCACAACGGCACACGGGAAGCCATCGAGGAGGCGCTGGTGATGTTCTACAAGGCCATCGAACTCGACCCGGAGTTTGCGTCGGCCTATGGCATGGCGGCGTGGTGTCATTTCTGGCGCAAGTTGAATGGCTGGATGACCGATCGACCTCAAGAGATCGCCGAAGGTGCGCGGCTGGCGCGACTGGCCATGGCGCTCGGTCGGGACGATGCGGTGGCGTTGACGCGAAGCGGGCATGCGCTGGCCCATCTCACTGGTGATGTCGATGGCGGCATTGCCCTGCTCGACAGGGCGCGCCTGCTCAATCCGAACCTCGCTCCTGCCTGGTTTTTGGGCGGTATTTTGCGTGCACTGCGCGGTGAAACAGACGCCGCCATCGAGTTTTTGACCCATGCCGTGCGCTTGAGCCCGCTGGACCCGGAGATGTTCAGGATGCAGGTGGGCATGGCGCTCGCGCATTTCTTTGCCGGGCGCTACGACTGTGCGACGGACTGGGCGGATAAGGCATTGCGCAACCTGCCCACCCTGCTGCCTCCGGTCGCGCTGCTGGCGGCCAGTCATGCGCTGAGGGGACAAATGGATAAGGCGAAGCAGGCGATGCAGCGCTTGCGCGAGCTGGATCCTGCATTGCGTGTTTCCAATTTGAAAGAATGGCTGCCTATTCAGCGGCCAGAGGATCTTGCTCGTTTTGCGCAGGGGTTGCGGATGGCTGGGTTGCCTGAGTGAGTGTGGTGCGGGTTACTTCGCTTGGAGGTATATCCGTTTCTGCGGTAACGGCCGCTGGCGGTTTCGCCCTTACGGCGAGTCACTTTCGAAAAGCGCGAAAGTAACCAAAGCGCTTTTGCCCCTTTCGTTCGGTGCCTCGCTAAGGCTCGGCATGCCCTCGCTCCGGTCCTGCTCCGTGGGCCCGCCGCCATCGGCCATCCATGGCCGGGGGCGGCTAACCCGGCATCCATGCCGGGTTGCCCACTGCGCAGAACCTCCACTCGGCCTCTCGAGGGGGCGTGTACCTCAAAAGCCAGATCAAAAGCTGAAGGCGAGCTAACGCTCGGCCTGATGAGTGGTGGAAATCAAAAGCGTATGGGATTCCCTGTAGGAGCGAGGCTTGCCCGCGAAAAACGACCGGGCAACGCGTTCATTCAGACAGCCTGCGTTATCGTTGACGTCCATCGCCAGCAAGCTGGCTCCTACAAGGGAAATGCATTGGTTTTCGGTATGTCCTCGATCAACTGTAGGAGCCGGCTTGCTGGCGATGCGGTGGGTCAGTCGACACATTTATTGACTGGACGGACGCTATCGCCAGCAAGCCGGCTCCTACAGGGGATCGGTGTTCATGTCCGGAATGAGTGAACGCAGCAGTGAAGCAGAACGCGTACGCAAATGAGCCAGGTCGGCTTTCAGGCCGCCTCGGCGGCTGTGGCGGTAGTCGCCCCCTCGAGAGGCCGAGTGGAGGTTCTGCGCAGTGGGCAACCCGGCAAGGATGCCGGGTTAGCCGCCCCCGGCCATGGATGGCCGATGGCGGCGGGCCCACGGAGCAGGACCGGAGCGAGGGCATGCCGAGCCACAGCGAGGCACCGAACGAAAGGGGCAAGAGCCCTTTGGTTACTTTGGGGCTTTTCCAAAGTGACTCGCCGTAAGGGCGAAACCATTAGTAGCCATTACCGCAGCAACAGATATGTACACCATTCCCAAATCCAAATCCCCCGCAAACTAAAAAACCGCAGCTCAGTTATTGCGCAACAGCACGTAAGCCTCACCACCATTACGGTCATGCTGAAGAATGAAGTTTGCGCCCTGCAGGCTAACCTTCGACGGCACACGATCCGCCACCGCTGTCTGCGAATAAGGCTGCACAGCGCTCAGCAATTGTCGGGTCAGGCTATCGTCGGACTGACTCGGAGTCGTGACCACGCACTCTTTCGCAGACAACTGCACCGCAAGGTTTTTGTCTGCCGTGAAGCCGATACGGGTAAAGCCCATATCCTGCAGATCATCGATACCGTAACGCTTGGCTGCTTCGGCCGAACCGGCGAACGATGGCGCAGTCTTCAGGCAGATGTCGGTGAAAGCTTCAATGGCCTTGGACTTGACGGGAATCGGAGCATTCGGGGTTGATGCAGCGCAACCGGCGAGCAAGAGAAGGCTGGACAAGGCGAGCTTGCGAAACAACGAATTGGACATGACGCGAGGATCCTTCCATTTGAATACGGCGCGCAACCATCGGGTCGCGTGCCACTTGAGCAGGTGGCCCCGAATGGTAAAACAAGCCCTGCCTCCACCGCGAGAGGATTAGCGTCGAGGCCCTTCTCGTTCAGCACCAACAATGAGTCAAGACGATCTGCATCGGACTCAATACGTTCAGAACCCAATAGCGCGGCATCAAAGGCAACACTGTCTCCACTCCCAGTGCACACCGCGTTGTGTTGTGAAAGGTATTGCCACCCCACTATTGGAAGCCTGACTCATGAAAACCTTAAGCATCGAGAACCACAAAACCAATGCTGCCTCTGGACAATCATCGCTCGGGAGCAAAACCACAGCGATTGGAACCTACGGAGCGTACTTTGCCCTCGCCGTGATCTACTTCTGGTTCGGTGGCATGAAATTCACTCACTACGAAGCGCAAGGCCTGGTTCCGCTGGTGAGCAATAGCCCTTTCCTGGGTTGGGTCTACAACATTTTCAGCGTCGATACCTTCTCCAGTTTACTCGGCGTCCTGGAAGTCTCGATCGGTGCTCTTATTGCAGGTCGACTGCTGTCACCCAAACTTTCATTGATCGGTGGCGCGTTGTCAGCCGGGCTGTTTTTCACGACGTTGAGCTTTATGTTGTCGACACCAGGAGTGATCGAACCCAGCCTTGGCTTCCCGGCCATTTCGGTTGCACCGGGCCAGTTTCTCCTGAAAGACATCGGTTTGCTTGCCGCGTCCATCTTCGTGGCCGGCCATTCATTAACCGCGCTGGAAAACCGCTGAATCGATGATCCTTCTCTTGGGATGGCCTGAAGCAATTCGATGTTTTCAGGCCATGCCCCATCAAGAAGGTCCGTCCCCCTCTCCCGCCAAATCTTTTAGCCAGTCCCGAGGGCTGTAGCCCGTCTTGCGACGAAACGCGCGAGCAAGTGCCGAAGGACTTTCATAACCGACTTCTGCGGCGATCAGCGTAATCGGCCGCCCTTCACGCAAACGCTTCTGCGCCAGGCTGATACGCCAGCTCAACAGATAGTCCGCCGGTGTCTGCCCTATAACGGCCCGGAAGTGCACGGCATAGGCCGCACGCGACATGTTCGACTCGCTCGCCAGTTCCGCCACCGACCAGGCACGGTGAGGTGCGTTGTGCATTTGCACCAGCGAGCGCGCCAGTCGCGAATCCGCGAGCCCGGCGATCATGCCGGTACGCAGTTGGTGATGATCGAGCAGATGTCGAAACAGCAGGATGATCAGTAATTCGAACAAGCGATCCAGCGCCGCTTCCCTGCCGCAATGTCCGGCTGCCGCCTCAACGAACATCCATCGCAGCGTATCGGCCAGCTGCGGTAACTCTTCCAGGGGCAGCACCAGGCAATCGGGTAACGAAGCAGACAACGGGTTATCGACCCCGCCCTCAAACTCCATTGACGCGCACAAGAGTTGAGCGCCATCGGGCTCACCGGCGAACAGTTGATGCCGGCTTGGGCGTGGCAGAAAAATCAGACTGGGTTGCGTCAGGAGCACGTCCTTGCGCTCGCCGCCTCGCAAAGTGATGGTACCGGCCTGCAGCAGGTGAATATGACCACGCTGGTCGGCGCCATCGTACGCCGCCATACCGCACAGCCTGCCGTTGTAAAACAGGTGTGCGCGTACGCCGAACTGCGAAAACAACGTAGACAGGCGATCCATGGGTATTCTCTTGGAGTGGTACAGACCGGAGGTCTTTGACTGGGTGTATATCCGTTGCTGCGGTAATGGCGGCTATTGGTTCCGCCCTTACGGCGGGTCACTTGGAGAAGCGCCAAGTAACCAAGCGCCCGCGCCCCTGACGTACGGTGGCTCGCCAAGGCTCGCCATGCCCTCGCTCCGGTCCTGCTCCGTGGGCCCGCCGCCATCGGCCATCCCTGGCCGGGGGCGGCTAACCCGGCATCCATGCCGGGTTGCCCACTGCGCAGAACCTCCACTCGGCCTTCCGACGGGGCAGATCAAGATCAAAAGCCAAGCAAAAGCCAAAGCGAGGCGGCCTGCCAGCCGACCTGTCTCTATAACCGTACGCGCTCGCCTTCACTGCTGCGGTCACTCATTCCGGATATGTACACCGATCCCCTGTAGGAGCCGGCTTGCTGGCGATGGCGGTGGGTCAGTCGGTGCATTTATTGACTGGACGGACGCTATCGCCAGCAAGCCGGCTCCTACGGTTGATCGTATTTATCCAGACACATCTGCATTTACCCTGTAGGAGCCGGCTTGCCGGCGATGGACGTCAACGATAACGCGGGCTGTCTGAATAAACGCGTTGTCCGGTCGTTTTTCGCGGGCAAGCCTCGCTCCTACAGGGAATCGCGTTTGCTTTTGCTTCTCACCACTCATCAGGTCGAGCGTTAGCTCGCCTTCCGCTTTTGATCCGAGCGCCCCCTCGAGAGGCCGAGCGCAGGTTCTGCGTAGTGGGCAACCCGGCATGGATGCCGGGTTAGCCGCCCCCGGCCATGGATGGCCGATGGCGGCGGGCCCACGGAGCAGGACCGGAGCGAGGGCATGGCGAGCATTAGCGAGCCACCGAACGAAAGGGGCAAGAGCCCTTGGTTACTTGGGGCTCTTCCAAGTGACTCGCCGTAAGGGCGAAACCGCCAGCCGCCATCACCGCAGCAACGGATATACCCCCACCCAATCCCAAAAACCCTCCCAACCCTAGGTGTGATGAATCTCCCGATCCTTGGTTTCCGGCAAAAAGAACGTCCCAAGAATAGCCGTCATCACCGCAATCACGATCGGATACCAAAGCCCGTAGTAGATATCCCCCGTGGCCGCGACCATGGCAAACGCAACCGTCGGCAGGAAGCCGCCAAACCAGCCATTGCCAATGTGGTACGGCAACGACATCGAGGTGTAGCGGATACGCGCCGGGAACAGTTCCACCAGCCACGCCGCGATCGGGCCATAGACCATGGTCACGTAGATCACCAGGATGGTCAGCAGCAACAACACCATCGGGTAATTGGTCTTCGCCGGATCAGCCTTCTCAGGGTAACCGGCGTCCTTGAGCGAGGTGCCAAGGGTAGCGACGAAGGCATCGTTGCGGGTCTTGAAGTCGGCGGCCGGCATGCCGGTGCCCTCGAAGCTCTCGACCACTTTGCCGCCAATGCGAACCTGCGCAACGGTGCCCGGCTCGGCTTTTTCGTTGATGTAGGGGATGGCTTTCTTCGCCAGTACCGTCTTGGCAAGGTCACAGGAACTGGTGAATTTGGCTTTGCCCACCGGGTCGAACTGGAACGAACACTGGTCTGGATCAGCAACCACCGTGACCGGGTTTTTCGCCTGTGCCGCAAACACGTCGGGGTTACCGTACTGGGTCAACGCATGGAAGATCGGGAAGTAAGTCACCGCCGCCAGAATACAACCGGCCATGATGATGCCCTTGCGGCCGATGCGGTCGGACAGGCTGCCGAATATCACGAAGAACGGCGTGCCGATCAGCAGCGAACCGGCGATCAGCAGGTTGGCGGTCTGCGGGTCGATCTTGAGCATTTGCAGGAGGAAGAACAGCGCATAGAACTGCCCGGTGTACCAGACAACAGCCTGGCCGGCAGTACCGCCGAGCAGCGCCATGATCACAATTTTGAGGTTTTCCCAACGGGCGAAGGATTCGGTCAGCGGCGCTTTGGACGACTTGCCCTCGGCCTTCATTTTCAGGAACACCGGCGATTCGCTGAGTTGCAGGCGGATGTACACCGAGATGATCAGCAGCAGGATCGACAGCAGGAACGGAATCCGCCAACCCCAGGCCTCGAACGCCTCCGTACCAAGAACGGTGCGGCAGGCGAGGATCACCAACAGCGACAGGAACAGACCGAGGGTCGCGGTGGTTTGAATCCACGAAGTGAAATAACCACGCTTGCCCTTCGGCGCATGCTCCGCGACGTAAGTCGCCGCCCCACCGTACTCACCGCCCAACGCCAGGCCTTGCAGCAGTCGCAAGGTGATCAGGATGATCGGCGCCGCGACGCCGATGGTCGCGTAGCCGGGCAGAAACCCGACGATGGCGGTGGAGATACCCATAATGACAATGGTGATCAGGAAGGTGTGCTTGCGTCCGATCATGTCGCCCAGTCGCCCAAACACAATCGCGCCGAAAGGCCGCACGGCAAACCCCGCAGCGAACGCGAGCAGCGCGAAGATGAAGGCGGTTGTCTCGTTGACGCCGGCAAAGAAGTGCTTGGCGATGATCGCGGCGAGAGAGCCGTAAAGGTAGAAGTCGTACCATTCGAACACGGTGCCCAGGGACGAGGCGAAGATGACCTTGCGCTCCTCCCTGGTGATCCCGTGGTTGGGCACGTTGCCCGTGGTGGTGTTGTCGATTGCGGCCATGAGTCTTCTCCGTCTTGCTCTTGTTGTAGGCCGGAGCACCTCACTAGCATCGTCGCACCCAGGCCCTGGGGCTGAAGTCATCGGACTACGGAATGCACAAAGCCTGGCAACAGGCTGACCGCCTCACATCACTGCAAGGTTTCATGAAGCATAATCACCTTCGTGCAGATATCCACTCGCCAGCCTGCAAACCCTCAAATACGCGGAGAACCCGCCATGAATCAGCGCAAAACCGGCTACGCCCCCGTCAACGGCCTGCGGATCTATTTCGAGATTCACGGCGCGGCGCACCCCACGCGACCGCCCCTCGTCCTGCTGCATGGCGGCGGCGACACCCTTGAAACCTCATTCGGTCAGATCCTGCCGGTGCTGGCGGCTGAGCGTCAGGTCATTGCCATTGAACAACAGGGTTATGGGCACACAGCGGACATCGTCGACCGTCCATTCAGCTTCGAGCAATCCGCGGACGACACGGCGGCACTGCTCGCGTATCTGCACATCGGGCGAGCGGACCTGTTCGGTTTCAGCAATGGCGGCACCATCGCCTTGCAGGTGGCGATCAGGCATCCGGACGTCGTGCGCAAAATCGTGGCGGCGTCGGCGCTGGTCAATCGCGACGGTGCCTATCCATGGCTCTGGGAAGCGATGGCCAACGCCACGCTGGAGAACATGCCGCCAGAGTTGCAGGAGGCGTACCTCAAGGTCGCGCCGCAGCCCGGCAATCTGCGGCTGATGCATGACAAGGCAGCCCGGCGCATGCGCGATTTCAAGGACATCCCCGACGACGATATCCGCCGCATCACCGCGCCGACATTGGTAGTGGTCGGCGATGCGGACGTCATCCGCCCCGAACATGCCGTGCAGATGTTCCGGTGCCTGGCACACGCGCAGCTTGCCGTGCTCCCCGGCACCGATCACATGCAGGTGACCACGCGCACCGAATGGCTGGTGCCAATGATCGACGCGTTTCTCGATGCCTGAAAACGGGCGTCGTGGCGCCCGTTTCCGGCGAGTTCAGCCCTGACAGCAGCGCGCCCCGACACGGCAAAAACAGGAGGCGGTGATTTCCACATCGGCCCGCGCCATGGCCAGATCGAGGCGGGTCCGGGCAGCAGCGGCTTCGGCGTCCCGCCCCAAGCGATTCAGGCACTCCACATAACCGTGGAGGCTCCAGACATTGTCCAGATGCCAGGACGCACGGCTCAGCGTGTCGTCCAGCCCCAGATCGGCCCGGTAGGCCTGCAAGGCTTCTTCCACCCGACCCTGCTCCAGCAGCAGCGCACCCAGCGCGTGTCGCACCGGTTGCATCCAGCCCCAAGGCTCGTCGTACGGCAGGTTGTCGTCCAGTGACTGCGCCTCGCGCAGGTGAGCGAACGCGCTGTCGTAGTTGCCTTTGCGGTACTCGATTTCCCCATGCAGCATGGCGCCGGCCACCGCCAAAATGTCGGTGCATTGATTGTTGAAGAGGTAACGCGTTGGCGGCACGCGGGTCAGCGCATTGATGAACAGCCGTTGTTCGGCTTGCGCGGCGGCGATATGCCCGTTGGCCGCGTGCGCCACGCCTCTGGCGTAATGCAGCATCGCGGTGGTCACGCAGTACAGTTCCTGGTCATTGGGCAATGGAGTGGCGAGGATGTCCTGCCATTTGCCGAAGCGGATCTGCACATGCACCTTCATTGACACGAAGCTTTCCAGCCAGTCGGCCATGGGCGGTTGCTCGACGCGCAGCAGTTCTTCCTTGATGGTCGACATCAGCTCTTCGGCGGCGTCCAGCGCCGGTTGGTATTGCCCGAGGAACATCGCCGAGTAGAGTTTGAAGTGGTAGTTGTGGCATCGATACAGGGTGTAGAAGTTAAGCGGCCCTTCCCGCTCCAGGAATTTGCGGTCGGCCAGGATCGCTTGGCTATTGGTGTTCATGGCCCCACGGTAATCGCCGCAGAGCACGTCGATGTGCGACGGCATGTGGCGCAGGTGCCCGGCATCCGGCACCAGGTCGCGCAGAACATCGGCGGCGCGCAACGCTCGTTCGGGATGGGGTGACATTTCCAGGGTGTGGACGTACATGTGCAGCACGCCGGGGTGCGGCGCACCGCCCAGTGCCTGCTCCAGCACAGCCAGCGCTTCGAGGGTGTCGGCGCCCGGCGCGGGTTCACCGGTTGTCAGATCCCACAACAGCCAGGGTGTGCGGTCAATCAAGGCTTCGGCAAACAGCGCCGCCACATCGGGATCGTCGGGAAAGGCTTTATAGACATCGCGCATCGACGCCGCGTAGGCATCGTTCCAGGTGAATAGTTGTTCAACACTGTCGGCAGCGTCGGCCTGATAGCGTTGCTCAAGCGCCCGGATCAGCGCTTGTTCCACCGGTTTTGCACCGTCGCAATGCGCCAGCGCAGTACGCGTCGCCAGTCGGGCCTGGGCGACGGCGTCTTTCAGCTCCTGTTCGATAAACGCGTCCCAGCGCTTGTTGTAGTTGGGGCCGCTGGCATAGGCGATTCCCCAGTAGGCCATCGCGCAATCGTGGTCGTGTTCGATCGCCTTGCGGAAACAGCGGATGGATTCATCGTGGTTGTAGCCGTAGCACCATAACAATCCGCGGTCGAACCAAAGCTGAGCCTGTGGCGAACGAGTCGTTACGGGGCGGCTGTAGGTGCCCAAATCGTAATAGTCGTGCATCGGTTTACCCTCTCGATCAGAGCCTGGAACCTCGCAGAAAATGCCTCACGGCCTGACTTGCCGGAGACCGTCGATAGTTCGGGAGATCCAGCATACCCCGGCTGTTCCGGCCGGGCGGTGCAGCCGACGACAGGCTGGCGTCATGGGTTTCCCCGGATATTCCGCTCACCCGAGATCCTGTAGGAGCCGGCTTGCTGCGGGCGGCGTTCCGACGATGGTGTGTCAGCTAAAGAATTGTCGACTGACACTCCATCGTCGGAACGCCGCCCGCAGCAAGCCGGCTCCTACAGTTGGGTGTGGTGTCTGGCCGGTCTGCCCTTGAGCAGGCATGCGCCCGGACGCCCTTTCGCATCATTGGCAAACCATTGCCGGCGTCGATAGTCACCATCAACTCAATGAAGTTCTCTTAAAAACTGTGCGGCGTAACATCAGCTCCATACCAAACAACTACATCCCGGAGCACACCACCATGAAACGCCAACTCTTCCTCAGCATCGCTTTCTCGGTTTTTGCAGTTAACGCTTTTGCCGCTTCGTCCGCTCACCCGGTTGTCGCTGAAGGCGGCTCGGATCGTCTGATTGAAAGTCGTGTGGCTGAGGGTGGTTCGGATCGTTTGATCGAAAACCGCGTTGCCGAAGGTGGTTCCGATCGCCTGATCGAAAACCGCGTTGCCGAAGGTGGTTCCGACCGTCTGATCGAAAACCGCGTCGCCGAAGGCGGTTCCGACCGTCTGATCGAAAACCGCGTTGCCGAAGGTGGTTCCGACCGTCTGATCGAAAACCGCGTCGCCGAAGGCGGTTCCGACCGTCTGATCGAAAGCCGCGCCGTATGAATGAATAACCCTACCGCGGTACTCAAAAAGAAGCCCGGCCTGACCCGCCGGGCTTTTTCGTGCACAAATAAAATCAGCTCCCCCTTAATGCCACTGGCACACCTGTGATACATAGCTCCTGATTGCGAGTCCCGTATCCAATGAGGTTGCCCATGTTTTTCTCCCCACGCCTGCTGCTGACCTGCGCCCTGTCCGGTTTACTCGCTTGCGGCGCACAAGCCGGCACGCCCTCCCCGGCGCCCGCCAGTTTGCAACCGCTGCTGGTGACGATAAACGAACGCCTGAACATTGCTGATCTGGTGGCGCTGACCAAATGGGACAGCCACAAACCGATCCAGGACAGCGCCCGGGAAGCACAAGTCATCGCCAACGCCAGGAATCAAGCGGTTACCCGCAAACTCGACCCGGACGAAATCGCCGAGCTGATCGCCGCACAGATCGAAGCCAACAAACTGGTGCAATACGGACTGCTCGCGCAATGGCAAGCGGCAGGCAACGCGCCTGATGTGCCGCGGCCGGACCTTGCCAATCAAATCCGGCCACAACTGGATGAGCTGCAAAACCGCCTGTTGCAGCACTACGCCGATTTCGCGCCCTATCGCAAAGACCCGAACTGCGCCCAGTGGCTGGCCAAAGAGCGGTCGGCGCTGATCAAGGATGGCCTGCATGGCCAGGCATTGATCCGCGCCACCGGGGATTTGTGCATCGTCGGTCGATGAGTCACCTGCCGTCTGCCAGTGCACTCAGGGCTGGCGACTGCTGACGCTCTGCGCGCCCTTCTCGAACATCG
This sequence comes from Pseudomonas sp. PDM02, assembly GCF_014852285.1. NCBI lineage: Bacteria > Pseudomonadati > Pseudomonadota > Gammaproteobacteria > Pseudomonadales > Pseudomonadaceae > Pseudomonas > Pseudomonas sp. PDM02. The sequence continues at coordinate 126,304 of NZ_JACVBL010000014.1, read as the reverse complement.
CTTCGAAACGAGGCTTGTTGGCGGCGTAATAAGCGGCGACGGCCTGGTCGGAAGAGCTTTGGCGCGCCTGCATCATCAACGCTTCGAGATCAGCCTGAGGGATCGAGTAGTGGGCGAAGAAGTACGCCACCTCCGGATACTCCTGGCTGAAGCCCTTGCGCGCCATGGCGTGAATCTGCTCGGCGCCGCCAAAGATCTTCTTGGGATCATCCAGATAGCGCAGCGGATATTTGGAGAACATCCAGTGCGGACTCCAGGCATTCACCAAGGACCATTTGCCGCGTTTGAGGTTACGGTCCAACTCGTTGAGCATGCCGGATTCCGATGAGGCCACCAGCTTGTAACCGTCGAGCTTGTACTCCTCGATGGCCTTGACCGTGAGCTTGTACTGGCCATTGCCGACTTCGGAGGTGAGGATCTTGCCGTCGAGCTTTTCCCTGACCTGCGGTTTGTTCAGGTCCTCTACGCTCGCCACTTCGCTGATCGGCACCGAGGTCGGCACCGTCATGCCGATACGTCCTTCATAGAGCACGCCGAGGTCTTCGAGCCGATCCTTGTATTTGTCGTAGAACGCCTTGTGGGTACTCGGCAGCCAGACCATCGGGATGAGGTCGATATTGCCGTTGGCCAGGGCCTGGAACTGAATGCCGATGTCGGCCATCACCAGTTTCACCGGTTGTTTTAGATGTTCCTGCAACGCGGTGGTGGCGAGCTTGACGGTGATTTCGGTGTCGGACCAGTTGACCCAGCCAATGCGCACAGGTTGCTGTTCCGCCGCCTGAGTCAGCGCCGCGTGGGTTCCAAGCGCCAGTCCGAACAGGCAGGCACAGGCTGTTTTTCGATACGAATGAGCGTTCATCAGGCGTCTTCCTATTTTACGGTGATAGGCAGGTTGTCTTCGTTTGAACGGCCTTACGGTCGTGAACAGTGCAGTCTTCGCTGCTTCGAATTCGGGCAGCACAGCCCTTCTCCACCGAATCCCTCGCAATCCTTTTTCACATCGTGCCAGGCACGACTGTCCGGTAGCTCCTCTGCACCCTTTCGAGCCTGATCTTATCGGTGACTTTTGTGTTGCGCAAGAAAAATGTACATGTGTGTCATGAGCAATTGACACCTATGTACATTTATCCTAATTTCAAGTCGCCGAGCCTGATGAAGCCCACTTTGGAGCGCACCACGATGTCCAGCGATCCCTTGCTGCAACCCTACAAGATCAAGCACCTGACCCTCAGAAACCGGATCATGACCACGGCGCACGAGCCGGCCTACCCTATCGACGGCATGCCCCAGGCGCTGTATCGCGCCTACCACGTCGAGCGCGCCAAGGCCGGGGTTGCCCTGACCATGACGGCAGGCTCGGCGGCGGTCTCCCGGGACAGCCCGCCGGTGTTCAACAACGTGCTGGCCTACAAGGACGAGGTGGTCGGATGGCTCAAGGACCTGACCGATGAATGCCACGAACATGGCGCCGCGGTGATGATCCAGTTGACCCACCTGGGCCGGCGCACTCGCTGGGACAAGGCCGACTGGTTGCCCGTGGTCTCGCCTTCGCACCGTCGCGAGGCGTCGCACCGCTCGTTCCCCAAGAAGATGGAAGACTGGGACATCGAGCGGATCATCAAGGACTACGTGGACGCGGCCGAACGCATGCAGGCCGCCGGCATGGACGGCCTCGAATTGCAGGCCTACGGGCATTTGATGGATCAGTTCTGGTCGCCGCTGACCAACGACCTCGACGGCCCTTATGGCGGCTCGCTGGAAAACCGCATGCGCTTTACCTTCGACATCCTGCGCGGGATTCGCCAGCGTGTCGGCGAAAACTTCCTGCTGGGTGTGCGCTACACCGGCGACGAAACGCTGCCGGGCGGCTTCAACGCCAGTGAAGGGATGCAGGTGTCGCACATGCTCAAGGACAGCGGGCTGATCGATTTCCTCAACGTGGTGCGCGGCCATATCGACACCGACGCGGGCCTGACTGATGTCATCCCGATCCAGGGCATGCGCAACTCACCGCACCTTGATTTCGCCGGTGAGATCCGTGCCTCGACAGGTTTCCCGACCTTCCACGCGGCGAAGATTCCCGACGTCGCCACGGCGCGCTACGCGATTGCCTCGGGCAAGGTCGACATGGTGGGCATGACCCGCGCGCACATGACCGATCCGCATATCGTGCGCAAGATCATCGAGAAGCGCGAGGAAGACATCCGCCCTTGCGTGGGCGCGAACTATTGCCTGGACCGGATCTATCAGGGCGGCGCCGCCTACTGCATACACAACGCGGCGACCGGTCGCGAAACCACCATGCCCCACGAGATTCCCAAGGCGGCGCACCAACGCAAAGTGTTGATCATCGGCACCGGCCCCGCCGGGCTGGAAGCAGCGCGTGTCGCGGGCGAACGCGGCCACGACGTCACTGTGCTGGAAGCGGCAGACCGGCCCGGCGGGCAGATCCGGCTGACGTCCCTGAACGAACGCCGCCGCGAAATGATCGGCATCATCGACTGGCGAATGGCGCAGTGCGAGCGCCTTGGCGTGAAGTTTCACTTCAACACCTGGGCGGAAGCCGACACCGTGCTGGCCCACGAGCCGGACGTGGTCATCGTCGCGACCGGAGGCCTGCCCGACACCGAGGTGCTTGCCCGAGGCAACGAACTGGTGGTGTCGACCTGGGACATTATTTCCGGCGACATCAAGCCTGGCCGCAACGTGCTGATTTTTGATGATGCCGGCGACCATGCCGCCTTGCAGGCTGCCGAAGTCATCGCACAAAGCGGCGCGACCGTGGAGATCGTCACGCCCGACCGTGCATTTGCGCCGGAAGTGATGGCGATGAACCTGGTGCCCTACATGCGCAGCCTGCAAGACCTCGACGTCACTTTTACCGTCACGTACCGCGTCGAGTCGGTGGAAAAGCGCGATGGCAAGCTGGTCGCGACCTTCGGCAGCGACTACGGCAAGGTCAACAAGCAGCGTGTCGTCGATCAGGTGGTGGTCAACCACGGCACGCTGCCGCTGGACGACCTGTATTTCGATCTTCGCCCTCACTCCAGCAATGGCGGCGCGGTGGAACAGCACGACCTGATTGCCGGTCACGCGCAGCACATCGTCACCAACCCTCAAGGGCGTTTCCAGCTGTTCAGGATCGGTGACGCCGTGGCGGCCCGCAACACGCATGCGGCGATCTACGATGCCTTGCGGTTGGTGAAGGAAATCTGAACCTCGCCAAGCATCAATCGAGGGAGCTTTTGCTCCCTCTTTTTTTTTACATCCCGCGTCGGGCGACAGCCGCACCGGCCTGCACAGCCTGGCCCACGATGGCGTCGAGATGTTGATCAGCCATCGACTGCAACGCCGCTGCCGTCACACCGCGATAAGCCATGAGGGCGTCGATCATTTGCAGGGGATCGCGGCTGGCCAGTAGCTGACCGCCACCCACCACCACGCCGTGCGCGGCACGTTGGGCGATCGCCTCGGGAATCCCCGCGACCACCGCCGATTCAACCAGCGCCCTGTAAAGCATGGCCGGGAAAGCAGGCCCGGTGCCGGACAGTGCACTGAGGTAATCGATGCAATCCTCATTGGGCACTTCGTCCGCCGAACCGACGCATTCAAAAAGTCGTTGCACCCACTCGCGATCCTGTTCGCTCAACTCACCGGCGTTGTACCAAGGGGTGAATGACTGGCGGATTTCCACAGCTGCATTCGGCATCGCCCGCACCACGACTTGCGCACCGGTGGCGGCGCTGATGGTCGCCGCCGGAACACCGGCCATCAGTGAAATCACCCGTTTGCCCCGGGCGTCGATCTGCAGTTCACGAAATTGCTCCGGGCGGATCGACAACACCACGACTTCGCTAAGCTCAACCAACGCCTGGTTATCCGCCAGCACCCGCACGTCAGGCCCGAACGTGCTGCTGCCGGAACGGTTCGAAATCAGCAGGCAATCGGCAGCGATGAAGCCGCTTTCCAGCACCGCGTCAGCGATTGAACGGCCCAACCAGCCGGTGCCGCCGATGATGCCCAGGGTTCTATTCGGCATCGGGCGTCGCCTCCTCGAAGGTGTCGACCAGCGACACGAAAACACCCGGCTCTTTTTCCGCGTAGCCGAACTTGCCAAAAAAACGGTCGAGCTCGCGACGCTTCGGTGCCTTGCCGGTAAACACCGTGACGTACTGCGGAACGCGCCGGAAACGCACGACGATATCCTCAGTGGTTTTCATCGAAATGTAGCCGATCTGCGTCAGGTAGATCGTCCTGGCCCGCGCATCGGCGGCGTCGGTCTCGTAGCCGAACCGGCGAAACATGCCGGCCAGGGCATTGATCCGCGCCTCGTCAGCCGCGGCGATTTCGTCGGCCACCTCGGCGGACTGCAACGCCCAACTGCGCACGGCAAACTCGAACTGCGAGTCGAACAGCTCAGGGTTCACCCAGCATTCGAAAACGTTGAGGATGGCTTCGGAAATGCTTTCGGCGTAACTCTCGCACTGGCTGATCAGCCCGCCGGTGTTCTTGTCGCGCCAGCGGGTCAGGAGCGCCGCCAGCAGTTGCTCGCGATCCTCATAGAACCAATAGAAACTGGTGCGCGACAGGTTCAGCCGCTTGGCCAGCGGCATCACGCGCACCGCGTCCACACCGGATTCCTTGAGGGCATCGTAGGCGGCGTCCAGCCAGCCATTGACCGAGCCACGCCAGCCGGCGTCCTGTGCCTTGGTCCGTGTCTTTCCTGTCTGCGACATCCTCGGGTACCACCGTGTTCTGAAAATGTCGCTCCACTCTACGCTGCACGCCCTCGTGCGTACACAAAATGTACATCGACGTACATTTCAACGACGCATTCGATTACTGCGGCTGAAACGTCTGCAAGTACGCCAGCACATCCTCGATCTTCTGCGGATCGCTGAGCCCCCAGAAAATCATCCGGGTGCCGGGCACCACTTTCTTCGGCGCTTCGAGGTAAGCCGTCAGTGTCTCTCGCGTCCAGACAATGCCGGCGGACTTCATCGCGTCGGAGTACTGGTAGTCCGTCACGCTTCCCGAGGGACGGCCGAAAATGCCGTTGAGTTGCGGGCCGAAGCCGCCCCGCGCCGACTCGCCCACTTGATGGCAGCCGCCGCAGATCCGCGTGAACAGTTTCGCCCCGGCTTCAGCATCCCCCGCCGCTGCCGCCGGCGTGCAAAATGCCCCTGCGGTCAGTGAAAGGACGAAGGTGAGGGTTACAGCTTTCATCATGTTCGGTTCCAGTGAAGTCAATCGGCGCACCCGGTGCATTTTCGCGCCTACCTTACCCGATTACCGCCGCCCGACGTGCGCCGGTCGCTCAAGCGTCGGCCTGGGCGCGAATCTCCTAAAATGAATCGTGAGACTTGAACGGTTGCCAGCCCCTGGCAACACCGTCGTGAAAGGAGGTGTTCGAGATGCAACTCATCACGCAGAAAATCGACAAGCCGCAAGACACGAATTTCATTCTGGGCCAGACCCACTTCATCAAATCCGTCGAGGACATTCACGAAGCGTTGATCAACGCGGTGCCGGGAATCCGTTTCGGCGTGGCTTTTTGCGAAGCCTCGGGCAAATGCCTGGTGCGCTGGTCCGGCACCGATCCCGCCATGATCAAACTGGCCCAGAGCAATGCCCAAGCCATCGGCGCCGGGCACAGCTTCATCATCTTCCTGGGTGACGGCTTCTACCCGCTGAACATACTGAACACGGTCAAGACGGTTCCAGAGGTGTGCCGGATCTTTTGCGCAACCGCCAACCCCACAGAAGTGGTGCTCGCCGAGACAGCACAGGGACGCGCGATTCTGGGTGTGGTGGATGGCTTCTGCGCCAAGGAAATTGAAGGCGACGAAGACATTCTGTGGCGCAAAAACCTGTTGCGGCAGATTGGCTACAAGCTGTGAATTTAGCGGCTCATAAGGACTTGCAGTTTTCAACAGTAGGCTAAGCTTGGATCAGCTCATTGCTCACGATGCTCGATTCTGCAGGGTTTTGGTTGTTCTGGAGAGCGTCTGCAACAGCTATCTCAGACAGGCCCAACCCTTTCACGCAGGATTGACGTGATGACCGAGCCCCTCCTCAGCTTTGATGCACTCAAGCGCGCGGCTGCCGCTGGCGAAATCGACACCGTATTGGTCTGCATGGTCGACATGCAGGGACGCCTGGTGGGCAAGCGCTTCCAGGTCGAGTTTTTTATCGACAGCGGCCACGAAGAAACCCACTGCTGCAATTACCTGCTGGCCGACGACATCGACATGGAACCGGTGCCGGGTTACGCCGCAGCCAGTTGGAGCAAAGGCTATGGCGACTTCGTCCTCAAACCAGACATGTCCACGCTGCGGCGTGTGCCCTGGCTGGAATGCACGGCGCTGGTGCTCTGCGATGTACTCGATCATCACCATCGCAAGGACTTGCCCCACAGCCCGCGGGCAATTCTGAAAAAACAGGTCGAACGCCTGCGTGAACGGGGCTACACCGGCATGTTCGCTTCGGAGCTTGAGTTCTACCTGTTCGATGAGAGCTACGAGGCGATCCACCAGCGCAACTATCACCAACCGAAAACCGCCGGGCATTACATCGAGGATTACAACATCCTCCAGACCACCCGCGAGGAACCGGTGCTGCGGGCGATTCGCAAGCATCTGCAAGCGTCGGGCATTCCCGTGGAAAACTCCAAGGGCGAATGGGGCCCCGGCCAGGAAGAAATCAACATTCGTTACGCCGATGCCATGACCATGGCCGACCACCACGTCATCATCAAGCACGCCTGCAAAGAGATCGCGCAGCTGCAAGGCAAGGCGATCACGTTCATGGCCAAGTGGCGCTATGACGCCGCCGGGTCCAGCAGCCATATCCATAATTCGCTGTGGGACAAGAACGCCAAGAAGCCGTTGTTCTTCGACGCCAAAGCCGAGTTCGGCATGTCGAAACTGATGCGCGCCTGGGTCGCCGGGCAGCTCAAGTACGCCAACGACATCACCTGCTTTCTGGCGCCCTACATCAATTCGTACAAGCGTTTCCAGGCCGGCACCTTCGCGCCGACGCGGGCGGTCTGGAGCCGCGACAATCGCACCGCCGGCTTTCGTTTGTGTGCCGAAGGCAGCAAATCCATCCGCATCGAATGCCGCATCGGCGGCGCCGACCTCAACCCTTATCTGGCCTTTGCCGCACTGATCGCGGCGGGCCTGGCCGGGATCGACGAAAAGCTCGAACTCGCGGCGCCGTTCGAGGGCGATGCCTACCTCGATGAGCATTTGCCGGAAGTCTCGAAAACCCTGCGCGATGCCTGCTCCGCCCTCAAGGGGTCGAGCATGTTGCGCGAGGCGTTCGGCGATGAAGTGGTCGATCACTACGTGCACACCGCCGAGTGGGAACAGAAAGAGTACGACCGGCGGATCACCGACTGGGAACTGCAGCGCGGCTTCGAGCGCTATTGAGCACACCATGACTGCGAAGATTCAGCTTATTTCTCCGGTCGATGGCCGGGTGTACGTCGAGCGCCAACAAATAGATACCGCCCGGCTCCTTCAGGCGCTTGAGGCGGCTGCAACGGCCCAGGCGCAATGGAAGCGCCGACCACTGAACGAGCGTGCAGCTTTTTGCAGTGCCGCTGTGGACGCGATGCTCGCCATGAAAGATGAAATCGTGCCGGAGCTGGCCTGGCAAATGGGTCGACCGGTGCGTTATGGCGCTGGCGAGCTGCGCGGTTTCGAAGAGCGGGCCCGGCATATGATCGCTATTGCGCCCGAAGCGCTTGCAGCCATAGAGCCTGCACCGGTCGCGGGTTTTCGGCGTTACATCAAACGCGAGCCGCTAGGTACGGTGCTCGTGATCGCCCCGTGGAACTACCCCTACCTGACCGCCGTCAACACGATTATTCCGGCATTGATGGCGGGCAATAGCGTCATCCTCAAACACGCCTCGCAAACCCTGCTGGTCGGCGAGCGTTTCGCTGAAGCTTTTCGCCGGGCCAATCTGCCTGAAGGGTTGTTCCAGAACCTGCTGCTCAGTCATGCCAGTACCGCAGTAGCCATCGTCACCGGCGATGTACAACAGGTGAGCTTCACGGGTTCGGTGGACGCTGGCCTGCAAGTCCAACAAGCAGCCATCACAGATTTCATCGGCATGGGCCTGGAGCTCGGCGGCAAAGACCCGGCCTACGTTCGCGCCGACGCCAATCTCGAATACGCCGTGGAAAACCTGGTGGACGGCAGCTTCTTCAACTCCGGGCAAAGCTGCTGCGCGGTCGAGCGCATCTATGTGGACCAGAAAATCTATCCCGCCTTCGTCGAGCGCTTCGCCGATTTGACTCGCCAGTACGTGTTGGGCAACCCGCTGGACGAAGCCACCACGCTGGGTCCGATGGTCTCGCCGGCCGCCGCAGATTTTGTTCGCGGACAGATTGCCGACGCACTGGCCGAGGGCGCCAAGGCGCTGATCGATCCGAAGGCGTTTCCCGCCGACGCACCGGGCAGCGCCTATATGGCGCCGCAGGTACTGGTGGACGTCACTCATGAAATGTCGGTGATGCGCGACGAAAGCTTCGGCCCTGTGGTCGGCATCATGCCGGTGACTGGCGACGAAGAAGCCATCGCCTTGATGAACGACAGTGAGTTCGGACTCAGCGCGTCGATCTGGACCGAGGATCTCGCCGCCGCCGAACGCCTCGGCAACGAGATCGCCACCGGCACCGTGTTCATGAACCGCTGCGATTACCTCGACCCGGCGCTGGCCTGGACCGGGGTCAAGAACAGCGGACGCGGCGTCACCCTGTCGCGCCTGGGCTACGAGCACCTGACCCGCGCCAAATCCTTTCATCTGCGCCACGAGGTGTAGGCCATGAACCTGACTGGAAACTGGAACTACCCCACCAGCATTCGCTTCGGTGTCGGGCGCATCGCCGAGCTGGCCGAGATTTGCCGCAGCCAGGGTATCCAACGCCCGCTGCTGGTCACCGACAGCGGTCTTGGGCGTGCGGCGATCACCACGGCGGCGGTGGATGCGTTGCGCGCCGCCGGCCTTGGCGTCGCGCTGTTTTGTGACCTCAAGCCCAATCCGGTCGAGGCCAACCTGGCCGGTGGGCTCGAAGCCTGGCGCACCGGCCAGCACGATGGCGTGGTTGCCTTCGGCGGTGGCAGCGGCCTGGACATGGGCAAGCTCATCGCGTTCATGAGCGGCCAGACCCGACCGGTGTGGGATTTCGAAGACATCGGCGACTACTGGACCCGAGCCGACGACAGCCACATCGCCCCGGTGATTGCCGTGCCGACCACAGCGGGAACCGGTTCCGAAGTCGGCCGTGCAGCGGTGATCATCGACGAGCGCACGCACACCAAACGCATCATCTTCCACCCGAAAATGATGCCGCGCGTGGTCATCAGCGATCCGGCACTTACCGTCGGCATGCCGGCAAAAGTCACCGCCGGCACCGGCATGGATGCGTTCGCCCATTGCCTGGAGGCGTATTGCGCTCCCGGTTTTCACCCGCTGGCCGACGGCATTGCGGTGGAAGGCATGCGCCTGGTGGCCAACGCCCTGGTGCGCGCCGTCCATACACCTTCGGACCTCGAAGCGCGCGCACACATGCTCGCCGCCGCCGCGATGGGCGCCACCGCGTTCCAGAAAGGCCTCGGTGGAATGCACGCGCTCTCGCATCCGGTGGGCGCGCTGTACGACACCCATCACGGCATGACCAATGCCACGTTCATGCCGTATGTGTTGCAGTTCAATCGCCCGGCCATCGAGGAACGCATCATCCGCCTCGCGGCTTATCTGCGCCTGCCCTCCCCCGGCTTCGACAGTTTTCTGGCCTTCGTGCTCAAGCTGCGCAAAGACATCGGCGTGCCGCACACGCTGGTTGAGTTGGGCGTGGATGACCGGCAGGCCGACCTGATCGCGGACATGGCGATTGTCGATCCCTCGGCAAGCGGCAATCCCCTGCCATTGACCAAGATCGGTGTGGCCAGCATTTTCGACGCGGCTTATCACGGCCGCGTTTAGATCCAGAGCAGTATCGGTTGGAAAAAGGAGCAGTACGACAAGGTGTTGAAGGCCAGCCCATTGCGCACACGCCAGTGGATTGAATCAAAACCTGATGGGGTACACAGCATGAACCCAGCAAGCCAGCCCGGCACCGACGCGCACGACGAGGACGTCAAGGTGCTGCACAGCATGGGCTACGCCCAGCAACTCTCGCGACGAATGGGCGTTTTCTCCAACTTCGCGATTTCCTTTTCGATCATCTGCATCCTTTCAGGCGGCATCAACTCACTGGCCCAAGGCACCTCGGGCGCAGGGGGTGCGGCGATTGGCATCGGCTGGCCCATCGGTTGCCTGATCTCAGGGGTATTCGCGCTGGCCATGGCGCAGATTTCTTCGGCTTACCCCACCGCAGGCGGTCTCTATCACTGGGGCTCGATTCTCGGAAACCGCTTCACCGGCTGGCTGACGGCCTGGTTCAATCTGCTGGGACTGGTCACGGTGCTCGGCGCGATCAACGTCGGCACCTATTACTTCTTTTTCGGGGCCTTCGGACCGGCGCTGGGAATGGAAGACACCACCACCGTGAGGGTGATTTTCCTGGCGATCCTGACCGGCATCCAGGCCTTGTGTAACCATCTGGGCATCGGCCTGACCGCGAAACTCACCGACTTCTCGGGCTACCTGATTTTCGCCACGGCGCTCGCGCTGACCATCGTCTGCCTGATTTCCGCACCCAGCTATGAGTTCGCCCGGTTGTGGACTTTCGGCAACTATTCCGGTGAAGCCGGCGGCGGTGTCTGGCCACAGGTGTCGAACAGCTGGGTGTTCATGCTCGGCCTGCTGTTGCCGATCTACACCATCACCGGTTATGACGCGTCGGCGCATACCTCAGAAGAAACCCGTAATGCCGCGATGTCGGTGCCGCGCGGCATGGTCATGTCCGTGATCTGGTCGTTGCTGTTCGGTTGGGTGATGCTCTGTTCGTTCGTGCTGATGCTGCCGAACATGGACGAAGCGGCGAAACAAGGCTGGAACGTGTTCTTCTGGGGCATGAACGCCCAAGTGAGCCCGAACGTGAAATTCGCGCTGTACGTGGCGATTTTCATCTCGCAGTTTCTCTGCGGGCTGGCGACCGTGACCTCGGTGTCACGCATGATCTTCGCGTTCTCCCGCGACGGTGGCCTGCCCTGCTCGAAAGCACTGGCCTCGGTCTCGCCGAAATATCGCAGCCCGGTGGCAGCCATCTGGACCGGCGCGACCCTGGCGGTCTTGTTCGACTGGGGCTCGTCGGTGATCTCGATCGGGGCAACGCCGGTCTACACCATCGTGGTCTCCTGCACGGTGATCTTCCTGTTTTTCTCTTTCATCATTCCCATCGTGCTGGGCCTGTTCGCCTACGGAACCTCGAAGTGGCCAACCATGGGGCCGTGGAACATGGGGCACGCTTTTTACTCCTTGTTCGCCGTGCTCTCGGTGCTCTCGATGGTGGTGATCTTCGTCATCGGCATCCAGCCACCGAACGATTGGGCGCTGTACATCACCATCGGTTTCCTGGTGCTGACGGCCATCGTCTGGTTCGGTTTTGAAGCGCGGCGCTTTCAGGGGCCGCCGATGGGTGACCTGATCATCAAGCGCCAGGCGGAAATTGCGGCGGCGGAGGCGGCGCTGAACAAGCAGGCGTGAAGGCTTTACCCGTAGGAGCGAGCAAGCTCGCTCCTACAGTCACTGTCGATTTGTATCAGTGTGTATTTTTGCGGGGTGATCTTACACGGCGATACACAAGCGCCGGTTCAGGACACATCCGCATTACATGGAAGTGGAAAAGTGGGCCACATCGGAAATTCAGATGTTTTCCGATGAACAGCGATTTAGAAGCGCCCACCAACCTCAGCAGGAACCGCCATGATCAATCAAATCGACACCGTGCTTTACACCGGCAAGACCCACACAACCGGAGGCCGCAATGGCGAGTCGCGAAGCGACGATGGCCGTCTGGACGTCAAGCTTAGCGCCATAGGTTCTTCCGGCAGCGGCACCAACCCTGAACAACTGCTGGGCGCTGGTTGGTCGGCCTGCTTCATCGGTGCCATGGGCAAGGCAGCCATCGCGTTGAAAGTGACCTTGCCGACTGACGTGTCTGTCGACACCGAAATAGACCTGGGCAAGACCGAAAACGCCTTTTTCCTGCAAGCGCGCCTCAACGTCAGCCTTCCCGGCCTGGACCCTGCCGTCGCACGGTCGGTGGTGGATGCCGCGCATCAGACCTGCCCGTATTCGAAGGCGACCCGTGGCAACATCGATGTCGTGATCAACCTGATCTGACCGGGACGACAAGCGTGGCCTGCCATTGCGGCAGGCTGCGCTGGCGATCGCTTACTGAACGTTTTTCAGCTTGATCACATCACCGGAAACCTTGGTGGTGTAACCGCTCAGGACCCACGCCCAGAACCAGTTTTCCTGCACTTGGGTGTTGATCAGTGCATCGCCGCCCTTGGCCTTGATCGCCGCGTCTTGCGCGCGAACAAAACGGCTGTTCTGGCGAATCGGGATGACGCCGAACAGCATCAGGCCCGTGGCGCTCGCTTCACTGTGGCCAACCACCGTGTATTGGCTTGCATCGTATTGCTGAGTCTTCATCGGGGCGCCGGTGCAACCCGCCAGAACCAGGCCGAACAGGGTAACGGCAACAACTTTGCTGAGGTGATTCACTGAATGACTCCTTGGGTAAACGCCCGGGATCCGTCTCTCGGGCGGCGCACACTCTACCGGAAATGATGGCCAATTAGTATCAATTCGCCCACCTCGGCAAGCCTTGCGCCTACGATCGCGGGGATGTCCGGGATGATGGAATCACCCTAAACCTGTAGGAGCCCGGCTTGCCGGCGATGGCGATTTCATGGACGCCTTCGCCGGCAAGCCTGGCTCCTACGGATCGCGGGGATGTCCGGGATTGGGGATTCACACCAAGCCGGCTCCTACGAATCGCGGGGATGCCCGGGATTGGGGCTTCACGCCAAACCTGTAGGAGCCTGGCTTGCTGGCGATGGCGATTTTACGGACGCCTTCGCCGGCAAGCCGGCTCCTACGGATTGGGGGATGTCCGAGATTGGGGGCTCACACAAAACCTGTAGGAGCCGGCTTGCCGGCGATGGCGATTTCACGGACGCCTTCGCCGGCAAGCCTGGCTCCTACGGATCGCGGGGATGTCCGGGATTGGGGATTCACACCAAACCTGTAGGAGCCAGGCTTGCCGGCGATGGCGATTTTACGGACGCCTTCGCCGGCAAGCCGGCTCCTACGGATCGCGGGGTGGCGGGGATTGGGGGCTCACACAAAACCTGTAGGAGCCGGCTTGCTGGCGATGGCGATTTCACGGACGCCTTCGCCGGCAAGCCTGGCTCCTACGGATCGCGGGGTGGCGGGGATTGGGGGCTCACCCAAAACCTGTAGGAGCCGGCTTGCTGGCGATGGCGATTTCACGGACGTCTTCGCCGGCAAGCCTGGCTCCTACGGATCGCGGGGTGGCGGGGTGGCGGGGATTGGGGACTCACACAAAACCTGTAGGAGCCGGCTTGCTGGCGATGGCGATTTCACGGACGCCTTCGCCGGCAAGCCTGGCTCCTACGGATCGCGGGGTGGCCGGGATCGGCAAGTCAGGCAAACCGCTTCAACGAAAACGCCGACAGGTCCAGGTCACTGCTGCCACGCACGCACCACTGCGCAACCGCCTCGCCCAACGCTGCGGAATGCTTGAAACCATGTCCCGAACAGGCTGACACCACCAGGGTGTTTTTCAGTGACGGATGCTCGTCGATGATGAAGTGCGAATCCGGCGTGACGGTGTACGCGCACACCGCCGACTTGGCCACACGCGAAGTCACGCCCGCGATCCGGCCGCGCACCTGACGTTCGAACATGTCGTTTTCTTCAGCGGCGCTGACGGTGCGGTCCAGCGTGTCTGGCGAGGATTCTTCAATGTATTGCTCCGTCGCGACTTTCACGCTGCCCTCGCCCGGTAACGGCGGGAAGCCGTAAAAGGACTGCGCCGGGCCGTGGCTGAAAATGAACGTCGGTGACACCTCGGCGAACCGCGCGTGCTCCTCCTGTTCAAACCAGAACAGTTTCTGCCGACACACCCGCAACAAGCGGTCAAACGGCTGTCCCAACAAATCCCGGGACCACATGCCGGCACTGACCACGACTTTGTCGGCGCGGATCGTGCGCTGGTCGGTGGTGAGGGTGACGCCCTGCTCGTCCGAGCGGATGTGCGTGACGGTTTCGCCCTTGAACAACGTGGCGCCGTGTTCCTCGGCGAGCTGCAATTGCACCGCGATGCAGCGTTCCGGCCGGACGTAACCGCCACTCGGTTCGAAGTAGCCGACGGCAGTGTCCAGCACCTGGGAAAATTGCGGGAATCGCTGGCGAATCTGTTTGGCGGACAACACGTCATGCTCGATGCCGTAAGTGTTCGCCAGTTGAAGGGTGCGGTTCGTGAAGTCGTTGGCATCGTTGGCGTCATAGCCGGGGCTGGAGCTCAACACCAGCACGCCGCACTGCTCGAACAGCGACTCGCCGGACAGTGCTTCGAGTTCACGCCAGATCCGATGCGAGTTGCGGACAATGGGCACGTACGCCGCACCTTCGCCGACCGAGAGCCGAGTGATGCGCGTGTCCCCATGGCTGGAGCCCTGCGTGTGGGGAGGATGGTGGCGGTCAACGCCGATGACCCTGACCCCGGATTTCGCCAGTTGATACACCGTCGCGGCGCCCATCGCGCCGAGTCCGAGCACTGCTACTTCACACCGATGTTCCATATCGTCACCGTCCCGAAAAGGACCATTTGAGTCTGAAAGCCGCTGAAAACTCAAGAGCGAAAACAGGGCACTATCAAGCGAAGTGTCGGGGAGAAATCAGCCGGCCTGAGCCTGCCGATTCAGGATTCAGGATTCAGGATTCATGTGAAATCCGACAACAGTGTTTGTCCGGTCGACCAATATATGGCCAAGCCATAAACACCTAGCATCGACTCTACCCAGCGAGCCATTGAAGTTGTCAGCAACTTGCTCGCCAGGCAACAACCCCGAAATAGTCGATGCCAAGGTGAATACCATGAACGTTTTAAAAGCAGCGCTGTTCCTTGCTCTTGGAAGTTTAACCGCACAGGCCTTTGCAGACGAAAGTCACGCCAATGCAGAAGCCGGCCAGCTACCCGTTGAAAGTTACACCTACGGAATGAAGCTCGATATTCAGAAGATCATTACGGTGTCGGACATTGCAAACGAATGCGCACCGGTGCCGGCCCAAATGACGTATGAAGACTCTCACGGTCAACGGCATATCCTGCAATATCAAGTCATGGGCACAGGCTGCTCGAACGGTTGAGTCGCGTGCGGACGATGGAGGGTCGACACTCCATGCATGCCGCATCTGTCAGGGTTTTGCTGGCGAACCGACAATGTCCTCATCGGAGGCCAACAGACCCGGAATGTAGTCTTTCAGAAACTCCACCCATGTCTTGATCTTCGCATCCACGAACTTTCGTGACGGGTAGATGGCAAACAAGTTGAATTCCTCGAAATGATAATCCGGCAACACCCGCACTAACGTGCCCGCTCTCAGTCCGTCCACGGCAGACGCAATAGGTTGAATACCGATCCCCATTCCATTCTTTATCGCGACCGTCATCGCATCGGCGGTGTTCACGTGAAAGGGAGAGACCGGAACGTTCACCGTCTCCACGCCGTCCGGCCCCTCGAATGCCCAGTTTTCAACCGGCATGACCGTATTCACAATCCGCAGACAATCATGTGCGCCAAGCGACCCTGGAGAATCAGGGTGTCCGCGTTTCTTCAAGTACGCCGGCGAAGCGCAGAGGATGCTGTAAGTGATGCCCAGCCTTTGAGCGACAAACCCGGAATCGGGCAAGTCCCGCGCTAACACGATCGACATGTCATACCCCTCCTCCAGCAAATCGGGCAGCCGATTGGTCAGGGTCAGATCAAACATCACCGAGGGGTGAGTCTCTCGGTACTTGGCAATCGCATCGATCACGTAATGGTTGCCGATGGCCGACATCGCGTGAATCTTCAGCCGGCCCACCGGCGTGATGTGAGCGGTTCCTGCTTCCTCATCGGCTTCACGCACCTCTTCAAGAATTTTCTCGCAGCGCTGCAAGTAGCGCACACCGGCTTCGGTCAATGCCAGGCGTCGAGTGGTCCGGTTGATCAGACGTGTTTGAAGCCGGGCTTCCAGACTGGTCACCGCTTTGGAAACGTTGGTCGTGGTGGTGTCCAGCATCTGCGCCGCCGCCGTAAAACTGCCGGTTTGGGCGACAGCCACGAAAAAACGCATGGTCTGGAAAATGTCCATCGCTAGGCCTCAAGGGTCTGGATAAAAAAGGGCGGCCTTACAGAAAGCCGCCCCTCTCGAATCGGATTACTTCTTGCGCGCAATAAACCCGGGAACACCGGTTTCCACCACCGAGTTGAACCGTACCCGAGTGGTGATCTCTTCCTTGATTTCAAGCATCGCCCGGTGTGGCAGCGTAGACAGATCGAAGTTTTCCCGGATGTGGCTCGGTGTCGCCGACGTGGTCAGAAACGCCACGCCCCGCTGCACCGACCAGGCCAGTGCCACTTGCGCCGGGGTCTTCTGCACGCGCCGGGCGATCCCGGTAATCACCGAATCCTCCAGCACGTTGGGCTCCATGCCATGGCCGAGTGGTGCAAACGCCAGGACGATAATTCCATGTTGCTGACAAAACTCAAGCAGTTCCCATTCCGGCAAATATGGATGGGACTCGATCTGCACGACGGCGGGTTTGATCCGCGCCTCGGCGACAATCGCCTGCAACGCCGGCAACGTGATGTCCGACAAGCCGATGGACTTGCACCGCCCCTCATCCACCAGGCGCTCAAGTGCCCTCCATGTCTCGATCAACGTGACCCCTGAATCGTAGATGACGTTGCCTTGCTCGTCCCTCGGGTCCTGGTTTTCACCGGGTTGAAAGGCAAACGGCGTATGGATCAGGTAGCAGTCGATATAGTCCACTTGCAGCCGTCGGCAACTGGCCTCGAACGCCGGTTGAACCCGCTCGGGGCGATGGTTGGTGTTCCACAGCTTGGTGGTGATGAACAGGTCTTCGCGGCGGATTGATCCGCTCGCCATCACCTCTTGAAGGGCAATGCCGACCTGTTCTTCATTTCGATAACGTTCTGCACAATCGAAATGACGAAAGCCCGCGTGCAGGGCCTCCTTGACCGCTTGCGTGGTGACCGCAATATCTCGAAACAGCGTGCCGAACCCAACCGCCGGCATTTCACCCGCGCCATGGTTGAGCGCAAAACGCTGATCGCGAAGTGCATCGTGAAAGGCTTCGTAAGGCATCTCTTTACTCCAATTGTCGGGGCCGCAGCCGCTATTGATACGCAGGGTTCTGTGCTTCACGTGTGGCCACCCGTTGCTCGAAGGCGCCGACGGAATTACCGCCGAGCGCGACGTACAGGCGCACCGTGTCGAGGTATTGCGCCGTCTTGATCCGGATTCGGCCCAGCAACGCCTGCTGATACGCGCGCTCCGCTTCCAGCACCTGGAGAATGCTGTTCTCGCCTTGCGCGTAGGCTTGCTGGTTCAAGCGCAAACTGGTTTCGGCCGCGCGCAATGCGTCTTCCTGGGCGAGGTTTTCCTCGGCGTCATGGTTGATGGCTTGCAGCGTGTCGGCGACCTGGCCGAACGAACTGATCACGGTTTGCTGGTAACCGGCGAGTGTCGCGTTGTAGCCGTCGATGGCCGCCTGACGTTCAGCCTTGAGCGTTCCGCCATCAAAGATCGGCCCCGCCAGCCCTGCCGCAAAGCCCCAGAGTGCGGCGCCGCCATTGCCCGAAGCGGCCTGTGCCAGCGACGCGGACAACGTGACATGGGGATAGAGGTTCGCGGTCGCGACGCCGACGGCAGCGCTGGCCATGTGCAGTTCTGCTTCTGCCTGGCGCACATCCGGCCGGTCGTGGGCCATTTCAGAAGGCAAGCTGACAGGCACGTTGGCCGGCAATACAAACTCGGCCAGGTCGAAGTCCGGCGCGATCCAGTCGCCCGGGCCTTTGCCCGTCAGAATCGAGAGTGCGTGGCGAGCCGAGTCGCGCTGCTGAGCCAGAGGCGGCAACAACGTGCGGTCCTGAGCAAGCCGGGTCTCGGCCAGCGAAACATCGATCTGCGTGGTGCTGCCATTGGCGTGGGCCATGCGCACGAGGTCGAGGTTTTTCGCGTCGTTGGCCAGCAGTTTTTCGACGGCTTGCATCTGCGCATTCGCCGACGCCACCAGCAACGCCTGACTGGCGACATTCCCGGTCAGGGTCAGGTACGCCGCTTCGTAGCGATGTTTTTGCAGATCGGCAAACGCTTCCTGTTGCTCCACCAAGCGCTTGTTGCCGCCGAACGCGTCCAGGTCAAAACCGACCCGTGGCCCGATCGCATAGAAGTTGGAGACGGCCGGCTCTTTGGCGTTATGAACCCGTTGACGGCCCGCCTGGGCGCCAAAATCGACTTGCGGGTACAACGCACCTTCCGCCGCCGTTACCGAGGACGCCGCCTGGCGAATGGTTGCATCCGCCGCCACCAGTTCAAGGTTGCCCGCAATGGCCCGACGTACCACCGTGTCGAGCTTCTGCGAACGGAACGCCGTCCACCAGTCACCGCGGACCTTTTGGCCCAGATCAATTTGCTTGTTGCCACGCTGACCAAGACGCTGTTCGGCCTGTTGATCGTAGTGCTGCGACTGGCTCGGCGCAGGCATCTGGTAGTCGGGGCCGACGGTACAGGCGGTCAGGAACACCAGCACTGCCGCCGCGCCGAACGTGGTTTTGAACGTCTGTCTGTTGATTGCGAGCGCATGGGATTTCATTTGGCACACTCCACGAAAACTAGTTGGCCGCAGCCGGCTTGCGAAGGAAGACCACCAGTGGACTCACCACCAGCATCACCACCAGCAAAATCTTGAATTGACCGATCAGCGCGATAAAAGCCGCCTGGCCCGTGATCATTTCGTTGAGCCCTTCCAGGGCTTGCAGGGACGTCGGCACGGAAAGCGCAGCGGCGCGATAAGGCGTCAGGTTGCTGACCAGCGCCGTGTGCATCGCTTGCGTGTTGTTGAAGAAAAACAACTGCACAATCGCAACGCCCAAGGTGCTGCCGTACACCCGTGACAGGTTGAACAAACCGGTGCCTTCGGGGCGCAACGCGGGGTCGAGCGTGCTGAACGCAACCTTGGTCAGCGACGGCATCAACACGCCGATGCCAATGCCCTGAACCGCACCGGCCACTGCCACCGGCCACTCGTCCATCAACGGCGAATAGCTGAGCATCAGCCAGTTGGCATAGACCACCAGGGCGACGCCTGCCGCCACGAACCCGCGGCGGTCGAAGCGCTCGGGAACACGCCCCATCAGCAGGAACGCGCCGACCAGTCCGACGCCACGCGGGATCGTCAGGAACCCCGTGGTGTCCGGCGGGTAGCCGAGAATTTCGTCGAGCATCGGCGAGGTCAGCGCCATGGTCGACAACAGCACGAAACCCACGGCGAAAAAGATGACCGTCGACAGCACAAAATTGCGGTCGTCGAACAAACGCTTGTTGAGAAAATGTACCTTCGCCGTCAGCACATGCACCGCGAACAGATAGAACCCCAGTGCACTGCCCAGCGCTTCGAGGCAGATCTCGGTCGAGGCAAACCAGTCCAGGCGTTCACCACGGTCAAGCAGCATTTGCAGGCTGATCAAACCCAGCGTGAAAGTGCCAAAGCCAAAGAAGTCGAATGACGGCCGCTGTTCGGCCTTCTTCTCCTTCAGCAAAAGCGCCATCACCAGGAAGATGTAGGCCGACAACGGCAGGCTGATGTAGAAGATCGGCCGCCAGTCGAAGTGTTCGCCGACCCAGCCACCGATGCTCGGCCCGCTGACGATGCCGAACAGCACGATGGCGGTCCACGTCGCGCCAAACTTCGCACGCTTCTCGAGGGGCAGGGTCTCCATCGAAATCGCCATCGACAGCGGTGCAAGCACGCCACTCGCGAGCCCCTGGATGATCCGCGCGCCGACGAATTCCAGCGGCGTCGTGGCCAGCGTCGCAAGCAGCAAGCCAAGGGCAAAAAAGGCCAGCGCGGTCAGATAAACACGCTTCAAGCCATAACGCCCGGCGAGCCATTGCGCGACCGGCAGGGTGATGGCGCTCGCGGCAAGGTACGAGGTGAAGATCCAGCCCGCCTGGTCGTCGGTCATCGACAGGCTGCCCTGAATCAACCTGAGCACCGCGTTCGGAACAGGCAGGTTCGCCGACTGCATGTACGTCGCCAGCAGCGCCGCGAACCGCAGCGCATGCGCGCCCTCTCCCGCCGGGATTCCACTCTGTTGGCTGTTCATCAGGCGCCACCCGCAGTCAACAATGCTTTGAGCGGATGCCACCACGGCGTGCGATAGCCAGTATCAACCTTGACCGTGGCGCTGGTGCCCGAGAACAGCGCCAGGGCAGGATCTGCCTCATCGAGTTCAAGGCGTACCGGAACGCGCTGCACCACTTTGACCCAGTTGCCGGTCGCGTTTTCTGGCGGCAGCAGGGCGAAGTCCGAGCCGGCCCCCGGGCTCATGCTGGTGACGTGGGCCTTGAATACGTGATCGGGATAGGTATCGATGCTGATGGTCGCGGCCTGCCCGGGGCGCATATGGGTGACCTGCGTCTCGCGGAAGTTGGCCTCGACCCAGATCTCGCGAGCGGACAGCAGCGCAAAGGCCGGCGCGCCGTTGCTGACGAAGTTGCCCACCTGCAAGTCGTCAACCTTGGCGACAATGCCATCGTCCGGCGCGTACACCGTCGCATACCCGAGGTAGAGCTGCGCCTCGTCCAGTTGAGCCCTGGCCTCGCGCACCGTCGGGTGACTGTCCGCGTCGATGTTCGGGTTGCCGCTGAGCGCGACGACGGTGCTGGCGATCTGTTGTTCGATCGACGCAATGCGCTGCCGTGCCACTTTCAGGTCGGTGTCCGCCCGCTCGTAAACGGCCCGCGAGACAAACTCGGAGGCGACCAGCGCTTTCTTGCGGGCGAACTCTTTCTGGTCGAAATCCGCCGACTCTCTGGCGGACTGCAACTCGGCCTGCTGCTGCCGGTAACTGGCCTTGAGCCCATCGATGCGCAGCCGCGCGACGCTCAACTGTGCTTCTGCACGGTTGACCGCGATCTGAAACGGCTCCGGGTTGATGCGGAACAGCACCTGGCCTTTGCGCACAGGCTGATTGTCCTGGACCGCAATCTCGACGACCTGTCCGGAAACACGTGCGTTGATCGAGGCCTTGGCCACCCGGGCGTAGGCGTTGTCGGTCGAAACAAAGGGCTCGCCCGCCTGATAGCGTGCGTAGCCAAACGCGGCGAAAAGCAGCGGCACACCGACCATCAGCAGGGGCCGCATTTTCGCTTTGAACGGTTTTTTCACGGGCGCGTCAGCCGGGTTCTGACCGGGATGCCCGAGGGTCTGTGTCGCTGAGAGATCGAACTGTTTAGTCATGATCGAATACACCTTAAACCGGGAAATCGGGCTAACACCCACTGGAACAGCGCCTTACCGTGTGCGGTCGGGAGGATCGCTCCGCCGCACCTGTTTCGTAGCCGCAATACCCCGATCGAGCTCCGCTACAACAAACCCGCAAGCAAGGAATTTCTGGTTCCTTAATTTTGTGCGATGGTGTAAGAATATAGCCACGCCACCCCCAGACTCAAGGATTTTGTACGACATGGCACAAAATAAAACTACCGAGGGCAAAGGACGCGGCCGTCCTCGCGCCTATGACCCGCAGACCGCCTTGCAACAAGCGCTCGGTGTGTTTTGGAACACCGGCTATTCCGGTGCGTCTCTGGACAGCATCGCCAGCGCAGCCGGGATGAACCGGCCGAGCCTGTACGCCGCATTCGGTGACAAGCACGCGCTCTATATCAAAGCGCTTGAGCAGTATTGGGAGTTCGCCGCCGCCGCCATGCACGAGGCGCTGACGAGCGAAGAGCTGACGTTGCGCCAGGCATTGATGCAGTTTTACGAGGGGCAGTTATCGATCTACTTCTCGGGTGACGGCCAACCCCGTGGTTGCTTTGCGATTGGCACGGCGACCACCGAAGCGGTCGAAGATCCGGAAATTCGCGATGCACTGTCGGATCGACTCAGCCGACTGGATGCCGACCTCGAAGCGCGTCTGCGCGTGGCCATTGATAAAGGAGAGCTCAAGGACGATGTCGATGCTGCGGCCCTCGCCGTGCTCGCCTCCTCCCTGCTGCACAGCATTTCCATCCGTGCGCGGGCGGGCAAATCCCGGGCGGAACTGACCGGGCTGGCACGCAATGCGGTCAATGTGATCTGCGGTTGAGCGACGTCATGACGGGCAACAGACTCGAAGACAGGCTGGCCAAGCATCTGGCGGTGGTTTTTTGCGGCATTAACCCCGGCATGATGGCCGCCGCCCAAGGGCACCATTTTGCGGGCCGCAGCAATCGCTTCTGGCGCACCCTTCATCTGGCCGGTTTTACGCCGCAGGAAGTTCGCCCGGAAGATGACCGGACAATCGTGCAGTATCACTGTGGTTTAACGGCCGTGGTTGAGCGGCCAACGGCGCGCGCGGATCAGTTGTCGGTGGATGAATTCATCGCCGCCGCTGCGCAGTTCGAACAGAAGATCGCGCACTATGCGCCACGTTGTGTGGCTTTTCTCGGCAAGGCCGCCTATGGCGCGTTGTCCGGCCAGCGCAACGTGACCTGGGGGCTTCAGTCGCAAACGTTCGGTAACGCCTCGGTCTGGGTCTTGCCCAACCCCAGTGGCCGCAATCGCGCTTTCACCCTGGATCAACTGGTTGACGCGTATCGACAACTCTATCTGGCCCAACTTGGTGTTAAATAGCACGCTGTCGCGTAATGCAGTGCAACGAGAACGGATATGAGAACCCATTTTGAGAAAAGTGATGCCCCTGAGCCAACGCTCCCGCGTGATGGAAACATTCAACCCGTCACCCCTCAGCAGCCGGTGGTAAGCGCATGATCGAAGTCACTGAAGTGTCCATTGCCGAACTGCGCGCGGCGCTCGAATCCGGGCAGACCACCGCCGTCGAACTGGTGCAGGCTTACCTGGCCCGGATCGATGCCTACGATGGCCCGGACACCGCCACCGCGCTCAACGCCGTGGTGGTGCGCAATCCCGAGGCGCTCAATGAAGCGCGGGCGTCCGATGCCCGTCGGGCCAAAGGTCAAACGCTGGGGCCGCTCGATGGCATTCCCTATACCGCCAAAGACAGTTATCTGGTCAAAGGGCTGACCGCCGCCTCTGGCAGCCCCGCTTTCGCCCACCTGATTGCCTATCGCGATGCGTTCACCATCGAACGGCTTCGCGCCACGGGTGCGATCTGCCTGGGCAAAACCAACATGCCGCCGATGGCGAACGGCGGCATGCAGCGCGGGGTCTACGGCCGTGCCGAAAGCCCGTACAACGCTGACTACCTCACCGCCCCTTTCGCCTCGGGTTCGTCGAATGGCGCCGGGACGGCGACCGCCGCCAGTTTCGCGGCCTTCGGTCTCGCGGAAGAAACCTGGTCGAGCGGTCGCGGTCCGGCCTCGAACAACGGTTTGTGCGCCTACACGCCGTCGCGCGGGGTGATCTCGGTGCGCGGCAACTGGCCGCTGACGCCGACCATGGACGTCGTCGTGCCCTTCGCCAGAACCATGGCCGACCTGCTTGAAGTGCTCGACGTGGTGGTGGCGGAAGATCCCGACACCCGTGGCGATCTGTGGCGGCTGCAACCCTGGGTGCCGATTCCGAGCGTCGCCTCGGTGCGCCCGGCGTCCTATGCCGAACTTGCGGCGAACACCGATGCACTCGCCGGCAAACGCCTCGGCGTTCCGCGCATGTACATCAACGCCGATCCCGACGCGGGCACGAGCGACGCACCGGGCATCGGTGGGCCGACGGGGCAGCGCATCAACACGCGTCCATCGGTGATCGGGCTCTGGGAAGAGGCCCGCAAGGCACTTGAAGCTGCGGGTGCCGAAGTGATTGAAGTCGACTTCCCGCTGGTCTCCAATTGCGAGGGTGATCGTCCGGGTGCGCCGACGGTGTTTACCCGAGGCCTGGTGTCGAAAGAGTTCCTGCATCATGAGTTGTGGGACCTGACGGCCTGGGCATTCGACGATTTCCTGCAGGCCAACGGCGACCCGAAATTGAACCGTCTGGTCGATGTCGACGGGCCGCTGATTTTCCCGCACGACCCGGGAACCCTGCCCAACCGCGAGGGCGACCTGGTCGCCGGCATGGACGAATACGTGCGGATGGCCGAGCGTGGCATCACGCCGTGGGATCAGATATCCACTGTGCCTGATGGCTTGCGCGGGCTGGAAAAAACCCGTCGAATCGACCTGGAAGACTGGATGGATCGGCTGGGGCTCGATGCGGTGCTGTTCCCGACAGTGGCCGACGTTGCGCCGGCGAATGCCGATGTCGACCCGGCCTCTGCGGACATCGCCTGGAGCAACGGCATCTGGGTGGCCAACGGCAACCTCGCCATCCGGCATTTGGGTGTGCCAACGGTCACCGTGCCGATGGGCGTGATGCCGGACATCGGCATGCCCGTCGGCCTGACGTTTGCCGGCCGCGCCTACGACGATTCGACGCTGCTGCGCTTCGCCTCGGCATTCGAGTCGACGGGAACCAAGCGCCTGATCCCGCCTCGAACCCCACCGTTGTCGGCCGCTAAAAAGTAGAACCGAGCGGTTTCACAGGGCAAGGCGTTGGTCGAAGTTTTCTTCCTTGAGAATATCGAACAACGCCTGCGCCGCCGTCGACAACTCCACCCCAGGCTTGGTCAACACCCCGATCGCCCGTTCCACCACCGGGTCACGCAGGGTAATGCACCGCGCGCCCAACTCGCGCATCTGCCCGGCACACAACGCCGGCACCGCGCTCACCCCCAGGCCGCTGGCGACCATTCTCCCGACTGTCGCCAACTGATGGCTTTCAAACTCCACCGGCAACTTCATCCCCCGCGCTTGCAGGTGCTCCTCCAGCATCACCCGCACCGTCGACGGTCGCTGCAAGGTAATGAAAGGCTCTTCAAGCAACGTCTGCCAATCAATGTCTTCGCGTTCTGAAAAAGGTGAATCGAACGGCACCACCGCCACAAACCGGTCCCGGTACAACGGCGTGAATTGCAGCGACGAACTTTGCGTCGGTTCAAACGCTACGCCCAACTCGACCTGCCGATCGCGCACCATTTCCAGCACCTGCTCGTTGATCACGTCATTCACCGTGACGTTGACCTTGGGATAGCGTGCGCGAAACGTCTTGAGGATCGGCGGCAGCAGGTTGCCGGCAAACGACGGCATCGCCGCCAGCGTCACGCGCCCGCGCTGCAGAGTAAAACGCTGGCGCAATTCGTCCTCGACATTGTCCCAGTCCGCGATCAATCGGCGGGCCAACGGCACAAGGGATTCACCCTCGGGCGTCAGCGCCACGTTACGCGTGTTGCGGGTAAACAGCCGCCCGCCCAGGCCCTCCTCCAGCGCCTTGATGGTCAGGCTCAGCGCCGATTGCGACAGGTGCAATCGTTCGCAGGCGACGGCAAAGCTCAGACTCTGGGCCACGGCCAGAAAGGCGCGGATCTGCTTGACTGTCATAGGCTAACTGCTCCAGTAATGAGCGCAGGTGCTTTCTGTAGGAGCATGGCTTGCCCGCGATGGCGTCCTGGAGATCGTCATCGCGGGCAAGCCATGCTCCTACAGGATTTATTGGTGAGTTTTATCTATCAATCAACCTTAAAAATCAACTTAACAAATAAATCCTCCAGCGCGACACTCCATCCCATACGGCTAGCCAGCCGCCCACAAAGAATAAAAGAGGTGCATATGGCAGGTTTCGACAAGCGCGTGAGTTCCTACGAGGAAGCTCTGGCAGGTCTTGAAGACGGCATGACCGTAATCGCTGGCGGCTTCGGCCTGTGCGGCATTCCGGAAAACCTGATCGCCGAGATCAAGCGCAAAGGCACCCGTGACCTGACCGTGGTTTCCAACAACTGCGGCGTCGACGGTTTCGGTCTTGGCGTGTTGCTGGAAGACCGGCAGATCAAAAAAGTAGTGGCCTCCTACGTTGGCGAAAACAAGCTGTTCGAAGACCAACTGTTGAAAGGCGAAATCGAAGTCGTCCTGACGCCTCAAGGCACCCTCGCCGAAAAAATGCGCGCAGGCGGCGCCGGCATCCCGGCATTCTTCACGGCTACTGGCGTCGGCACCCCGGTCGCCGAAGGCAAGGAAGTGCGCGAGTTCCACGGTCGCAAGTACCTGATGGAAGAATCCATCACCGGTGACTTCGCCATCGTCAAAGGCTGGAAAGCCGACCATTTCGGCAACGTCATCTACCGCCACACCGCCCAGAACTTCAACCCGCTGGCCGCCACCGCCGGCAAGATCACCGTGGTCGAAGTCGAAGAAATCGTCGAACCCGGCGAGCTGGACCCGGCGCAGATCCACACCCCTGGCATCTACGTCGACCGGGTCATTTGCGGCACGTTCGAGAAGCGCATCGAACAGCGCACCGTGCGTAAGTGATCCCCTGCCCCCGGACCGAATGAAGGAATAACAACAATGGCACTTTCCCGCGAACAAATGGCTCAACGCGTCGCCCGCGAAATGCAGGACGGCTTCTATGTGAACCTGGGCATCGGCATTCCGACCCTCGTCGCCAACTACATTCCCGAAGGCATGGAAGTCATGCTGCAGTCGGAAAACGGCCTGCTCGGCATGGGTCCTTTTCCTACTGAAGAAACCATCGATGCCGACATGATCAATGCCGGCAAGCAAACCGTGACCGCGCGTACCGGCGCGTCGATCTTTTCCTCCGCCGAGTCCTTCGCGATGATTCGCGGGGGTCATGTCGACCTGACCGTGCTGGGCGCCTTTGAAGTCGATGTGCAAGGCAACATCGCCTCGTGGATGATCCCCGGCAAGCTGGTCAAGGGCATGGGCGGCGCGATGGACCTGGTGGCCGGCGCAGACAACATCATCGTCATCATGACCCACGCATCCAAGGACGGTGAGTCCAAGCTGCTGTCCCAATGCAGCCTGCCGCTCACCGGTGCCGGTTGCATCAAGCGCGTACTGACTGACCTGGCGTATCTTGAAATCGAAAACGGCGCGTTCATTCTCAAGGAGCGTGCGCCGGGCGTCAGCGTCGAAGAGATCGTCGCCAAGACTGCCGGTAAACTGATCGTGCCGGACCACGTTCCGGAAATGCAGTTCGCTGCCCAGTGAGGAATCATTCCATGCAAGAAGTCGTCATTGTCGCCGCCACCCGTACTGCCATCGGCAGCTTCCAGGGCTCGCTGGCCAATGTGTCCGCCGTAGACCTCGGTGCTGCGGTGATCCGTCAGTTGCTGACGCAAACCGGCCTGAACCCGGCGGAAGTCGATGAAGTGATCATGGGCCAGGTGTTGACCGCCGGCGCCGGGCAAAACCCTGCGCGTCAGTCCGCGATCAAGGCGGGCCTGCCGTTCACCGTGCCGGCCATGACCCTGAACAAGGTCTGCGGCTCGGGCCTCAAGGCCCTGCACCTGGCCACCCAGGCGATTCGCTGCGGCGACGCCGACGTGATCATTGCCGGCGGCCAGGAAAACATGAGCCTGTCCAACTACGTCATGCCCGGTGCGCGAACCGGTCTGCGCATGGGGCACGCGCAAATCGTCGACACCATGATCAGCGACGGACTGTGGGATGCGTTCAACGATTACCACATGGGCATCACCGCCGAGAACCTGGCTGAAAAGTACAGCCTGACTCGTGAGCAACAGGACGCCTTCGCTGCGGCCTCGCAGCAGAAAGCCACGGCCGCCATCGAAGCCGGGCGTTTTGCCGATGAGATCACGCCGATCCTGATTCCGCAGCGCAAGGGCGATCCGCTGTCCTTCGCCACCGATGAACAGCCACGCGCCGGCACCACCGCCGAAGCCCTGGGCAAACTGAAACCGGCCTTCAAGAAGGACGGTTCGGTGACCGCCGGTAACGCCTCGTCGCTGAACGACGGCGCCGCCGCCGTGATCCTGATGAGCGCGGACAAAGCCAAGGCCCTGGGCCTGCCGGTGCTGGCAAAAATCGCGGCTTACGCCAACGCAGGCGTGGACCCGGCGATCATGGGCATCGGCCCGGTCTCGGCCACTCGCCGTTGCCTGAACAAAGCCGGCTGGTCCATCGACCAACTGGACCTGATCGAAGCCAACGAAGCCTTCGCCGCGCAATCCCTGGCGGTGGCCAAGGACCTGGAATGGGACTTGAACAAGGTCAACGTCAACGGCGGCGCCATCGCCCTCGGTCACCCGATCGGTGCGTCGGGCTGCCGTGTGCTGGTGACTTTGCTGCATGAAATGATCAAGCGCGACGCCAAGAAAGGCCTCGCCACCCTGTGCATCGGTGGTGGTCAGGGCGTGGCACTGGCGATCGAACGGGCTTAACGCGTTCAACGGACGGCGCGGGGACCCACGAAGATCCGCGCCATCCGGCAACAACCCCGGTGTGACAAACGTCGCACCGGGTTCCGGCGAACCGTGTTTCAGGCGAACTTCACGAGGTTCAACACTGGCAACGGCCCACCCGGAAACTGCGCCAACCGCGCGCCGACACTCAACTCCCCAAGATCAATCCCGAAGAAGCCCAAGCGTTCGGTCAACGCAACCACCTGAGCTTTCGCCTCGGCATCATCGCCCGACACAAACAGCACCCGCCGACCGCCCTCCGCCGCCGGATCACTCTCCAGCAAGCGCGCCGCCAGGTGATTGAACGCCTTCACCACTCTCGCCCCCGGCACCCATTCAGCGAACACTTCGCTGGACATACGGCCCTGCAAATCCACAGCCTTGAACAACGGCGCCTCAATCGAGTTATTGGCGTCGATCACGATCCGCCCGCCGAAGTCCGGCAGACCAGCGAGTGCTGTCGGCAACTTCGACCAGTTGACCGCCACCAGAACGATTGGCTGGGCGGCCGCTTCTTCACGGGTGCCGGCGCGTGCCGTCGGGCCGAGCTCCGATACCAGCGATGCCAGCGTTTCAGGTCCACGACTGTTGGCGATGACTACTTCGATGCCCTGACGGGACAAGGCTCTGGCAAACGCTGAACCAATGGCGCCAGCGCCGATGATGCCGATAGTACTCATGGTGATTCACTCCAAGGGGTTGTCGTTGGCGTGAATACTGCGCTTGTCATTAGCCCTTGATTAGCGGGTAATGACTTGAATGATTTTCAAGCATTCATAGCAGGTGCCAGACATGGAAACCCTCGCCAACCTCGAATCTTTTGTACGCAGCGCTGAAACGGGCAGTTTTTCCGCCGCGGCACGTTTGCTGGCGCTGACACCCGCCGCGGTCAGCCGCAACGTGGCGATGCTGGAACGCAATATGGGTGTGCGGTTGTTCCAGCGTTCGACCCGCAAGCTGTCGCTCACTGAAGCCGGTGAGGGTTTTCTGGCCAGCATCGGCGGCAACCTGGAGGCGTTGCAAGCGGCGATCAGTGCCGTGAGCAGCGATCGCGGGGAGCCGGCCGGTGTGCTCAAGGTCAGCCTGGCGCCGACGTTTGGCATCGGTCATGTGCTGCCGTTGTTGCCGCAGTTCCTGGCGCGTTATCCGCTGATTCGCCCGGAATGGCACTTCGAAAATCGCCAGGTGGATTTGATTGCTGAAGGCTATGACGCGGCCATCGGCGGCGGCTTCGAACTCACGCCAGGGGTCATCTCACGGACATTGGCGGCGGCGGATATCGTCGCGGTGGCCTCACCGGCCTACCTGGCAGGACGCACGCTGCCGCGTACGCCGGCCGACCTGATCGGACACACCGGCATTGTGATGCGCGGCATTCGCACCGGGCGGATTCGTCAGTGGGTGATGCACGATCGAGCGGGCCATGAAGAGAGCGCCGGTCTGAACGAAAACATCGTGCTCAACGATCCTGCCGCCATGCGTGAGGCCGCGCTTCTGGGCCTGGGGGTGACGCTGCTGGTATTGCCGGATGTGGCAGCGAACATCGAGCGCGGGGAACTGGTGCGCCTGCTGCCGGACTGGCACGCCGATGCGGGGCCGATCTCGTTGTATTACCCGAGCCGGACGCTGATGCCGGCCAAGACCCGGGTGTTTATCGATTTTGTGGTTGAGGCGTTTCAGCAGTAGACCGCGTCATCGTTCATCGCCAGCAAGCCGGCTCCTACAAGGACATGGTGAACCTGTAGGAGCCGGCTTGCTGGCGATGGCGGCCGAAAAATCACCCAAAAAACTGCAGAATCAACCAACTATTCGCCCCACTGATCACCGCAAACAACCCCCACGCCAACACCCGCGTCGGCAATCGATTCACAAACGGCCCCATCAACTTGTGATCGTTGGTCATGCGAATCAACGGATACAACGCAAACGGCAACTGCAAACTCAGCACCACCTGACTCAACACCAGCAGCTTGCCAATCGCGTTATCCCCCATCAGCCACACACCGATAAACGCCGGGATCAACGCCAGCCCCCGGGTAATCAAGCGCCGTTGCCAGCAGGGAATCCGCAGGTTGAGGTAACCCTCCATGATCACTTGCCCGGCGATGGTGCCGGTGAACGTCGAACTCTGACCGGACGCCAGCAACGCGACGCCGAACAGCACGCTGGCCAACGCGCCGCCCACCAGCGGGTCGAGCAAGTGATAGGCGTCCTGAATGTCCACCACATCGGTGTGTCCGGTCTTGTGGAAGGCCGCGGCCGCGAGGATCAGGATCGCCGCGTTCACCAGCAGCGCCAGCGCCAGGGAACCGATGGTGTCGATGCGCGCCAGTTTCACCGCGTCCTGTTTGCTGGCCAGGTCCTTGCCGATCATCCGGGTCTGTACGATCGAGGTGTGCAGGTACAAGTTATGCGGCATGACCGTGGCCCCGAGAATCCCGATGGCCAGGTACAGCGGCGCCGCATCGCCGATGGCCGACAGTGACGGCGTGAAACCCCGTGCGACGTCCGGCCAGTAAGGCTTGATCAACAACAATTCAACGAAGAAACACACACCGATGGTGCTCACCAGCACCAGCATGATCGCTTCCAGTCGGCGGAAGCCACGGTTCTGCAGGGCCAGCACCAGCAGCGTATCGAACGCTGTGAGGGCGATGCCGACGCTCAGCGAACAGCCCAACAGCAGATGGAACGCCAGCGCACAGCCGAGCACTTCGGCGAGGTCGGTGGCGATGATCGAGATCTCCGCCAGCACCCATTGGGTCCGAGCGGTCCGCGTGCTGTAGCGCTCGCGGGACAACTGCGCCAGATCGCGCCCGGTGGCAATGCCCAGGCGCGAGCACAAACACTGCACCACCATCCCCGCCAGACTGGCAAGCAACACCACAAACAACAGGCTGTAACCAAACCGCGAACCGGCCTCGATGGCGGTGGCCCAGTTGCCCGGGTCCATGTAGCCGATGGACACCAGCAAGCCCGGGCCGGCGAAACGCAGGGCACGCTTGAAAAATGACGCGCGAGGGTCAACGGCAACGCTGCCCGCCACTTCCGGCGGACAAAACGGCGCAGTGGCGACTTTGGGCAAACTGAATTTCACGCAAACATTCCAGAAAACAGGCGGGAGGGCGCAGCTTAGACGTTTCGCGCTTTTCGGTGTACCGACAAAACGCAAAGATCGCCGCTGCGGCCTTTGCTTTTGTAGGAGCAAGCTTGCTCGCGATAAACGATGACGCGGAACGTCTGGACCACCGAGGTGCTGCCATCGCGAGCAATCGAGCGTCGACCGGCTGCTCCTACAAAGGCAAAAGCAACGGCGGGTGATGTTCAGGGCTTGGCAATGCCCAGCAACTGTTCCCGCAACCCGGGATTGCTCGTGCGCGGGTCGAGCCAGATATCAAAAAACGCCCGGGCGAACACCGGGTCCGTCACCTCGTACTGCAACTGCGGGCCGACAAAAAAGCGCGCGCCCTGCCCCGGCAAGTAAACCCCGATGAGTCGGGTCCCGGCCTGCACATCGACAAACGCCTGCTGCATCTGCGCCTGCCATGCCGCGAGTTGCCCGGCACTCACCGATGCGCCCGACAGTCGTTTGATTTCTTCGACGCTGGCCTGGACCAGATCGTCCCGGGAAATCCTGCGCTGATAAATCAGCTCCAGGGCGAACGGCTGGTCGCTCGCAAATGGCTGCGCGGCACTCCACAGACGAGCGTTGTAGATATCGAAACCGAACATCCGGAACTCACCGGTGCCAATGATTTGAGCACCGGGTAAAGACTCCTGCCAATTGGCCAACGCGTGGTTGCCCAGCAATACCAACAGCCACAGGGTATGACGCAGAGGTGATCGTGGTCGGGTCATGATCGGCTCGATTCAACGCGTATGGGTTCTGTTACTTATACGCATAAAGTGTTGCTGTACAAGCTTTCAACTTTGTATACAAAAACAGCCAATCCTTAGAGCAATCTACTTGTCGCAATGCTAACGTTGCCGCTTCACTCAGGTCGGAGGCGCCTACGTGCTGCTGCTCAAACTGCTGGTCATTCCCGGGTTTCTCTTACTGATCTCCCTCGCGGGCAAACGCTGGGGCCCGAGTGTCGCCGGTTGGCTTTCGGGGTTGCCGGTGGTGGTCGGGCCGATTCTGTTTTTCCTCGCTATCGAACAAGGCGAAGTGTTTGCCGCGCAATCGGCGACCGCCGCGTTATCCGCGATGTTCGCGATGATTGCCTTCTGCATAACCTACGCCCAGGTCGCCCAACGCACGGGATGGCCTTGGGCGCTGACGGTTTCGCTGCTGGTCTGGGCGACAGCGGCGGTGGTGCTGTCGGTGATTCCACCGTCCCTGGTGTTCTCGGTGATCGCCGCCGCGACCGCGCTGCTGGCGGCGCCTTACCTGTTTCCCAAGGTGCAGCCGATCGTCTCCGGCCCGGCACCGAAGTCCGACAAATTGCTGCTGCGCATGATTGCCGGCGCCCTTCTCACTCTCGCGGTCACCTGGCTCGCCAGCACCGTCGGCGAGCGCTGGAGCGGCCTGCTCGCGGTGTTCCCGGTGCTGGGCAGCGTGATGGCGGTGTTTTCCCAGCAAACCCGTGGCCCGGCGTTTACCGCCGCCTTGTTACGCGCCACGGCCACCGGCATGTATTCATTCAGCGCGTTCTGCCTGGTCCTGGCGCTGACCTTGCCGGGCATGGGCCTGAAGGCTTTTGGCCTGGGCGTCGCGGTGTCGGTCGCCATGCTCGGCGTCACCCGGCGCCTGTTGGCCAAACCGGTGGCAACGCCCGCAACCCGTTCAACTATTTCGAACGAGTAGAACAACAACCCCGTACGTCAATCGAACGGGTTTCGCCCACTATCAGCCTCAGTTCCTGACCAACCACTGACTGAGGCCTACACCATGAAATTCTTTTTCCACCCTTCGCCAAACCCGATGAAAGTCGCCCTGCTGCTTGAAGAACTGCAAACACCGTACGAATTGATCGGCGTCGACACCTTCAAGGGCGAGCAACACCAGCCAACCTTTCTGGCGATCAATCCGAACGCCAAAGTGCCAGCGCTGGTCGATGGAGACGCCACCGTGTTCGACTCCCAGGCGATCCTGTTGCACCTCGCGCAAAAACATCAGCGCTTCCTGCCGACCTCCGTTGCCGGCCAGGCCGAGCTGCTGTCGTGGCTGATGTTCATCGCCACCGGCCTGTCGCCATTTTCCGGCCAGGCGGTGCACTTCCTGCACCACGCACCGGAAGACCTGGCCTACGCAAAAAACCGTTACCTCAAGGAAGTCGAGCGTCATTACCGCGTGCTCGATCAGCGCCTGGCCGACCATCAATACCTGGCCGGCGACACCTACAGCATCGCCGACATGGCGCTGTGGGGCTGGGCCAACTACGCGCCGTACATCCTCGGCGAAAACGGTTTGGCGGCGTACCCGAACGTCAAGCGCCTGTTCGACGAAATCAGCGCTCGCCCGGCAGCCGTACGTGCTCACGGCCTCAAAGAGAAGCTGGTACTGAAAGCGGAATTCGACGAAGAAACCCGTCGCAATCTGTTCCCGCAAAACCAGGCGCAGTAATCCATTCCCCGCATGCGAAGGTGATGAAATGAGTGATCAAGTCGCGTTTATCGTTTACCTGCCAGCCAAACCGGAACGCTTCGCCGAAACAAAGCAGCGCCTGCTGGACGTGGTGCACCAGATGTCGGCCGAGCCGGACTTCGTGAACACCTGGGTCCACCAGTTGCAGGACGAGCCGAACACTCTGGTGCTCTACGAAACCTGGAACTGCAGCAAGGAAGACTTCATCACGCGTCACCTGAGCAAGCCGTATCGCCAGGACTATGAAAAGCTGTTGCCGGAGCTGTTGGCCAGCGACCGTCGGATCGAGTTTCTGGACGTGATCGAGAGCTACCCGGTGCGCCGCGACGTGTAACAGCGTAATCCCCGTGGTGAGGGCCAGCCTCTCACCACGGGCATCCCTATTACTCGGCGGCGTCGAGTTTATCCAGCGCCTGGTTCACCGCCAGCTCCCCAAGCATGATGACTTGCGCAATGCCCAACAGCGAATTGCGACGGGTCCCCTCCATATGATCCGCCAGGTCCATGGCCATGACATTGGCCGATGCCAGCGACTCGCACGCATGGCTGAGCAGGGTCTGGACATCGAGTTCCGGGTTGACGCTGAACATGCTGTCGAGTTGCCTTGGCGTGGCGTTGATCAGGGCAATGTGCGCGGCAGGATTGGCGTAGAAGTCGAGGGCGAGTTTGATGGTCTCTTCGAGCTTTTCTTGGTCAGCGCTTTGGGCTGAAGCGGACAGGTCCGGGCTGGGGGGATTGGGTGTTGGTTTGGGCATAGATGGAGCTCCGATGCTACTTAGAAGGAGCCATCAACCTCTCGCTACCAAACGGAGGGTGGCGGCCATACGAAGGTTGGTAGACCGGGCATCGGAACCGGCGCCCCCGAAGGAGCCCTGCGCATGGCCACCATAAAACGCAGCCCTGAGAAAGGGCCGAACAAGGTGACGCTATGCGTCGATGCTGAGGGTCTACCAAACCCGATCACTGTGTTTTCAGCGACCGGAAAACAATAGAACCCACCCCAAAAGCGCACAAGCCGGCGGATTCTTACGTACCTGTAGGCAACGACGCAAGGTGTTGTAGCTTTCATGAAGTAACGCTGAGCGCGGTTAAACAAGCCTTCGTAAATACGTTGATTCGCCGTAAACGCGAGGTTCAAAAGCTTTTCGCTCACCAAAACCCGACCACCCGTTAGCCCACACTGGAATGCTCCACGACCTCCATGGGATGATCGCCCCCACCGCGAGACCACCCTGGAGATTTTGAATGTCACTGTTGAGTAAAAAAGCCGTTGTCCTGCTGCTGGCAGCAGTTGCCAGCCTGGGGGCTTTGAATGCACAGGCGGCTAAAGAGACAGCGCCCGCGCAGAACGTCTCGATGCTGGGCGGAAAATTCAAATTCAACCTGCCCAAGGGCTTCGTTGCCAACCCGCTGCCGGCGGACGCGACCGGTGCGAGTGGCACCATGTACACCAACGCAACCACGAAAACCGTAGTGATTGCCGCTGAAAACACCATTCCTGGTGGCGTCAACGCCAAGGACAACGACGGTGAGTTCCTCGATACCACGGCGTCCGACTTCGCCACTCAACAAGCCAAGGCACTGCCGGATTTCACCAAGCTCAGTGAGAAAAGCCTGACCCAGAAAGGCACCGGCCTCGGTCTGCGGGAGATCGACAGCATCGCCACCCAGGGCGGCGGCAAGACCCTCGATACCACGCTGATGGCCGCCTCGGGCACGCGCATGGCGCTGGTAAAGGTGATTTCCCGCCTCAGCGACAATGCCGGCCACGAAGCGCTGGTTAAACAGATCGTCAGCGGCAAGTAAGGCTCAGGGGTTGAGGTGCTGCAACCAGGCGCTCAAATCCTGCATTTCGGCGGCACTGATGTTGTGGCCAACGCCTGGATATGCATGAAATTCAGGCTTGAGTGACAGGCTCTGCAACAGGTTGTTCGCCTCGGTGCCGTCGTTGAAGGGAAGGCGTTTGTCCGCTGTGCCATGCCCGATGAAAATCGCCAGTTTCTGAAGTTTTTCATCGGATTTGAGTTCGGACTTGAGCACCGGCAAGATTCGCCCGCTCAACGCCGCGATCCCGCCCACGGCTTCGGGATGACGCAACGCGACCTCGTAAGACATGATCGCGCCCTGGCTGAAGCCCACCAGGAAAACCTTGTTCGGTACTGTGTGATATTTCTTCGCAGCCTGTGCGACGAAATCCAGCAACACCGGGCCGCTGGCCTTCAGGTCATCCGTCTCGCCGTTGTAGGCACCTTCTCCCTTCTTGCGAAACCACTGATAACTGCCCTCCTCCATGACCATCGGCGCGCGCACCGACAGGTAGTTGTAGTGGGCAGGCAATTCATCCTTGATGCCGAACAAGTCCTGTTCGTTACTGCCGTAGCCGTGGAGGAAAATCACCAGGGGTTGATTGACCGATTCGGGGTTGGCCTGCTCCAGGTATTTGAGCGGCAGATCGGTGTGCAGCGGGGTTTCAGCGTGGACGGCGGCGGACGCCAGGAGTGTCAGCAGAGCGAGAACCTTCAACATAAACCTTCCTTCACAGAGCGCAGGATTCGGGGTTGAGCCTAACACTGTGAAGCCAGCCGGGATATTTTCGGTGCTGCTGATGCCGCCATCGCCGGCAAGCCGGTCTCGCTCCCACAGTTGAAATGCATTCCCCATGTGGGAGCGAGCCTGCTCGCGATGAAGGCATCAGCGACACCAAAGCATCCCGGTCAATCGTTAATCAACTTCCCAACGCGGATCGGCTCGCGCCCCGCAACTTTCGCCTGCCACGTCCCCGGTTGCGTATACCGCCCACGGTCGATGGCAAACAACACACCACTGGTACCGGCGCACACGGTGGTCACCCGGTCGCTCAACGGGTCAACCACTTCAAACAGTGCATCGCCCTTCTCGACCCATTCACCGGCCTCGCGCAGGAAACTGACCACGCCATGATGCGGCGCAAACAGGTATTCCGTGCCTTCAAACGGCATACCTTCACAGCATTCACTCGGTGCCGCCGGCCAAGTGCCTTTGATAAAACCCTGTTCGGCAAGGAAGCCGAGAATGGCCTCGCAATTGGCCTGAGCCTGATCGACCCGGGTATCGCCCATGCTGCCCAGCTCCAGCGTTGTCGCCAGGTTGGCCGGTGGAATCGCCGCCTCGGGGAATGCCCTGGCCAGGCGCAACCATGGCGAAGAACAGGACTCATCGAAAGAACTGCCGCCGGAATCCTCACACAGCAGCGCAACGCCCGCCTTCAGTCGAGCCGCCAGGGACTTCCATTGCGACCAGTGTTGCGGCAGCGCATAAATATGAATCGCCGCTTCGAAATCGCAATGCAGATCGAGGGTGATGTCGGCATCGCAGGCATGGCGCAGCAGCAAGCGATGCATGGCTTCCAGCTGCGACTTCGGTGCAGGCAAACCGTCGAGAACCTGGCCCATGGCCTGACGAATCAACGCGATGTTGGCCTGGGCATCGGCGCCCAACTGATCACCGATCAGCTCACCGACCGGCGCGCTCAGTTCAACGAACGAGCGGTTGAAATTCTTGCCGCTGCCAAGTTCGAAACGGCCCATGTGGCTGCCTTGCAGGTGCTGGTCCAGGCCGATGGGATTGGCCACTGGAACCAACTCGATCACGCCTTGCAACTGACCTTGGGCTTCGAGTTCGGCCAGGCGTTTTTTCAGCTCCCACGCCGTGCGCATGCCCGGCAGTTCGTCCGCGTGCAGGCTGGCCTGGATGTAGACCTTGCGCGAGCCCGTGCCGTAACGAAATACGCTGAGGGTGCGTTCGGAGCCCAGGTGGCTCCAGGGCAATGGGTGGTCGATGCGTTGCATAAAAACTCCTGAACATCAGAACATCAGAACACTGAGATCCCCTGTGGGAGCGAGCCTGCTCGCGATAGCGGTGTGTCAGCCAATGTTTTGTTTCCTGACACTCCGCTATCGCGAGCAGGCTCGCTCCCACAAGGTTCTAGTTTCATTAAAGAGAACATAAAAAAAGTGGCAACCGCCTTCACGGTTGCCACTTTCTTATACGGCTGGATTACTCGCCGTAAACATCAAAATTGAAGTACTTGTCCTGCACTTGCTTGTACTTGCCGTTGGCACGGATTTCAGTGATGGCGGTGTTGAATTTGTCCGCCAGCTCTTGATCACCCTTGCGCACAGCGATGCCGGCGCCGCCGCCGAAGTACTTGGCGTCTTCGTAGGTTGGACCCACAAAAGCGAAGCCCTTGCCCGCGTCGGTTTTCAGGAAACCGTCGTCGAGGTTGACCGAGTCGGCCAGCATCGCGTCGAGGCGACCGGAGACCATGTCCAGGTTGGCTTCCTGCTGCGAGCCGTAACGCACCAGGACAATACCGGCCGGTTGCAGCACTTCAGTGGCGAAGCGGTCGTGAGTACTGGCGCGCAGTACACCGACTTTCTTGCCCTTGAGCTCGGTCAGCGGGTCTTTGACGTCGGTGCCTTCCTTCATCACGAAGCGCGCCGGGGTGTGGTAGTACTTGATGGTGAAATCGACGTTTTTCTTGCGGTCGTCGGTGATGGTCATGGACGACAGGATCGCGTCGATTTTCTTGACCTTCAGGGCCGGGATCAGGCCGTCGAACTCTTGCTCGACCCAAGTACATTTCAGTTTCGCCTGCTCGCACAGCGCGTCGCCGATATCGACGTCGAAACCGGTGAGTTTGCCGTCAGGGGTTTTCATCGAGAATGGCGGGTAACCGGCTTCGATACCGATGCGGATCGGCTTGGCGTCATCGGCCACAGCGGTCAGGGACAACATCGACAGTGCCAGGGCACCGAACATCACTAGCTTCTTCATTTATAACTCCTGTGGGCGGAGGCTTTTATTGGCAGCGTTCGATTGGTAGCGTTCGGTCAGCGCTTTTTTGTTGGAGAAAACCGAAGTGGCGGGCAGTCTAGAGCGGCTTCAGGCGCGTAAATTGTGCATATGCGACAAATACTTATAGAAAAGGCGAGCTGAATGAACGATGAGATTCGCACGTTGAACCTGATCCAGCACCACCCCGCCGAAGGACCGGGTGCAATTGCCGACTGGGCTGCCTCCCGGGGATTGTCGCTGAACGTCTACCGCGCCGACCTCGGTCAATTGCCGCCAGTCAGCGCGGAACCGGCGGTTTTATTGGGCGGGCCCTATGAGTCCAACGCCGGCCCCGCATGGCTGGAGGCTGAACGCCAGTGGCTCGCGCGCAGCCTGGAACAGGGCGCGGCGGTGTTTGCGATTTGTCTGGGGGCGCAGCTGTTGGCGCTGAGTCTGGGCGGGAATGTGCGGCGAATGGATCGGACCGAAACCGGCTGGACGCCAGTGCGCTTTGCCGATGGCCAGGTATTGAAGGTGCTGGAATGGCACGAAGACGCCATCGACTTGCCGCCCGGCGCGCAGCTACTGGCCAGCAGTGATCAGTGCGAGCAGCAGATGTATCGCGCAGGGCCTGCTCGGGTGGGTTTGCAGTTTCATCCGGAGTGGAATGCCGAATCGGTGGCAACGCTCAATGCGCACTTTGCCGAGGAATCGCCGCTGCCACGGGGAGCACCGGACAGCGCCGCCCATGCCGCCGTTTTTGAATGGTTGCAGGTGACGCTGGATGAGTGGTGGGCGGTAGCGGGCAAAGCGGGCAATTAGCCAACGATCGCATGAATACCTAAATCTGTAGGAGCCGGCTTGCTGGCGATAGCGACCGTTCAGGCGATGAACATGTCGACTGACCCACCGCGATCGTCGGAACGCCGCCCGCAGCAAGCCGGCTCCTACAAAAGCATTTACATCAGCATTCGCAGCCGATTGCGGTTGTGGCTGGCCGTTGCACCTCAGTACTCAACTCAAACCCTTCATCCAGCCACCCGGTCACTCCGCCGATCATTTCCTTGACCGGGTAGCCCAGCGCCGCCAGTTTCACCGCGGCCTTGTTGGCACCATTGCAATGTGGCCCGGCGCAATACACCACGAACAGCGTGGATTTCGCCCAGGTTGCCACCCCTTCAGCAGTCAGCAGTCGTCCCGGAAAATTGATCGCGCCCGGCACATGACCACGCTCGAACGCCAGCGGACCGCGAACGTCCATTAGCACAAAATCCACTTCACCTGCCTGCTGGCTGCCGTGGACGTCGGAACAATCGGTCTCGAAGGTCAGACGGTTGCTGAAATGCGTCAGGGCAATGGCCGATGGGGCGGCGGGAATGTTGCGGACCAGGCTGGTCATGAGCGGTACTCCAACGTTTGGGTGGGTGTGAGAAGACTTTATCCGCCGTGCGCTTGCGGCTAAAGTGGCGCACAAGACACCTACCGGGAATTTTCCGCCAAATGCAACCCAACCCTGGATTAGTCGCGATTCTGGCCTACGACGGCCTCTGCACCTTCGAATTCGGCATCGCCGTGGAGATCTTCGGCCTGGCGCGCCCGGAGTTCGATTTCCCGTGGTACGAACACCGGATCGTCGCCGTGGATCAGGGCCCGATGCGCGCCATGGGCGGCATTCAAGTGTTGGCCGATGGCGGCATGGAACTGCTCGGCGACGCCCGAACCATCATCATTCCCGGTTGGCGTGATCGCAACGCTGCGGTGCCTGAAGCGTTGATCACCGCCCTGCGCCAGGCCCATGCGCGGGGCGCACGGTTGCTGTCGATCTGCTCGGGCGTGTTCGTCCTGGCGGCGACCGGTTTGCTCGACGGTCACGGTGCCACCACGCATTGGCGCTACACCTCGGAACTGGCGGCGCGTTTCCCGAACATCCTGGTGGACCCTGACGTGCTCTACGTCGACTCGGGCCAACTGATCACTTCGGCGGGCAGTGCTGCTGGTATCGATGCGTGCCTGCATTTGGTGGCACGGGATTTCGGCACTCAGGTGGCCAACTCGGTGGCACGACGGCTGGTGATGTCGCCGCAACGCACCGGCGGCCAGGCGCAGTTCATTCCGACGCCGGTCAGTCCTACGCCGCGCAGTGATCTTTCCCGCGTGATGCAGTGGGTTCGGGAGCGTTTGCATGAACCGCTGGAGGTCCGCGACCTGGCCAGCGAGGCGGCCATGAGTGAGCGGACATTCCTGCGTCGGTTTACCGAAGCCACGGGCATGCCGCCCAAAGCGTGGTTGCAGCATGAACGCCTGGCGCGGGCCCGTGAATTGCTGGAGAGCACGAGCAGAAACACCGACCAGATCGCCGAGCAGTGTGGTTATCGCTCGGTGGAAAGTTTCCGGGTGGCGTTTCGCAACGTGGTCGGCGTGCCGCCGTCGGTGTATCGGGAGCGGTTTGGGCGGGAGATTGAAGCGAAGATTTGAGGTGTGTTTGAGGGCCCCTTCGCGGGCAAGTCGGATCGCCGCACCGCTCGCTCCTACAAGGTATACGTGATCTTTGTAGGAGCGAGCGGTGCGGCGATCCGACTTGCCCGCGAAGGCGGTTTCATGGCTTACGCAAAAGGTACGTATCCATAATCCACCCATTAGCCAGCCGCGCCGCCTTGCGCACTCGCTCGATCTCGTCCGCCACGTCCTTGAGCTTGCCGCTGATGAGGATTTCATCCGGTGTCCCCAGGTAAGCCCCCCAGTAAATCTCTGTCTCCTGATCCGCCACCTGATGGTAGGAATCTTCCGCATCGAGCATCACCACCAGGCTGTCGGCATCGCTCACCTGCCCTGCCGCCAGCCGCCGGCCCGTCGTGATTTCGAATGAGCGCCCAATCCGGTTCAGGGGCACTTTATGCTGGGCTGCCAACGCCTGAACGCTGGTGATACCGGGGATCACGTCGAACTCGAAGACGCAGCGGCCGGACGCCAGAATCGCCTGCAAGATCCGAATGGTGCTGTCGTACAACGCCGGATCACCCCACACCAGAAATCCGCCACACTGGCCGTCGGACACTTCCTCATTGATCAGCCGTTCGAAGGTCATCTGCTTGGCAAGGTTCAGGTCTTCCACACTGGCCTTGTAGTCCACCTCTCCGCGCTCGCGCTCCGGGCTGTGGGCTTCAACGAAACGGTAGGTGTGATCAGTGATGTAGCGCTGGCAAATCTCACGGCGCAGGTCGATCAGTTTGTCTTTGCTCTGGCCCTTGTCCATGAGGAAAAACACATCGACGAGGTTCAGAGCCTTCACGGCCTGCATCGTGATGTAGTCGGGGTTGCCGGCACCGATGCCGATGACCATCAGTTTTTTCATCAACAGGCTCCCTCAAGGTCTGTGCCCAACACACGTAAGCGCCAGCGACCATTGAAGCGCAATTCGATGGCTGACAGCGGTTCGACATCGATCAGATTGAACGCGGGACTTTGCAGCACATGGGTCAGCGCTGCGCGAATGACAAAAGGGTGGGTGATGGCAACGCTGTGCCCCGGTGTTGCCTCCAGGGTTTTCAGCCAGGCGGCCACCCGCTCGCCGAGTTGCGCTACCGACTCGCCACCGTGAGGCGCCGAATGCGGATCATCGAGCCAGCTCTGCAATGTCTCGGGTTCGGATTGCTGCAGGTCGTCGATCCGCAAGCCATTCCAGCGTCCGAAATCACACTCCCTCAGCGCCTCGACAATCTCCACGTCATCGGCGAACAACCCGGCGGTTTGCCGGGTCCGCAATTCCGGACCGCAGAACAGGCGCGATGCCTTCTTGAGTCGGGAACCAAACGAACCTCTTGCCGATTGCCAATCCATCTCCACCGGCTCATCCGTAGGAAAACGCGCCAATTTCTGTGCGACGGTTCGAGCGTGGCACATCAGGGTCAAACGGGTCGCCTGCACGAAGGATCACTCGGTAAAAGGAAAGGAAAATGGCGTCACGCCGCCAACAATCACGCAATTGTGCCGTAAGAAACACGATTGGGGGCGTTTCGTTTTACCCCTTGCCAACGCTTGTAGCCCTTAAAAAACGCTATCTCCGACACCCCTGTCAGCGAGGACCTACAAGGCTGAGCGACTTTGGTGTAGCCCCCGACATACGGGCATTTCGTCCCATTTTAGGGCCAGAAATGGCCGAGTAAAAATTCACTAGACATGGGGCGATCGTTCCATAAATACTGCCGTAACGGCTAATCTAAACAACACCTTCATCCAGCAGGAGCCCGGATGCCCGCTTCCAGCAACATGCAACACCGCCTCCGCACCCAGAACCCGACCGACAGTGTCAGCATGACGCTGCCTGCGGCAAGCAGCGACTGACTGGATAAGAAAAAGAGTGGCGCCTGGCAAACAGCATCAAGCGACCGCCGATTCAATGCGTGGAAACCGACAGTGATAGTCAGGTTCGTGCCAACCGCCGAACCCTTTGATACAGGAGTGCATCCATGCTGGTCTTACGCCCAGTGGAGTTAACCGACCTGCCCCAGTTGCAGCGACTGGCGCAAGAAAGCCTGGTCGGCGTGACGTCCCTGCCGGACGACACCGAACGCTTGCGCGAGCGGATTCTCGACTCCTGCGCCTCGTTCGATAAAAACGTGCAACAGCATGGCCCGGAAAACTACTTCTTCGTGCTGGAGGACCTGACCACCCGGCGCCTCGCGGGGTGTTCGGAAATCCTCGCCACTGCCGGTTTCGGCGAACCCTTCTACAGCCTGCGCAACCGGCATTTCACCAGCGCCTCGCGAGAACTGAACATCGAGCACGGCGTGCCGGCGTTGTCGTTGTGCCACGACCTCAGTGGCCACACTTTGCTGCGCGGGTTTCACATCGATGCGGCACTGGTGCGCACACCGTCCTCGGAATTGCTGTCACGGGCGCGCCTGATGTTCATCGCCGCGCACCTGCCGCGCTTTGCCGAAGCGGTCATCACCGAAATCGTCGGCTTCAGCGATGAAGAAGGACGGTCGCCGTTCTGGGATGCGCTGGGCAAACACTTCTTCGACCTGCCCTACACCGAGGCCGAGCGCCTTTGCGGGCTGGAGAGCCGGACATTTCTTGCCGAACTGATGCCGCAATATCCGATCTACGTGCCGATGCTGCCCCAGGCCGCGCGGGACTGCATCGGCCGTATTCACCCCGATGGCCAGGAGGCCTTCGATATCCTTGAGCGCGAGGGGTTCGAGACCAACAGCTACATCGACCTGTTCGACGGCGGCCCGACCCTGTATGCACGTCTGGCCAACATCCGCTCTATCGCGCAAAGCCAGAATGGCACCGCCACACAGGGCTCGACCATCGATGCCCGAGGACGCTACCTGGTGAGCAACGATTCACTGCGAAACTATCGCGCCATCGTCGCCGATCTGGACTACACCGCCGGGCAACCCGTGGTCCTCAGCGCCGAGATGTGCGAGGCACTGAATGTCACCGACGGCAGCCCGATCCGGGTGATCGCGCTGTGAGCATCCTCGCGTCCAGTGCCCAACGACAGCGCTCGAGCCTGCGCGTAGAAGGAGCTGCATCATGATTGTCCGTCCGGTCCAGATCACCGACCTGCCCGCCCTGTTGGCGCTGGTCCGGCAGGCCGGTCCCGGGTTTACCACCCTGCCCGCCAGCGAGGACCGCCTGGCGCACCGGGTGCGCTGGGCGCAACGGACTTTCGCGGAACAGGTTGAACGCGCCGATGCCGACTACCTGTTCGTGCTCGAAGACGACGATCAGCAAGTGGTGGGTGTCAGCGCCCTGACAGGGGCCGTTGGCCTGCGTGAGCCCTGGTACAACTATCGAGTGGGACTGACAGTCAGTGCGTCACCGGATCTGGGCATCCGGCGGCAAATCCCGACACTGTTCCTGAACAACGAAATGACCGGGCAATCGGAGATTTGCTCCCTGTTCCTGCGTCACGATCAACGCCACGGCAGTAACGGTCGATTGTTGTCGTTGGCGCGCTTGCTGTTTGCTGCCGAGTTTGCGCACCTGTTCGGCGAGAAGCTCATCGCCGAACTGCGTGGCAGCGCCGACG
Source organism: Pseudomonas sp. PDM02 (assembly GCF_014852285.1). Taxonomy (NCBI): domain Bacteria; kingdom Pseudomonadati; phylum Pseudomonadota; class Gammaproteobacteria; order Pseudomonadales; family Pseudomonadaceae; genus Pseudomonas; species Pseudomonas sp. PDM02. The sequence goes on along the minus strand of NZ_JACVBL010000014.1, from coordinate 81,354 downwards.
AGCAAGGCTGCTCGCCATTCTGGGACAGCCTGGGCCGGCACTTTTTCAAGATGGATTTCAACCATGCCGATCACTTGTCGGGGCTGGGCAGCAAATCGTTCATTGCCGAACTGATGCCACGTCAACCGCTGTATACCTGCCTGCTCACCGAACAGGCCCAGGCCGTGATCGGCAAGGCTCACCCGAATACCGAACCGGCATTGAAAATCCTCACCGCCGAAGGTTTCACACACAAGGGTTACATCGACATCTTCGACGCCGGCCCGGTCATCGAAGCACCGCTGTCGAAAATCCGCACGGTGCGCGACAGCCAGGCGCTATCGCTGGTCATCGGCACGCCAGACGACCAGGCGCCGGTCTGGCTGATCCACAACCGCCGACTGGAAAACTGCCGCATCACCGCCGCCCCCGCCAGGCGGGTGGGCAACAGCCTGATCGTCGACCGGCTCACCGCCAAACGCTTGCAACTGCAACCCGGCAACTCGGTACGCGCGGTGCCGCTGCTCAATCAACAGCAGCAGGCTGCGGCGGCTTGAAGCAACCTCACGCCTCTCAATGGCGGTTTCGATCAGGCCCGCTCTGCAAATTCGTCATCATTCTTCCCCCCTTAGCGTGATAGCCTTTTGTTTTTTCGGCGTTGACACTTTTGCTCAAGCCCTTCCATTCCATTGGTGGAACTCATATGTCCAGGCTTTCACATCAAGATTTGCGCCGTAACTTCCGTGAACTGTTCGCTTCCAAAACCTGCTATCACACCGCGTCGGTTTTCGACCCGATGTCGGCACGCATTGCCGCGGACCTGGGTTTTGAAGTGGGGATCCTGGGTGGTTCTGTCGCGTCGCTACAAGTGCTGGGCGCACCCGACTTCGCCCTGATCACCCTCAGTGAATTCGCCGAGCAGGCCACTCGCATCGGCCGTGTCGCCCAATTGCCGGTAATCGCCGACGCCGACCATGGCTACGGCAACGCCCTCAACGTAATGCGCACCATCGTCGAACTCGAACGTGCCGGCATTGCTGCCCTGACCATCGAAGACACCCTGCTGCCGGCGCAATTCGGCCGCAAGTCCACCGACCTGATCGGTGTCGCGGAAGGTGTCGGCAAGATCCGCGCAGCGCTGGAAGCCCGGGTCGACTCGGAAATGGCCATCATCGCCCGCACCCACGCGGGCATCCTGCCAGTACAGGAAATCATCAGCCGCACCCAGCAGTACCAGAAGGCCGGTGCGGACGGGATTTGCATGGTAGGCGTGCGCGACTTCGACCACCTCGAACAGATCGCCGAACACCTGAGCGTGCCACTGATGCTGGTCACTTACGGCAACCCGCTGCTGCGCGACGACAAACGTCTGGCAGAGCTGGGCGTGCGGGTCACCATCGACGGTCATGGCGCTTACTTTGCGGCGATCAAGGCGACTTACGACAGCCTGCGCGAGCAGCGGCAGATCCTCACCCAGACCTCGGACTTGAGCGCTACGGAACTGACGCATACCTATACGCAGCCTGAGGAATACATCCGTTGGGCAGAAGAGTTTATGAGCGTCAAGGAATGAGTCCTTTCTGATTTCGGCTCCTGAAGCGACTTGTGATTCGGCCGGTAGACGCAATGTTACCGGCAGGATTGCAAGGGGTCTGGAACCATATGGCTGTTATCTGTTTCCGCCAAGAAATACACACCCAAAAACAAACATCAATATTTAATAACAACTCCAGAGTTGATATTAACCATCGCCCCCTCTAATCTAAAAACCGTTAAATAACAACAATATTTAACCCTAATCGCTCACTCAATCTATAATAACAAGGAAGTACTTATGAAAAACACCACTAACAACTGGCAAAATGCTCCTCTGTTACGCGCTGGAGCCAAAGTTATCACTACACCGACAAAAACCGACCATGCGACCAACTGTCCCGGCTATGATGGGCTTCGCTTTAACATAGGTAACATTCATGAAATCAAGGCATTCTGGAACATGCCTACCAAGGATTAATAGCTAATAGCGATTTCCGGGTTTGCAGCCAGACAGAACGAGGTCGTAATGAAAAAAACAAACAACAACTGGTCCAGAACACCGCTCTTTCATGCGGAAAAAAACATCATTCCTGCATCAACCAGAAAACACCACGACATGAACTGCTGGTTAAACACACCTCGACTCAACGTCGGCAATCTCCAGGCAATCAAGCAATACTGGCAGTTTATCGAGACTGCTGAATTCGCTCAGTAACACTGCCTTTCATCAGTAATGGCAGACGTCAGCGGCCACAGCACACAGCCTCTGACGCCTGCTTACAACCGCCTCCGCTGCGCCTGATCAAAAAACATAAAAAACAAAGGCGAACTCATATGATAAAAAACCTGCTCAATTCCGATTTGCAACCCTCCCAAATTATCACCAATATCAAAAAACTGAATATGACTGCCGAAGTAAAAAAACTGGCCGACCAAATATTTCAGCAAACAGCCAGCACTTCCGAGGTATCTTACCGCGCCGCGGTCATGAAGCAGACAAACACCCACACCCGCACATTAACATTACACTGCAACCAGAATGGCAATATCAGCCTAAAAGCACCTGACAATGCAACGGCATCTGAACAACTCTATTCCGTACCCGGCAACAGTATTTTGTTTGCAATCAATGCAGAAGCTTTTTCCATTCAACTTTACGGCATTGAAGGTGAACATCTGATTCTCGGAGAACACGTTATTGTAGATGCCAGCAATCCGTTGTTCATCGACGGTACGAAAACCCTATTTGACAGCAATCCGAACGGCACTGGACATTGCGCATTTATCGGCAGTCTTAACTTTCCTGACAGGAGTGCCGACATTCACGTATTCGATCGTACGTCATTGCAAAAAATTGCCTGGTTCCCCCATGACGACAGCGCCGCCCGCTACCTGGTCAGCCTGGAATTGCTGCAAGCAGCCAAAGATCCCGGGGCCGGCAAAGTGGCCGAAGAACTGATTTATCACTATCACCCCGCCGTCGCATGGAAAGCGTTCCAGATGATTCATGGGGTAAATCCCGTTAAAGCGCTGGGTTATGCGCCTCTTTTAAGAAACCTGCAAAACACTCGACTCAATGACTTACTGGATCAACACGTGGGTGAGATAGCATGAAATTGGCCACCTTTGTTGAACGCATGGACACGTACGACCTCCATCAAGATAAATCACCCATCATTGCGGACCTGCGCGAACTTGCCACCAACAGAACATTGCTGAGCGAGCATCTTTACAACACCCTTCAACGTGACGGGTACAGCACCAAAAACAGCTTGTATAACGCCTACGCCTTTGTGCTGCATTACTCGGATGCCTACACCGTCCGCCTCGGTTTTTGGGCTCCGGTGTCGAGCAAGGACGAAAGCGAAACGTTCATCTACCACCTGAACCACACCCACGATTTCGAGATTTATGCGGTGGGCTACAGCGGCGATGGCTACACCACCGTCAAGCGCAACATCCTCGATCAGACGCAATTAAGCACTGGTATTCGCCCTCCCTTGGGTGAAGAAACAACTTTTAAACTCGCCCAAGGCCAAGTGCTGCACATGCAACCCTATTACGAAGTGCATCGACAACTGCCTCCCCGGGAAATGTCTGCTTCACTAAGCCTGATCATTCATGCGCCGCCAACGACCAGTGCCCAGGCCTGGTGTTTTGACGAGGACTACTTGCCCACATATCCCGGCATCGCAACGCAAGAAACAGCATTCTACGAACACACGTTGTCATTACTGGGGGCGGAGTAGCCTGAACAGAAGGCAGGCAGGGTGACATCCCGATATGAAAACATTTGTCACCCTGCCCGCGTGTCAATCAGTCGCCGCATCACGGCTCCTACAAGGGATTTGTGCAGGCTTTCAAACCGGGTCGAATAGTTCGTGACGAGGTTCGCCCTCGCCGCTACAAATGACCCGATTGCGACCGGTGGTCTTGGCCTGGTAGAGCGCCTGATCGGCGTCGTTGAGCCAGAGTGTCGCGTCTGTGTGCGCCTGGGTGAAAGCGGCCAGGCCGATGCTCAGGCTGACTTTCAGCGCCGGGCTCTGTTCGTAACTGAGGGTGGCGAAACGATCCCGCAGAGCATCCATGGCCGCCGCGGCGCTGCCAAGCGCAAGGTCCGGGAGAATCACACAGAACTCGTCACCGCCGTAGCGGCCGGCCACGTCAGTCGCCCGAAGGTTCTGTTTGAGCACCTTGCTCAACTGCCGCAAGACGATATCGCCGGCGACATGCCCGTAGGTGTCGTTGATGGCTTTGAAGTGATCGACGTCGATCAACGCAATAGCCCCACCCCGATTCTGTCGTTTACAGCGCTGGAATTCGACTTCCAACTGGTCCTTCCAGGCACCATGGTTGAGCAGGCCGGTGAGGCTATCGGTGCGACTCAGGGCGAGCAATTCGCGCTTTTGCCGGCCAAGCGTGGTAGCCTGGCGAAAGCAGATCCAGCCCAGCGCCAACGGATACAGGCACAGCAAGGGTAAACAGGCGTACAGCTGCAGCTGACTGGTTTCAGGAATGAAGGCCGGCGCAAACAGAAAGTATCCGACGCAAACGCCCAGAAGTTGCGCAACCGTGCCCACCAGCAGGAATCGCAAACCGCCAATGGCCACATTGTTCATCGCCATCATGGCAATGGTGGTTGCGCTGGGCAGCGGATTGAATTGCATGGCGGCGACCCAGAAGCCGCCGAGAAAGGCGTCGACCAGCAGGTTGCGGTGTTCGGCGTGGTAGGGAACCTTCGCCCGACGCGCCCATTGGTAGGCCACGTGTGGCCAGAAGATTCCGTTGAAGAGCATCATCGCCCAGACCCACAATGGCGGATCAAGCGGGTACATCGCGGCGGCCACACACACCAGTCCCGCGGCTAGCCCCAGACTTCGCGATGCATAGAGCCTCCTGGCCAGTGAAAGTCCTTTTCCTCCCGTTTTTCCCATAAGGCCTCTGTACCGCTGAACGGAACCTGATCACACCTGGGGTTGCGGGTGTGCTCGAAGTCTAACAGGGCAACGTCAAATAGCCATCACCGGCCAGCAGTCTGAATACCGCGGTATAGACAGGAGGCGGGCCCCGAATGTTTGGCTATACCTGAAGAGACAAATAACGAGAAAAAAGGAGGCCCATGCAGACTTTCCAAGTGTTGATCATCGGCAGCGGTTTCGGCGGCCAGTGCGCGGCGATCAATTTGCTCAAGGCCGGCATCGATGATTTTCGTCTGTTGGAACGTCGGGACTTCTTCGGCGGCACCTGGTGCCAGAACACTTACCCCGGCGCCGCCGTCGATGTGCCCTCGCCGCTGTATTCGCTGTCCTTTGCGCCCTATCGCTGGACGCAAATGTTCGCCGAACAAGCCGAATTGCACCGCTACACGCAGCACGTGGTGGAGCAATTCGGCCTGCGCGACAGGGTGGAACTGAAGGCGAACGTCGAACGCATCGAATGGGACGACGACGCCAAACGCTGGGCGGTGCACACCGCGAGCAAAGGCACGTTCTACGCGCAGTTCCTGATCAACGCCACAGGGCCGCTGAGCCAGCCCGTCGTCCCACGCTTCGAGGGCCAGGAGCGCTTTCAGGGCAAGACTTTTCATACCAACCATTGGGATCACGCCTACGACTATCGGCATAAACGCGTCGCCATCGTTGGCAGTGGCGCCAGCGCGGCCCAGGTGATCCCGGCGATTGCTCCGGACGTCGCGCATTTGCATGTATTCCAGCGCACACCGCACTGGGTGCTGCCACGGGGCGACCGCACTTTTGGGCCTTTCCAGCGCTGGTTGCTCGGCCTCAAACCCGCCTACAAGCTGCTGCGCTGGATGATCTACTGGCAATTCGAAACCCGGGTGATTGCCTTCAAATATTCGAAACCGGCCATCCGCATGGTCCAGCAACACGCCCTGCGCTTCCTCAAGCGACAAGTGCCCGACCCTGAACTCAGACGAAAACTGACACCGGACTACGCCATCGGCTGCAAGCGGGTCATTGTTTCAAGCACCCTGTACCCGGCACTCGGCCGCGACAATGTGACCTTGCACAGCCGCGAGCAAGGCATTGCCGCCATCGACGAAACCGGCATCGTCATGCAGGACGGGCAGCACATCGACGTGGATCTGATCGTCTGGTCCACCGGTTACGACGCCACTGACGGAGTCATTTCCTACCCGGTCAGCGGAAAAAACGGCAAGCAACTCAGGGATTTCTGGGCGACCTACCCTCGCGCCTACCTCGGCACCAGCCTGCCGGACTTCCCCAACCTGTTTATCGTCACCGGCCCCAACACCGGCATCGGCCACACGTCGGCGCTGTTCATCATCGAATCGCAGATGAATTACATCCTCGACTGCATTCGCACGTTAAAAGAACAGGGTTTGCGCAGCATCGAAGTACGCCCCGAGGCAGAACGTACCTACACTGAAATGATCCACCGGGAGATGGAACGCACTGTATGGAAGTCAGGAGGCTGCCACAGTTGGTATCAAAGCAAGAGCGGTCATGTAATCGCCATGTTTCCGGGGTTCAGTTTCAGCTACCACCGATTGACCCGGGCACTGAAACCCGCCGATCACATGCTGTCCTGATCAGAGAGAAGGGAGACGCCTGATGCTTTTGTTGGTTGTCGCTATCGCAGTTTTCGCGGCCTGGAGCTGGTTGAGCTACCCGGCCATCGGTTATTGGCTCTATGACTTGAACATGGCGGCCGAAGCCAAGCTGTATCGGCTACACAAAATCGTCGTGCCCATCGCCGAAATGACCGTCTCGACCTGGCAAGGCGGGCCTTATGAAGCGTCAAGCAGTGTGCTGATGCTCCACGGCTACAGCGCCGACAAGAACATCTGGCTGCGTTTTGCTCGGCACTTTGTCGGCACCTACCGGGTGATCATCCCCGACATCGCGGGGCATGGCGAAACCGGCTTCAAGGCCGGCGGCGGTTATGACATTCCCTTGCAGGCCAAACGAATGATCCAGTTGCTCGACGTCTGCGGCGTCGAGAAGGTCCACGTGATCGGCAACTCGATGGGCGGCTACATGGCAGCCTGGCTCGCGGCCACCTACCCGGAGCGCATCGCGTCGGTCGCGCTGATCGACCCGGCCGGTGTCACCGCCCCCGAAATCAGTGACCTGGAACGCCACCTGGCCCAGGGGCACAACCCGTTCCTGGTTCACTCCCGAGAAGAATTCCGGCGCTTCTACGCCATGACCATGGCCGAACCACCGTGGGTGCCCGGCGTGGTGCTGGACGCCATCGCCCAGCGTTATGAACAGTCCCGGGATGAGTTGGCAGAAATCTTCAGCGACTTTCGCGCCAGCCCGCCGATGGAGCCAAAACTGCCCGACATCAAGTGCCCGGCGCTACTGTTGTGGGGGCGCAAGGACCGCTTGATCGATGTCAGCAGCGTGGCGATCTGGAGCAAAGGCATCGAGGATCTGCGTGTAGAAATCTGGGACGGCATCGGCCATATGCCGATGGTCGAAGAGCCAGGGAGCACGGCGCGGTTATATCGGGAGTTTTTGGCATCCCAACGCTCGGAAAGCCCTCAGGACCAGAGGATGCATTGAGCAAGCAGTCCTTGGAAGAATGAAGTCCGTAAGATTCTTCGTTTGTCGGCGGCGCTGAAGGCTGCGATCTTTTCCGCATCCTTTACGTCACCGCGCCAGGAATTTTTTCATGAGCCACCCGAGCTTTGTCAGCCCTGACCTGATCCGCCAACGCTTCTCCAAAGCGATGTCCGACATGTACCGCGAAGAAGTGCCGCTGTACGGCGCGCTGATGGAACTGGTGGAACAGACCAACCGCCATGTACTGGAGAGCGACCCGCAGATCGCCCGGCAGTTGAACAGCACCGGTGAAATCCAGCGTCTGGACCTGGAGCGTCATGGCGCCATCCGCGTCGGCACCGCCGCTGAACTGGCCACCCTCGCCCGGCTGTTTGCGGTGATAGGCATGCAACCGGTCGGCTATTACGACCTGACCCCGGCCGGCGTGCCGGTGCATTCCACGGCGTTCCGCGCGGTGCATGAAGCCTCACTGCAGGTCAGCCCGTTTCGAGTGTTCACCTCGTTGCTGCGTCTGGAATTGATCGAAGACCTTGAGCTGCGCGCCTTTGCGCAATCGGTGCTGAATAAGCGCTCGATCTTCACGCCAAACGCATTGAACCTCATTGATCGTGCCGAAACCGAAGGTGGCCTCACCGAGCCCGAGGCCCAGGACTTCGTCGAGCAAGCGCTGGAAACCTTCCGCTGGCACCACAGCGCGACGGTCACCGCCGAGCAGTACCAGAAACTCAGCGCTCAGCATCGCCTGATCGCCGACGTGGTGGCGTTCAAGGGGCCGCACATCAACCACCTGACGCCGCGCACGCTGGACATCGACATCGTGCAGGCGCAAATGCCGGCCCACGGCATTACCCCTAAAGCGGTGATCGAAGGCCCGCCCCGCCGGCAGTGCCCGATCCTGTTGCGTCAGACCAGTTTCAAGGCGCTGGACGAGCCTGTTGCCTTTACCGATCAGGCCGAAAGTCGCGGCAGCCACAGCGCTCGTTTCGGTGAAATCGAGCAGCGCGGCGCGGCGCTCACGCCTAAAGGACGAGCGCTGTATGACCGTTTGCTCAATGCTGCTCGCGACGAACTCGGGGACTTCCCCAACGAAGGCAACGCCGCACGCTATAACGCGCTGATGACGCAGCATTTCAGCGAATTCCCTGACACCGTCGAGGGCATGCGCCTACAGGAACTGGCGTACTTCCGCTATTTCGTCACGGAGAAAGGCGTCGGAGCGCCGGCGCTTAAATCCTCGTCTCTGGAAGATCTGCTCAGCGGTGGCTATTTGCGGGTTGAACCGCTGGTTTACGAAGATTTCCTGCCGGTCAGCGCGGCGGGGATTTTCCAGTCGAACCTGGGGGATGCCGCGCAAACCCACTACGGCGAGCATTCGAACCGACAAGCATTCGAGCAAGCCCTGGGACGATCGACCATCGATGAGTTGGGGTTGTATGCCGAGACGCAACGGCGTTCGATCGAGGAATGCTTCGCAACGCTCCGTTAATCCCCCCTTGTAGGAGCCGGCTTGCCGGCGATGGGGCCCTTGGATTTGTATTGCTCTTCAGGGCCTTATCGCCGGCAAGCCGGCTCCTACAAGGTTCGTGGTTATTTCAGCTTCGTCAGCAGCGCTTCAGCCGCCGCCTCGGACGACGCCGGATTCTGCCCGGTCAGCAGCAGACCATCGGTCACCACATAACTCGCCCAGTCATCCCCCTTGGAATAAATCCCGCCCTTCTCCTGGAGCATGTCCTCCACCAGAAACGGCACCACATTGGTCAGTTGCACCGCCTCCTCCTCGGAGTTGGTGAAGCCAGTCACACGCTTGCCTTTGACCAGCGGTTGGCCATCCGCGCCCTTGACGTGACGCAACACGCCCGGCGCATGGCAGACCAAAGCGACCGGCTTGCCCGCCTTGTAAAACGCCTCGATCAATGCGATCGAAACCTTGTCTTCAGTCAGATCCCACAACGGGCCATGCCCGCCCGGATAGAAAACCGCATCGTAATCTTCGGCTCGCACGCTGCCGAGCAACGCGGTGGACGCCAATGCGGACTGGGCTGCGGAATCCTTGCGAAAACGCTCCGTCGCAGCGGTCTGCGCATCGGGCTCATCGCTTTTGGGGTCCAGTGGTGGCTGGCCTCCCTTGGGCGACGCCAGCGTCAGCTGAGCGCCGGCGTCTTTGAAAGCGAAATACGGTGCCGCGAATTCCTCCAGCCAGAAGCCGGTTTTCTTACCGGTATTGCCCAATTGATCGTGGGACGTCAAAACCATCAGGATTTTCATGTCGCGCTCCTTGAATGTGGGAAATGTACGGTTATCTCAGCGCAGTTTTGACCACCCGGCTGCGCAGTTCGTTGCACTTGTTACACGGGCTCTCCCCGATGATGGCCAACCGCCTTGATGCGCAAGAAGTTGCGCAATCGACCGAGCAAATCCTCCGGTTTCACTGCACAACATCCGGCTAATCAGGGCCTCCAGCCGAGTGCGCAAGAAGTTGCGCAGTGCTGCGCAAGTTCTTGCGCACATTACGCATAGATCCTTGCGCGGGGTTTCAAAAACAGTCGAAAAACAATCTCAAAGCTTTGTTTTATATGGCTTTTATCGTTTATGGCACGGACCTTGATAACAGTCATGCACCCACCGGGCGATACCGCCTCCCGGGCACCTTTATTTATTCAGCAAGGAGAGCATCCATGGCAACACCAGCGTACATGTCCGTCACTGGCGAAAAACAAGGCCTGATCACTGCCGGCGCCTTCACTGCCGACTCCGTTGGCAACACCTACCAGGAAGGTCACGAAGACCAGGTCATGGTTCAGGCGTTCACCCACGACGTGATCATCCCGCGTGACCCGCAATCCGGCCAACCGACCGGTCAGCGCGTACACAAGCCAGTCGTGATCACCAAGGTCTACGACAAGGCTTCGCCTCTGCTGCAAGCGGCTCTGACCTCCGGCGAGCGCATGAGCGAAATCGTTATCCAGTGGTACCGTACTTCGGCTCAAGGTACTCAAGAGCACTACTACACCACCAAACTGGAAGACGCGATCATCGTCGCCATCAACAACAAAATGCACAACTGCCAGGATCCAGGCAACTCGCACTTCACCCACCTGGAAGAAGTGCAGTTCACCTACCGCAAAATCACCTGGACCCACGAAGTATCCGGTACTTCGGGTTCCGATGACTGGCGTGCTCCAGTCGTTTAATTACGGCTGATCGTTACAAGCATCGGCCAGCTCTGCTGGTCGATGTTGTTTACGCCCCTCCAGAATTTCGCGTGCGTTGATCCGCTTTGCGGTTGTCGACGAACGCCGCTCCACAGCACGAGGAACAAGGGATGTTCGCGCCGGCCAATCAGACTCACTTTGCCCTGACCATCGAAGGTCTTTCCAGCGACTTCCAGGTTTTATCCCTGCAAGGTCGGGAAGCCATCAGCCAGCCGTTTGTGTTTGAGGTGGAACTGGTCAGTGAAAAGCCGTCCCTGGACCTCGAAAGCCTGCTGCACAAACCGGCCTTTTTGCAGCTCTCGCCCGACGGCAGCGGCATCCATGGCCAGATCTATCGCGCCGCCCAGGGTGATTCCGGCAAACGCCTGACCCGCTACGCGGTGACCCTGCGCCCGCAACTGTCCTACCTCGCGCACCGCATCAACCAGCGCATCTTCCAGAACCTCACCGTGCCGAAAATCATCGGCCTGGTCCTCGAAGAGCACGGCATCCAGAGCAATGCCTACCAATTCAAAGTCGGGGCGATTTATCCCGAGCGCATCTACTGCGTTCAGTACGATGAATCGGACCTGCAATTCGTCCAGCGCCTGTGCGAGGAAGAAGGTATCCACTACCACTTCGAGCACAGCGCCACGGCCCACAAACTGGTGTTCGGCGATGACCAGACGGTGTTCCCGAAACTCGCGCCCGTGGCCTATCAGCAAGACTCCGGCATGGTCGCCAGCGACCCGGTGATCAAACGCTTCGACCTGCGCCTGGAAACCCGCACCAGCCGCATCACCCGCCGCGACTACGACTTCGAAAAACCGCGCATCAACCTCGAAAGCGAACACCGTGGCGACGCCCTGCCCGACCTCGAAGACTACGACTACCCTGGTCGCTTCATCGACCGCGAACGCGGCAAGCACCTGGCCAAACGTGCCCTCGAACGTCACCGCAGCGACTTCCAGCTGGCCGAAGGCAAAAGCGATCAGCCGTTGCTGGTCAGTGGCCATTTCCTGGCCCTGACCCAACACCCGAAAGCTAAATGGAACGACCTGTGGCTGCTTACCGAAGTCCTGCACGAAGGCAAACAGCCGCAAGTGCTGGAAGAGTCGGTTACCAGCAGCACGACCAACCTGAAAGACGACTTCCATCAGGGTTATCGCAACCGCTTCCAGGCCACCCCGTGGGACGTGCCGAACCGCCCGCCGCTGACGCAGAAGAAACCGCGCATTCTCGGCAGCCAGAGCGCCGTGGTCACCGGGCCCAAAGGTGAAGAAATCCACTGCGATCAGTACGGCCGCGTCAAAGTGCAATTCCACTGGGACCGCGAAGGTCAGGCCGACGACAAGACCAGCTGCTGGCTGCGCGTCTCCTCCGCCTGGGCCGGTGCTCACTACGGCGGCATCGCCATCCCGCGAATCGGCATGGAAGTGCTCGTCACGTTCCTCGAAGGCGACCCCGACCAACCGCTGATCAGCGGCTGCCTGTACCACAAGGAAAACGTCGTCCCGTACGCCCTGCCGGCGAACAAGACCCGCACCACCTTCAAAACCCTGAGTTCGCCGGGTGGCGCAGGCTTCAACGAACTGCGCATCGAAGACAAGAAAGGCCAGGAACAGATCTTCCTCCACGCCCAGCGCGACTGGGACGAAAACGTCGAACACGACCAGAAGATCCGCGTCGGAAACGAACGCCACGACACCGTGGAGAAGAACAGCTACAGCGAATTCAAGGCCGAAGAACACCACACCGTTTATGAAGACCGCAAAGTCGAAGCCCGCGCCAACGACCACCTGACCGTGGGCGTGAACCAGCACATCAAGATCGGCACCGGGCAATTCATCGACGCGGGCCAGGAAATCCACCTGAGCAGCGGCATGAAAATCGTACTCGAAGCCGGCAGCGAACTGACCCTGATCGGCGGCGGCAGCTTCATCAAGATCGATGCAGGCGGCGTCACCATGAGCGGGCCGGCGATCAACATGAACTCCGGTGGCGGACCGGGCAGCGGGACGGGGGCTGCGCCGATATTGCCGGGGCCGTTGAAGCAGGCGGATGCGGATAAGGCCGGGCAATTGCTGGTGCCCGCGCAGCGCCAAGCGTTGATGCAGAAGAAGCCGATCTGCGCGATTTGCGAGAAGGCCAAACTGGAGGCGCAAAATGCTTAAGTCCGACTGGACGCTGGAAAACGGGTTGCCCCAAGGCCTGCCGTGGAATGGCACCGTCGGATTGTTGCTGGATGGCGTCAGCGTCGAGAAACTGCCCCAGCACCTTTATCAATGGTCGGATGACCCGGTGTTCGAGCCGCTCTACCTCGGCACTCAGTGGGCGGAACTAGGCGACGTCTCGCCGTGCCTGGTTCAGATAAATGCGCAGAGCAATCCCATCCTCGCGAAGTTTCTCGCCGAGCCCCGCCAGGAGTGGGGCTACCTGGTGTTCAGCGATCAAACCTGGACACAAATGGTCGAGCACTTCCGCTGGCTGACCAGCGTCATGCACCCTCAGGGTGAAGAAGTCCTGCTGCGCGTCGCCGACCCTGCCGTGGCCCACGCATTGCTCGGTCACGCCGAGAGCATCAAGGACCCTACCCTGTTCGGCCCCTGCTCGCAGATCGTCACCGCCGACGCGGCATTGGGTTGCTGGCACATCAACCAGCGACCGGGCAAAGCCCCCGAGCCGAACCACAGCAAACGCTATCGCTTGAGCGACGAGCAACTCAGCCAACTGGATGAAGTGAATTTCCGCAGCATCGTCCTGCGTCTCGACCAGCACATGCACGAATACTTCCCGTCCTATCAGGCACAATCGATGCCGCTGCACCGCTGGGAACACCTGCACGCACTGGCCTCGACCTCCTACGATCGCGGCTTCAACACCGAACTCGACATCACCCTCTACGCCAACATTCACGGGTTCCTCGGCGAGCGAGCGCTGGAGGAGCATCCGGACCTGGATGCGATACTCAAGACTCCGTCGGAACAAACGCCCGCTCAGAGACTCGAACGGGTCGCTGATATTGCCCAGGAACGGGCCGAAACCCTGCACAGGAATCAAGGATGACCACGCCAACATCGGCCGGCAAAAGCCCGAATAACGTTGCAAAAAGCCAGGACGACGGCAAGTGCTCCCTGGGTGGCTGCCCCCTGATGAAGGCCAAGATCCAGCTCATCCCGCTGCGTTATGGCCTCGTCGAACGGCTCGACCCATCCAGTGCACTGGCGATGCCATACAAGACCACTTCACGTCCTCTGGGCATTCGCTTGATCCGCGATGGCTGGCTCTACGTCATCGTCGACAAAAAACCTCAAGCCGTCATGCACGAATACCGCATCCAGAACGGCATCGTGACCCAACTGCTGTGGGAAAAAGGCGAGATCACCGCCAACAAACGCGAAAGCAACGTAGGCGAAGCCGTGCTGGTCTTCCCGCGTTCGAGCAAGCTCTACGTCAACTACTCCGAAGTGCAATGGACCGCCGCCAAATGCGCGCAGGTCATCAAGCACAAGTCCGAGCGTGAATACTTCATGCAGGCAGTAGACCTGACCAAGGCTGATCCGGAGAAAGGCGCGACTAATCTGCTGACGCCGAGTCAGGCGGAGAAGTGGATTGCGGAGGTTGCGGAGCAGCCGAGCAAATCACCGGCAGCTGCAGGGGCTAAACCCGAGGAAAGCAAAGACTATCTCTGGGAACAAGCGTCGCACTTCAAGAAAACTCAGCTGGGTGCGCTGAAAAAACAAGTAAAAGCGGAAAACGAGCGTGATCACCTGTACCTGGTTGTGCAAGACGATTTAGGTGTTCTGCGCGACCTTGCCGAGCATCAGGATTTGGTCACTGGCTGGATCAGTGACTGGAGTGACGCTGAGGCCAATCAAAAGAAGTATGTGTTTGGTTGCTACATCGAATCGTTGTACACCGTAACCGGTGAAACCATTCTGAATGCCGCCCAAGGCGACCCGCGTTTTGCCAAACTCAAGGACGAAACAAGCGAAGACCAGCGGCAATCGATCGTCGACTACGTCAACGTTAAAAATCAAACGCAGTATTCGGGGGTAGGTACACATCGTGGGGCTATTGCGGCTTCGAAGTCACGGATGCGTTCGAGTCTTCGATCGCTATATTCCAAATACGAAGATCTGATCGAGACCATCGAAGACAATGCTCATGAAGCGCTCAATGGCGCAAAAATGGGACAAGAAGGTATCAACGACCTGATTGACCGACCGGCTATGGAAGCCTTTCTTAAACAACAGCGAGCACAATTAAGCCGTTGGAATAAACGGCTGGATCTGATAACTGAAGATCGAACAAAAATAGTATGCGAAAAGCGTTTCTATAAATCTGCTTGGTATTTTGATCCAAAATTTGGAACCCAACTTGAGTCGGCTCTTGCTACTGAATACGCGTGCATGAGAGATATATGCCGCACCGACAAGGCTACCGAAGCGATTGCAGACCTAATAGAAAAAGAGCCAGGTTTTACAGTTCCAACCTTCTTTACTGCAAGCTTGACTGACCAGAAGGATCTGTTTGCTAAAATTGGCTCATTAATAAAATCGGCTCGAGATATACCCCTTTCAGCAAAGGACTTCCAAGGACTGCAAAAAATTAGCCGAGAGTTCGTAACGCTCCTGACCCAAGATCTCTCGGCATCAATTAATCTAAGCAACGATGGTATAACTTTCGATCAAGCACGAAACACCGCTTACGAACCTGCCAAACAACTCCGCTTGGCGAATGCTCTAGAAGAAGCTATAGAAGGACTACGCAGCGGCCAAGCGATAGACCCAGCTAAAGTTCTGCGAAATATTCCCGGCTCAGCATGGATCGACGTGCTAAGAACATTTGGCAAAAAAGGTATTACTCTTGAGTTTGCTTCTGCAAGCCAGCTTCATGCGTTCGAAGCTGACATGGCAAAACTAACCGAACTCCGCCAGCAGATGTCCTCGCTCAAAAACAAGATCAGGGAGACATTGGCTAACGAGCGAAAAGGTCGAACCCCCAAGGGAAGCTATCGAGCTTTGGTCGCACAGCGTAAATCTGTTCAGCAATCCGTCGCCCCGCTAGAGAAAAAAATCGCACCTGCAATGATTGCTGTTGGCGAGGGTCCGAGTAAAGCAAGTATAAAAATCAAAGGTCTAACCAGCGCCCAAGAAGCAGAATTCCACCGAATGGCCGAAGATCACCGTTTAAACACAGGTGACAAGGTAAGAGGATTAGGAAAAGATATATTTCAATCTGCGGGAGGCGACATATTCGCATCAGCTGTATTTGTCGTGCAATTAATTAGCTTCGTCACTGTTTATTCAGAGTTAAGAAGAAAACCCAGCTGGGATAAAACTGATTACATTGCATTTGGCAATGCTTTCTTCTCTGCAAGCGGAGGAGGCTTTGCGGCTGCACAGGGGATATCAGCCACTACTCTAAACGTAATC
This sequence comes from Pseudomonas sp. PDM02, assembly GCF_014852285.1. NCBI lineage: Bacteria > Pseudomonadati > Pseudomonadota > Gammaproteobacteria > Pseudomonadales > Pseudomonadaceae > Pseudomonas > Pseudomonas sp. PDM02. The sequence goes on along the minus strand of NZ_JACVBL010000014.1, from coordinate 65,157 downwards.
AAAAACAACTATTCAAGTGCCGCTGGCAAGGTTCAGCTAGCCGCGCGCATGGGAAAGCTCACGGGGGGGCTGGGGCTAGCCGCTTACGGGCTCGGTATGGCGGCGGCAGCCACAAGTCTGTATGGGGAAAAAGGCTCTGTCGCTCGTTGGACAGAAGCCTTGAGGTCGGGAGATAGTGCAAAGCTGGCTGGTGCCAGCATGACAATTGCGGGCGACTCTGGACAGTTCGTCGTTAACGGTTGGGCAGTTGCACGAACAGGGCAATATATGTTTGAGGCAGCCACAAATGTTAGCCAAGCAAGAGCTGTCGCTTGGGTCACAGCAGGCGGCAGACTTCTGAGCGTTGCCGCGAGAGCCAATTTAATAGGGTTAGGCTTGACGGTATTACAGCTAGGTGGTGAGTGGATTTATAACCGAAATAATAAATCGAAGCTTGATAACTGGCTTCAGCAGGGCGCGTGGGGAAAGAAGAACCAAAATCGCGGATTCCAAGAAGATCGCATGCAATTGGCAGAGATCACTTCAACCCCTAAGGTCGGTCTGAGACAAATAAACAACAGACCTATTGCCGTGATTAGCATTCCAAATATCACGATTCGAGAGCTGGATGATGTTGGATTCGGCCTTACCGCGTATTGGTCAAGCAATCTCCAGCGCAATGACTGGGAGCCTTGGACTGAGCCTTTACTATATCAACTCAATTTACTGAGCCCGCCAGACGCGCCACTCCAATTGGGGTTGGAAATTTTTGCACATGAGGCCAACGCCCAGCATGGTCTTGCCATAAAGTTGCGATACCATCCACTCCCCGGAGCCCAAAAACACCAGGAAATAATGTTTGAAACCAAGACACTTAACGTTGGAAGCGGGAAGGAATTCTCAACAACTGGATTTCTCAGCGCACGAAATACAACCGCTCAAGCAATCATTGTGACCACCGACACGCTGACTGTGCTCGAATCATCAAAACAAGCCGGGCAAACCTAATGTCTTCAATAAATGAGCAATCCAGCGACGATCTCAATCTCAAAAAAATACGGCCCGTCGCTGGTGAGAAGCGTAGATTCGCGACAGGTGAAGCATTATTCCTCTCTCCGCTTCCGGTACCAACGGGCAACGCTCCCATGGATTTGGGGGGAAGCTTTGTTGAGGTGAATGACGCATTCCTTGACGTAGGCAGTAGTAATTTCGGCAAGGCTTTCCAAGCTAGGGCAATGATTGGGCTCGGTATGATGTTCATATTCTCATGCCTGATTGTTCTGCCTTTGCTTGCAGGATCTACTACTTGGGGGAATCCTTTTTCCGAGTCCTTTTGGGACAGGGCAGCAGGCATGTTCCATTTCGGTGTGACCTTTAGCATTTGGGGGGGAGGAATAGCTGCGCTCCTGAGTACTTACGTTATCTTGAGCACTACCAGAGCGAAGTCCCGCACCCGTCCAATTCGATTCAACCGCCAACGCCGTGAAGTCTGCTTCTTCCCCGAAGGTTCTGACGTTCCCGTCATTCAACCATGGGAAGAGACAGTATCTTGGCTCTCAATCAGTACAGGGGTTACTGGAGTGGGAGTAGCAAGCACCTATACCTTTGGTATGGCGTTCGACGATTCCGGAGCTGACGTAGTGCACTTTGTGAGACAAGGTGTAATCACTCCTACTCATGGTTTGGGCAAATGGGAAGCCATACGTGTCTACATGGAAAAAGGTCCAGAGTTCTGCCCTGGCAAAGCACCCTACGAGGGTCGTCACACCTTCGATAAAGAACGACAAGACATGCATGAGGAATACCAGCACAACGAGCGTTCCGCTTTAGGCGTTGGCTGGTGGTACCTGACACACCTGATCACCTGGTGGCGTTTTCCGTACTGGGTAGCGGAATGGGACCATCGTTTCAGCATGAAATCTCTACCTGAATCCATTGCTGAGTGGTCAAAGTCTCTACCGTCTGAGCAGTGGGCCAAGCCGAGTCAAGCTCTGAAAGAGCAAAGCGCCAAGATCGAGAAGGCTTTTGCTCAGGGACAAGATTTCATGACTTACTTCAAGGCAAATCTAAACGCAAATAAGACAGAAGAATCGATAAATAACTGAATGGAAACGATCAGCCACGTCCTTGAAGCATAAATACGACTGACTACCTCATGCCGGAGACTTTAAAAATGAATCCGGCACAGAGGTTGCCTACTGAGCACCTCGACCTATACCTACTGGTATATCACTTCAAGGCAATTACATAGAGACACCAAAGACGTTTATTTGGACTTCGCTGTCGGCGCGCAAACTTCTAGTTCATGGCTCGTGCAGGCATCGGCTCGGTAATGTTCATCACCCTTTTCTTCCTTTTTGTATCAGGTTTTGGCTCGTGACTGAGAAGAGACGCTCAGCCTTTCTGGACCAGCTGGATAGATTTTTTTATAAACTTCTCCTTGGGCACTCATAAGCCATGACTATCTAATCACATCCACCAAATCTCAAACCTCCGGTTAATCTGATGCCAGCATCTGACAATGACACAATCGAAGAAATCAATATAAAACTTCAACGCCCGACAGCCGGAGAAGTACGTAAATTTGCGACGGGTGAGGCCGTATTTCTGGCTCCACTCCCCGTCCCTACTGGCGACACCCCTATGGACTTAGACGGAAGCTTCATAGAAATCAATGAATCTTTTCTCGACATTGGAAGCAGTAATTTCAACAAGGCATTTCAAACACAAGCTATGATTGGACTCGTCATGGCTTTTATAATTACATGCGTTGTGATCGGCCCCCTTATCATTGGCCTAACAGCTTTTGGGGATCCTTATGGCCGAAGCTTTACAGATAATTTTTTAGAGTTTTTCTTTCCAGGATTGGAATTTGCTATGTGGGGGGCATTGGGTTTCTCAGCTATGGGGATTTACGTAATTCTCAGCAGTACTTTTAATAAAACTCGTAGCCGTCCAATCCGCTTCCATCGACAACGACGTGAGGTTTGCTTCTTTCCCAACGGGTCCGACGACCCCGTCATCCAGCCATGGGAAGAACTGGTCGCCTGGCTCTCAGTCAGTACCGAATCAACAGGCGAAAGCATCATCAGCACTTACACCTTTGGCATGGCCTTCGACGACCCCAAGTCCGACAAAGTCCATTTTGTAAACCAAGGCGTTGCAACACCCCTCCATGGCTTGGGCAAATGGGAAGCCATACGCGTCTACATGGAAAAAGGTCCGGAATTCTGCCCTGGCCAAGCCCCCTACGAAGGCCGTCACACCTTCGATAAAGAACGACAAGACATGCATGAGGAATACCAGCACAACGAGCGTTCCGCTTTAGGCGTTGGCTGGTGGTACCTGACACACCTGATCACCTGGTGGCGTTTTCCGTACTGGGTAGCGGAATGGGATCATCGCTTCAGCATGAAATCTCTACCTGAATCTATTGCTGAGTGGTCCAACCCCTTACCGTCTGAGCAATGGGTCAAACCGAGCTCAGCTTTGAATGAGCAAAGCGCGAAGATTGAAAGAGCCTTTGCTCAAGGACAGGATTTCATGACGTACTTCAAGGCCAACCTCAGCAAAACCGAGGCAAAAGAATCTGCGGATAGTTCGGCATTATGAGCGTAGAGATCGAACAGCCCCGCGGTCTCGCACATGCAACTAGCCGGATAGTTCTAAGTGCAGATCAGCCCACAGGCAAGGCTCCTATGGAGCTTTTCATTACGGATGAACACACTGAGCAATACCTATCACTTCAGGTTGGAGGGGACTCTGACCGAGGAATGTTGACCGGTATTCTTGGCGGTATTTGCTCAAGTCTTTGTCTTGTCATGGGGTTGTGGATGGCGCTTCAAGGCCGATGGGAAGCCGTAATATGGCCAGTGGTGTTTGGCGTTCCGCTTTTCCTTGCCCCGTTCCTATGGGAGACACTTCGACCACTTCCTCTACCGATACTTTTCAACCGCAGGACTCGCGAGGTCTATTTTGATCATGAAGGGGCGTTGTTTCACTGTCCATGGGATGGTATCCAAGCCGTTGCATGTGAATTTCAAATAGTCGGCCCCTACACTGCTGGTATGAAAAACGCATCTTTAGAAATTATGGTTCATCGGTATCAAAACCCTGAAAACGCGCTTATGGTGAGCCTAGGATCTCCGGCAGGAAAAACACTGGACATGCAGAAAGGATTCTGGGAATACATTCGTTCCTACATGAATAATGGTCCATGGTTCGATAAAAATGGAAATCATAGTGATTCAGACAACTTTGTAAAAACGCAACTCTCTGCGAACATCGATCAATCCCAGCTCCTTGGACACTGGCGCCAAACTATCGCAGAAAAAAAAGCTGCGGCAGACGGGGAAAATTACTTAAGTGGTATAGACGCACTTATGTTTCTTGGCCACTTAATGTTTTACCCATCAAACCTAATACAGAACTTTACTTATAAAATCGCAAAAAGGAGATCGCGCAATCGCTGGCCGAACATAGTGCTTGAGCGACTAAGGCATAACGGCCCTGCGACCAGACTGACAGATTAGGAAAATACAGATATTGTTCTGTGTAAGGCGTAAAAGGGCAATTTATTTACTACAACCTCATGAAAACAGGTCGTTCTATCTTTTTCAAGATATGCATTCGGAATGCACATCCCTACCAAAAAACAAAGGAGTCACATGGTACTGGATGATCTTATAAGACAGTCGAATGCAAAATATGGAGCGCCGCCTACGGTAATTCTCAGGGCTGAGAAACCAACAGGCAAGGCCCCTATAGAGCTATTCATTACCGATGAACACACTGAAAATTATCTCACCCTGAAAATGAGCGGCGACGCTGAACGGGGTGCAATGACAGGTTTGCTTGCAGGTATCGCGTCTCCGCTTGGTCTGCTTCTGTCACTATGGATGGCGATGGAAGCTGAATGGGCGCTGGCAGCTTTGTCTCTCGCCATTGCGATCCCGATGTTTTTAATTCCTTTCTTATATGAAGTCTGTCGACCTCTTCCTCTACCCATTCTATTCAATCGCCGCACTCGTGAGGTCTACGTTGAAAATGAAGGTGAGCTATTTCACTCCCCTTGGGATGAAATTCAAGCGATGGCATGCGAGTTTCAAATTATCGGCCCATATACTGGTAGCATTGGAAATACGTCTTTAGAAATAATGCTTCATCGCTTTTTCGCCCCTGACTATTCATTAATGATTAGCCTAGGCTCACCAATAGGTCAAACCCTCGACATGCAGAAGGGATTCTGGGAGTACATCCGTTCCTACATGAATAATGGGCCATGGTTCGATAAAAACGGGAACCATAGTGAATCAGATAGTTTTGTTAGAACGCAGCTTTCGGCAAACCTCAATCAATCGCAATTTCTTGGACACTGGCGCCAAACCATCGCGAACAAAAAAACCACAGCAGGCGGAAAAAATTACTTAAGCGGCATAGATTCACTTATGTTTATCGGCCACCTAATGTTTTACCCATCAAATTTAATACACAACTTCACTTACAACATGGCGCAGCGGAGATCACGCAATCGCTGGCCACACATCGTACTTGAGCGGCTAAAACACAATGGACCTACGACCAGATTGATCGATTTGGAAAATACAGATGCTATTCCATAGAAGGAGCAAAGAAATAGCATGACTTTACAAGATATCATTCAAGAAGCGCGTACCAAGTATGGCGAAGCGTCCAGTGTTGTTCTGACCGCAAATGAGCCCACCGGGCAAGCTCCGATGGAGCTCTTTATTACGGATGAGCACACAGAAAACTATTTATCACTAAAAACCAGCGCCGATACTGATCGTGGACTGATCACCGGGCTGATGGCCCTAGGAGCTGTTCCTTGTCTACTCATGGCTATTTGGTTTTTTTCTACAGGAAAAACTGAAGGCGGAGTAAACGGTCTTTTAGTTGGCCTGCCAATGCTTCTGATTCCATTTCTCTGGGAAATTCTCCGCCCACTCCCTCTACCGGTATTATTTAATCGGCGCACTAAAGAGATTTATTTCGACAACAATGGCGAACTATTTCACTCACCATGGAGTGTAGCCCAAGCGGTTGCTTGCGAGTTTCAGATTATCGCCCCTTATACTGCAGGTATAAACAATGCATCTCTTGAAGTGGTCGTCCAGCAATTTGATAAGCCTCAGAACATACTCATGGTTAGTCTTGGCAGCCCCACAGGAAAAACACTGGACATGCAAAAAGGATTTTGGGAATACATCCGATCCTACATGAACAACGGACCTTGGTTTGATAAAACCGGCGCTCACAGCCAGTCTGACGCCTTCGTTAAAAGCCAGTTAGAAGCAAACCTAAAGCAATCTGACTTTCTAAAACACACTCGCCAGACTATTGCTGAGAAAAAATCCACCTCCGCAGGAAAAAACTACCTGAGCGGCATTGATTTTGTAATGCTTTCAGCAAACTTATTCTTTTATCCTTCAAGCTTCATTCAAGATTTCACCTACAACATCGCTAAACGTAGGCCCCGTAATCGCTGGCCGAAAATCGTACTTGAGCGCTTGCAGTCGGATGGGCCATCTACGAAACTGACCGACATTGAAAATATGGCACGCTTAGCTATTCACCACTAGAAGGTATGACCTTGCCACCAATTGAAATCAAGGAACTCGTATGGTTGTGAAGAATCTGGCCCATCAAGCCCGGACCAAGTACGGGGAGGTGCCTCATGCCAGCTTAAAATGGAATGAAACTACCGGCGAAGCACCGATGGAGTTGTTCATCACCGATGAGCATACTGAGAATTTTTTGTCGTTAAAAACCGGAGGAGATACAGACCGAGGTCTCCTCACGGGCGTAATGGCGTTCGGATCAATTCCCTGCTTGCTTATAGCCCTGTGGCTACTCGCAAATGGTAATTACGCAGGTGCCGGCAATGCTCTGATTGTCGCAACTCCACTGGTTCTGATCCCATTTTTTTGGGAGATTTTTCGCAGATTACCGTTACCTATAATGTTCAACAGACGCACCCGCGAAGTATATTTTGACAACAATGGGGAACTGTTTCATGCCCCCTGGGATGGCCTGGAAGCACTAACGTGCGAATTTCAGATAGTCGGACCTTATACCGCTGGAATGAAAAATGCCTCTTTGGAAATCATGGTGCAGCGATTCGGCGACCCAGAAAATGCATTGATGATTAGCCTTGGTTCTCCAATAGGAAAAACTCTTGAAATGCAAAAGGGCTTTTGGGAGTACATCCGCGCTTACATGAATAACGGGCCTTGGTTTGACAAAAATGGCAACTCAAGTGAATCAGATACATTCGTAAAAGATTTACTAGCATCGAACCTCAAACAGTCGGAATTCTTTGGTCACACCCTACAAGTCATTACAGAAAAAAAAGATGCTGCCGATGGAAAAAACTATTTAAGTGGCATTGATGTCGCAATGTTCTTTGGAAACTTGTTTTTCCACCCCCTGAACCTAGTTCAAGATTTCACGTACAAAACAGCTAAACGTCGCTCGCGTAATCGTTGGTCGAAGATTGTGCTGGAGCGCCTGCAATCAGATGGTCCTACCACGAGATTGGTTGATATTGAGAAGTAGAGACAAATAGTTCCTTATGAGGCGCACTAAATACTGGCCAAGCTCATATTAAACAATTTACATCTCACTAAACGCGCAGAATGGCAAACTGCCTCCGAGACTATCTAAGTTAAGGACGCGCACACAGATGCCTCTTGGCTACAAGTAACAATCGACTCGCGGTAGTCATCCGACTTTTCAGTTGAGCTAACATGCCATCCAAACCAGAACAGCAAGTCGAGCTTGACCTCAAAAATCACCGCCCCATGGCGGGTGAAACTCGTCGTTTTTCCACAGGTGAAGCATTATTCTTCTCACCAGTGCCCGTTCCTACCGGGCAAATCCCAATGGATCTCGGCGGAAGCTTCGTTGAAGTCAACGACACCTACCTGGACTTGGGCAGCAGCAACCTCACCAAATCTTTCCAAACACGCTTAGCTGTGTCGCTTCCTACAGTCGTAGTTCTCGTTTGTCTGTTTGTTCTCCCAACCTTGATGGGCTTCGCAGCATTCATAAATCCATTCGGTAGAAGCTTTTGGTTTTACTTCAACGATTTTTTTGAGTTTGGACTATCACTAGCGCTCTGGTGTGGAGGAGGAGCAGCGCTGATCGGCCTGTACGCGATTATCAGCACCACCAGAAGCAAAGCCCGTACCCGACCTATTCGATTTAACCGGCAACGCCGAGAGGTCTGTTACTTCCCGGATGACTCCGATGAACCTGTGATCCAGCCTTGGGAAGACACGGTTGCGTGGATCTCAGTCAGCAGCGGATTTACAGGAGTAGGCGTAATCAGTAGCTACACCTTTGGCATGGCCATTGATAATCCCAAGGCCGATACGGTGCACTTTCTTACACAAGAGGTCATGACTCCTATTCATGGATTAGGCAAATGGGAAGCCATACGTGTCTACATGGAAAAAGGCCCAGAATTCTGCCCTGGCAAAGCCCCCTACGAAGGCCGTCACACCTTCGATAAAGAACGACAAGACATGCATGAGGAATACCAGCACAACGAGCGTTCCGCTTTAGGCGTTGGCTGGTGGTACCTGACACACCTGATCACCTGGTGGCGTTTTCCGTACTGGGTAGCGGAATGGGACCATCGTTTCAGCATGAAATCTCTACCTGAATCCATTGCTGAGTGGTCTAAATCTCTTCCGTCTGAGAAGTGGGCGAAGCCAAGCCAAGTTTTGAAAGAGCAAAGCACCAAGATCGAGGAGGCTTTTGCTCAGGGACAAGATTTCATGACTTACTTCAAGGTAAATCTAAACGCAAACAAGACAGAAGAATCGATAAATAGCTGAGTAAAAACGATGAGCCGCGTCCTTGAAGCATAAATATGACCGACTACCTCATGCCGGAGACTTTGAAAGTGACTCCGGCACGGAGATTGTCTACTTATCACCTAGGCCCGTCCCTACAGGGCTGTTGCCTTTCAGTCCGCGCCAACTGCACCGCTACGCCAATGAAGTTTTTTTAGACTTTGCTATTTCTCGAGGAAGCTTTGAGTTTATGGCCCGAGCTGGAATCGGGGCGGTGATGTTCCTGTTGATTTTTCTTTTTTTTACAACAGGGCTTGGATCTTGGATAAGAAGAGATATAGAGCCATTCTGGAGTAGCTGGCTGGATTTCTTTACAAGCATTGCGGTTTGGGGCTTTGTGGGTGCGCTTGCCATTCTTTACCTTTGCGTGTTTTTCTTTGCCATTCGCCAAGTCAGCAATCAACCTCCAATACGCTTCAATCGCCAGCGCCGGGAAGTTGTTTTTGTTCCCGAGAAGGGAATACTCCCTCGTTATGTTCCGTGGGAAGAAGTAATTGCAAGCGTTTCAGTTAGCAAACTGATCACTCAATATGCTGCAATCCCCGAATTTAAACTAATGATCGGACTTCGTGACAAAAATGGCGATGTGCTTTGGGTCAGCGTTCCGAGCGGGAACTTGAACCAAGCCATAGCTGAGTGGGAGGCCATACGCGTCTATATGGAAGAAGGGCCTCAAGCATTACCTATGGGGCAATCAGATGAGTTCGAAGCAGGTTCAGTCGCCTATTTCCATATGTGCAGACAAGGATATCGTTCTCATCATTCATTCCTTCGATATATATGGGGCTTTTTGACAATTCAGTTTTTCAGTGGCTGGACGATACCCTGCTACATCGCAGCCTGGATCAATAACCGCCCCAAAGCAGGATTCCCCAAGGAAGTTCTGGATTGGTCACTATCACGTCCTATTGAAGAACATGCGGTACCTAGCGATGGGTTGTTGAAGGAAAGTGCTGAGATCCGAAAAGCATTTGCGAAAGGCCAGAACCTGCTGGATTACTTCAAGGTGAAATTTTCCGAACCGGCTCAAGAGCCCACAGTGGACGCTTCCTAGGCCGAACACCCTTTATGGATTTCCGAATGATACCTATCTCTGCGCAGCACAACGAGTTCGATATTAAACAGCAGCGCCCTGTCGCTGGTGAAACTCGGAGCTTTGTCACGGGAGAGGCATTGTTTCTTTCACCACTGCCAGTCCCTACCGGTCAATTCCCGGTGGATCTAGGTGGAAAATTTATCGAAGTCAATGACACGTATCTTGACATCGGAACCAGTAATTCCGGAAAAGCGTTTCAAGTGCGAATCATGATAGCTAACACCATGTTCATTGCTTTTTTCTTTTTTATATTTGCGCCGCTTCTAGCGGGTACAACAGCGTGGGGAAACCCCTACGGAGTAACCTTCTGGTCTAGAGCAGAAGTCGTATTTGATTATGTATTCTATATGGCACTTGGACTAACAGGAGCCACCGCTTTAATTGCGATTTACGCAATAGCTGGCACAACCCTTAAAAAATTAAAAACAACTCCAGTTCGGTTTAATCGTCAACGGCGTGAAGTTTGCTACATCCCAGAAAAGTCGGATACACCTATAATTCGCCCTTGGGAAGAAACGATAGCCTGGCTATCGATAGGAACAGGCACAACCGGAGTTGGAGTCGTTAAAACCTTTACCCTTGGAATAGCCATAGAAGATAAAGCCAATGGGCTAGCCTACTACATTAACGATACTGTTCCGTCTCCGTTTCATGGGCTAGGACAATGGGAAGCCATGCGAAGCTACATGGAAAAAGGTCCAGAGTTCTGTCCTGGCAAAGCCCCCTACGAAGGCCGTCACACCTTCGATAAAGAACGACAAGACATGCATGAGGAATACCAGCACAACGAGCGTTCCGCTTTAGGCGTTGGCTGGTGGTACCTGACACACCTGATCACCTGGTGGCGTTTTCCGTACTGGGTAGCGGAATGGGACCATCGTTTCAGCATGAAGTCTCTACCTGAATCCATTGCTGAGTGGTCTAAACCTTTGCCGTCTGAGCAATGGGCCAAACCGAGCCCAGCTTTAAACGAGCAAAACGCAAAGATCGAAAAGGCCTTTTCTCAAGGACAGGACTTCATGACGTACTTCAAGGCCAACCTCAGCAAAACCGAGGCAAAAGAATCAGCGGGTAGTTCTGCATTATGAGCGTAGAGATCAAACAGCCCGGTGATTGGCGGGAGTTGAGCAATCAGCGCCCTGTCGCTGGTGAGTCCCGACGTTTTGTCACTGGAGAAGCTTCGTTTTTATCGCCTCTGCCGGTGCCAACCGGACAAATACCCTCGGATTTGGGTGGGAGCATTGTTGAGGTAAATGACATATATCTGGACATTGGTAGCAGCAGTTTTGGTAAAGCATTTCAAGCCAGAGCAATGATTGGTCTGTGCATGGGTTTCATAATTTCTTGCCTGCTGGTTTTACCTACAATTATGGGATTATCAACATTCAACAACCCTTTTGGACGTAACTTCTCATGGTATTTCAGCGAGTTTTTTGAATTTGGTATGTGGATTTCCGGTTGGGGCGGCGCGGCATTTGCCATTATCGGCTGTTATGTTGTCATCAGTTCCACACTCACCAAATCCCGCACCCGCCCCATTCGCTTCAACCGCCAACGCCGCGAAGTCTGTTTCTTCCCCAACAACTCCGACGAACCCGTCATCCAGCCATGGGAAGAACTGGTCGCCTGGCTCTCAGTCAGCACCGGTTCAACAGGCGAAGGCATCATCAGCACTTACACCTTCGGCATGGCCTTCGACGATCCCAAGTCCAGCAAAGTCCATTTTGTAAACCAAGGCGTAGCAACCCCCACCCATGGCTTGAGCAAATGGGAAGCCATACGCGTCTACATGGAAAAAGGCCCAGAGTTCTGCCCTGGCAAAGCCCCCTACGAAGGCCGTCACACCTTCGATAAAGAACGACAAGACATGCATGAGGAATACCAGCACAACGAGCGTTCCGCTTTAGGCGTTGGCTGGTGGTACCTGACACACCTGATCACTTGGTGGCGTTTTCCGTACTGGGTAGCGGAATGGGACCATCGTTTCAGCATGAAGTCTCTACCTGAATCCATTGCTGAGTGGTCAAAATCTATATCACCTGAGCAGTGGGCCAAGCCGGGCCAAGCTTTGAAAGAGCAAAGCGCGAAGATTGAAAGAGCCTTTGCTCAAGGACAGGATTTCATGACGTACTTCAAGGCCAACCTCAGCAAAACCGAGGCAAAAGAATCAGCGGATAGTTCGGCATTATGAGCGTAGAGATCAAACAGCCCGGTGATTGGCGGGACTTGAGCAATCAGCGCCCTGTCGCTGGTGAGACCCGACGTTTTGCCACTGGCGAGACATTGTTCTTTTCACCACTACCCATTCCTACCGGGCAGACACCAATGGATTTGGGTGGAAGCTTTCTTGAGGTCAATGATACTTATCTCGATGTCGGTAGTAGCAACTTCAATAAGGCTTTCCAAGCCAGAGTGATGATCGCAAGTGTAATGCTCTTGTTGATTGTAAGTTTGATAGTAGGACCTTTTATCGCAGGCTTGATGAGTATCGGTGATCCCTACGACCGAACATTTATATACATTTTCAAAGAGTTTTTTCCCATGGGTGCTGCCATCGGCGCTTGGGGAGCGGCAGGCGCAGCGGTTTTAGGACTGTATGCAGTGATCAGTACCACCCTCAATAAATCCAAGACCCGCCCCATCCGCTTCAACCGCCAGCGCCGCGAAGTCTGTTTCTTCCCCAACAACTCCAACGTACCCGTCATCCAGCCATGGGAAGAACTGGTCGCCTGGCTCTCAGTCAGCACCGGTTCAACAGGCGAAGACATCATCAGCACTTACACCTTTGGCATGGCCTTCGACGATCCCAAGGCCGACACAGTCCACTTCGTAAACCGAGGCGTAGCAACACCCATCCATGGCTTGGGCGAGTGGGAAGCGATCCGCGTTTATATGGAAAAAGGACCGCAGTACTGCCCCGGCAAGGCGCCTTACGAAGGCTGCCATACCTTCGATCAAGAGCGTGCCGATATGCATGAGGAATACCAGCACAACGAGCGTTCCGCGTTAGGCGTTGGCTGGTGGTATCTGACACACCTGATCACTTGGTGGCGTTTCCCTTACTGGGTTGCAGAGTGGGACCATGGCTACAGTATGAAAGCGCTGCCGGACTCGATTGCAGACTGGTCGAAACCACTGCCGCCGGAGCAATGGGCAACGCCAAGTGCCGAGTTGGTTGCACAGAGCGCCAGGATTGAAAAAGCCTTTGCTCAGGGCCAGAGCTTCATGGAGTATTTCAACGCCAGTAAGCACCCGATGCAAAAAACAAGTTAAGAAAAACGGGCGATCAAACGATCGCCCGTTTTTTTATGCACGCTCAGCCAATAAACTCTCTTCAACCTCATACTTGACCACCACCCGATTCTTATAAAGCCGCACACTCTCCAACACCTGACTCTCCTGGCCCCTAGTCCTCACATCCCGCCAGATTTCATTCTCCCGAAACACCCGCCCGCCTTCACGCACAAACCGGTGTTCCCGTTGATAAACGTGATACCGAAACGCCCGGATCTGATCACACAACAACTCCCCTTCCAACTGCCGCTCAGCCACTTTCAACTTCAACTGAAAGTGCCGATCCGTCGGGTTGTGCAGCACCAGGTCGATGTAGTTGTAAAAGATCGCCGCCCCGGAACCGAATGGCAGCACGCGCCCCTCGTCAGGAAATGGGTCGAAGCTGTGATTCGATCGCTCGACCACCAGCAGCGGGGAGTGAATCGCCATCCAGTGGATCAGGTTGCTTAGTTGGCAAATCCCGCCACCGACGCCGCTGCGTGCTTCACCAAAGGACAGTTCCATGCCTTCGACGTAACCGCGTTTTCGGGTCGGTCGGCCGACCAGACGGCAGAAGGAAAAGTATTCACCGGGGCCAATGACCACGCCGTCTATTGAAGCCACCGCCAATTTCAGGTTCACGACTTTGTTGTGTTGCAGCTGCACATCGGAGTTGCCGAGTTTGCGGATCAGTTTGGAGGTGTGTTTGAGGTATCGGTACGGCAAGCGCTCAAAGGTGTCTTTCGGGCGAGCGTAACGTTTGCGGGAGAAGCGCCATGCCAGTTGGCGGAACAGTCTTTTTTGCCACACGCGCAGCCAGTAGAGGGCCGGGTGATAAAGGGAGAGAGGTTTCATCCGTGTCAGAACGGCGGCTGCCGTTTTCATCCTTTATAAGAAATGCTGGGCATCCTATCGGATTTATGCAGTGCATATTGCACTTGAAGAAGGTGTTCGCCCAGTGTAATGGCCTCGGCAATCCATGCACTGGTAAAGAGCCCTGACACTGGGCGAACGGGAGGGATTTTAATAGAAGTTGGCGGATATGTCCGTGTGCATAAACATGAAATTTGTGTACACAATGTTTAACAAAATGTCGATTGCAATATTACGCCGACAACTTTTTAAACCCACCAGTTAGACCATTAAGTCTGATCATTCCTATACAAGAAACTGTACAGGAATGATCAAGCTGTAGAGCCAAGACTCAACTTTAGTGTTGAGTGGTCACTTTCAATACATCGGTATACGTCACGACGACGCTCTGCCCTACTTTCAAGTCTTTCAGTTTTTTCTGAACTTCAGGCTTTTCAACGTTGATGGTTTTCGAGTGTCCGCGGGGCCCCTTGAAGGTCACCTGATTTTTCGCCACATCAATTTTGGTGATTTGCAGTTGTACCTGCACCTGACGGAAGGCTTCACCCCCAGGGTTGGGGTCGTCTTTGGTGGCGCGGATTTCTCCGGTGCGTTCGGTAGAGCCCGGCAGACCTTTGTCGACATCGGTGTCGAGGTAAGCGGCAACCGAGCGGATAACCTCGACAGTGACCTTATCACCGACCTTCAGGTTACCCAGATTCTTGGCCTTGTCGCTCAGTTGTACATTCACCTCACGGCCTTCAGCACCTTCAAGGACGACTTGGTGGTTGGCGGCGTCTACGGCCAGGACTTTGGTCGTGACTTGATCGGCTTCAACGACGGCAGACAACGGAATGTCCGCTGCCACGGCGCTGAAGCTGACAGTGGACAGCACGGTGGCGAGGGTGATGGCTTTGGTCAGAGCATGAAGTTTCATAAGCGGAACATTCCCTGTGGTGGATGGCAGCAGACGGCTCTGAATCGAGGTTCGGCGCCGTCTGTGCCACTGAGCATAGACGCTGTTCAGCGATTGTCCGCCGTCTCTTGCACGGGTGGACGCGGTACGTCGGAGTATTTCGAGGCACGCGCTGTCGAGAGCTGCGACTCAATACCCGGTCATTTCCAGATAGCCCTGCCCCGCATGACTGCCGCTCAGGCGCACGGGGCCTTCCCAGTACGGAATGCGCAAATTCATCCAGGCATTGCGATTGAGGGCATCGAGGGTGATGTCGAGGTGCTTGGCGGGGATTTTGATTGACCAGCGCACCGGCATCGGACGACCGGCGACTGTCGCGGTGTCTTGTGGCGTGAGGATGATGTCGGCGGCGTGCAATAACTGAGTCTGGCCCTGCGCGTCGATCCAGGTGCCGGTGAGATACGGCTCGCCGTTTTTCAGCCGCATGCGGTACAGCATGACCTGTTCGCCGCTGTCCAGGTGCAGGGAAAACCAGTCCCAACCCGTCTGATTGGCGGTCAGTGGCTGGCTGCTCCACTCGCGGTCAAGCCAGGCTGGACCGCTGACCTGATAGGCCTTGCCGTCGATATCCAACGTGCCGCTCGCCTGGAAGAACGGCTGGCTGTAGTAGTACGACGCCTGTCCTTGTTCGGATTTCTGACTGAAACCCTTGTCGCCTTGGAGCACCAGAGGACGCGTGGACGTCAGCCGCAGCTGGTAGCTGAACGCCTTGTCGCGGGCACTGAGTTGAAGCTCCGCCAGAGGATCGGCGCCCTGGCTGCTGAATCGCCAGTCGTCGATCCACGCATTGAACGGGTCAAGACTCACACCCGCCTGACCAACGCCGCCCCGGGAATAACGCTCGGCAGCATGATGCACCGTGGCAGACGTCACCGCAGCATGCCCCAACCAGATCACCTGATTGCCCCAACCCGCCACCTCGGGCGCGGCTTTCAACGCACTACGAAACAGCGTCCATTGCACGCCGAACTCGCGGCCCTGATCGTCCTTGAGGTTAGCCGTGACGTACCACCACTCGATCCGAAAGCCATCGTGGGGACCGTGATCCGCCGGGAAGCTGAACACCCGGCCGGGCACTACCGGTGTGAACGCGGCGGCTTCACCCCCGAGCCCGGCGAAACCTTTTTCAACCGGCGCCGTGTCATCGCAGCCGCTCAAAAAAAGTGCCAGCAACAACGCGCCGAGCTTAATCCTCATGAGCAAACGTCCTCAGCAGGTCCGCCGGTTGCGAGCGATACAGCGCGTACAGCGGCCACGCCGACGCCAGCAAGGTCGCGAACAACGCCAGCCCCATCAACTGCAACAACTGCAACGGAAAGACCCGTAACGGCAGGCGCCAGCCGAACGCCTGAACGTTGATCACCGTGTCCAGGCACCACGCCAGCGCGATGCCCAACGGCAACGCCAACATCAGCGTCAGCACTGCCAGCAGCCAGGTTTGCCCGAGGTTGAGCAGCATCAATTGTCGGCGCGTCACGCCCAGCGCCCACAGGGGCGCGAGTTGTCCGAGGCGGCTTTGGCTCTGGGTCAGCAGGCTGATGAACAGCGCCACGCCCGCGACTGCGAGGGTCAGGCTGTTCAGCGCGGCAGTGGCGGCGAAGGTGCGTTCGAACACTTGCGTGGACCAGCCCTTGAGCCGGGCCTGATCGACGATGCGACTGTCATCGAGGGCGAAGCGCGCTTGCAGGGTTTGCAGGAACGGCGCAATCAACGGCGGGTCGATGCGCAGGTTGAAACGGTTCGGCGTCAGTTGCGGCCAGCCGCGCAGCAGGTGATTGACGTTGACCAGGAGGTGGCCCTTGGGGTTGCCGTAGTCGGCGTAGATCCCGACGATTCGCGGCGACCAGGGGCCCGCCGGTGTGGGAATCGTCAGGTGGTCGCCCAGATGCACTTTCAACCGCCGCGCCAGTTGTTCGCTGAGCATCAAGGCGTCGTCCTTGGCCAGCCGGTCCCACGGGTTGTCGCCCAAGGCCTCCAACAGCGGCCAGTGCTGGCGATAGGTCGGGTGATCGATCACGCCGAACACGTCCGCCGGCCAGCCTTGCAACTGGATCGACACCTGCCAGTTGGGCAGCACCGCGCTGAGGGAGGGTTGCTGTTTGAGCCAACTCTGCAGTTCTCGGGCCTGGGCCGGATTTTGCGGGTTCACGTACAGCTCGGCAGTCAGGCGTTGTTCGAGCCAGTTGCTGAAGGTCTGGCGGAAACCGGCGGTCATGCTGCCGGCACCGATGTTCGCCGCCAATGCCAACAGCAGCGCCATCAGCGCCAGGCTCAGGGCTGGCAGTTGCTGGCGGCAATCAGCGAGAAACCATTGGCCGAGCACCGAGCGGCTGCGATGCAGCGTCAGGTTCAACACGCTGTTGAGCACCACCGGCAGCGCCAGTGCGGCACCGATCAACAATGCCGCCATCAGCACAAATCCACTGGCGAGGCTGTCGCCCCGGATCAGCGCCAGCAACGCGATCACGCCGGCAATCGCCGCGACCCACGCCTGGCGCCGCAACCAGCGAGCGTGAGCCTGATGCCAGGCTTGCGGATCGGCCAGGGCCAGCAACGGCAGGCGCGCCGCCCGCAACAAACTGTTGGCTCCGGCCAATAACGCGCCGAACAGGCTCAGACCGACACCACTGAGCCACCACCATGGACTGAGGCTCAACTGCCCCGCCACTTCGGCACCGTACAAACCGCGCAAACTCGCAGCGACATCCGGCAGCAGCACGCTGGCCAGCAGGTAGCCGCTGGCAACGCCGGCGAGGCCGCCGAGCAGTGCCAGGCCGCCCAGTTCAACGGCGAGACAAGCGATCAACATCCGTGCGCTGACACCACAGGCGCGCAAGGTTCGCAGCAGCCCTCGGCGTTGTTCCAGCGCCAGCCCGATGGCCGCGTGAACGATGAACAGACCGACCACAAAAGACAGAAAACCCAAGGCATCGAGGTTCAGGTGAAAACTTTCGGTGAGTCGCGAGAGGTTGTTTTCTTCGCCGCTGCTTTTGAACTGGAGCAGGCCTTTGAACTGATCCGGCAAGGTGGCGGTGAAATTCTTGGGCAGCAGCAGACGTGACAGTTGCTCCGGCAGCCCCAGAATCTGCTGGGCGAAGCCGATATCCACCAGCAACACGCCGGGGGCCATGTCGGTTTGTACATGCAACGGCGGCAATGTCGCCCCGCTCAACGTCAGCGGCTGCTCGCCTTCGCGCATGCCCAACGCTTGCAACGTCTGCGGCGAAATCCAGGTGCTGCCCGGCGGGCTGAAAAACCGGACGATCTGCTCAATGTCCAATGCCCGCCCGGCCACCGCCGAACCGGCCGGCAGCGACACCGGCTCGATGCCCATCAGTTGCAAGCGCTGCTCTTCATGACCCTTGAGCGTCACCCGCCCTTGCAGCACCGGCGACACCGGCCAACCGGCGCGGCGCAGCTCGATAAACAATGCCTGAGAAAAAGTCCCGCCACCGGGTGCGCTGAGGCTGGCCTGCGGTTCACCGCCGATCAACTGACTGGCCCGCGCGTAACTTTCCCGCGCCTGACTGTTGAGCGCCTGCACGCCGGTCAGCAGGCTGGTGGCCAGCCACAGCCCGGTCAGCACACTGAAAAATTGCACCGGGTGCTGCCGCCAATGGCTGAGCAGCGCCCGCAACGTCTCGCGAAAGACCCGCACCTCAGTGCTCGTCCGCGCCAGCCAGACGGCCACGGTGCAGCACCACTTTTTCAGCCAGGCGCGCGGCCACTCTCGGGCTGTGGGTGACCATCAACAACGTCGTCGGACTGTCGTCGAGCAGTTCCAGCAACAACTTCAGCACTTCATCGCTGGTGGCTTCATCGAGGCTGCCGGTGGGCTCGTCGGCCAGCAGCAGTTTAGGTTGCGACGCCAGCGCCCGGCCCAGCGCGACTCGCTGTTGCTGGCCGCCGGACAACTGCTCCGGATAACGCCGCAAGACATCGCCCAGGCCCAGGCGCTTGACCAGATGCGCCTGCCAACGGGCATCATGCCGCCCGGCCAACCGCGCCTGGAACGCCAGATTGTCCTCCACGCGCAAACTGCCGATCAGGTTGAACTGCTGGAACACCAGGCCGATTTCGGTGCGTCGCCAGTTCGCCAGTTGCCCTTCACTCATTCGTTCAAGCTGATGTTCACCACTGCGGATGCTGCCGCTATCGACCTTGTCCAGCCCGGCGATCAAGTGCAGCAAGGTGCTTTTGCCGCTGCCCGACTCGCCCATCAGCGCCAGGCTGCTGCCGGATTTCAGCGTCAGGTCGACACCTTGCAGCACCGACAGCGGACCTTGCGGAGTGGCGTAGCTTTTGAAAACGCCTTGGACCGAAAGCATGGGTGAACCTGTTTGAGGGGCGTGGGGCAAAGGATAGCGGGCCAGCGCGGGTTTTGTCCGTTGGGGATTGCGGCGCGGTTGGGGTGTCCTTTGGATTTGGGGTGAATCGAATGGCCTCTTCGCGGGCAAGCCACGCTCCTACAGGACGGTGGTGACCTTGATTCAGCACTTCACCCCCACCCACGTAAAACACAACGGCAACTGCGCCTCTCGTTGCTGATACTGATCATAAATTTCCTCCCGGTTGGAATGCGGATATTCCTTGAAGTGGCTGATCTGCAACCCCGATTCGATGGCGCCGGTGAACATCTCGCTCAGGGTGTGGACGAACCAGTAGGACGTCGCGGCCTGCTGTTCGACTTTGCCTTCGTAGACGATCGGCTGGTCCTGCACGAAAGGTTCGCGGCGGAAGTACGAAGTGACCGGGCGAAAGGGATCGTCTGATTCGGGGTCGAACATTTCCAGGAACGGGTGGGTTTCGTACACCACCAACGCCCCGCCGGGCTTGAGGGTGCGGGCGACGTGGCGGAAGAATTCGCCAATGTCCGGCATCCAGCCCAATACGCCGATGGTGATCAGGGCCACATCGAACCGGTGGTGCAGTTCACTCGGCAGGTGATGAATATCAGCCTCGACGAATTCAGGCGCGTGCGGCGACTGGGAAGCCAGTTCCCGCGCCTGATCGAGAAACGCCACGGACTGGTCAACGCCGACGACGCTGCGGGCACCGAGCGCAAACAGTGCAAGACTTTCGCGGCCGTTGTTGCAGCCCAGTTGCACCACGTCCTTGCCGTCGACCCCGACCTGCTCCAGCACACCGCGCAACGTGTCGTCGATGCAGCAGAAATCGCCCAGTGTCACGGCCTTCAACAGGGACGGCCATTCGGGATTATCTTTGTGGTGTCGGGCGGAGTCATTCCACGCATCGCGGTTGCTGGCGATGGCTTTTTCTTTGGTCAGCATTTCCATTGCACGCTCCAGAACTCGGGTTTATCAGACCGGCCCGAGTCTAGATCAGCGTTTTTGAAAAACCCATGTAGCGTTTGTTGGAATGTTGTAAGCCGGCAACGCCCCCGTACGGCAGCTATAGTTAATGGCCTTGGGGAATTGCGGGACAACCGATTTCGCAGGTGCTGCCATGAAACACACCGATTTGATGCTGTTGCTCATCTTCTGCCTGACCGCCACCTCAGGGGTTCACGCGGATGACAACCTGACGCCGCCGTCCGGGTACAGCAGCGAGTTCAACTATTACGGCGAAAACCAGCCGTTCGCCCACCCCGTTCCGCCGACGCTGAGCACGGTGCCACCGCGCTCGTACATCCCCACGGCGCCGCAGGATTTCATCCCGATCTCCAGCGAGCACGTGTTCTCCGACTCACGGTTGCCGACAGTCGCGGATGCCACCGTCCGGGTGTTCATCCGCTCCTATGACCCGGAACTCGGCGTCTACGTCAACGAAGAAGTCGTCGACCCGACGTGCCTGCTGGCCTGCCTCAGTCGACAGGGCCAAGCGACGCCCGTCTACCACTGACGCTTGTCCGGGCGGGCGAGGCCGAGTTTTTCGATCCGGTAACGCAGCATGTCGCGGCTCAAACCCAGCAGCCGTGCGGACTTGGTGACGTTCCAGTCGGTCTTGTCGAGCATCTTGCGCACCATGTCGCGCTCGACCTCCGGCAGGTTCATCGACTCGCTGCCGTTGTACGCCGGGCGCACTTCGTTATGGGGCGCCTCGGGCATCGCCACCGGCTCGTCCACCAGGCTCAGGCAGACGTTCAACTGGTGCGCGGCGATAGTGTCGTACTGGGCCAGCAGCACGGTTTGTTCGAGCATGTTGCGCAACTCGCGCACGTTGCCCGGCCAGCTGTAGCTCATGAGCAATTCTTCGGCCTGTTCGCTGAAATGCAGGTTCGGTTTGCCATAGCGTTTGCCGTGGATGGCGAGGAAGTGCCGGGCCAGCAACAGGACGTCTTCGCCACGGGTATAAAGGCGCGGCACCTTGATCGAAATGATGCGCAAACGGAAGAACAGGTCGCGGCGGAACTTGCCCTGCTGGACCATTTGTTCGAGGTTGCAATTGGTTGCGCTGATCACCCGCAAATCGACCTTGCGTTCCTTCACCGAACCGACCCGGCGAATGGTCCGGTCTTCCAGCAGCTTCAGCAGTTTGGCTTGCAGCAGCAGGTCCATTTCCCCGACTTCATCGAGAAACAAGGTGCCGCCATCCGCCGCTTCCACAAGGCCGACGCGACGGTCCTTGGCGTCGGTGAATGCCCCCTTCTCGTGGCCGAACAGCTCCGACTCCACGAGGTTGGAGGGAATCGACGCGCAGTTGAATTCAATGAACGGACCCTTGCTGCGCGGGCCGTCGAAATGCAGTGCGCGGGCCACCAGTTCCTTGCCAGTCCCCGTCTCGCCTTCCACCAGCACCGGCGGCAAATCGGCGTTGGCCATCCGGCGCTCGGCGTCGAGCAACTGGCCGATGGTGTTTTTCAGGAAGACCATGGGCCCCGATTCGCCGATCAACGCCTGCACCCCCGACTTCTGCGCTTCGCGCTCCTGATAGAACGACAGCGTGCGCTCCATCCGCTCGGTGGCCAGGGCCTTGTCCAGCAACAGCTTGAGTTCCGGCAGCGCCACCGGTTTGGTGACGTAATGGAACGCGCCTTCTTTCATCGCCACCACGGCGTCTTCGACATTGCCGTAGCCGGTCATCATGATCACTTTCAGGTCCGGCGCGCTGATACGCAGCTTCTGGATCAGATCGTGACCGCTCATGCCCGGCAGCGAGTTGTCGGTCAGTACGACGTCCGGGGCAAACGTGTTCATTTGCTTCAGCGCATCTTCAGCCGAGTGGCAGACCGTCACCTCGAAGTCTTTGCGTTCCAGGTAGGTCTGAAGATTCCCGGCGAGGATTTCGTCATCCTCGACCAGCAGAATGCTGTACCCCATATTCCCCTCCCGTTGCCACTTTGAAGTTCAGACAAACGCGGGTTCCTTCCTGCTCCTGGCTGGTCAGTTCGACCGAACCTTCAAAACGCTCCATTATTCTTTTGACCAGGGCCAGGCCCACACCCAACCCGCCTTGCTTGGTGGTGAAAAACGGTTTGAAAACCATTTGTTGTTGCTGTTTGGTCATGCCCTTGCCGGTATCGCTCAGGGTCATGCGCAAGAGTCCGGACTGCGGCGACTCGATATCGATGCTTAGCACGCCGCCCTTGGGCATGGCTTCGAGGGCATTGGCGAACAGGCTATTGAGAATTTGCGTGAGCAGCACCTGTTGGCTGACGACCGGTGGGCAAACCTGCGGCGTGAACCGGACTTCGACACCGGAGCGCTTGATCAGCGCGTCAAAGGCACTCAGGGTGTCGTCGATGGCCAGCACCAGGTCCACGGTTTCGTAGTCGTCATTCACCGGCCGCAACGACACCAGCAACTCGCGAACCCAACGCGACATGCGATCGACCTGGTTGATGATGTCGCCGATGTTCTTCTGCGCGCTCTGACTGGCGATTTCCTGGGCCAGTTCGGCGCTGGAGCGAATGTTCGCCAGCGGGTTGCGCAAACTGTGGGCCACGGCCGAAGACATTTCCCCCAGCGCGACGAAGGTTTCGTTGGCAATCAGCTGTTTCTGCTGACTCTCGATCAGCTTCGCCGCACGCCGCACAATCCAGAACAACCCCAAGTAGATGGCGGCACCACCGAGCACGGTGGCCAGCCAGATGGCCTTGAAACCGCGCTGGATACGTTCAACCAGATCAGTAGGCTCCTTGTAGACCTCGACCATGGCGATGACTTTGCTTTTGTCGGCGTTGAACATCGGGATGTAGTTTTCAACGAACAGGTACTGGGGCTCGTGCAACAGTTTTTGTTCGGGACGTTCTTCATCAACTTCGTGGTAGCTGGTGGAAACGGGCTCCTTCATTTCGAAAGATTCGTCCAGTTCATCGTCGTCTTCGATACGTACGCCGATCAGCTCCGGGTTGGTCGACCAGACCACGGTGCGATCCTGGGCATACACCGTGGCCAACAGCAGGTCCGGCAGGTTTGCCACATGATCGAGAAACTCGATGCGCGCCGCAGCACGTGCGCCCGGGTTCACGTCGGGATGGGCGTTATCCAGGCGAGAATCGAGCATTTCGCCCATGGTTCTTTCCGGGGAAATCGATGCGTGGCGGATTTCGGCAGCACCGATGGCCTGGATAAATTGCGCGGTCAGCATGGAATCGCGCTCGATGCTCTCCTCCACCACGAAACGGGTGGAGATGTACCCCAGCCCCGCCGCCACGGCGGCAATGATCAAAAAACTGGCGAAGGAAAACCAGCGCAGCAGATTGAACTCGCCACGCCAGCTCGTGCATTCCCCCGCCGGAAGGTTCGACGGAGCAGGTACTTTTTGTTGTTCGAGTATCTGCATGGTGGGTCCTGAATTCGGTACTGGCTTGAAGCCTATTCAGTGGCGTTTCGCATCAGTGTAGGTGTCATTGATCGAGTCGGCGGTTCAATGATAGTAATTCGCCGCTATGGCACCTGCGCCGCTTGCAACGATTGCTGACGATCGGTTTCCTCCTGCAAAAAATCAATGATGGACTGCGCCGCTTTCTCATCCAGGCGCAGGTTTGGCATCGGGATTTTGTCGAAGCGTTGAAACAGTTCCAGCGCAATCGGGTCTTTTTCGGCCAGCATGCGATCCGGTTCTCGGATCCAGCGATTGAGCCAGGCGGGATCGCGCACGCGGGTTACGCCGATCAGGTCCGGGCCGATGGCGCGCATGCCGATGCCCTGCCCGTCTTGCGGCCCGAGGCTATGGCACGAGGCGCAACGGGTGCGAAACAACTCTTCGCCGTTGCTCGGCGGGCGGATCTCGGGCGCATCGGCATAATTTTCTTCAACACTGGGTTGCTTCCAGTTCTGCAAGGTATTGGCCAACTGATCGGCGAGGATCCATGGGTTCTCGAACGGTGAGGCTTTCATCCAGCGACCGGTGCCCTGGTTGCCGACGATCAGGCTCAGGTTGTGGTCCTTGCTGCGACCGTTGTCGACGCCCTCGATAAACAGCCCGAGCTTTTTGCGCAGGTCGGTGACGGCCTCGAACTCCCCGGTGAGGAACTGCCAGCCCGGTCCGACTTTGAAGCGCTGCGCGTAGGCCTTGAGCACCTCGGGTGTATCGCTCAACGGGTCGATGCTGATCGAGTAGAAAAAAATATCCTGGCCGACCCGGGGCCCCAACAACTGCTGCACCTGGCGCAGGCGCGCGGTTTCCAGCGGGCAGGAATCGCTGCACGTGGTGAAGATGAAGTTGATCACCACCACTTTGCCTTTGATCATGTCATCGAAAAAACGCACCTGCCGACCGTCCTGGTCGGTCAGCAAGGTGTTGGGAAAGTAATCGCGCCCCCAGGGGGTCGCCGATTCCGTCGGCGACGGCGACAGTGCGCCTTCATGAGCGAGCAGCACCTGGCTGGCCAGTAAAAACGTCACCAGTACCAGAATCAGGTGCATGCCCAGTGCGCGGGAGCGCGGCGTGTGCAGTGTCATGTCGGCTCCCCTGCGGATCATGGCTTGATCACCACTTGTGGGCCGTAGCCGTCGCCAGTGCGGAAGGTTGGCAGTGCAGCAGAGTTCACGTAGCGCACGCCATCCCAGCTCGGCAGCGGAACCGGCATCAATTGCAATTGCCCCGGTTTCTCAACGTCCCAACGCAACAGCATGGAGTTGTCCTCGTGTTGAGTGTTGTGGCAGTGCTCCATGTACGTCCCGGCGAATTCGCGGAAGTGGATCGCAATCTCGACGCTGTCCAGGCCGTCCTTTTCCGGACCGATGCGGTACACGTCCTTACGTGCCCATTTTTCCCACTCTGGTGGTAGCTTGCCGCCGCGACTGAGGATGATCCCCTCCTCGAAGTGCACGTGAACCGGGTGGCTCCAGCCCTCGCCGCCGAGTTTGATGTTCCACACTTCCAGCGTACCGAAGCCCGTGACGCCGGCATCGGTCGGGCCGGAGGCCAGTTTGGTCGAGACGTTCAGCCGACGAGGGTCCATTCTGAAACCGAAACCGCCGTCGGTCTTGATTGTCCACGGCGCCGAATCGGTGCCGTCGGAACGACCGAAGGTGAAGGTGCGATGACGGGCCTTGGCCAGCAGCGCCTTGTCGGCCACATTATCGCGGTGAATTTTCAGCGGGATCATCACCAGGCCTTCAGCCTTGCCCGGTTTGGCCGGTTCATAGGCCGCCGGGTCCATGGCCAGGTCCTGGCCGGTGTAGGCCTTGACGTTGAATTGCAACACTTTGCCTATCGCCGGATCACCGTCCTCCCACTTCGGACCCTTGCTGGATTGCCTGATGACGGCCTTGTACTTCTCGGACAGCACGTCAGCCAGGGCGACGGGTTCTTCCGGGCCCTTGCCGTCTTCGTGCACCAGCAGGTTGACGAAGAACAGCTTGTCGCCCGCCTTGACCCCGTTTTTCGAGAAATTGACGACGATGTCGAAACGTTCGGCGATGCCCATGGTTGGCAGGATCGCGTTGTGATTTTGAGTATCGCCGTCGGCATCCAGGTCCATGGTGCCGTCGAACGGCACGGCGTGTTCCATGATGTTGCCGTCGTTGGCAATCATGTGGAACGGCACGCGGGCGTACGACAAGCCTGACCCGACAGGCCCTGGGAACTCGCCACCGGTGCCCTTGATCTCGCGCACCAGCGCCAGTTTGAAGTAGCGCGATACCGAGCCATTGAGCATGCGGAACCGATAGCTGCGGGCGCGCACATCCAGGACCGGTTTCCACTGCCAGTTGACCAGCACCTGATCACCGAGGAAGCCGTCGGTATTGAACGGGTTAAACCACAGTTGACCGTTCTTGTCCCACGCTTTATCAGCAAACAGCAGGTTGACGTCGTAGTCGCGGTTGCCCCAAGGCAAGGCGTTGCCACTGGGTAAACGCAGGTTGACGCCGTCATTCACCGCTTCATTGCCACGGTCCAGGGCGCTGTAGTAGTTCATCATCGCCGCGTTGCCCTTGTAGACGTTCTGCGCGGTGAAATCGAGCATGTGGTCGTGAAACCAGTGGGTGCTCATGGTTTCGCGCCAGTCGCCACGGATCTTGATCGTGCCGTTGTCGCAGGTCTTGCGGCTGGGGATGAGGTCGTTGGTCCACAGGGTTTCGCCCGGCGAGCACGGAAAAGCTGCACGCGGGTCTGTAGCCGTGGTGTTGATGCTGTCGTAGCCGGCCAACTGGATCGGCCAGCGATAGTCGTAGAATTGCCCGGGGAAGAAAAATGCGTTGGCATAACCGTCGCTTTCCGCCGGTTGGTGACCATTGTGTTCGTGGGTGCTGAGGGTGTGCAGACCAAAACCCATGTTCGCCGACGGGTCGATCGGCAAGGCGTTGTAATGGCGCATCAGCACGGGTTGTCCGTAACGCACCATGAGCAATTTCGGTGGCAAGGTGCCGTCGAAGGTCCAGACCGATTTGTGGTTCTGCACCGGCATTTTCGGGTGAAAACGCGCATCGACGCCTTTGGCGGTGCCTACGGTCGTCGGCAGGCCAGCCACATTGTAATAGAGGCCACCGGGGCCAAACTCGCCCATGGCATAGCGGTGCATCTGACGACTGTCACGCAACCCGGTATTCACCCGTGCGCCGGATTGCACAGTCTTGTAGGCGATCTGCGGGTAAAACTCGTTCCAGCGCTGGTGCGACCAGCCTTTTCCTGGTGGACGGCCTTCAGCCGACGAACCGATACGGCGGTTGAGGAAAAATTCGATCTGCTTCTGCCAAGGGTTGCGGTCGACCACGTTGGAATAATGGCTGGGAAACGGGGTCAGTCCGGGTTGCCGCATGAAAGCGTCGAGCGCCGCACTCGGCGGAGCGCTGCGAGCGACGCTGGTGGGATCCTGTTGCGGCAGCGGGCCGATGGCGGCCGGTGGAAACGGCAACTGCGCCGCCGGGGTGGTGGGGTCGAGTTTTTCCGGACCGAACTCTTCGAACAGCACCAGTTGCTGAGTGAACGGCAGAGCACCGTACAACGGGCTGGGTTTGCCGTTGGTAGGGTAATTGAAGCTGGTCTGTATCGCCGGCGGAAGGACGTTTTCCTTGAGCGGAGTCTCTCGGGTGCCTTTGACGCCAGCCGGCAAGTCGAAGGCATCCAGGTTGGCGGGGGGCATGGTCAAAATGGCGTTCAAGGCACCTGCCTTGTCAGCCGGCTCGTCGTGATACGCCGAAGGGTCGGAAGGTGGCGGCTGCCCCTCGTCGTCGATCGGGCTGGCGCGCAGGCTCGTTGTGCCGAGCGTCATGGCCACAAAAACGCTAAGGGGCGTCAGGAGACCAAACCATTTGCAGGGGTGCAGCGCTTTTCTGTCCATCACCAGCCGCCTCGAAGTCGTGAAGGGGGTAATGGGGGTTTTGCAAGGAGCTCGCCAGACTTGCTACAGCCTATACAAACGCACTAATGCTCGTGGAAACAATGGCTTATCAACATCAATTTGCCATGCCCCGAAAAACGACTGGGGAATGACACTCGCAACCGGGGAAAGTTCTTCCCCATTTCAGGGACTGCGTTGGAACGACAGGCGAACACTTGTGCCCTCGCCCTCGCGACTGTCCAGGCTCACCGTACCGCCGCAGCGCTCCATAATCCGCTTGACCAGTACGAGCCCGACGCCGAGCCCGCCTTGCTTGGTGGTGAAAAACGGCCGGAAAGCCATGCTGCGCTGTTCCTCGTTCATGCCTCTGCCGGTATCGCTCACCACCACGCTGACGTCTCGGGCATCCGTCGGCTCCAGAATGACGGTGAGCGTGCCGCCCTGGTCCATGGCCTCCAGCGCGTTGGCCAGCAGACGGTTGAGTATCTGCGTCAACTGCATCTGCTGGCTCAGGACCATGGGCGTGTCCTTCGGCTCGAACACCACATGAACGCAGGCCTTGGCGATCTGCTGCTCGAAGGCCATGAGGCTGTCGTGCACCGCCGCCACCAGGTTCACCGGTTCCGGTTCATCGGTGAGCGGGCGCAAGGATTGCAGCAATTCCCTGACCCACGTCGACATGCGATCGACCTGACCGATGATGTCGTTGATGTTTTGGTGCGCCGGGCCATTGTCGAACTCCAGCGCCAGTTCGGCACTGGAGCGAATGGTCGCCAACGGGTTACGCAAACTGTGGGCCACCGCCGATGACATCTCGCCCAGGGCGACAAAGGTTTCGTTGGTGATCAATTGTTTTTGTTGCGCCGCCAACAGGATCGCCGCACGCCGCACGATCCAGTACAGCCCCAGATAAATCAGCCCGCCGCCCAGTGCGGTGGCCAGCCATATCAGCACCAGACCGCGCTCCATGCGGCTGATCAGGTCCTCGGGTTCCTTGTAGATCTCGACCATCGCCGTGACGTGCTCGCCGTCGGCATCGAACAGCGGAATGTAGTTTTCGATGAAGATGAATTCCGGCGGCGAGACGAACTTTTGCTCCATGCGTGTCTTGTCGACGTCGTGATAACTGGTCGACACCGGCGTCCTGGAGGCGAATGCGCGCTCAAGGTCTTCGTCGGCATGGATCGTGGTGCCCATCAATGCCGGGTTGGTCGACCAGATCACCATACGGTCGGGGGCGTATATGTTGGCAAGGATCACGTCAGGCAAGTGCTCGATGTGGTCGAGAAATTCGCCCCGGGCGTTGGCGCGGGCCATCGGGTCTACGTCGGGGAAATCCTTGTCCTTGCGCGGGTCCAGCAGCTCGCCCATGCTGCGCACATTGGGAATCGATACGTGGCGCACCTCGGTCAAGGCAATCGTCTGAATGAACTGCGAGGTCAGCAATGCATCGCGCTGCACGCTCTCGGTAATCACAAATCGCGTGGACACAGCCCCCAGCGCCACCGCCACCGTACCAATCACCGCCATGCTGATGAGGGAAAACCAGCGCAGCAGATTGAACGGTTGCTTTCGCGAGCTCAAGCGCACATCGCCCTCTTCGGACTGGAGCGATTGTGTGGGCATGTTCATGGGCGTACTTCCCGGCGATTCCCCCCATTGGTTATAGCCCACGGTCAGGCATTTGCCCGGTATTGGGTGTTGACGTGACGATCCGCTGTTGGATCCATCAATCGATACACGTCGTAACCGTTCGGCAAACACACATTCAGTGGTTTTGCCTTTGCAAACTGCCACGAGCACAGTCTGGCGCTTCCGAGATTTTCAGCAGTGCTTGCTCATGTTTAACCACGCGTGTTTAAAAACACTTCGTGTTACTTCGCGCAGGCTACAACGCCTTGCGCTATTGCCTACGCTTGCGCCAGAATCCGCCGGCTTGTGCGCCTTGATCTTGGGCTTTATCGTTTTCCGGTCGCTGAAAATCAGTGATCGGGTTTGGTAGCCCGAGCTGCATAAGGTGCATTGCATCGCCATTTGAGGCTTCTGGTCTCGCATTTATGGTGGTCATGCACAGGGCGCCTTCGGGCGCGCCGGTTTCCTTGTGCCCGGTCTACCAACCTGCGTATGGCCACCACCCCTCGTTTGGTAGCGAGGGTGATGGCTCCTTGTTGTTAGCATAAGGAGTTTTATTTATGTTCAAAGTAACGCCCAATCCACCGGACACCGATCCGGCATCGCCGCAAGACAACCCCGATTCAGAAG
This sequence comes from Pseudomonas sp. PDM02, assembly GCF_014852285.1. Lineage (NCBI taxonomy): Bacteria > Pseudomonadati > Pseudomonadota > Gammaproteobacteria > Pseudomonadales > Pseudomonadaceae > Pseudomonas > Pseudomonas sp. PDM02. The sequence goes on along the minus strand of NZ_JACVBL010000014.1, from coordinate 35,149 downwards.
CACATCGCGAAGCTGTCAATCGCGCCCTCGATTTCTACTTCAACCCTGCCGCCCAGAACGCTCACATCAAAGCCACTCCGCGAACACCCACCACCCTGTTCATCGTCAACCCGGAGCTCGATACCGAAACCCTGTTGGCCCATGCGTGTGAATCCCTGGCATCGGCCAATGTCATGGCGACGGACCTGGCGGATCAACTGGACGGGACATGCCGCAACTCCCTGCTGGGGATTGCGCAAGTCATCATGCTGGGCGAGTTGGCGGTGAATCGGGCGCTGGATCAATTAGCCCCCACCGAGTAGCGACTGCGTCCAGCTGTCTGTAGGAGCAAGCTTGCTCCTACAGGTTTCCCGCCCTCCCCGGCATCCCCATCGCCCCCCAATGCTGGGGACAGTCGCCCGTTGGTTCGTCCGGCATCCAGGCAACGCTTAATAGCGAAACGCTGTAATGCCGGGCCTCTGCCGGCCGTTTTCAACGATTGGTACGGAAGTTGCCGACTCCCCCGTCAACTGACCCACCCCCCCAAGGGGCAGGTCTCTGATAGAGGGAATACTCATGCACCCTTTACTGTCCAAAACCACGATCGCCCTGGTCGTGTCCGCTCTGGCCCAAGGCGTCGCCCAGGCTGCGCTGTTTGCTGTCGACCCCGGCCCCTATGTTCCCGCCAACGGTAACTTCGCTTCCTGGTATCAGGACACCCACGGTCGAACCCTCGACTTGTGCCTGTCCAAGGCCGTCAGCTCCAGGGTTCCAAGTGCGCCCGGCGCACCGTCCTACATGTGCCTTTTGAATCCGAATCCCGGCATTTTCGATGACACTCAACCCATCGTTTTCCCGACCAACTTCCCCGACGAAGCGTTCTGGTTCACCGGCGACGGATCCATCGTCGATGCCGCACGGGGCATCGACCTGACCTATGTCAGCGCCGTTGAAGCCGCGTTCAGTGGTGGCGACCCGCTGGAAGGTGATCAGGTCAGTTTTGGCCGTATCCGTATTCGGGTCGACGTGCCCACTGCGGGCACCTATGTCATCACTCATCCTTACGGCGTCGATGTCTTCAACGTCGATACCCCCGGGCGCCGCGCGATCAACATGACCCGGGACATCGGCATCGGCTCGCCGAAAACCTACGACGGTGCGCTCAAAGCGGACATCGGCCCCTTCCTGCGCAGCCTCAACGGCCCTTACGTCGAGCCCAACCCGGTTACCGGTTCAACCGACACGTTCGTGGGCGATCCGAACCTGGAAGAGGCTTTCACCGGCAGCCCTTTCAATACCAACTACATCCGCATTGAAGGGCCTAACGGACTGGACTTGCGCACGACGGTGATGGCCATTTCCGGCAAATTATCGACGCTCGTTCGCCCCACTCCGATCATTGCCGAACGCAGCACCTATTCGCGCACAGCCGGCGCCAGCGCCCCGGTGGCCCACCAGGATGTTTTCGTCATGGCCCCGCCACCACCGGCCACCGTGACCCTGGACAGCAACACCCCGGTGTTGAACCTGATCGAGGCCAACACCACCGGCCACTGGTACGCCCAGTCAGCCACCAACCCGACGTTGCCGAGCAGCTTGCTGGTGACGGCCGACAACCATCTGGCCATCCCTACCAGCACGCCAACCTCCTTGTCCATGCCGCTGACCGACCTGGTGGTGATTTCACGGGCCGAGTACAGCCTGAGCAGCGGGCAAATCACGGTAGTGGCCTCGACCAGCGATGAAACATCGCCACCGATTCTCACCGCCACCTCCGGCACGGGTGTCGCCATCGGCGCCCTCAGTGGCAGCGGCGCAGAGAAATCCCTGTCGACCGGCATCTCGCCGATTCCACCGGCCAAGGTTCAGGTGACGTCATCCAATGGCGGCAGCGATACCGAAGAAGTGGTCATCGTGCAATGAACGCTCTCATGCCCAGATCCGCATCAGGAGGCATCATGAACAAGTGGCCACGCTTCGCGCTCAAGGCGCTCGGGCTGACTCTTTCGCTGTCCGGCAGTGCGTTCGCGCAACTTAATGCCGTCGATACCGGCCCCTACACTTTCGCCACGGGGAAATTCCCCATGTGGTATCAGGACAGCAACTTGCTGTCGCTGGAACTGTGCCAGTCACGGGCTACCAGCACGCGGGCACCGGGTGCTCCTGGCGCCCCCGCCTATATGTGCATCCTGAATCCGGAGCCCGGCATTTTCGACGACACCCTGCCGATGGTGTTCCCGGATAACTGGCCACCGGAAGCGTTCTGGTTCCTCGCCGAGACCAGCATCAATGATGTAGGTGGTTATGGCGTGGATGCCTACGTGGCCGGGATTGAAGCGGCGTTCGCTGCGGAAAACCCTGTCGACGGCGATCAGGCCAGCTTCGCGCGGATTCGCATGCGGGTAAACATACCTGTCGCGGGCACCTACACCATCACCCACCCGTACGGCGTGGAAACAGTCAACGTCACCACACCGGGCCGCCGGGCGATCAACATCACCCGCGACATCGGCATCGGCGCACCGGGCAACTTCGCCGGGGCACTCAACGGGGAGGTCGGGCCATTTCTGCGCAGCGTCAACGGGCCGTACACCGAAGTGAATCCGGACACCGGCGCCATCGAGACATTCGTGGGTGATCCGAACCTCAGCGAAGCGGTCACCGGCAGCCCGTTCAACAATAACTTCCTGCGTGTCCAGGGACCGGCCGGGACCATTCAGACCAACCTCTTTACCGTGTCCGGCAAAGTCCTCGACAGCCGTGCGCAAACCCCTGTGGAAATCGGCCGCGCCACTTACCGTCGCCTCCCGACAGGTCCGGGCACGAGCAGTACCCGGGTCGAAGTCTTCGGCAAATCGGCCATCAGTTCGAGCCTGTGCTTCCGTGAAACCGTGCCTCTGGTTCCCGGGCCACCGCAATCGCCCTGCCTGGTCACCATGCTTGGCAACAACACCGGCCAGTTCTTCGGCCATCGTTTGACAGGCAGCACGGTTCCTCCGGTGGTCGTGGTCACCGCGACCGACCCGAGTGGCACCAACCGGCCAACGGCAGTGTCGAGCAAAGTCACCGACATCGTGAAAATCCAGACTGCACGCTACAACTGGAGTAATCACAGCCTCCTGATCGAAGCCACCTCGTCAGACGAAGTCGTGGTGCCGGACATGGTCGCCCAAGGCTTCGGACGGCTGACGAAAACCGGCACCTTGCAACGCCTGAGCGTTGCCGATCTGTCGCAGCCACCGGCCAGTGTCACGATCAAATCCGCCGCCGGCGGCAACGACACCGAACCTGTGGTGGTGATCGGCACACAACCGAACAGCGGTGAAAACGAGGCGCCGCTGGCCGTTGCCGACACCGGCAGCACCAGCTTCGGGGTGCCGATCACCCTCAACCTGCTGGCCAACGACAGCGACCCGGACGGCAACACGCCATTGAGCATCGTCGCGCTGACCTCACCGGCCGCCGGGCAAGGCACCGTGGCGATGAGCGGCACGACCGCCGTGGTCTACACACCGCCCCCCGTAGTCACTGCGCCGATGACCACGACCTTCACCTACAGAGCTCAAGACATCAAAGGCCTGGCCTCGGTCACTCCGGCGACCGTGACCATCACCGTGGCGCCTAACCGGCCACCGGTGGCCGTCGCCGACAGCGTCGCAACCCTGGGCGTGGCGATACCGATCAGTGTGCTGGCCAACGACACCGATCCGGAAGGCAACGTGCCGCTGGCGGTCGCCAGCTTCACGCAACCACCGAACGGTCGCGGCAGCGTCAGCAGCAACGGGACGGTAATCACATACACCCCACCGGCCAACTTCACCACGGCGTTCACCACGACCTTCACTTACTTCGCCCGGGACAGCTTCGGCGCCCAGTCGACGGCACCGGCGACGGTCACCGTGCAAGTCTCGCCACGGCCACCGGCAGAAACCTTCACGGTGACCACGGCAACGGTGTCGGCACGCTCCAACAACCGCTTCACCTGGGACTTCGCGGGCACCTCATCGGTGACCACCGGCAACGTCGTCACCATCCGGGTGAGCACCCCAACCGGGTTGGCAACCCTGGGCACCGCCACGGTGGCGGTGACCGGTCGCTGGCGGCTGACGGTGAACAACACCACCACGGTGATTCCATCGGCGAACCCGACGGCCACCATCACCTCGTCCCAAGGCACCGTGCGCACCGTGACGGTGATATCCAACTGAGCCTTGGCCCCATCGGTCACGTGGCCGATGGGGCTGGCCTCTTGCGAAAGGACAGTCTCATGAAAACGTCGACCGCCGCCCTGCTCTGCCTGCTTCTGCTCTGCAGCAGCGCGGGCGTGCGCGCCGACGATCTGATGGAGAACGATGACCTGGGCCCCGGCACCGACCTCGGCGAGTTGCCTCCGCCGATTGGCCAGCACGCGCTGATCGACCAGAACGGTCAGGCCAACGTGGCGCTGCTGCAACAGAACGGCCAGTCGCTGCTCGGCACCATCGTCCAGTCGGGGAGCAATCAGGAAGCCTACATCCTGCAACAAGGCAGCGACCTGATGGCAATGATCACTCAGCAAGGTTCCGGCAACTCGGCCTCGATCACCCAGACCGGCAGCCAGAACCGCGCACAGATATCCCAGAACGGCAATAACAACGACGCCAGCATCGACCAGGCCGGCACGGGGCTTTCCAGCGCCGTGACCCAATCGGGAAACGGCATGAGCGTTTCAGTCAAACAATACCGCTAAAGCACCGCACCACATGGAGGTTTCATCATGTTCAAACTGACGCCCCTCACCGCCGCGATCCTGGTCATTGCCAGTGCCCAGGCGTTGGCCAACGACAGCATTTCCACCCAGGACCAGGTCGGCACCGCCAACATCGCCAATGTGAAACAGACCAAGGCCCCCTACAGCACCGCCACCCAGCAGCAACTCGGCGAGGGCAACGATGCGGCTGCGGTGCAGGACTCGGCCACCAGCACCATCGACCAGAACCAGGTCGGTGAATACAACGCCGGTTACGCCGAGCAATTGTATGAAGACAACAGCACCATCACCCAGAAACAGACCGGCAGCTTCAACACCAGCCATGCCAGTCAATCGATCGGCGCGGGCGGCGGTGAAGTGCTGCAACAACAGGAAGGCAGCGGTAACTTTTCGTTCGTCTATCAGGACAGCCAGGAGGGCACTTCCGGTCAAACCTTCCAGTACGGCGACAGCAATGAAGCCAACATCGAACAGATCCAGCCCGGCATCGGCAACATGGCGGTGATCATCCAGTACGGCACCACCAACTACGCCACCGCCGAACAGATCAACCACATGGGCGGCCAGATCGACATCAACCAGTCCGGCGCCAACAACTATGCCTACGGCGACCAACGCAACGGCGACGGCGGCAACCTGACCATCAACCAGAACGGCGACGGCAACGGCACCGAGATCTGGCAAGACGGACAAGCGGGCAGCACGGCCACCGTCGACCAGATGGGTGAGACCAACGAAACCGTGGTGGACCAGAGCTTCGGCGAAAACAACACCGCTCAGGTCTTCCAGGTCGGCAACCTCAACGCGATCTACGCCGACCAGTTCGAGTCCACCGGCTCGACCCTGGCGCTGTACCAGACGGGCACGGGCAACGTGCATTTCACCTATCAGTCCGGCGAAGGCCATTCGCTCACCGCGACTTCGGTGGGTAGCGACAACAAGGTCTACGCCAGCAATTGGAAAGGTCCGCAAAAAGGTGGTCAATTTGGCAGCAACCAGAACGCAACCATCACTCAGAACGGCAAGGAAAACATTGCCAACTTCACCCAGGACGGCGTCGGCCACGTCATGACCACCAGCCAGACCGGCATGGGCAACAAAACCATCGTCAGCCAGGCGGAGAACTACAACGAGCTGTACTTCGATCAGAACGGCACCGACAACATGCTCATCGCCGACCAGCGCGGCACCACCAACCTGGTCGAGGGCAGCAGCAACGGCATGAACAACCGTAGCGAATTCGACCAGTCCGGCACCAGCAACCTGGCCTCTACCAGCCAGTGGGGCAACGATAACAAGATCACTCTGAAACAGACCGACAGCATGAACGTGGCGTATGTGACCCAGAGCGGTATCGGGAACATTGCCAATGTTGATCAGAGTGGCGTGACGCAGATGGCGACCATTCAACAGGTGGGTATGGATAACCAGGCGACGGTGTTGCAGCAGTAATTGCGGGGGTATAAAAAACCGCGGCCCTTGAGGGGGGCGCGGTTTTTTTGTGGCCTGCTTTCTGTAGGAGCCAGGCTTGCCGGCGAAGGCGTCTTGACAGGCGACGATTATCTTTCAGGTGTACATATCCGTTGCTGCGGTAACGGCCGCTATGGGTTTCGCCCTTACGGCGAGTCACTTGGAAAAGCGCCAAGTAACCAAACGCTCTTGCCCCTTTCGTTCGGTGCCTCGCTAATGCTCGGCATGCCCTCGCTCCGGTCCTGCTCCGTGGGCCCGCCGCCATCGGCCATCCATGGCCGGGGGCGGCTAACCCGGCATCCATGCCGGGTTGCCCACTGCGCAGAACCTGCGCTCGGCCTCTCGAGGGGGCGCTCAGATCAAAAGCGCAAGGCGAGCTAACGCTCGGCCTGAAGAGTGGTGAAAATCAAAAGCAAATGCAGATCCCTGTAGGAGCCGGCTTGCCGGCGATGGCGGTGGGTCAGTCGACGCATTTATCGCCTGAAAGGACGCCATCGCCAGCAAGCCGGCTCCTACAGGGGGTGGGGGCATTCGTGGGTGAAGGGTCGGCTGCCAGGCCGCCTTCGCGAGCAAGCATCGCTCCTACGAAGAGCCAAGCAACGCACCCGCCCTTCACCACTCATCAGGCCGAGCGTTAGCTCGCCTTGCGCTTTTGATCTGAGCGCCCCTTCGGGAGGCCGAGTGGAGGTTCTGCGCAGTGGGCAACCCGGCATGGATGCCGGGTTAGCCGCGCACGGCCATGGATGGCCGATCGCGGCGGGCCCACGGAGCAGGACCGGAGCGAGGGAACGCCGAGCCTTAGCGAGGGGCCGGACGCTGGGGCGAGACCTTTTGGTTCCTTTTGGGGCGTTTGCCAAAAGGGACTCGCCGTAAGGGCGAAACCATAAGTGGCCGTTACCGCAGGAATGGATATGTACACCCGAAAGAAAATGGTCCGCCATCAGGCCGCCATCGCCGGAACGCCGCCCGCAGCAAGCCGGCTCCTACAGAGGTTCGGGGTACATCCGCATGAACCATGTCGGCCCGAAGGCCGCCTCGGTCACTCTTCTTCAGGCACCACCTTGTTCTGGGTCAGATACCGGTCAAGCGTCTCACCGCTCTCAGGCGAATTATCCCCCGCCACCTGCCACAAACGCCGCTCGATCCCCTGCGCCAGAAGATGCCCCACCGCCGCCTCGATCGCCGACAACACACACAACTGCGCCGGCTCGTTGGTGGTGTAGCCAACCTCCGCCTCAAGCAACTTCTTGAACTCGATAAACTTGAACACCCCGGCACTACGGCCCACGGAGTAAATCGTCTTGCTGGTCATCACATTGGCCAGCACCTGACCACTGCGCACATCCACCGCGCGCAGGTTCACCGTGACCTGATCCACCCGATACTCCCGGGAAATATCGATACCCAGGTAACGCGCCCCTTCCCCGCCGCTTTTCACATTGGTGTCGTACGCAATAATCCCGCCCTCAAGCATCATGTTCGCCGCTTGCAACGGCGGCAGTTCGCCCTGGATATTCACCGGCGTGTTCGGCTTTTTCTGCGAGGCGCGGATGATCTTGCGTTCGGTCAGCAGGTTCTGCAGCCCCTCCCGCTCCAGCACCACAAACCAGCCGCTGGCCTGCAACGCATCCATCAGCATGCTCGCCGCGCCTTGAGTGACGCTGGTAGAAAACGAACTGGCCGGGGTCGGTTTGTATTGCCCGGTCTGGTCGCGAAAACCGTACACCACCGCCATCAACCGGCCCTTGGGTCGTGGCATGTTGATCAAGTCGTAGTAAGTCGAAGCCCTCGGGGTCAGCGTCGGGGTTTCGGTGTCCTGCTCAGCCCCGATCGGCTCGCGCAGACTGCACCCCTGTAACGCCGCCAACATCAGCCCTAGCACCATTATTCTTTTCATATCCTTCCCTCCCCATCAACCCGGATCCCTTCAAGGGGCCAGGCCGCTCACCTGAATTTCGGAGACTTCACCGGTCGCTCGGTCGGTCACGACGATGGTCAATTGGCCGGAGTCGTCGACCACGTTGACGATAAAAGCGTCGGTGGTCAGGCTCCCGGTGTTGCCCGCGGAAATGTTGTCCAGCAACTGCCCGAGCAACCGCGACTGCAACTGACTGGAGAACCGCTCCAGCGCCGAAGTACCGGCCGCGGCGGTGCGTTTTTTCAAGTCAGGATCGTCGTAATCGTTTTGCGCCTGGGCGTTGTTGAGCAGCCAGGTCCCGTTCAGCGGGTTGCCGCCAAACGAGGGGTTGATGGGCGTGTAGACCAGCTCGGTGGCCTGGACCAGGCCACAACTGCCGAGCCCGACCAACCAGATGCCTGCCCTTGAAAACAGGCGGTGCTGCGAGAACGTTGTGGTTTTCATAGTTCGTCCCTCTCAAGGTCCGTTGTGTCCTGCAACAAGGCTTCCAGCTTGCGCTGGACGATCTGCCCGCGGACCCAGTCGGCGGCGTCATAGGCCTCTTCCTTGAGTTCCACGGTGTTCGGCGGCAAAAAACGCCGGTAAACCAGACGCTGCTGATATTCCACAGTGACCAGGGCGCCCCACCGCGCCGAAGGTCGTTCGCGTACCACCAGGTTGAAATCCATCGGGCTGGTGGCGCGCAGGCGTTCACTGAACGAGTAGTAAAAGTCGTGACCGATGTGCGAGATCGTGTCATCGACGATGAACCCCATCATTTCGTCCTCTTCGCCGGCCGTGGCGGCAGCAGACGCCAGCATCAGGATCACGGCCACGCAGAATCGGTTCATGGCTGCAACGCTTCGGGCGATTGTGACTGGCCCTTGGCAGGTCCCGATGTGCCCTCGAGAAACGCTTTCTCGGCCACAAACTGCCAGTCCTTGTAACTCGCCATGCCGGCAAAATCCGACCACTGAGAGGGGAAGTCCGCCTGCTTGAGCGGCGTGTCCGTGGAGGCGCTGTTGAGGCCGGTGATGCGGCCATCGAAACCGCGCATCAGGCTCCATTCGCCGCCGCCGATCGGGTCCGGATACAGCTGCCGGATATGGTGTTTTGGGCTGGGAAAACGCTCGTCCTGCAACAGGTCTACCAGCTCCTTCGGGTATTGCGCCAAGCCTGGTGAACTGCGGTAGTAGCTGCGCAATGCCTGGGCGTATTGCGTGCCGACCCAGAGCAACTGGCGCTCACGATCACGGCGCGAGAGGGTCGACCACAACTCGCCGGCAGTGGCCAGGCCCATGCCCATCAGCATGATCAGGAACAGCACGCCCAGGTAAGTGAAACCGCCCTCGCTCGAAGGTTTACCACTCGGAATAGAGGCTGCCATCACGCGCCCTCCCTGTGGCCCCGCTTTTGATATCGGCGACACCACCCGGTACGCCATCCGGTGGTGCGACCATGACCCAGAGGTCCTTGCGTTCGGCAATCGGATCCATCGGCGAGTTGCGCAGGTAGCGTTGTTCCACCAGTTGCTCAAGGGAATCGGGATAACGCCCGGTGTCGCCGTAGTAGTGATCCAGGGCTTCGCGCATCACCGACAGGCTCTGGCGCAGCGTGGTCTCTTTCGAGGCCTCGAGGCTGTTGAAATAACGTGGCAAGGCGATGGTCATCAGGGTTGCGATGATTGCCATGACCACCATCAGTTCCAGCAAGGTAAACCCCTTTTCCCGACGCATAAGCTCACCACTCCCGGTAGGCGATGCCGTTAAGCCCCTTGCCCCGCGCCTGGGAATAAACGTCAAAGACGTCTTGGCCCTCACGCGGGTTTTGAGCCGTGCTGTCATAGGAGCGCAAACCCCAGCCGCCGTCGTCGTCACGCTTGACCGGCTTCAGCGGGTCATGGGGCACGCGCCGCAGAAAATAGAACTTGGCCCCCTTGGCGCTGCGCACATCGCGCACCCCCTCCACCAACACTTTCAGGTTCGGCGGATAGCCGCTGCTGTTCAGGGACTTCTCGATGTAACCGGCGTCGAATGCGCGTTTGTACGCGTCGATGGCATCGCGAATCTGGTACAGCGCGGTGCGCAGTTCCTGCTCTTTGCCCCGGCGCACCACAGTCTCGGTCAGCGGCGCGGCCATGCCGGCCAGCAAGCCGATCAGGGCCAGCGTCACCACGACTTCGATCAGGGTAAAACCGCGTTGCGAGGCGCTCATGATCAAGGCTTCTCGATAAACACTTGAGTGGTTGAGGCCGCCACCGGCCGATCGATGTGCTCGTTCTGAATGGGCGGTTCCATCTGCCGGTCCGGTGCCTGAATGCGCATGCTGGTTTCGGTGCCGGTCGGGAATTCCATGTCCGACGGGCTCTGGTACGGCAGGTTGCGCACGATCCGTGGCGTGATCGACAGCACCAGTTCCGATTTGCTGACGTTGTCCTTGTTGCTGCCAAACAACCGACCCAGGCCAGGAATGTCGCCAAGCCCCGGAATCTTGTTGCCGGTGGCGCCATGGTCGTTGCGCATCAGGCCGGCGAGAATCTGGGTTTCGCCGTCATGCAGGCGCAGGGTGGTCTGGGCGTTACGGGTATCGACCTGCACCGGAATCGTGCCCTGGCGGGTCGGTTCCAGTGGCGTGGCGTTACTCACTTCCAGCGCGATTTTGATTGCCACTTCGTTGTTCAGGTGCACGGTCGGCTGCACTTCCAGCTTCAGACCGACGTCCAGGTAGGTGACGCTTTCGGTAATCACCGGGCCTTGGGTCGACGGCACCGACGTGGCGCTGATGATCGGCACGCGCTGACCAATGTGGATGCGCGCCTGCTCGCGGTTGCTGACACGAATCACCGGGCTGGCCAGGGTGTTGATGTCGTTGTCCTGGGCATTGATCTTGGCTTGCGGCGAAGGCGAGATGGTGATCCGGCTGGAGTCGATGCCTTTCAATTGATCGAGAATCTGCACCGGCGAACCGTCGCCGTTGACCACGCCGAAGGTGTTCGGCCATTGCAGGCCGAGGTCGAGAATCCGTTGGGTGGCGACCTCCATCACCTCCACTTCCAGCACCACTTCGGGGTTGGACTGGTCTTGCGATTGCAGGAGTTTTTCCGCCATGCGGATCGCGTCTTCGGAGTCGCGCATGGTCAGGGTGTTGAGGCGCTCATCGACAAACACGTCGCGGGTCTTGAGCATGGTTTTGATCATGTTCAGCGCGGTGTTGGCATCGATACTGGTCAGGTAGAAGGTGCGCATCACCAGCTCCTGGTAATCCTTGAGCTTTTGCGGTGAGTCCGGGTAGATCAGCAAGGTGTTTTCGTTCACCACTTTCTGATGCAACTGGTTCTGTTGCAGCAGCAGTTCCACGGCATCTTCGATGCGCACGTCACGCACGAAGATCGTGGCTTTCATGTCCGGGCGCAGGTCCTTGTCGAAGATGAAGTTCAACCCGGCGACCTGGGACAGCACCTCGAAAATGGTTTTCAGGTTGGCGTCGCGAAACTCCAGGGTCACGGGACGTTCCAGGCGTGTGCGCAGTTGTGGGTACTGGATGACGTTACGGCTCTGGACCAGACGGATGTTGCTTTGCAGTTCCAGGGCGCCTTCATTTTTCGGGTCCAGTTCGAGGATCTGTTTGACCTGACGGTCGGCCCCGTAGATGTCGCCGCGACGCAAGTCGCCACGGGCCAGCTCGAGTTTTTCATCGAGGCTGCGCATGTAGTCGAGCTGGCGCATTGCATCCTGGGCACGCCGATTGTTCGGCTCGATGGTCAGCACCCGGTTGTAGCTGACGCGCGCGGCGGCGAAGTCCCGGTGCGAACGGTCGGTGTCAGCCTCGGTCAGCAGCGCGGTAATCGCCTTGGCGTGGGCGGAGTTGCGGGCCAGGTGCAGTTCGGTATTTCGAGGGTTTTCCCGCAGCCCTTCTTCAATACGCGCCAGGCCGGCCTCGTATTGTCCCTGCTCGATCAGCTCGGACGCTTCCTTGTTGGCGACCTGGGCAGAACTGCACGCCACCAGCCCGGCACACGCACAGCAAAAGCTCATCAGCAAACGGGATCTATTCATGGCGTGCTCCCCATAGACAAGGTCTGGGACAAATGCAAAGGCAGGTAGACGAAGCTCAGTTCCACATCGGAAATGCCCACGATCCGCCAGGTTTCGTCGATCACATCCCCTTTGCGTACGACGTATATTTTTTCTCCGCTCAACAAAAACACTTGCTGGTCTGAACGATCATCCATGCGCCCGATAAACTGGAAAGGCATTGGCGGTGCACTGGGGACGGTCACCACCGGGGTCACGTTGACGGGTTGTTCGGTGACGCTGGCGAGCGTCGGTTCAGCCTTCCAGCTGCGGGCGGCGAACAGGTCGCCCGCCGGGCTCAAGTCCTTGATCACAGCGGCTTTGCCGGTGGCTGGCGCGGCAGGCAGGGCACCGCGGGTTTTGCTGTTGGCCGCCGTGGCCACGACGGTGACGGCCGCCTCGCCGTCGTCCGCCGACATCCAGTAATCAGGCAACCAGGCCAGCCCCGCCGCTACGCCGAAGAACCCCACCCACCCCGCTACGCGTTTGGTATTCATCATGACCTCGACAGGTAGAGGGTCATGCGGATCCGCCCGGTCAGGTCGGTGTCGGCGATCTTTTTACGCTGGAACTCCACGTCCTCCACCACCACCGCCGGCAACTGACCGAGCAAGGCATGCAGGAAGCGCCGCAGTTGCGGGTAGCTGCCACGCACCGGCAGCAGAATCTGATAGCGCGCCAGATGGGTCTTGGGGTCGATGCCCAGGGCATATTCACCGCGTGCCAGGGTGATGTGTTCCTGGGCCGCCAACGCGTAGATCTTGTCGATGGCCACCGTGGCTTGCGGCTGCGAAGGCAGCTTGCTGCGGAAGTCGTCGAGCTGACGTTGTGGCACCACCGGCGCGGCGACGCTGCCGTCTTCAACCCTGGCCAGGTATTCACTGGCTTCGCGGGTCTGTTGGCTGAGCTGTTGCAGCGACTGCCAGTCCGGCATCAAGCCCGCCAGGCCATAGACCGATGCCAACGCCAGCAGCGCCATCCCTGCCAGACCGGGAATGCCCAGGCCTTGCAGGTATTCGTGGACGATCAGTCTAGGGATTTGCATCGCCAATCTCCCAGGTAGCCGACAGGTTGAATTGCACCGGGTGCTCGGGCACGTTGGCCACGATTTCGTGGCTCAGCAGCGACACATCGGACAGCTCGTCGCTGGCCTCCAGGTTGCGGTGGAAGTCGAGCATGGCGTCGAGGTCTTTCGCCTCGGCGCTGATGCGCACCTGGCCTTTGCGCGCATCGGGGGTCAGGGTCAGCAAGGCGATGTCGCCCCGGGGCATGGCTTCGAGCATGGCGAACAGGCGCTCCCACGGCCGGCGCAATTGCTGCGAGACCTTGCGCATCTCGGCGAGGTTTTGTGCCTGCTCGCGGATTTGCGCCGGGGTCAGGCTGACCGTGCCACCGTCGTCGCCGGTGAGGACACGCTGGGCGGTTTGCAGATGGCCCTGTTGTTGCGCGGTCTGATCACTGAGGTGTTGCTGAACCACCACGCAAATCAGGCTCAACACCACGCCCACGGCCAGCAGGCTCCAGCCCAGTGGGCCTGAGCGGCGGCGCGGCTGAAAGTCGAGCATCAGGGCGCGCATGTCAGGCCACCGCCCGGGACATGACGTACAAGCCATCGCGTACGGTTGTCCGGTCTTCTTCAAGGGTGCGCAAGTGCACGCCGGGAATGTCGGGTTGCACATCGATACGCGCGGGCGCATGCAGGTAAACGTTCAGTGGCCGCTCGCTGGTGGAGGCCTGCAATTGGCTTTCACGACCGATCAACGCGGTCAGTGCGGCGTCGCTGTCGCCGGTGCCCACCGAACGCACCGAGGCCCAGCGGCCTTCCCGGGCCAGCAGCAATACGCTGCGTACCGGCTCGGCGACCACGAACAGGAAGTCGCCGGTATCGAGGCTTTTATCGAAGTGGTTGAACGCCGTCATCAGGTACGGCTGCACCGAACGCAGGCGCAGGCCCCGGGCACTGACCAGGGTGCGCAGACGCGTCAGCAAATCCTGTGGCAGTGCGCTGGCGACCCGGTCGTAGCCGGCCGGTTCCGGCGAGAGCACCAGGCTCCAGGGTTGCGTCGGCACGCCGTAAAGGTCTTCGAAGCACAGCCGGGCAAACCCGAGCAATTCGTCAGGGCTGCTGATCTGTTCGCTCCAGGGCACCAGACAGAAACGGCTGAAATGCCCGGAAATCACCACGCTCAACTCGGCACCGGCGTGGGTGTGATCGGCCAGCAGATGATCGAGGGTGTCCAGCGCCACCGCCCAGGCGTGGAAGCCTTCGTCGATAAAACCGACGCTGCCCAGCCACAGGGTTTCACTGCCACGACGCTGGCCGAGGCCGACCCCACTGGCGCCGAGCACGGCGATAAAACGATCACGAGACAAAAGTGACACGATTGATCTCCTCGAGCGTGGTGCGCCCTTCCTGAACCAGTTCCAGCGCCGACTCGCGCAGCAAGCGCAAGCCACGTTTGCACGCATGGGTTTTGATTTTCGAAATCGGTTGGCGCTCGACGATCATCTGCCGCAGCTCATCGTCCAGGTGCAGCAGCTCGGCGATCGCCGTGCGCCCGCGATAACCGGTGCCCCGGCAATGCCCGCAGCCCTTGCCGTGAACGAAGTGGAAGTGATCGACGTTGTGGGGGTCGAGACCCGAAGCGAGCAGTTCGTCATCGGTCGGGGTGCACGGCGCGCTGCAACTGGTGCAGACCAGACGGATCAAGCGCTGCGCCAGCACGGCATTGAGCGCCGAGACGAGGCTGTAGGGATCGATTTCCATCTGGGTGAACCGGCCGATGACATCGAACACGTTGTTGGCGTGGATCGTGGTGAACACCAGGTGGCCGGTGAGCGCCGATTGCACGGCGATCTGCGCGGTGTCGGGGTCACGGATTTCACCGACCATGATCTTGTCCGGGTCATGACGCAGGATCGAGCGCAAGCCACGAGCGAAGGTCAGGCCTTTCTTTTCATTCACAGGGATTTGCAGCACGCCCGGCAACTGATATTCCACCGGGTCTTCAATGGTGATGATCTTGTCCACGCCGTGGTTGATCTCGGTGATCATCGCGTACAGCGTTGTGGTCTTGCCGCTGCCGGTGGGGCCGGTCACCAGCACCATGCCGTAGGGTTCGGCGGCCAGCCTGCGCAGTTGACGCAAGGTTTCGTCTTCAAAGCCCAGGGCCTGCAACTGCACACCGCAGACCTTGTCCGCCAGGTCCTGTTTGTCGAGCACCCGCAGCACCGCGTCTTCACCGAAGATGCTCGGCATGATCGAGACCCGGAAGTCGATCTGCCGGCCACTGATGCCGATCTTGAAGCGACCGTCCTGAGGCACGCGCTTCTCGCCGATGTCCAGTTCGGCCATGACCTTGACCCTGGAAATCACCTGCTCGGCGAACTCGCTGCCCTGGATCTTGCTGATGTTGTTGAGCACGCCGTCGATGCGGTACTTGATCACCAGGCCGCTGCCGGTGGTGCCCAAATGGATATCGCTGGCGTGCATTTTCAAGGCGTCGTACAGGGTCGAGTTGACCAGTTTGACGACGACGCTGGCGTCTTCGCTGATGCTGGTCAGAGACAGGCTTTGCAGGGTGTCGGTTTCGATGTTGGCATCGGCCTGGGCGTTGAGCGATTCCACCGCATGGAAGCTCTCTTCGTGACGTGCCAGATAGGCTTTCAGGTCGTCGGCATGCACCAGGTACAGCGGCGCGCCGTGCAGGCAGTCATCGATCCAGGCCAGGCGCGACGTGTCGAACGGATCGGCGAACACGCCGATGATCTCCTCGTCGTGACGCAGCAGGATGAATTCGCGCTTGAGGCATTGGGCCAGGGTGACCCTGTCGAATACGGGAGTGGACTTGAACAGGTTGTCGGTGTCGAGCACCGGATAATGCAGGGTGGCGCCGAGGCACTGGATGAAGGGCATGGGGGCCAGTTCGCACAACACCCCGAGGGCTTCGAGCATCCGCTCGCCGGAACTGGCGGCCAGTGATCGGGCCTGGGCCAATTGCTCACTGGAAAAGCGCGACGGTACGGATTCCAACTGCGCCGGTTCGACGGCAAGGGATAGACGGTCCATGGCTTGCTCTCCAACGCCGGGGGCTTTGAGCCCTGTCGACGCGGCGAGCAATTACGGCGGTTACCGCAACGGCTGGTCGCGCCACTACTCCCCGGTGAGCAATTGTTCGTCGTCTGGTGCCTTGGACGTCGAGGGATTGCGTCGACGATCCGCCAGCACCCAACTGCCGTCGTACAACTGCAGCGGGAAACTCTCGGTCCTGCTCTGGCGTCGTTCGACAAACCCCTCGGATGTGCGCGCGCCTGCTTTGGGTTCGCGCTCCATCCCCAGAAGGTCACAGACTGCACGGGCCAGTTCCGCCATTGGAAACGGTTTGAACAGGATATGGCTGACTCCCACCTGCCGGGCCCGCTCACAGACTTCAGCGGTCGGGTGCCCGGTAATCAGCACAAAATGACAGTTCCTGTTCCGGCGGATGGCATCGAGCACCTCAAAGCCTTCCATATCGGGCAAGCGGTAATCGAACACCATCACATCGGGTGCAAACTGCTCGGCTTCGCCGATAGCCGCCGCACCGTCATGTGCAACCCGGACGTCCAGTGCTTGCGCCTCAAGGTAATCCTTGAGGTTTTGTGCAAGAAGCTGTTCGTCATCGACAACCAGTACTTTGTTTAACAAGGTGGACTCCTTGAAACCGCAGGCCCGAGTTCCGAACCTGGCAGAGTGCTCGCCTTACCGAGGCTAACGCACACTTCATGCCAGGCTGGGTGCCGGGTGTTTCACCACTGCATGTGTTTGATTTTCATAAAAAAGCCTTTCCGCCCAAATACACCGCCCCCCCAAAGGCGGGGGCGCACACGGAATTGCCCTGAAGCTTTTCCCCACTATTGGGGGGGAACCTTCATTCATCGTCAATTCGTTCGATTCGATTACGCGATCGCAGTTGCGCCAAAACCTGCAGGCGAACCTGAGCCTGTTGCTGTCGGTCGAGGTACGCCCTGACCATCTCAAGCCCTTGCACCTCTGTGACATCGGTCACCTCCCTGTGGTTCTGCACCTGGATCAAGTGCCAGCCCAGTGCCGTGCGAACCGGCTCACTCACTGCGCCCGGTGCCAGGGCAAAGGCTGCCGCTTCAAACGCTGGCAGCATGCGTCCACGTGGAAAATAGCCCAGATCTCCGCCCTCACTCGCCGAGGCATCTTCGGACCCCGTCCGGGCCACGCTGGCGAAGTCCGCGCCCTGGCGGATTGTCGCCTGCATGTGCACCAAGCGTAGCCGCGCCGCTTCGACTGTGGCGGCATCGGCGTCCTGGGCAACCTTGATCAGGATGTGCCGCGCCTGCACCGCTTCGGGCTGGCTCATCTGCGCACGGTGTTCTTCATAGAACGCGCGGACCTGTTTTTCGTCCGGCCCCTCGACGCTGGTCAGCTCGGCAAACACCTGCTGAGCCGCGAGTTCACGGCGGGTGTATTCGACAAAACCGGCCTCGTCGAAACCCGCGTCTTCCAGGCGTCGAGCGAATTTCTCGGCACCGCCAATGGCCTGCCGGGTCTGATCAACCTGGCGTTGCACGGTGGCATCGCTAATCACCACCCCACGCTTGACCGCTTCCTGCCACAGCAACTCGCGGTCGATCAATGCGTCCAGCGCCTTTTGCCGAAGTTGCTTGTACGCCTTGGGATTACGAATGCTGCCCAGCGCCCGGCCCTGGTCCTCCAGGTACTCGGCAAAATAGCGTTCGAGGCGGAACTGGGAAATCTCCTCGCCATTGACCCGCGCGGCGACCGGCCCATTGCTGCCGAACGCCACGGGCAGCCATAGGGTCAGCAGGATCAACAGAGTCTTGAGCGTCATGATCGAGGCCTCCGGTCAGGGTTTCGCGGTAATGGGCTTGTAAGGGGCGACCAGGTAGAAGCGCTGGTCGGGCAAATCCACGGTGACGATATGCGCGCCGCTCAAGCCCAGCCGCTGGCCCGGCCCGAAGTTGAGGCGCGGGGTCAGCCCGGTGTCGAAGTCATGCAGGCCTTCCAGCGCATAGATCAGCTTCTCGCGGCTGGCGTCGCGCCCGGCCTGCTTCATGCCTTCGCTGAGCAACAGCATCGAACTGAACGCGCCGACTTGCAGCACCGCGTGCTGGCCACCGAGCCCCTGCTGTTCGCGCAACTGGATCAGGGCCAGGCGCCCGGCCAGCGTCCAGTCGCTGGGCACGAACGGATAGGACAAGAACAACCGCCGGGAAAAACCACTGGGCACTCGCAAAAGGTCACCCGCTACCTGATTCGCCATGGCGAACAGGTAAGGAACCTGCCCCGCCCTCTGCAACCTTTCGGCGAGCAGGCTGAAATCGCTACCGCAGCCCAGGTAAAACAACGAGCGCGAGCCCAGCGGCAATTGGTCCTTTACCGGGTCGTAGGCCTGCAGGCTGACATTTTGCCAGGCGTGATCTTGCAAATACTGACGCAGGGTATGAGCCGCCAGTCGTTGACCGGGATCGTCCGTGTAGGTAATCAGCGTCGGGCCCTGGAGCACGCGCAAACTCCCGGTGGCGTAATCGGCCAGGGCGATCAGTTGCTCGCGCGCCCCTGGCATCGGCTCAAAAATCTGTCGACTGCTCTGCGCCGTACCCTGCAACGAGAGCGGACCAATCAACGGAATGCCCGCCTGCTCCAGACGCGAAACCAGTTGCGTGTCGAGTGCCGGCGCCAGTGGCGCGATCAGGGCAAACACCTGCTCCTGATAGATCAACTGATCCAGCGCCCGCCCGGCACTGACAGGGTCCGGCCCCGGGTCGAGGATCGTCAGGCGCACCTGCCGGCCATGAATCCCCCCCGCCTTGTTGATTCGCGCCACGCTGCCTTTGAGTACCGCCGCCACCGTCGCGCCCTCTTCCGCCAACGGTCCCTGACTCGGCAACAACGTGCCCAGGTGCAGGCTGTCAGGCGTCAGGCCGGGGTCGCGCTCATCAGCCAGGCGTTTGAGGTAGGCCGTGAGGTTGCGCTGATCCTTCATCGATAGCACGAACCGCGGCATCGCCGGGTCGAGGCGATTGTTGGCGGAATCGCGCCCCTCCTGAATCGCCCGCGCCAGGGTGCCGTCGGTGTACGCCGGGTAGTTGCGGCCATTGACGTGCCGTTGGCCATAGGTGCTGGTCAGCCGCGACCAGCTCAGATCGGGTGGACGCACCCCGCCCTCGGGCCGGCCCAGGCCATCGGTGCCGTGGCAGTTGGCGCACGGCAGGCTGGTGGCCGGCAGCAACATGCCCGTCGCCCCGATACGCGCCATGATCGGTTCACCGCTGCCCGACACGCCCTCGCGGTACAGCCGTTTGCCGGCACTTTCGTCAGGGTTCAAGGGCAACGTATCGGCAGCGCAATGAAGATTGCCGATCAGGAACAGGCCGAGGATCAGGGAGATTTTCATGGTGCGGGCTCAGCGACCGGCCACGGGCATTGTCAGCAATTGCAAGCGCTGGGCAATGGCGGCGGCCGGGGCATCGGGGCGGATTTTGCTCCAGCGTTTGTTGGCCACGTCACCCACAATCAGTTGCGTTGAATGTTGCTCGGGAGTCGGCACGATCTGGCCGATGCGCCCCAGCACCAGATCCATTTGCGCCTTGTCGCCAGTGAGAAAAAGCCAGTGGGGGCCATTGACGCCCTGCTTCAAGGTGTAAGCCTTGAGTACCGCCGGGGTATCCCGCAGCGGATCACTGGTAAGGGAGATAAAGGTAATGCCGTCTGCTTTGTCGCCCAGCAACTCACGCACTTCCTTGAGCTTGCGAGTGATCAGCGGGCAGGCATCCGTGCAACTGGTGAAAATCACGTTCAGCAGCACCACGCGGTTATGCAGCGCGTCGCTGTAGAAGCGCAGGGTCTCGCCGTTCTGGTCCTGCAACGGCGTGTCGGTGAACCAGGTTTTCGCATCGCGCGTGCCGCTCGACGGTTGCGCGGTGGCCACGACAGGAGCGGGTTCTTCGTGCCCTTCGTGAGCGAAGGCCAACGAGCTGAAAATCCAGAAGCACAGGCTCAACGCAACCCAGTCGATGACTCTCATGGTTGCTGCTCCATGGCAATGGCGGTGTGTTTGGCGTGGCTGTTGCGCTGGCCGCTGAGTTTCTCCACTTCACGGGTCAGTACGGTCGGGTCGGTGAAGCCGTAATAGCGCGTCCAGTGGCGGCTGTTGCCGTCGCCGACGAGGATCAGCGGCGGGTGGTTCTTGAAGTCGCCGCTGAACGTGCCGAGGCCTTTGAGCGTGGCGTCGATCGATTGCGCACTGCCGGTCAGCCAGCTCCAGCCCGGACCGTTCTGGAAGCTGCGGGCGTAGGCGTTCAGGCGTTTGGCGTCATCACGCTGCGGGTCGATGCTGATCGATACCAGTTGCACCTCGGTACCCACCCGCGCGCCCAGCTGTTTCTGCACTTTGCCCATGATCGACGACACCACCGGGCACACCGTGGTGCAACTGGTGTAAATGAAGCTCATGACCACGATTTTGTTGGTCACCAGATCCTTCTCCAAACGCACCGGTTTGCCGTTCTGGTCCACCAGCGCGACGTCGGCGAACTTGACCTGGGCGCTTTCCGAACGGGCGCCTTTGGCCGGCATGTCGTGCCCGGCGTGTTCATCCGCCGAGTGCGCCAGGGCTTGCCCCACGCCGACGGTCAACAGGCAGAACGTCAGCAGTCCACGGTGTGCGAATCGGTTCATGTCAATTTCCTCTTCAACGGGCATCGCCGGGCAGGACCCGAACGCTGGCAAAGGTCTTGTCATCGAAATTCGCGCCAAGGGACGCCGCACGCACGTGCAGGTACCAGGCGCCGTTCTGGTCGAGCGTCACTGGGGCTTCGTAGATTCCGTTGCCGACCTCAAGGGCCGCGACTTCCCGGGCCCGCGAAGTCGGGGCGCGGAAGTAGCGCACCTGCACGTCTTTCACGCCGCTGCGCTGGGCTTTCTGTTGGCCCTCAACGATGCGAAAGCGCACGGTGTACGGGCTGCCGAGGGCGGCCGTGGCGTTGTCGAGCAGGAATTCGACTTTCGGTACGCCGGGGTGTCGGCTGAGGCGGGTATCCGGTTCAACCAGCGTCGTGAAGCAATGGATGATGTTCGGCTGGTTGAGCAGGAACGCCACGTCGAAACGCCCGGCCGGAGGCAGTTTGACCCGCGCGCTGTACAGCCCCGGCTCGACTTCGCGCAGGCTGCGGTCGATGACCATCGCCGCCCGCGCCACTTGCCCGCGATTGGGGTAACCGGACATCGGTGCGTTCATGCCTTCGGCGTAGAAATAGGTGGTGTTGTCCACCGGGTTGACCACAAACACCGCGTTGTCGTCCCGCGATACCGCAAGGCTCGACGCCAGCGGCAAATCACCGGCCAGCCGTGGCGCCTGGGGCCCGGCTTCGAAACCCTGGCTGATCGGCTGGCGACCTTCACCGAGCGACGACAGGTTGATCATCGTCACCTTGGGCGACGCCAGCCCGCGCACATAGGCGTAAGCCTTGGTGAACACCAGTTGATACGGTTCGGCGGACACGTCCAGTTCATGGACCAGCGAATCGGTGGCGGTATCGATCACGGCCACCTGGTTTTCCAGGGTGTTGAGGACGATGCCAAATCGACCGTCGGCGCTGAAACCCATCGGGCCCAGGCCCTGTTTCATCTTGATCACCCGGCGCACGTCGAGGCTGGCGGTATCGACCACGGTCACGGTGCCGTCCTTGCCGTCGGCGACATACACCGCCTGGGACAGCGGCGAGTACGCCACCGACAAAGGATGCGAGCCGGTCTTGAGTTGCTTGCTGAGGGTCAGGCTGGCGATGTCGATAATGCTCAGCGTGCC
This sequence comes from Pseudomonas sp. PDM02, assembly GCF_014852285.1. Lineage (NCBI taxonomy): Bacteria > Pseudomonadati > Pseudomonadota > Gammaproteobacteria > Pseudomonadales > Pseudomonadaceae > Pseudomonas > Pseudomonas sp. PDM02. The sequence goes on along the minus strand of NZ_JACVBL010000014.1, from coordinate 13,138 downwards.
GTCGTCGCGGTTGGTGATGAAGGCAAACCGGCTGTCCTTGCTGAAGGCAATTTCGTGATGCCCGGCGCCGGTGGCCAGGTGTTTGAGCGGTTTCAGGCTTTGGCTGTCGATCACGGTGACCCCGGACGCTTCGGCCTTCGGCGCATTGTTGCCGACCCACAGCAGGCGCTCGTCCGGTTGCAACGCTACGCGCACCGGGTGGGTGCCGGCGGCCACCGAGGCGATCAACTTGAACTGCTCGCTGTCGATCACCGCCACTTCGCCGGCGGTGGGCATGGAGATGAATACGCGTTTGTTGTCCTTTGGTGTAACCCAATCCATTGGCGGCCGCTTGAGGTCGATGCGAGCCATGGTGCTGGTGATGCCGCCCACCGAGACCGACGGGTCGACCACGGAGACGCTGGCATCACGGTTCATCACCAGCAGGAAATAGCTGTTCAGGTCGAGCAGCGGCCGTGCGCCGATGCTCGATTTCAGGAACACCCCGACCCGGGATTTGCAGCTCCGGTCACGGCCCTGGGCCAGGTCGGCGGCAACGGTTTCCGGGTCCAGCCAGGCACCGGGATTGACGCCGGAAAGGGGTTGGCCCGAAGCGCTGTCACTGACCCGGAAGAGCACGTCGGCAAACTCGCCTTCGCGCAGCACACCGTCCTCGACCAATGGCTGCATTTGCAAGGTTACGGACACGCCGTCACGCTCCAGCGTCTGACCGCTCCAGGTGTCCGGTAGCGCTATCTCGCTGAGCATGTCGGGCGGAGTCGTGCGCCAGACGCCCAGCCAGATCAGCGCCAGCCCGACAACCAGCGCACAACCGGCAATTGCAGTGGTCCTGTTCATGTCACCTTCTCCCCTTACAGATCTGCGCCTGTCTTGCGGCCGCCATCGCTGGCAAGCCAGCTCCTACAATTTGCCCTGTGCGAACCCGATCCCTTGTAGGAGCCGGCTTGCTGGCGATGAGGCCCTTACGCCTGGCATCAATCTCACGGCCGCCATCGCTGGCAAGCCAGCTCCTACACTTCGAACCCTGTAAACCCGATCCCTTGTAGGAGCGAGGCTTGCCCGCGAAGGCGTCATCCGCCATACCACCCACAACCGAGGTGTCCCCTTCGCGAGCAAGCTTCGCTCCTACAGGGCTGGTGTCGCACAACGTCTACGGTGCCGGTTCTGGTTCGTTGGTCACGCGCAACAAGCCCCAAAGCCCGGCGGTATTGCCGTAGGCGCCGTAATCGCGGAACAGGTAGTCGCCCGGTATCGCGTTGCTGCCCCCGGCGCTCGGGTGCATGAAGCTGAAGTGCGCCGCCGGCAGGACGCTTTCGCGGGCGCCGATGTACATCGACATCGGGTTGAGCCCGAACCGCACCGAACCCACGCCAGGCGTACTCATCGGATAACCGCTGGTGTCGCTCTTCTCCGACTGGAACGGGTTGACCGACCAGACGTGACCGTCCAGCTGGAACGTCGTGCCGCGGCTACCCCCGGATGGCATCAGGATGTGCGTGCGGAACGGTTGCCCCGGTTTCACATACAGCACCGGCGTCTGCGGATCGCCGCCCACCAGCGCATTGCTGTACGCCATGTGCGCGTTGGGCACGTCGCCGTAACCCGCGCCGTCGGCATGACCGAACGGCGCATCCGGCGCCAGGCCGAAGCGGAACCATATCGGCTCGGACTTGTAGTTGATGGCCATGCTTGAGTTGTCCTGTGGATCGGTCGGCACACCGAGGCCTTCGGCAGCGATGCCTTCCACCGGCCGGCCATTGGCCCAGCGAATGTTCAAGGCTTTCTGCCAGACCATCGCAAAGTCGCGGTAAGGGGTCTGCCCCGGTGCGGTGACCGTCGCCGTGACTTTGCGCGCGTCGTCCACCCAGGTAGCACCGACCGGCAGGATGCTCATCGCGCCACCCAGGCCTTTCTGCGGTTGCTTGATCACGTCCGCCGGGGTGAAATTCAACCCGCCGAACTCCACGGCCGTGGCGTTGATGTTGTCGACGTTGCGGCCCAGTTGAGTGATCGGTTTGCCTTCGCGCTCCAGGTGCCCGGCGTAGTACTGATACGTACGGGTCGGGTAGGCGCCGCTGTTGCCAACCCGTGGTGGCACGGTCTGGATCGGGTTGGCGCCGACGTTGGTACCGTCGGATTTGGTGATGTCGTACGCCAGCAATTGGGCGTGCAGGCCCACGTGGCTGGACGGCCGCATCAGGTTGTTGCTGAAGGTGGTCGAGCCCTGTCCGCTGTTGCGATCACGTTTGACGATGCCTTGCATCACCGCCGTCTGGGTCAGGTCCGGCATGACCATGGGCAGACGGTTTTCCAGGGTGATGTTGATGCAGTCCCCCGCCGTTGCGCGCAGCACCAGCGGTTCGACAGGCACACCAGGCTTGAGCTTGCCGGTGACCGTATCGAGGTCAGACTTGCGCACGTAAATGATCGCGGTCGGGTCATGCAACGGACCGCTTTGCCCGCCGATGGTGATGGTTTCGCCATCTTCCGGATCAGTCACGGTGACCTGCGGAATATTGACCACCCGCGAGTTGTACACCAGGGTGCCGCCCGCCGGATTCAACGGCCCGCCGACATGCTGGCCGATGCTCTCCGGATCGCCGAGGACCAGGTTCAGCGGATTGCCGAGAATGTCGTTGGCCAGTGCCGCGACCACTTCATAGTTGCGTTGCACGGTCGGCCGGGTGCCGATGCCGTTGGGGTTGGCGCTGATCCGTGGACAGGTACCGTCGAACGCCACGGTGTTGCGCATCCCCGCCGGTTTCGGGTTGTTCGGCAGCGCGAACAGATCGCTGCGCTGGGCCGTGTAGTTACGCATCACGCCCCAGATCCCGCTCCAGTAACCTTCGAGGGAGGCGTCCATCGAGTACAGGTAATCACCCGTGGTCGCCGCCGAGCTGGACAGCATCGAGACCGGCGCAATAAAGCCCATCTGCTCGGAGATCCCGATCATTTGCGACGAGCGCCAACCCGAGTTGGAGCTGTTGCCGTAACCGGAACCGCTTTGCAGCCACTTCACGCCGTGCAGGGTCACGTTGTGCTCTTCTTCGTGACCGCCGGCATGCACCCGCAGCCGCACGTTGTCACCGGTGTAGGTACGCAGCATCGGCGTGAACGGATCACCCGGTTCCGCGCCGCCACGGTTGATGTGCGGCGGGAACAAAGTGGTGCCGCCAGTCGGGCCGGTGGCGGCGGTGATCAGGTTCGGCGCCTGGTTCATCGCCGGGATCGCACGGTCGGTGCGGCTTTGCATGGCGTACGCCAGATCGCCGCCGAGGCCGTAGGCCTGCATGCCGCGCTTGCCGTCCGGGCCGATCTTGTAGGGGTCGTATACCCGCAGGGCCAGCGGTTCGTTGCGGTAGTTGACCACGAACATGCCGGGGTCATCGACCGAGATCGCTTGTGGGCACGGCCGGCTCGGACAACCGGGGACCATACCGCCCTGCACTTCGAGAATGCCGTCCAACAGGGTGCTGGCGTTGTTGCGCACCGGCGGATTGATCGCGTAGCGGAAACTGTCCGCGGTGGCCGGGAACGCTTGTGGATTCGGCACCCCATTGGGACCCGCTCCCACGTACACACCGGCTTCATAGGCATGCTGGAAGTCGCTGTATTCGAGGAAGAATTCACGGAAGCTGTCGTTCTTGCCGTCACCGTCCAGGTCGCCGGTGGACACCACGGCTTGCCACGAAGTCGGCCCGCCATCCTGGCGCGCGCCGCTGTACAACGGCTCGCCGGTTTCGGCGTGGAACCAGGTGGAACCGGCCGGTTCAGCGAGCACGGTGGCGTACAGACCAATCTGCTGGTGAGTCGATGGCCCGAGATGATCGTGGGTAAAAATGGTCCCTAGGCCACGGTCGACGCCTTTGCTGTTCACCACCGGGTCGGCAAACCAGCGCTGCATCGCGGTGCGCGCCCCGACCCAGTCGGCCCGGCCAAACTGGCCGAAGTACGGGTGGTTTTTAGCTTTCGGGCAGGCCGGTGTGCCGTCACGCGGGTCAGCGCCCTGGCATTGGTTGAACTCGCGAATGGCGTGGATGCGTTCTTGCACCGCACCGGGGGAAAGTACGCCGTCTTCGTAGTTCCAGCCGTTGGCCGATCCGTCCGCCGCCGTCAGGTCCCATTTCGGCAAGTGAATGTGCTGGCCGATCACGTCAGTCGGCGTGCGCACCTGATAGTCGTCCATTTCATAGGTGGCCGGCACCAGGTTGGTTTGCTGGTATTGCACGCAGTCGAGGGTGTTCATGCGCATCACCAAAGGCTCTGGTGGACGCTGCTTGGTGATCACCGGCCAGGCGTCTTCCCACAGGGCCAGAATGCGCGCTTGCGGGAAGTGGTAGCCGACCTTGTTGTAGACCGCGTCGAACTGGATGTTCGCCGCTTTGTAGACCCGTGGCCGGTCAGCCGTGAAGGTCGAGGCCCCGCTGAAGGACATGCCGTCGAGCCGTTCGCCGCTGAAAAACTCGCCCATGCCGGCACTGCTGGTCAGGCGTTTCTGCCGGTCGTCCATGCACGGTTCGTAGAAAGGCGCACCGGCGACTGGCAGCGCGCCGTTAGTGCGGAAGGCGCGTGCGACGATTTGATTGCCGGGCAGCACGGCGAAGCTCGGGTGGTCTTTTTTCGCGTGGAAGGCCATGGCCGCCTGTTCAACTTCGGTGCCCTCTTCCGGCAGGTAAAGCGCTTTGGCGCGGGTCACTTCCTTGGAGAAATCCAGCGAGGTGGTCACGGTGTTCGCCTCGCCACCGGCAGAGAAACCGTCCAGGGAATGGCGTCCCAAACCGCCGTCCCAGCCACCGGACTGCGCCGGATCGAGGTTGGCCCACAAGGCATTGCCGCTGGTTTTCAAGGCATAGGCCTTGGCGGCGTCGAGCATGTCCAGCGGTGGGGTTGGTGGACGTTGGCCGACCGAACTTTCCATGCCGCCGATCCAGAACGGATATCCAGGGTTTTTCAGGCTGCCGTCGGTGTTGCGGTTGGCGTAGCTGCGGTCAACCAGCGCCAGGGAGCCAATGGCCTGGGCGCCACCGCTTTGCTCACCGTCGCCGTCTTCATCATCATTGCCAGCCACCAGGGTCTCGCCGACTTTCGGCACGACCACGACCTTGCCCGGCATCGGCGCCATGGCTTTGCCCGGTAGCGGCACGACCGCTGGAATCGGCGTGCCGGCAATGATCTCGCCATCGGGCAAGGCCCGGGCGCCAGCGGCCGGTTTACCGCTGCGCAGTGCGTAAGGTTCGCTGTGATAACCGTCGGCGCCCTGCTGGGACACCTCGAGTCGGGTGCCTTCTTCAAACACGTCGTGCACCCGCCACATGCTCCACATGCCTTGGGCGAAGTGCGGATAGAAGTGGCAGTGATAGATCGCATCACCGGCGACGCGATTGCGGTTGCCCGACCCGCCGTTGGCGATTTCATAGGTGTAGCCGGCGCCCGGCCCGATGCCTTGGGCGTCGACATAGTCAGAGTTGTCGTCGTTGGGATTGAACAGCCACTGGTGCCCGTGCAAGTGGAAGATGTGTTGCTCGTGGCCGTTGTGGGTGTTGCGGAATTTGACGAAATCACCGATGTAGCTGTGGTTGACGTTGGACGGCTCGGATGGATACAGCGCCATCGTCGCCTTGACCCCGACCTGATCGGCGCGCGGTGTTTCGCCCGGCCGGATGCTTTCCAGACCGGCGTTGGCCGGTACGTCCACCAGCATCGCCACGTCGCCGACAGTGTGCGAGCTGAGGAAGAATTCTTCATAGGCACAAGACAGGCAATCGTGCATCGGCCCGACGCCTAACCGGTTGGCCACCACTTCGGCACCCATGCCGCCGGAGCCGTAGTTGATCATGAACGAATCGCGGGTCGGCTCCAGCACGTGGGCCATGACCGGGTCTTCCCAGTACGCGGGGAATGCCTGGGTCGCGGCGGTTTCATCCTGGAATTGCGAGGCGAAATCGCGGAACGGTTCCAGCCGGTTAGGCAGCGCCGGGTTGCGTTTGCCGATGGCTTCCAGCGGATAGGTCGACGGCGGGAAGCTGCCGTCGGCGTAGCTGCCCATGACGATCGCATCGCTCTCGCTGGAGATGATTTCGTTGCCGTCGACCATGTTGATGATCGGCGTGCCTGCCTTGCCTTCACGAATCCACGGTTCACGCTGCGGGTAGCGTGCCTGGTAATCGACAATCGGTTGACCGGCCGGCGTGCGGCCGGTGCTGGCGAGGCGCATTTCTTCTTCGGTCACTGTGTTGCGATAGGTACGGCCGCCCTTGGGCACCACCACCACTTCGCCGAACAGGCCATTGGCGACGTTGCCCGCATCGCCTTCACCACCGAACGTTGCACCGCGGCTGCTGGCTGCGAACGCTCCTTCACGCTCAGCGTACAAGGTGTAGGAACGGGTCGCGCCGGGGGCGACCAGCGTATTGGGGTTACGTCCGGTGTAGGCCGAAATGTCGTCAATGCTGTTGACCGCCTGCAGACCGTTGACCTGAAAGCCGACGTGGCGGTCGGTGACCTGCTCATCGACCTTGAACTGCTCCGCGTTGCCGATTTCTACCTCGCCCTCGATGTCCCCCTCTTCTTCCTCGCCGCTGTCGTGGCTGCCAGGGTTGGCCTGATAGGCCAGCAGGTTCTGCAGATTGATGGTCAGGCAGTCACCGGCGGCAACCCGCAACACCAATGGACGCGGACGCTTGTCGGGCCGCAGCGAAACCTTGCCCGGCACCGCTGCGCCACCGTAGGCCAGGGACACATTGTGATCGTCGACCACATCACGACGCAGGGCGAACATCATGCCGTTGGCGTTTTGTGCACCGAGGCGGTTGAACATCAGCGGTTGATCCAGCGCCACAACGTTCGCCACCAGATTTCGTTCACAACGCACGGCGGCTTCGGCCAACTCGATGCCAAACAGGGGTGCAACAAGCAGCAGCAAGTTAACCAAATGATGAGCGTGGGGTATGCCGGTCATAATCACGGGCCTCGCTTTGGGTACTCACGGGAATGATTCTCGACAAATCCCCTGGAGCAATCCGCATGCCATAAATTTTTTTGTTATTTTTCAGTTAGCTACGTAAACGACTTGATAAGTCGGGGGATATTCCCCACCCAATCCCCACCATTCGGGTTGCCCTCTGATTCCACCAAGACGCCCACACCTGTAGGAGCCGGCTTGCTGGCGATCGGATTTGTGGACAGGTGGTGATTGTGAAAATGCTTTCGCCGGCAAGCCGGCTCCTACAGATGAATGTGTTGCCCCACATGTGGGGCCATCACCCATCACAGCGGCGCATCCACGGCCAGGCCTTGCAAGCGGCGATACTGGCGCAGCACGCTCGGCACATAACGGCGGGTTTCGGCGAACGGCGGGATCACCCCGCCACGGCTCAGCACCGCTTGCGGCCCGGCGTTGTAGGCCGCCACGGCGAGCGCGATGTCGTTGTCAAACAGGGTCATCAGGCGCTTGAGGTATTTGGCCCCGCCCTGAATGTTGGCCTTGGGGTCATAGACGTTGGTCACGCCCATTTCCCGGGCGGTGTCGGGCATCAATTGCATCAGCCCGCCAGCCCCCTTCGATGAGGTCGCGCCGGAGTCATAGTGGGACTCGGCCTGGATCACCGCATGCAACAGCGCCGCCGGTAATTGATTGGCCTTGGCGGCCGCCGAAACCAGCTCGGCATAGGGTTGCCGGGCAATCATCTGTGGCTGTTGATCAAGGCTTACCTGCGCCGATTCAGGCTCGCGGATCACCCGTTCATAGGTACGGCCGGGGCGGTGGACATTGGACAAAACGTAGCTGCCCTTGCTGTCCACGGAAACGAATACATCGGCCTGAGCTGTGCCTGCCAGCAGCATGCAGCCGAGCAGTCCAGTGGTGAGTGTTTTCATTATTCTGTCTCCCCTGACCGGCCCCGAAAAATGGGGCTATTGCCCCAATGACCGGTAGTGAACCAGCCATACGCAAGCACTGTGCCGTAAGCGCGAAGGCCAGTAATTCAGGGGTTGCGGCAGGATGTCCGGGGGTGAGCATGGCAATTGCATGAGCCTCTGTGGCGACCCTTCTGCCGACTGTGTGAGGTCATCATGAATCATCGTCTGTGTTGTGCCCCGCGTAACGGCTCACCGCGAGCCCAGCGCGGGTTCACGTTGCTCGAACTGTTGGTGGTGCTGGTGGTGCTGGGGTTGTTGGCCGGCATCGTCGCGCCGAAGTATTTCGCCCAACTCGGCCGCTCCGAAGTGAAGGTGGCCAAGGCGCAAATCGAAGGCCTGGGCAAAGCGCTGGATTTGTACCGCCTGGAGGTCGGCCATTACCCGTCGACCGAACAGGGTTTGCAGGCGCTGGTCACCGCGCCCAGTGATGAAACCCGCTGGACCGGCCCCTACCTGGCGAAAAAACTGCCGCAGGATCCGTGGGGCCGCAATTACACCTACCGCTACCCCGGCGAAAACGGTGAATACGACCTGTTGTCCATGGGCAAGGACGGTCAACCCGGCGGCGAAGGCGAAAACGCCGAAATCACCAGTTGGCAGTGACGGGAGGCGAGCATGCGCTTTCATCTCAAGGCCGTCGGCAAGGCTGGCGTGGTCTCGATGACAGTCGAGGCCCATGGGGACAGCGAAGCCCGACGCATTGCCGAAGACCAGGGCCTGCGGGTCGTCAGCCTGCAAGCCGAAAAGCACTGGCGGGCGTTGCGGCTGCAAAAGCGCGAGACGTTCAACCTGGTGCTGTTCAGCCAGGAGCTGACCACCCTGCTCAACGCCGGCCTGCCATTGATCGATGCGCTGGAAAGCCTGGCGGAAAAAGAAATCGCGCCACAGGCCCGCAAAACCTTGAGTGAACTGGTGCGCCTGCTTTATGAGGGCAAATCGTTTTCCCAGGCGTTGGGTCAGTTGTCAGCGGTTTTCCCACCGCTCTATGTGGCGCTGGTGCAGTCCAGCGAGAAGACCGGCGCGGTGGGCGATGCGCTGGGCCGCTATGTCAGCTATCGCCAGCGCATGGACGAGGTTCGACAGAAGATCGTCAGCGCTTCGATCTACCCCATGCTGTTGCTGGTGGTGGGAGGTGGCGTGGTGCTGTTTCTGATGGGTTACGTGGTGCCGCGCTTCAGCCTGGTGTTCGAAGGGCTGGGCAATAACCTGCCGTGGCTGTCACAAGTGCTGATGAACAGCGGGATGTTCCTGCATGCTCACCAGGGCGAATTCTTCGGCACTTTGGCGGCGGTCGTCGTCGCCTTCGCCTTCCTCCAGCGCCAACCGGCCTTTCGTCGGGGCGTGGACCGGGTGATCGAAAAACTCCCGGCAGTCCATCAACGCATCTTCATGTACGAACTGGCGCGCTTCTATCGCTCGTTGGGGATTCTGCTGCAGGGCGGCATCCCCCTCGTCACCGCCATGGGCATGGTCCGTGGCCTGCTCACCGCGGCCTCCCGCGTGCGCCTGGACCAGGCCTGCGAGCGGGTGCGCGAGGGGCAATCGCTGTCGACGGCGCTGGAGCTCAATCACCTCGTGACACCGGTGTCCCTGCGCTTGCTGCGTGCCGGCGAGCAGTCCGGCAACCTCGGACAAATGATGGAACGCAGCGCGGATTTCTACGACGAAGAAATCAGCCGCTGGATCGAATGGTTCGTACGCTTGTTCGAACCCTTGCTCATGACCTTCATCGGCCTGTTGATCGGGGTCATCGTGATCCTGATGTACATCCCGATATTCGAACTGGCCTCGAGCATTCACTGACCCCGGGACAGCGTCGACTCGTACCGTTCATCGTTCATCGACGTTGCCACTGAATAAACCGGAACGTTGCAGTGTTCTCCCACTGAATCGAGCAGCAAGTTGCATTGTTCATCAACGTTCCAACCTGAATAAAAAGACGGAGAACGACATGCACATCAACAAGCTTTTACTGGCAGTAGCTATTGGCGCGGTTTTGTCGGCGTCTACCGTATTGATTCCGGACAGCCTGTCCGGCGTATCGAGCGCTCAGGCCAAGGATGGTGGGGGTGGTGGCGGCTCTGGTGGTGGTGGCGGCGGTGGCTCTGGCGGCGGTGGTGGTGGCTCTGGCGGTGGCGGCGGTGGTGGAAACGGTGGCGGCGGCAACGGCGGTGGTCACGGCGGAAGCGGCAGTGGCGGCAATGGCGGCAGCGGTCACGGTGGAAACGGCGGCGGCAATAGCGGCAGCGGTCACAGTGGCAACGACCATGGCTCGGGACATTCCGGTAACACCGCCTCATCCGGTCGCAGCGGCACCCATGCCGAACCGGGAGACGATCACGGCGTTCACCACGCCGGTGAAGTCGGCCACAACCGTGGCGTTCATCATGCCGGTGAAATCGGTGACGACCACGGCGTTCATCATGCCGGTGAAGTCGGCCACAACCGCGGCGTTCATCGCGCCGGTGAAATCGGTGACGACCACGGCGTTCATCGCGCCGGCGAAATCGGTGACGACCACGGCGTTCATGTCGGCGGTGAACCGGGTGACGACCACGGCGTGCACGTCGGTGGCGAGCCGGGTGATGACAAAAGGTCCTGATCACCCCTGACCAACAGACAACACCGCCCCCTGTAGGAGCAAGCTTACTCGCGATAGCAATCTGTCATTCAACATTAATGTGTCTGACACACCGCTTTCGCGAGCAAGCTTGCTCCTACAGGGATCGCGTGGACCTAGAGTCCACCCTCGGCCTGATCCAGCCGCTCGCGCAGAAACTCGATCAACGCCTGCACCGGTCGCGAACTCTGGCGATGCTGCGGGTACACCGCCGACAACGTCAGCGGCTGCGGGCGAAACTCATCCAGCACCGGCACCAGCCGCCCATCCTTCAACGCCGCCCCGACAATGAAGGTCGGCAGATACGTGATCCCCATCCCGGCAATGGCCGCATCCCTGAGCAACTCACCATTGTTGACCCGCATCCGCCCGGTCACGTTGACCGCCAGTGGCTTGCCCTGCCCTTCAAAACGCCATTGCACCTGGCGGCCGTGGCCATACGGCAGGCAGTCGTGTGTGTGCAGGTCCTCGGGTTTACCCGGCGTACCGCGCTCGGCCAGGTAAGCCGGGCTGGCGCAATACACCCGCTGGATCGAAGCGATGCGGCGGGCGATCAGCGTCGAGTCTTCGAGGATGCCGATGCGCAACGCCAGATCGTAACCCTCGCTGAGCAGATCCACCGGGCGATCGCTCAAATCCACTTCCACCGTGACATCGCGATAACGCTGCAAGAACACCGGCAGCAAACACCCCAAATGCGCCACCGCAAACGACAACGGCGCGCTCACGCGAATGGTGCCGCGCGGTTCGGTGGTCTGGCCGGCGATGCCCTGTTCCACCTGCTCGACTTCGCTGAGCAAGCGCAACGCCGACTCATAATAACTCTGGCCCAGCGGCGTGACGTCCAGGCGCCGCGTGGAGCGGTTGAGCAACCGTACGCCCAGGCGTTCTTCGAGTTGCATCAAGCGACGGCTGACGAACTGCTTGGACAGGCCCAATTGATCGGCGGCCGAGGTGAAGCTGCCGGAGTCCATGACCTGGCAAAAAATACGCATATCTTCGAACGGGTTCATTGTCACTTTCCGGTTGACAGTTAAACGCTTTATAGCCGCTTTTTCCCTTTCGAGCACCCTATTAATCTGTGTCCACGGTGTTGCTGAGGCCTGAGTCCCAGCGCAGCAGCAACCTGACCCTTAGGTAACCAATCTCTAATTAAAAAGGATTTGCTCATGAACCTCGTCAAAAAAACCCTGACCGCTTCCCTGCTCGCCCTCTCCGTCGGCAACGCCTTTGCCGCTGGCAGCCCAGGCGTTGAACACAACACTCAAGCCTTCCTCGAAGCCCTCGCCGCCGGTGGCGGTAAACCGCTTGAGCAGTTGAGCCCGAAAGACGCCCGTGCGGTGCTGACCGGTGCGCAAAACTCGGTCAAGGTTGATCTGTCGGGTGTGGACGTCAGCGATCGTGCAATCAAGGTCGATGGTCAAACCATCAACCTGAAAATCGTGCGCCCGGCCAAGGTCAAAGGTGAGTTGCCGGTGTTCATGTTCTTCCACGGTGGCGGCTGGGTGCTGGGCGATTACCCGACTCACCAACGCTTGATTCATGACCTGGTGGTCGGCTCCGGTGCCGTCGCGGTGTATGTCGATTACACGCCGTCGCCGGAAGCGCACTACCCGACCGCGATCAACCAGGCCTACGCCGCGACCCGTTGGGTGGCCGAGCATGGCAAGGACATCGGCGTCGACGGCAAGCGTCTTGCGGTGGCCGGTAACAGCGTCGGTGGCAACATGGCTGCGGTCGTGGCATTGATGGCCAAGGAACAGAAAGCCCCGGCGCTGCGCTTCCAGTTGTTGATGTGGCCAGTGACCAACGCACAGTTCGACACCGGCTCGTACCAGCAATTTGCCGAAGGCCACTTCCTCACCAAAGGCATGATGAATTGGTTCTGGGACAACTACACCACCGACCAGGCCGAGCGTGCGCAGATCCACGCCTCGCCGTTGCAGGCCAGCGCCGAACAGCTCAAGGGCTTGCCGGCAGCGTTGGTGCAGACCGCCGAGTTCGACGTGTTGCGTGACGAAGGCGAAGCGTATGCCCGCCACCTCGATGCGGCCGGTGTGCCGGTCACGGCGGTGCGTTACAACGGGATGATTCACGACTTCGGCTTGCTCAATCCGCTGAGCCAGATTCCGGAAGTGAAAGCGGCGGTGCGTCAGGCCGCGCTGGAACTCAAGACTCATCTGAACTGAGTTCCCACGCCCCTCCCACGGTCATCGTGCGAGGGGCTTTTCTGTAGGAGCGGCCGGGCGGCGCTCCGTTTGCCGGCGAAGGCGCCCTCAAATACGCCTTCGCCGGCAAGCCTGGCTCCTACAGGGGATCGGGTTCACACAGTTCAACTGTAGGAGCGAAGCTTGCTCGCGAAGGCGCCCTCAAATACGCCTTCGCCGGCAAGCCTGGCTCCTACAGGGGATCGGGTTCGCACAGTTCAACTGTAGGAGCGAAGCTTGCTCGCGAAGGCGCCCTCAAGTACGCCTTCGCCGGCAAGCCTGGCTCCTACAGGGGATCGGGTTCGCACAGTTCAACTGTAGGAGCGAAGCTTGCTCGCGAAGGCGCCCTCAAGTACGCCATCGCCGGCAAGCCTGGCTCCTACAGGGGATCGGG
>NZ_JACVBL010000013.1:0-192373 GCF_014852285.1 Pseudomonas sp. PDM02 | reverse complement strand
GCACAAGGTCGGCAGCCTCGCGCTTGAATTCAGGAGTAAAGGAGCGGCGTTGTTTGGTCATCTGACACCTCGATCTGGCGAGCATTCTCGCCTAAATGGGTGTCCGGTTTCATTAGACCACTACACACCGCCGAGCTGCAAGAGAAAAAGGAACGGTCTGGCCCTACCGTTCTTGATTTATCGAAGGTGCGATTTGAACCGATCGACGCACAAGCGTTGAGTGCCTGGGAGCGCTGGGATGATTTTCATTTTTCATGGCATGACGTTGTTGGATGGAAAGCGAAGGAGCCTTTGGCGCTGGATTTATCCATCTGGTTCGATAAACAACTGTGTGGGCTCTGCTTCGCAAATCCAAACAAAAGTCGGCAACGAATTCGCATCGTCCGACTGGAGGGACGGCCAAGAGAGGCTCATCCCCTTAAAAAACGCATTGCTACATTGTCCATAATGGTCATTCAGCACTACGCCACAATTATAGGAAGCAGGTTCATCGAAGTTCAGGAGCCCATGAAAGGGGCGATTCCTATTTATCAACAACATGGCTTCTATTTCGATACTGAACGGCGGCTTGTCAAAGCGGTGGAAAGCCAAGTATCGTAAAAAACTGCTTAATAAATGATCAATAGTGGAGGACAAAATGGGTAAATCCAGTAAGAAATCCCCTACAAAAAATCGCTTACCCGCACTGGAAAGGAAAAAGATTGCTCTAGTGCTCACGGATAGTCAGCGACGCCTTCTGGAAATACTTGCGACAGGCATCGAAGGCGAAGAACCTGACGTGCTCGCCGGGCGCCGATGAAATCCTGGGCAAAAAAAACCGCTCTAAGCGAGCGGTCTTTCTGTAATCGACATCAACCAAACAACCAATACCCCAACAACGTCAACACCACCACCGCGAGCACCGGTCGCAGCACACGGTAGGCTTTAGGATTGCGCCGCTTCCACTGCTTGACCACTCCGCTGACTTTGTCGCTGGAGTTCTTGCTCCAGGCGTAGGCCCGGTTAATCCCGCCGACACGCTCGTCATCGAGGTTCTGCGGCGCAGTGGCACGACCGAGCAGGCTGCTGATCGAGCGGTTGATGCGGGTCATGATACGGTTGCTCAACGGACGTTCGATGTCGCAGAACAGAATGACCCGGGTCTTCTCGGTTTCGTTCTTGACCCAGTGCACATAGGTTTCGTCGAACATCACGTCTTCGCCATCACGCCAGGCGTAAACCTGACCGTCGACGAAGATGCGGCAATCATCGGAATTCGGCGTCGACAACCCCAGGTGATAACGCAGGGAACCGGCAAACGGATCGCGGTGCGGGTTGAGATGGCTGCCACCCGGCAGCAACGCGAACATGGCGCCTTTGACGTTGGGAATGCTGCTGACCAGGGCCACTGTTTTCGGGCACAGTGTTTCGGCCGATGGCAGGGGTTTGTCGTACCACTTGAGGTAGAAACGCTTCCAGCCTTTCTTGAAGAACGAGCCAAAACCGGCGTCGTTGTTTTTCTCGGCGGCGCGAATGTAACCCTCATCGAACAGGTGCATGGCTTCGTCGCGGATCACTTCCCAATTGTCCTTGAGCACATCAAGTTCCGGGAACTTGCTGCGATCCAGATAGGGTTTGGATGGCACGCTGGAGAACAGGTACATCAAGGCGTTGTAAGGTGCGAACAAAGCGGAGTGGTTGACGAACTGACGCAAGACCGGCAATCGCGCCTTGCCGCGCAAGTGCACATAGAGGGTGCTGCCGAGGAACAGCAGCAACAGCGATGCCTTCGCGGCAATGGTAAAGGTCATCTACAACTCCTTGAGAATTAGCAACTCTGCACTACGCCATTTACCCGACGTGGCAGTCGGCCATGATAAACACTACCGGCCTCGGGAAAAACCCGCTTTCCTCAACATTCACTGTTAAAGATTGTGCAACAACGCACTTCTTAACATATGTCTCCTGAACGGGGGCTGACCTGGATCAGCCCACTTGTCGGGATCAAAATCGAAACATCACTGCTTTGATTTGTTCACGATTACTGCTGATTCTCCTGCTCGGTAAACAGATCGCTGAACAGCATGCTCGACAGGTAACGCTCACCGGAGTCCGGCAGAATCACCACGATGGTCTTGCCCTGCATTTCCGGCGTTTCAGCCAGGCGCACGGCCACAGCCATGGCCGCACCGCAAGAGATGCCGCACAAAATCCCTTCCTCCTGCATCAAGCGCAAAGCCATTGCCTTGGATTCGTCATCGGTGACCAACTCGACCCGGTCCACCATCGACAGATCGAGGTTCTTCGGCACAAAGCCGGCACCGATGCCCTGGATCTTGTGAGGGCTAGGCTTGATCTCTTCACCGGCCAGCGCTTGCGTGATCACCGGAGACACCACGGGCTCCACCGCCACCGAGAGAATCGGTTTGCCCTGGGTATTCTTGATATACCGCGAAACCCCCGTAATGGTTCCGCCTGTTCCGACGCCGGCCACCAGCACATCGACGGCACCGTCGGTGTCGTTCCAGATTTCCGGACCAGTGGTTTTCTCGTGAATGGCCGGGTTGGCCGGGTTTTCGAATTGCGCCGGCATGAAGTAGAGGGACGGGTCGCTGGCAACCATTTCAGTGGCCTTTTCGATCGCACCTTTCATGCCTTTGGCCGGCTCGGTCAGCACCAGTTCGGCGCCCAACGCCTTGAGCACTTTGCGCCGCTCGATGCTCATGGACGCCGGCATGGTCAGCACCAACTTGTAGCCCCGTGCGGCGGCGACAAACGCCAGGCCAATGCCGGTGTTGCCGGAGGTCGGTTCGACGATGGTCATGCCAGGCTTTAGTTTGCCGGTGCTTTCGGCGTCCCAGATCATGTTCGCGCCAATCCGGCACTTCACCGAGTAACCAGGGTTGCGCCCCTCGATCTTGGCCAGGATGGTCACGCCACGCGGCGCAATGCGGTTGATCTGCACCAGCGGCGTATTGCCGATGGAATGGGCGTTGTCAGCAAAGATACGGCTCATGGCTGGGTCCTTATGCAGCGTTGAATTAGCCCTCCACGGTATGCCTGTTGCCCGTGGTCGTCCAGTCAGTCGAACGTCCGGCCCGCACAGCAGTCAATCGCATTACACCGCCAGAGATTTGCCGCCATGAAGCGTCGATACAGTTGGCCTCTGTGGACCCTCGCCGGCCTCCTCATGTTGCTGTTTGCCCTGCACATCGCCCTGCCCTATCTGGTGCGTGACTACCTGAACGAACGATTGGCGAATATGGGTGACTATCGCGGGCAGATCACCGACGTGGACCTGGCCCTGTGGCGCGGCGCCTACAAAATCAACGGGCTGAAAGTCGTCAAGATCGAAGGCAAGGTCCCGGTGCCTTTCGTCAATGCGCCGCTGATCGATCTTTCCGTCAGTTGGCACTCGCTCTGGTACGACCACGCGGTCGTGGCCAAGGCGCAGTTCGTCAAACCCGAAGTGAACTTCGTCGACGGCGGCGCCAACAAGAAAAACTCCCAGACCGGTGAAGGCACCGATTGGCGGGCACAATTGGAGAAATTGCTGCCGATCACCCTGAACGAAGTGCGAATCAGCGACGGCAAGATCAGCTTCCGGAACTTCAATTCCAAGCCCCCCGTGAACATGAACGCCACCCAGGTCAACGCCAGCATTTACAACCTGACCAACGTCGTCGACAAGGAAGGCAAGCGCGACGCACGGTTCGATGGCAAAGCGCTGCTGCTGGGGCACGCGCCACTGGAAACCAGCGCAACCTTCGATCCGCTGAGCGACTTCGAGGATTTCCAGTTCCGACTACGCGCCACGGGCATCGAACTCAAACGCATGAACGACTTCGCCTCGGCCTACGGCAAGTTTGATTTCAATGCCGGGCATGGTGATGTAGTGATTGAAGCGCAAGCGAAAAAAGCCCAATTGACTGGCTACATCAAGCCACTGCTCAAAGACGTCGATGTGTTCAACTGGCAACAGGACGTCGAGAACAAGGACAAAGGGCTGTTCCGCTCCATTTGGGAGGCCATTGTCGGTGGCTCCGAAACCGTGCTGAAAAATCAGGGCAAGAACCAGTTTGCAACGCGCGTTGAATTGAGTGGCAGCGTTCACCGGCAAGATATCAGCGCGTTCCACGCGTTTTTGCAGATTTTACGTAACGGTTTTGTCCAGGCCTTCAATGCCCAGTATGAACGGCCGAAGCCGGAGGCCGGTTAGGGTTTGCGTGTAACGGTGTAACGGCCGGTTTCTTCAGCCGCCCGCGCCGGATCTCGCAGCTGCAGAAAATCCCACCCCAGACAGGCCAGCGCCAATGACCGGGGCACGGCTTCACGGCCACTGCTGTAGCGCGTGATGCTGCGGGCACTCACCCCCAAAGCCTCGGCGGCCTGATTGAGCGGCAACCCGGTACGCGCACGCCAGTCGATGAAGATCCGGGTGTTTTCATCCGCTGCGTTTTGCGCGAGTGCATCCAGATAAACAGTGTCTGCGCCGATCTGGATATCCTGCTCAGGCCATTCGACGCACCAGCCATCATCGCCCAGGGTTGCACTGGCGAAAGCTCCCGCCTCCAGCAACGGCTGCAATCCAGGATAGGTACGCAGGTCACGGCTCAAATCGAGCGTCAATTGCTGACCATCGATAAATGTCAGCGCCAAACGGTAATCCGGCAACGCCTGCACAGCAGACAACCGTGGTCGTTTCATGGGTAACATCGTTTCCAGTCCTCCAGTAACTGCACCTGATGGGTCCTGACCCATTCCAGAGCTTCCTTGATAATCAACGGCGGCGCCTTGCCGACCATCACTTCAACCGTTTCCAGGCTGAGCATCACATCCAGCCCGCCACCGGTCAGGTGGACATGGGGCGGCGGATGGTCCTTCTCTCGCAACTGAATGCGGTACGTATCGCGAAATCGATATTTAGTAGACATGCTTCGCAAGCTATCGCCAAAATGGCGATAGCTCAATACTGGCCAGCCGCCGAGACTGAGTCAAGATGTGACGCCCCATTCAGAGACTGAATAAGCCGTCTGCGTTCACAGTCGACCGGGCAGCGCGTTATAGTCGGGTACTACAATTATTGCGCCCCGCCCTGCCCTGTCAGGTCAGCGTTACCGTTCGAGGATTAGCAGATGAAGTTCGAAGGCACCCAGGCCTACGTCGCCACCGATGACTTGAAGCTGGCGGTCAACGCCGCCATCACCCTGGAGCGTCCGCTGCTGGTCAAGGGCGAGCCGGGCACCGGCAAGACCATGCTGGCCGAGCAACTGGCCGAGTCTTTCGGCGCCAAGCTGATCACTTGGCACATCAAATCCACGACCAAGGCGCATCAGGGCCTGTACGAGTACGACGCGGTCAGCCGCCTGCGTGATTCGCAGCTGGGCACGGAAAAGGTCCACGACGTTCGCAACTACCTGAAAAAGGGCAAGCTCTGGGAGGCTTTCGAGTCCGAAGAGCGGGTGATTCTGCTGATCGACGAAATCGACAAGGCCGACATCGAGTTCCCGAACGACCTGCTGCAAGAACTCGACAAGATGGAGTTCTACGTTTACGAGATCGACGAGACCATCAAGGCCAAGAAGCGCCCGATCATCATCATTACCTCCAACAACGAGAAAGAGCTGCCGGACGCGTTCCTGCGCCGCTGCTTCTTCCACTACATCGCGTTCCCGGATCGCGTCACGCTGCAGAAAATCGTCGACGTGCACTACCCGGACATCAAGAAGGATCTGGTCAGCGAAGCGCTGGACGTGTTCTTCGACGTGCGCAAGGTGCCGGGCCTGAAGAAGAAGCCATCGACCTCCGAACTGGTGGACTGGCTGAAGCTGCTGATGGCCGACAACATCGGCGAAGCGGTGCTGCGCGAACGCGATCCGACCAAGGCCATTCCGCCGCTGGCCGGTGCCTTGGTGAAGAACGAACAGGACGTGCAATTGCTTGAGCGCCTGGCGTTCATGAGTCGTCGCGGTACTCGCTAAGCTCTGATTAAGTAGGGGCTAACGCCATGCTGCTCAACCTGTTCAATGAAATGCGCGCAGCCAAGGTGCCCGTCTCGGTGCGCGAGCTGCTGGACCTGATCAACGCGCTGAAACAGCGCGTGACCTTCGCCGACATGGACGAGTTCTACTACTTGTCCCGGGCGATTCTGGTGAAGGACGAAAAGCATTTCGACAAGTTCGACCGAGCGTTCGGTGCTTACTTCAATGGCCTGGAAAAACTCGACGATCACCTTCAGGCCCTGATTCCTGAAGACTGGTTGCGCAAGGAATTCGAGCGTTCGCTGACCGACGAAGAGCGGGCGGCGATCCAGTCCCTTGGCGGGCTGGACAAGCTGATCGAAGAATTCAAGAAACGCCTGGAAGAACAGAAAGAACGCCACGCCGGTGGCAACAAGTGGATCGGCACCGGTGGCACCAGCCCGTTCGGTTCCGGCGGCTTCAACCCGGAAGGCATTCGGGTCGGCGATGCCGGCAAGCGCCAGGGCAAGGCGGTCAAGGTCTGGGATCAGCGCGAGTACAAGAACCTCGACGATTCGGTGGAACTGGGCACGCGCAACATCAAGGTCGCCCTGCGCCGGCTGCGCAAGTTCGCCCGTCAGGGTGCGGCCGAAGAGCTGGACATCGATGGCACCATCGATCACACCGCCAAAGATGCCGGGCTGTTGAGTATCCAGATGCGGCCTGAGCGGCGTAACACCGTCAAGCTGTTGCTGCTGTTCGACATCGGCGGTTCGATGGATGCGCACGTGAAGATCTGCGAGGAGTTGTTCTCGGCCTGCAAGACCGAGTTCAAACACCTGGAGTACTTCTACTTCCACAACTTCATTTATGAATCGGTGTGGAAGAACAACATGCGCCGTACCTCCGAGCGCACGTCGACCCAGGACCTGCTGCACAAGTACGGCGCCGACTACAAAGTGATCTTCATCGGTGACGCGGCGATGGCGCCTTATGAGATCACCCAGGCCGGCGGCAGCGTCGAGCACTGGAACGAAGAAGCCGGTTACGTGTGGATGCAGCGGTTCAAGGAGAAGTACAAGAAGCTCATCTGGATCAACCCGTATCCGAAAGATACGTGGGGCTATACGTCGTCGACCAATATCGTTCGGGATTTGATTGATGATCAGATGTACCCGCTGACGTTGCGGGGGCTTGAGGAAGGGATGCGGTTTCTTTCCAAGTAGAAATTCATCGCTTGTAAGGGCCTCTTCGCGGGCAAGCCTCGCTCCTACAGGATTGGTGCATGCCGAAACCTGTAGGAGCGAGGCTTGCCCGCGAAGCTTTTAGCTGTTCAAAAACCGCCGCAAATACTCAACCTGCTCCCGATGCGCGACATCCTGCACCACCGGCCGCAACCGTACCGTCGCCCCCGGCAGACACTGCGCCAGCCGCGCCAGGGCCAACGGCGTCAACGCCCCCAGTCGCGGATAACCACCAATGGTCTGCCGATCATTGAGCAGCACAATCGGCTGCCCGTCCGGCGGCACCTGTACCGCGCCGAGCGGAATACCTTCGGAGATCATCGGTTTGCCCTGGTACTGCAACGCTGTTCCCAGCAAGCGAATACCCATGCGGTCGGCACGACTGTCGAGGGTCCAGGTGCTGTTGAACGCATCGAACAAGCTCTGGCCGCTGAACTCGCCGATCTGCGCGCCGAGTACCACGTCCAGTGGCAAATCGGATTTGAAGTCCGGTACTTGTTCGCGAGGCAACTCGCGCATCAGCAATGGCGCTTCAGCCGAATAGCTCAGCGACGCACCTTTGGCCAACGCCCGCCCCATGCCGTCCAGCCCACCCAGCTCCTCACGCACCACCGTCGCGCTGCTGCCCAACACCTTCGGCGCATCAAAACCACCCGGCGCCGCGAGATAAGCCCGCGCCCCCAGGAATGGCTGAGTGAACTGCAAACGCTGACCTTTGCGCAGCTTGAAACTGCGCCACGGCGCCAGCACCTGACCGTCCAGTTGCGCGCCAAGGTCTGCCCCGGCCAACGCGAGCAAGCAATCGTCCTCGGCCACCACGGTAAATCCGCCGAGTGTGATTTCGATCACCGGTGCGTCCAGCGCATTGCCCAGCAGCCAGTTGGCCCAGGACATCGAGCGCCAATCCAGCCCGCCGCCCTGGGTCACGCCCAGATGCCGCACGCCAAAACGGCCGGCGTCCTGCAACAGGCACAACGGTGTGCTCGCTTCAATCGATAGCCGGCTCATGCCTGCGCCTCCAGTGGCGTGTCGTCACCGCCCAGGTTGATGAACTCGGCGTGGCTGACCGCTTGAAAACGCACGGTGTCGCCCGGTTGCATCAGGCTGTAGCCATCGCGTTCGCGGTCGAACAGTTTGGCCGGGGTACGGCCGATCAGGTTCCAGCCGCCGGGGGACACCACCGGGTAGGCAGCGGTTTGCCGTTCGGCGATCCCGACACTGCCGGCCGCGACTTTTTTGCGCGGCGTATTCAGGCGCGGTGCGGCGAGGACCTCTTCCACCAACCCCATAAAGGCAAAACCCGGAGCGAAGCCCAAGGCGAACACCTGGTACTCACGGTCACTGTGGCGGCGGATCACCTCCTCCACGGCCAGCCCGCTGCGCTGAGACAACAGGCGCAATTCCGGACCGACGCTCACGTCATACCAGACCGGCAGCACATGACATTTGCCCCCGGTGCGGGTGTTGGGCGACAAATCGATCAGTGCTTCGGCGATCAATTCCCGCGCCTGCGCCGGACTCAATTCGGTCAGATCGTAATGCACCATCAACGTCGTATACGACGGCACCAGATCGATCAGATGCGCACCAAACGCCCCACGCAGGTTTTCGCTGGCAGCGAGCATCCACGGCATGTTGGCTTCGGCGATCTCATCGAACAGCCGCACCATCAGGCAATCCAGCGCCACCACTTCCACCCGAAGTTTCATGGCGCACTCTGCTGATCGAGGGCTTCGCGAATGCGCCGCACGGCCGCCACGGAACTGGCGTTGTCACCGTGTACGCACAGAGTGTTGGCCTGCAAATGCAAGGCGCTGCCGTCGCTGGCGGTCAGGTTGTCGCCACGGGCGATGGTCAGTGCCTGGTCGATGATTTTTTCCGGATCGTGATGCACTGCACCCGGCAGTTGCCGCGAAACCAGCATGCCGGCGCTGTCATAGGCACGATCGGCGAACGCTTCGAACCACAGCGTCACGCCATACTCATCACCCAATCGCTGTGCGGCGCTGTTGTCGCGGGTGGCCATCAGCATCAGCGGCAACGTCTTGTCATAAGACGCCACGGCCTGCAGCACGGCGCGCAATTGCGCCGGGTTGGCCATCATGTCGTTGTACATCGCGCCGTGGGGTTTGACGTAGCTGACGCGCCCGCCCTGTGCCCGGCAGAGGCCGTCGAGGGCGCCGATCTGGTAGTGCAGAATGTCCTGAAGTTCCAGGGCGGTATACGCCATGGAGCGACGGCCGAACCCGACCAGATCCTGATAGGCCGGATGGGCGCCGATCTGCACGCCGTTGCTCAGGGCCAGGCTGACCGTCTTGCGCATGATGCTCGGGTCGCCGGCATGGAAACCGCAGGCGATGTTGGCGCAATCAATGAAGGGCATGACCTCGGCGTCCAGACCCATGGTCCAGTTGCCGAAGCTCTCGCCGATGTCGCAGTTCAATAGCAGGCGGCTCACGGTGAACACTCCTGTAGGTTTTGTTCTTTTCAGATGTGGGCAGATTACTGCGCATCCAGTTGTTTGCCACGGGTTTCCGGCAGGCTCAACGCCGCAAGGATCACCACCCCGTAGGAAACCGCCGCGAACGCCCCGATGCCTACGCTCAATGGCACCTTCTGGCTGAGCAGACCGATCAACAGCGGAAACAACGCCGCCAGCGCCCGGCCTATGTTGTAGCAAAAGCCCTGGCCCGAACCGCGAATCCGCGTCGGAAACAACTCGGTCAGGAAGGCACCCATGCCGCTGAAAATCCCGGAGGCAAAGAAGCCCAACGGAAAGCCCAGCCACAGCATCACGCCGTTACTGACCGGCAATTGGGTGTAAAGCAACACGATGGTGAACGAGCCCACCGCGAACAGAATGAAGTTTTTCTTACGGCCAAGGATGTCAGTCAAATACGCGCTGATGACGTAACCGACGTAGGAACCGACGATCACCATCGCCAGATAACCGCCCGTGCCGAGTACGCTCAAACCACGTTCGTTCTTCAGGAACGTCGGCAGCCAGGAAGTGATTGCGTAGTAACCGCCCAGTGCGCCGGTGGTCAGTATCGAAGCGCGAAGCGTGGTGAAGAGGATGCCGGGGGCGAAAATCTCGTAGAACTTCGCCGGGTTGCTCGGTTCCTGTTTGGCCTTGGCTTCGCGGTAGATTTCCGGGTCCTTGACCAGGCGGCGGACGAAGATCACGAAAACCGCCGGGACGATGCCGAGGATAAACAGTGCGCGCCACGCGTCTTCCGGTGGCAACACCGAGAACAGCAGCGCATACAGGATCGCCGTCAGCCCCCAACCCAGCGCCCAGCCCGATTGCACCATGCCCACCGCTTTGCCACGGTCCTTGGCGCGAATCACTTCACCCATCAGCACCGCGCCGGCGGTCCACTCGCCGCCAAAACCGAAGCCCATCAAGGTGCGGCTGATCAGCAGTTGTTCGTAGTTTTGCGCGAAGCCGCAGAGGAAGGTGAAGAAGGCGAACCACAGCACCGTCAGTTGCAAGGTGCGCACGCGGCCGATGCGGTCGGAGAGAATCCCCGCCACCCAGCCGCCGATGGCCGAGGCAATCAGCGTACTGGTGTGAATCAGCCCGGCCTCGCCGGTGGTGATGCCCCACATCGCGATGAGGGTCGGCACCACGAAGCTGAGCATCTGGGTGTCCATGCCGTCCAGGCCGTAGCCGATCTTGCAGCTCCAGAATGTGCGGCGTTCTTGCTGATTGATGTTGCGGTACCAGTCGAAAGGTCCCGGGCGAGCCGTGGCTTTCGGGATGACGGTGGTGTCGGGCGCACTCATGGCAACTCTCCGTGCAAATTTTATTGGTATTGTTCTGAGCCCCGACGACGCCTATCGTGGGAACCGGATGGCCTGATTTTTGGGCGCTGGGCCCTGTTGCGTCCAACTAATAAAAACCCGCCTTAGACATAAGAAAACTTTATCCACGAGCTGACCCCATGAACCTGAAGTTTCTCGAGACCTTCGTCTGGGTCGCCCGACTCAAAAGTTTTCGCCTGACCGCCGACAAGCTCTTCACCACCCAGGCGTCGATTTCCAGCCGCATCGCCGTGCTCGAAGGCGAACTCGGGGTGAAGCTGTTCCTGCGCGATTCACGCGGCGTGAGCCTGACGCCCGAAGGCTTGAAAGTGCTCGAACATGCCGAGCAGATGATGGACACCATGCAAGCGCTCAAGCAGTCGATCGAGACCCGCTCCAGCAAGGTCGGACGGGTGCGCATCGGCGTGATGGACACGGTGATTCATACCTGGCTGAGCCCGTTGGTGGCACAGATGACGGATCACTATCCGCTGGTGGAAATCGAGCTGGTGGCCGATACCTCGCTCAACCTCTGCGATCAGCTGCAAAAAGGCTTCCTCGACTTGATCCTGCAAACCGATCTGCTGCGTCAGGAAAGCGTGCGCAGCCTGGAGCTGGCCAGTCACCCGATGGGCTGGATCGCTGCCAGCAACTCCATCTACAACCGCGAGTATTCCAGCGTGGCCGATCTGGCGCGGGAGCGGATCATTACCTACTCGAAAAACTCACACCCGCATCAAGAGGTGCTCGCGTTGATGCAGGCCAATGGCGTCATGACGCCACGGCTGAACTGCGTGAATTCGGTGTCGGCGATTACCCGGCTGCTGCGGGACGGTTTCGGCATTGGCGCGTTGCCACCGGTGCTGGTGGCCGAGGAGCTGGCGCGCGGCGAATTGACCTTGCTGGCCATCGATCAACGGCCACCGGATTTACAAGTGGTGGTGTCCTGGCGGACCGGGGCGGAATGGGTCGAGGAGATTGTCGCGTTGTGTCAGCAGGTGCTGGCGGGGTATGCGCGCAAGGTCGGCGAAAACTACATCGTCCTTGCGCGCTGATCACTTACAACCCGCGTAAATCCCGCTCTTCAATCGGCCGGCTCTGGCGCAGGCGCTTGCCGCCCAGCACCACCCAGTCGATCAGCCGGAACAGGCATTCAATCCCGAACGACAGCAGCAACGCGCCGCTCATGCCCCAGATCATCGCTTCCGGCGTCAGCAGGATCTGGTAGCTGTAGCCGTTCCAGGTTTCCTTGCGGATATCCGGGTCGGCGGCCAGTACAACCTGCAGGAAGCGGATGTACCACGGGCCTTGCATGGCCTGGAATTGTTTATCGAGGGCCAGTTGACGGGTCAGCAGGTTGCTCAGGCTGTCGGCATCGCTGCGGAAAACCGGGTCTTCGCTGGCGCGGTAGTGGGCGACCAGGGCCTGCATGTCACCCTTGAAAAATTGAATGGCGGTGCCCTGAAAACCGCTCAAGCCGGTCTGCGCCTCAATCAGGTGCGCTTCGACCCGCTTGGCGTAGTCGTTGATGAACCCCGGCACCTGGACGCCGATCAACAGGCCCGCCGCGAACAACACCAGCCGTAGATAACTGAGCAACATGGGGGAGAATCCTTATTCGGTCTTGCCCTGGCTGACGCATTCACCGCGTCGCCAGAGGCTCCATTGGCCCGGTTCGTAGCGGGTCCAGGTTTCGTTTTCGGTCAGGGGTTCGGTGGCGATGACCGTGACCACGTCGTTGGGCGTGGTTTCGGCCTGGAAATCGACGATCACGTCGACATCCTTCAAGCGCGCCGGGCCGAACGGTGCACGGCGGGTAATCTGCGCCAATTTGGTCGAGCAATAGCAGAACAGCCAGTCGCCGTCGCTGAGCAGGCAGTTGAACACGCCTTTGCTACGGTATTCGGCGCACGCGGCTACCAAATCCGGCAGCAGTGTTTCGATCTCTACCGGTTCCGGGAACGCCGCGCGTACGCGGTTGAGCAGATCGCAGAACGCCGCTTCACTGTCGGTATCGCCGACCGGGCGATAAAAGCTGGTGATCGGCTGAAAGTCCGCCAGTTGGCCGTTGTGGGCGAAACACCAGTTGCGCCCCCACAGTTCGCGCACGAACGGATGGGTGTTGGACAGGCAGACTTTGCCGACGTTGGCCTGGCGGATATGGCCGATGACCACTTCGCTCTTGATCGGATAACGTTGCACCAGGTTGGCGACTTCAGACTCGCTGCTCGCCGCCGGGTCCTGGAACAGGCGCAGGCCGCGGCCTTCATAAAAGGCGATGCCCCAACCGTCACGGTGCGGGCCGGTGCGGCCGCCGCGCTGCATCAGCCCGGTAA
This sequence comes from Pseudomonas sp. PDM02, assembly GCF_014852285.1. Lineage (NCBI taxonomy): Bacteria > Pseudomonadati > Pseudomonadota > Gammaproteobacteria > Pseudomonadales > Pseudomonadaceae > Pseudomonas > Pseudomonas sp. PDM02. The sequence continues at coordinate 179,047 of NZ_JACVBL010000013.1, read as the reverse complement.
AGCTGAACACGATATCGGTCGGCACATTGGCGCTCATGCCCAATAACTCACACATGCTCGGACTCTCTGTAAGGCAGGGGCAAGGTTACAAACGCGGTTCGACGCGCATACGCTGAGGGTTGCTCGGGACCGGCGGACGACCGTAACGGTCATCACCGGCACCGCCGAAAGGATGATCGTCGTCAGGGTCGTCGGCCCGGGCCGCAGCCTTGGCGGCTGCCGTGCGTTCCTTGCGAGCATTGGAAGCGCGTTCGATCGGGAAACGGATCGCCACGAACACCAGGTAAATGCCGAAGGCGATCATGCCGTACATGAACAGGTCGGAGACCGCTCGCCAGGCATTGTTGCCAACCTTGAACGCGAGATCGAGGGCGGTAATGGCGATGGCCGGTGCGACTTTTTCCTTCACCGGATCGATGATCGTCGGGCTGAACAGCAACACAGCGACCAGCAGTCGCAGAGGCTCGCGCAACCAGCGCCACATCCAGCGGGTCATGCGCATCCACACCAACAGGCAGCCTAAAGCGGCGAAGGCGTAAAGGCCCCAAGCGATCAGATAGTCGTTCTCGGTCATGGTGTCCATGGCAAGGCAGGCAAAGAGGCGCTTATAGTAACGACTTTTCGCACATCAGGCTTGCCCCAATGCCGGCCGGCTATGCACAAACACTGTGGGAGCGAGACCGGCTTGCCGGCGAAGGCGTCCTGTCAGCAACATTGATGGCGACTGACACACCGCTTTCGCGAGCAGGCTCGCTCCCACAGGGATTTGCGTCATTTGCCTATAGCCTGCGAACCCCTCTATTCCGTACATCGCCCGAGAGCCCTTCATGCCCCAATCCGCCAACATCACCAGCGCCCCGATTGCCCACAAGGCTGAAGGTTCTGACCCGTATGCCTGGCTGCAGGAACGCGACACCGACGTGGTGCTCGATTACCTCAAGGCTGAAAACCGCTATCTAGAGGCGCAAACCGCCGATCAGGCCGGTCTGCGCGAAACCCTCTTCGAAGAGATCAAGGGCCGGATTCTCGAAACCGACCTGTCGCTGCCCTCCCCGTGGGGCCCGTATCTGTATTACACGCGTACCACCGCCGGCGACGAATACGCCCGTCACTACCGCTGCCCGCGCCCGGCGGATGACAGCCTGCAACTCGACGAAAGCCAGGAACAGCTGCTGCTGGACCCGAACGAACTGGCCAACGGCGGTTTCTTTTCCCTCGGCGCGTTCAGCATCAGCCCGGACCACCAGCGCCTGGCCTACAGCCTCGACACCACGGGCGATGAGATTTACACGCTGTTCGTGAAGGAATTATCCAGTGGCCGCGTCAGCGAACTGGAATTCGCCGACTGCGACGGCAGCATGACCTGGGCCAACGACAGCCTGACGCTGTTCTTCGGCGAATTGGATGACACCCATCGCCCGCACAAACTGTTCCGCTATCGGCTGGACGGCACGGCGGCCGAAGAAGTGTTCCATGAGCCGGACGGCCGCTTCTTCATGCATTGCTACCGCTCAAGCTCGGAGCAGCAATTGCTGCTGGCGCTGGGCAGCAAGACCACCAGCGAAGTCTGGGTGCTCGACGCGTTCCAGCCGCAACAGGCGTTTACCTGCGTGGCGCCACGGGTCGAAGACCATGAGTACGACGTCGATCACGGCGCTCTCGATGGCCAGTGGACCTGGTTCATTCGCACCAACCGCGACGGCATCAACTTTGCCCTGTACACGGCCGTCGATACCGGCGTCGCGCCGACCGAAGCCGACTGGCAGAACCTGATTCCCCACAGCGACACCACGATGATCGACGGCATGAGCCTCAACGCCGGCGCCCTGACGCTGAGCCTGCGGGTCGGCGGCTTGCCGATCATCGAGGTTCACCCGCAAGACCTGCCGAGCTACCGCGTGCAATTGCCGGATGCGGCCTACAGCCTGCACGTACAAAACAGCCTGGAATTCGTCAGCGAGCGGATCCGCTTGCGCTATGAAGCATTGAACCGTCCGGCGCAAATCCGCCAACTGGACCTGGTCAGCGGCGAACAGAAAGTGCTCAAGGAAACCCCGGTGCTCGGCCCGTTCGACGCCGACGCCTATGTCAGCCAGCGTCTTTGGGCGACTGCGCCGGACGGTACGCAAGTGCCGATCAGCCTGGTGGTCAAGCGCGAAGCCCTCGGCAAGCCGACACCCCTTTATCTGTACGGCTACGGCGCCTACGGCGAAAGCCTCGACCCGTGGTTCTCCCACGCGCGCCTGAGCCTGCTGGACCGCGGCGTGGCGTTTGCCATCGCCCACGTGCGCGGCGGCGGCGAGTTGGGTGAAGCCTGGTATCGCGCCGGCAAACAGGAACACAAGCACAACACCTTCAGCGACTTCATTGCCTGCGCCGAGCACCTGATCGCCAACGGCTTCACCACCTCACAGCAATTGGCGATCAGCGGTGGCAGTGCCGGCGGGTTGTTGATCGGTGCGGTGCTTAACATGCGGCCGGAGCTGTTCGGCGCGGCGATTGCCGAAGTGCCGTTCGTCGATGTGTTGAACACGATGCTCGACCCGGACCTGCCGCTGACCGTCACGGAATACGACGAGTGGGGCAATCCTGAAGAGCCGGACGTTTATGATCGGATCAAGGCCTACGCCCCGTACGAAAACGTCACCGCGCAGGCGTATCCGGCGACGCTGGTGATCGCCGGCTACAACGACAGTCGCGTGCAGTACTGGGAAGCGGCGAAGTGGGTAGCGAAATTGCGCGCGACCAAAACCGATACCCATCAACTGCTGCTCAAGACCGAATTGGGCGCCGGGCATGGCGGAATGAGTGGCCGTTATCAGGGATTGCGTGACGTAGCACTCGAATACGCATTTGTTTTCGGGGTTTTGGGCATTGCCTGAGGAACTTGGCTCGGTGATTCGGTCTTAACACCAGAACGCCGAGCCTGCCCTTGTAGGAGCGAGGCTTGCCCGCGAAGGCGGCGTGTCAGCCAAGAGGGATGTTGAATGATAAGGCCTCTTCGCGGGCAAGCCTCGCTCCTACAGAGAGCGCTCCATAATCCCGTAAAGACAAAAGAAAAAGACCGTGACGACATGTCAGAACCGACCTTACTGAACAACGAAATCCGCGACTGGCTGATGGACTGTGGCCTGTTCGATCAACTGCTGCCCGCCGACTTCGCCGCCGCCTCGGGCTACTTCAGCATCAGCACGGTGGCCGAGGGCGAGGAGATCTTCCGCGAAGGCGATGCCGGCAGTTTCATGTGCATCATCCATACCGGCCAGGTCGCGGTACAAAAAACCAACAGCGACGGACAACGGGTGACCATGGCCACGCTGCGCAGCGGTCGGGCGTTCGGCGAGATGGCTGTGCTCGATGGCGAACGGCGTTCCGCCAGTTGCGTAGCCGCGAGCAATTGCCAGTTGCTGAACCTGGGCAAGGATTCCCTGGAAAAGATGCTCAACGACGCGCCGAAAATCGCCGCCAAGATCATCCGCGCCCTCGCCGTCTCCCTGTCCAAACGCCTGCGCATGGCCGATGGCCAACTGCTTTCACAGCAGGTTTAACCGCCGGGAGACTTGATCTTCGTGCGGTTCTGCTCAAGCCCCGGCAAGGGCTGATCCTTGGGCGGGCTGGGCACGATGATCGGCGGCAACAGCGGCGGCCCGCCACTGCCAGGCCCGACTTTGGGCACACTGTTGGGGGTGATCTGCGGGTACGGCGTCGGCGTTGCAGTACCGGGCGAACCGGGCAGCGGCGACGGGCTGGTCGGAATGGTTTGCAGCTCTTGGGCCTGCACTGCAGTTATCGAGAGCGCGGCCAAGGCAATGACCGTTAGAATGGTGCGCTTCATCAATGGCTCCGTTAGCCTTGTTGTCTATTTGCAGGCTACTCCCAACTGCGTTCGTTTGCCTCCCCCATGCCCTTCCTCCTCAAGAGAACCCCATGAAACGTTTCGTTCTGCTCGACACCGCGCCTATCCCTGAAAACGGCGGTGCCCTGTGCCTGTTCGAATACGGAGAGGATTTCGTCATCAAGATCCAGGGCGGCGACGGTGGACAATTGATGAATACGCGCATGCACGGCTCCGAAGATGCGCTGGCCGAGATCCCCTGCCGCAAGGTCGCCGGACGACCGAATTCGCGGGTATTGATTGGTGGCCTGGGCATGGGCTTTACCCTCGCCTCGGCCCTCAAGCATTTGGGCAAGACCGCTGAGGTGGTGGTCGCCGAACTGGTACCGGGCGTAGTCGAGTGGAATCGCGGGCCGCTGGGCGAGAAAGCCGGGAACCCGCTGCTGGATAAACGCACGGTGATTCGCATGGAAGACGTGGCGAACGTGCTGCAGGCCGAACCGCAAGGTTTCGATGCGATCATGCTCGACGTCGATAACGGCCCGGAAGGCCTGACCCAGAGAGCCAACAGCTGGCTCTATTCCGCTGGCGGCCTGAGCGCCTGCGCCAAAGCCCTGCGCCCAAAAGGGGTGCTGGCCGTCTGGTCGGCCAGCGCCGACAAGCAGTTTTCCGACAAACTGAAGAAGGCGGGCTTCAAGGCCGAGGAAGTCCAGGTCTTCGCCCACGGCAACAAGGGCACCCGCCACACCATCTGGATTGCCGAGAAGCTCAAGGGCTAGGCTAAACTTACGTCATAACCGTCATTAGTCTTTTACAAAGGTGAACCCATGAGTTCGTCAACACCGACCAACACCTCGAAGCTGGACCGCATCCTCGCCGACAACCAGCGCGACAAGGAAATGGGTTACCGCGACAAAGCCCTGAAGATGTACCCGCACGTGTGCGGCCGCTGCGCCCGTGAGTTTTCCGGCAAGCGCCTGAGCGAACTGACCGTGCACCACCGCGACCACAACCACGACAACAACCCGCAGGATGGTTCGAACTGGGAATTGTTGTGCCTGTATTGCCACGACAACGAGCACTCGCGGTATACCGACCAGCAGTATTTCGGTGAGGGCTCGTTGAGCACGCCGAAGATTGCCAAGGCGACGCATAACCCGTTTGCGGCGTTGGCTGGGTTGATGAAGAAAGACGACTGAATATCTTCATTGCCTGACTTGGCCCCATCGCTAGCAGGCTAGCTCCCACAGGGGGATCTTCTGTGCACATAAGTGTTTGTGAACACCCAAGATCCAAAGTGGGAGCTAGCCTGCTAGCGATAGCAATTGTTCAGACACCACCAATCTCAAACCAGACACCCCCTCCCCCAATCCCCGTATAATCGCCGTTTTTTCCCCGAAGGCACCCCGCTCGTGGCAGACAAACGGTACAGCTGCATTGGTTTGTTCAACCCAAAATCACCGGAAAACGTCGGCTCGGTCATGCGCGCCGCCGGCTGCTACAACGTGGCGTCCGTGTTCTACACCGGCAAGCGCTATGACCGCGCCGCCGACTTCGTCACCGACACCAAACGTGTTCACTACGACATTCCGCTGATCGGCATCGACGACCTGAAAAAAATCCTGCCGCTGGGCTGTGTACCGGTGGCCGTGGAACTGGTCGACGGCGCTCGTTCGCTGCCGGAATACACCCACCCGGATCGCGCGCTGTACATCTTCGGCCCGGAAGACGGCTCGCTGGATAAAGAGATTCGCGACTGGTGCGAAGACGTGGTCTACATCCCGACCACCGGTTGCATGAACCTTGCGGCCACCGTCAATGTCGTGCTGTACGACCGTATGGCCAAGGGCCTCAACACCCGCTCCGGGCCGAAATTCCGCTGAACCGACGCACATCCGATGGAACAAGCCGCCCGCCTCGGCAGTCAGCTTAATTATGTATTCTTGAAGCAGTCCTTCCAGCAGGAGACAGATCATGAGCGAACTCAAACGCGTGGAGCGCATCGAATCCACCCCGTTCCAGAGTCCTTCCGAGCATAACGTCCACGGTTGGGAACGCGCAGGCTCCGTCGCCGGCGGCCTGGTGATGGTGGGCAAAGGCCTGCGTCGCGGCGGTATTTTCGGATTGATCCAGGTGGCGATCGGTGGCGTGGCGCTGGCCCGTGGCATCACTGGCCACAGCTCGGCCAAGAGCCTGCTGGAGAAGAGCCGTCAGGACATGAACAACGTGCGGGCGAAGATCGAGCGTGCCGGGGAAGACCTGGCTCGGTTGAAGGCGAACGCCGAGGCAGCGACCAAAACCGCCACCGTGACCGGGAATGATTCGTTGAAGTCGCCGAAAGCCGGGGTTTGATCCGAAATATCCGTTGAGGCTTGTGGCCTCTTCGCTAGCAGGCTAGCTCCCACATTGGTCCCGTGTACGACGAAGCCCCAGTGTGGGAGCTAGCCTGCTAGCGATAGCGGTGTCACTGAATCAAATCGTTATCGAGGACTTTCGAGGACTCGCCAATCACGCTCTCGGCCAGTTGAACGAATTCCTTGGTATCCACACTCTCCAGGTGCATCGCCCCGCGCAACACATCATCGAGCGAGCGCTTGTTGCGGGTCTTGATACGGATCTCCTGATCCAGTTCACTCAGCAATAGAACCGCTTTGCCAATCTGTGCCGGGCTGATCTGCTCGCCCCGCAACGTCGTGACCTTCTGGCTATCCTTGGCCAACTTCTTGTGCAAACTCTCATACCGCTCATCACTCATGCCACCGGCGCGGCGCACCAGTTCGATGGCGTAATACTCGGCAAAGCCTTCGCTGATCCAGTCGCTGCGCTGCTTGTCGTTGATGCGCCCGAACACCTGGGCCAGCTCACGCACCAGCGCGCTGCTGCCACTTTCGCTGACCAGTGGCAGACGCGAATTCAGATAGATCGATTCTCGCGCCGCCAGACTGCCGCGCCACATCGGGTCGTTGGCGCCGACGATCAGCAATTTGGCGGGATGACGCGGAAACACGGCCTGCACTTGCGGCCAGACGAACGTCAGCAGCGTCAGCACGTCCATGCGGCGCATGCCCTGGCCCTGAGGCGAGGCGACGGTGACTTCGGTTTCCCCAAGCCGGGTGCGACGACTGCCGAGGTGACCGGCGAGCATCCAGCCGGTTGGCCGGTCGAACAGGCGCGAGACGTTGTCGATGCGGAATTTGTTCTTGCCGATCCGCGGCCAGGCGGTTTCGACGCTTTTCCATCCGCTGGGCAATTCGAATTCAAGGCGTGACACCAATTCGATGCCGTCCTGCTGATCGAGTCTGGCGGCCGGTACCAGGTCGTCGCCGCGCATCAGCGCCCAGGTCGGGGTCATGCGCGTGTCGAAGCTGCCGCTCTTGCGACCGTGGCTGATGCGCACGCGGTAGGTCAGGCTGGCCTTGTCGGCCGCCGGGCGCCAGACACCCCGGGCCTCTTTGCCCGGCGTGAGTTGCCATTGGCCGTCGGCCTTGAAGTCGCTGTAATGGCTGCCGTCGCCAAGGTCGAAATCCAGACTGCGCACCGCCGAACCCTGGGCCAGCGTCAGGCGCACTTCAGCCTGATCGCTTTGCGGCAACAGGCGCACGTGGTAATCCAGATCGACTTTTTTCGCCGCCCACACCGACGAACTCAGGGCCAGCAGCCCAACGGCCAACGCCAGCCGCAATCCCACAGCCATACACACTCCCTTGTAAAACTAACCTGCGCGGAAAATCAGATGGTCTTCCCAATCGTCCTCGGGCACGCTGCCTTCGGCGAGCATGCGCCCGGACTGGGAAATACGTTCGTGATGCACGGCATCGCGATCACCGCACACCAGATGGTGCCAGAGTGGCAAATCCTTGCCCTCGCTGACCAGGCGATAACCGCAGGTCGGCGGCAGCCATTTGAACTCATCGGCCTTGCCCGGTGTGAGCTGAATGCAGTCCGGCACAAATTCACGACGGTTGGGGTAATCGCTGCACTGGCAGGTTTTCAGGTCCAGCAGTTTGCAGGCGATGCGCGTGTAATAAACGCTGTTGTCGTCTTCATCCTCAAGCTTTTGCAGGCAGCACAGGCCACAACCGTCGCACAGCGATTCCCATTCCTCTTGATCGAGTTGATCGAGGGTTTTGCGTATCCAGAACGGTTCGACTTTGGCGGCCATGGCTCAAGCATCAACATCAGGTGGTGAAAAGGCCGCCAGTCTAGTGCCAAGGCCGTTGCGGGCCAAGCATTGGCGACTGCCGGTAGAACGCGCTTGTCAGTTTTTGCGCTGCCCAGTAGGGTTTCGCGTCGCCCCTCACTTTCAAACGTAGCAAGGAATCTATTGATGAGTGCCAATCCACGCGTTGCCGATTATGCCATCCACCCTCAATTCACCGATCGCTGGTCGCCCCGCGCCTTCACCGGCGAGGCTATCTCCGAGGAAACCCTGCTGAGCTTCTTTGAAGCCGCACGCTGGGCGCCATCGGCCTACAACTCGCAGCCTTGGCGGTTTCTCTACGCGCGCCGCGATACGCCGAACTGGGAGCGTTACCTGGGCCTGCTGAACGAGTTCAACCGCAGCTGGGCGCAACACGCCTCGGCGCTGGTGATCGTGATCTCGAAAACCACCTTCACGGCGCCCGGCGCCACTGAAGAAACCCCGGCGCTGTGGCACACCTTCGACACCGGTTCTGCCTGGGGCCACCTGGCGCTGCAAGCGAGCATCAGCGGCTGGCACACTCACGGCATGGCCGGTTTCGATCAGGAACTGACCCGCAAGGAGCTGAACATTCCCGAAGGTTACGCACTGCACGCGGCAGTGGCGGTGGGCAAGCTGGGGGACAAGGCGACGCTGGCGGATTACCTGCAAGCCCGTGAAGAGCCAAGCCCGCGTCGTCCGTTGAGCGAGTTGGCGGCTGAAGGCGACTTCACCCTCTAAGCCACACCGCAAAACCAATGTGGGAGCGGGCTTGCTCGCGAAAGCGGTGTACCTGACAGAGTTAATGTCGACTGACACACCGCTTTCGCGAGCAAGCCCGCTCCCACATTTTTTATTGCAGTGGGCTCAATACCCGCGATTGAAATCCACTTCGCCGCGCAACGCCTCACCCGCCTGATACGCCCGCAAATTCTCGACAAACAACTTCACCATCATCGTCGGCGACGTTGGTGCGGAGCTGTGGCCGGTCAGCAGCAGGCCCCAGGCCGTCCAGAACGGATGACGTTGCGGCAGCGGCTCCTGACGGCAGACGTCGATCACCGCGCCCGCCAGATGCCCTTCCTTCAAGGCTTCCACCAGATCCGCATCGACCACCGCCACGCCGCGCCCGACATTGATGAACAACCCGGTCGGCTTGAATTGCTTGAACAGCGCTGCGTTATACAAGTCGTGGGTGCTCGGGGTGTTCGGCAGCAGATTGATCACGTAATCCACTTCACCGACCAGGCGCGGCAAGTCGGTCAGCGCCCCCACTTCGACAAACGGAGCCTGCTCGCGGGCTTCGCTGGCGATGCCATACAACTCGACGCCAAACGGCAGCAGAAACTGCGCGACGGTCTGGCCGATATCGCCGGTGCCGACGATCAAGACCTTGCGCCCTGCCAGGCTTTGGCCCTGACGGCTGTCCCATTTGCGCTCGACCTGACTGACCAAGCGCGGCAGCACTTCGCGTTCGTGGCCGAGCATGTAGGTCAGCACGTATTCAGCCATGACCTGACCGAAAATCCCGACAGCGCGAGTCAGGCGATAGTGGCGCGGCAAACCGTCGGCCAGCAGCGGCGTGATCCCGGCCCACGTCGACTGCAACCATTGTGGCTGGTGGCCCTGACGCAACAGAGTGGCCAGGAGGTCCGGCTGACCCAGCCAGATCGGGCAATCGGCAGCCTGACTGGCCAGTTCGGCGGAGTCACCGCTGGTCAGCACTTCCAGATCAGGTGCTGCCTGACGCAACAGTTGGGCATACACAGGGTGGTCGTGTTCAGCAATCAGAACGCGCATGGTTCAAACCTTTCAAAAGCAGTGCAGACGGCCGCCGAGGGAGTATCGCTCCCTCGTTGCGGCCATCGCCAAAATCATTCCAGTTTTTCATAAAGGCTCTGAACAGAGCCTGTCTGCCGACTACATCGGGTCGTTGCGTCGCAACAACTCTTCCGGCAAGTGTTCGATGTATTCGTCTTCGGCCGGCGGCATTTGCAGGTGATAGCCCTGCTTGTCGAGGTTTTCCAGCACCACGGTGATGTCCTCGCGCGACAGCTTGCGCTCGGGGGTCAGCACCAGGTCAAACGCGTGGTGAGGTTTGCCGAAAGCGGCCATCAGACTCTCCGGAACGCGCTCCAATGCATCGCTTTTGAGCACATAGAGGTACATCTCGTTTTTCTTCAGGCTTCGATAGATGGAGCAAATACGTTTCAAGGCTGTTCTCCGGCGGTGGCCAGGCTGTCGAGCAGCGCCTGGCCCATCAATTCGCGGCGCCAGCCACGCAGCGAATCAGGCAATTGGTAAGGACCATTGGGGAAGCCGCTCTTGAGCAGCGCTTCCAGGGTTTTCTTGCGCAGCATCAGTTCCGGCGCGACGTTCAGTCGCTCGGCTTCGGCCTGGCCGAGTGCACGCAACTGTTTGATCAGTGCGGCAGCATCCACCGGCAACGGTTCCGGCACGGCAGGCGGCCATTGATCTGGCGACACACTGCCAGAGCGCTTGATCAGATCAAGCAGAAATTCGCCGTCCTGACGCACGGTACGCGGGTGCATGTCTTCGATTTTCGCCAACGCCCCGAGGTTGTCCGGTTGCGTGCGCGCCAGCGGCCACAGGGAATGTTCACGGATGATGCGATTGCGCGGCAGATCACGGGCGCGGGCCTCGCGCTCACGCCAGGCACAGAGTTCACGCAAAACGGCGAGCTGAGCGCGAGACAACTTCCAGGCCAGTTTCGCTTCGCGGTAAACCTCGTACGGGTCGACTTCACGACGCAGGTTGGCCACCAGCTCGGCGCCGTCTTCCAGGACCCAGGCGTATTTGTCGTCAGACAGCTTCGGACGAAGCTGTACGAAAACTTCTGCCAGGTGCAAGGCGTCTTCGGCGGCGTAGCTGATCTGGGTGTCGGACAGCGGGCGTTGCAGCCAATCGGAACGGGTCTCGCCCTTGGGCAGGTCGATGCCGAGCACTTCCTGCACCAACCGCGAATACCCCATGGAGAAACCGAGGTTCAGGTAGGCGGCGGCCAATTGCGTGTCGAACAGCGGCGCCGGCAGGCTGCCGGTCAGGCGCAGCAACACTTCGAGGTCTTCGCTGCACGCGTGGACGACTTTGACCACGGCCGGGTTTTCCAGCAACGCGGCCAGGGGTTGCCAGTTGTCGATGGTCAACGGGTCAATCAGGTAAGCGCGTACGCCATCGCCGATCTGCAGCAAACCCGCGATCGGATAAAAGGTGTCGACCCGCATGAATTCGGTGTCGAGGGCAACGTAGGGCAGCTGCTGCCACTCGGCGCAAAACCGGCCGAGGCTATCGTTGTCGCGAATCCAGTGAATATCGATGGCCACACGGCTCTCCCTTGAAGAATGGCGCGCAGTATATATCGCCCCCGGCGATTTCCGCGCCTCCACTGAACAAGAGCTTTAGCGAAAACACCTGCTTGTTAGCAAGAATAGTCTGACGGAGGGAGGTTATCTGGCCTTACGCAGCACGTAGACGCGCATCCGCGTGCAACCGGGCAGGAAATCCTGATGGCTGAGTAAACGGAACCCGGCCTGTTTGAACTCGGCTTCCACCTCGGCCTTACTGGCCAGATGCCGGGCATGAGTGCCTTGTGCATCGGGTTGCCGGCGTTTGAAATGAGCTTCGACCCGCACCGCGACAATCACGGTGTCGCGGCTGACCCGGTGGAACTCACCGAGCATGGCTGACCGATGCTCGGCGCAGGCGATGTGCTGAAACAGTTGCATGCAAAAAATGCAGTCCACCGCATTCGCCGACAAGCCGATGGCGAACGCCGAACTCTGAAAGGTCTTGACCCGTTTCAGCAGCTCTTGCGGATGATGGATCGGGGCGTGATCGAGCATGTCCTGCGACGGATCGGACGCCAGGATCACCCGGTTAGCATGTTCGGCCAGCACCGGCCAGAAACGTCCGGCCCCGCAAGCAACGTCAAGAATCAACCCCGGCTCGCCGGCCACCTTGAGCGCGTTGCGCACCAACTGCTCGTCCCGCCAGAACGCCAGGCGCCCGGCCAGGCCACGCGGACGCGGCTGCATGCAGACGCGGGCGTGTTCCTGGTCATAGCGCCGGGCGAACTCAAGCTCGAAGGCAGATGGGGGTTGAGGGGACATGTGTGATTGCTCTTGTAGGAAAATCTACCGGCCGCAGGTTAGCGGCCGATACGTGAAAAAAAGGTCGTTACCCTCACTCTTTGGCCAAGACGCCGTCGATCACCGCACCACGGCAGCCGGCAAACAGGTCCAGATCCTGGTTGTAGACCTTACTGTTGACCTCCAGCAGACCGAGCATCGAATGGAACAGGTTGTCCTGGCTCAGCGGCTTCTCACGGCTCAATTGCAGGCAGTGTGTGTCCACCGAGAACGACTTTTGATAGCTGTCAGAGAACCAGGCCAGCATCGCAACATGCTTCTGTTGCTCCGGTGCCAGCATGTAAGGCGTACCGTGGAGGAACAGGTTGTATTCGCCCAGGGATTCGCCGTGGTCCGACAGGTAGAGCATCGCGGTATCAACTTTGTCCTGGTTGCTGCGCAACAGATCAATCAGGGTCGACAGCACGTGGTCGGTGTAAACGAGGGTGTTGTCGTAACCATTGACGATACTTTCGCGACTGCAATTATTCAGGGCATTACTTTCACACACCGGCGTAAAGCGTTCGTACTCTTTCGGGTAGCGCTTGAAATACTCCGGGCCATGACTGCCCATCTGGTGCAACACCAATACCGTGTCTTTATCCAGGGTGTCGATGAAGTGCTGCAAACCTTGCAGGAGAATTTCATCGCGGCATTCACTATTGGCGCAGAGCACCGGGTCTTTCAGGTTACTGACATCGTCGAGGGTGACGCGGTCGCACGTGCCTTTGCAGCCTGACTGGTTATCGCGCCATATCACCTCCAGGCCTGCACGCTTGAGCACATCCAGCAGGCCTTCTTCATTCTTGGCCTTGCTCGCGTTGTAGTCCTTGCGGCCCATGTTGGAAAACATGCAGGGCACCGACACGGCCGTTTCAGTACCGCAGGAATGCACATCGGTGAACGCGATCAGGCCGGCTTCTTTATCCAGTTTTGGCGTGGTGTCACGGTTATAACCCAGCACACCGAAGTTCTCGGCCCGGGCACTTTCACCGACCACCAGCACGGTCAGGGATTTGCGGCTGTGCGCTTGCCAGGTCGGATTTCTCTCGGCGTCCTCACCGATTTTAACGAAAGGCTGATGGGCCGAAGCGACTTGCTCACGCAGGTAGCTGAACGAGGCGCCGATGTAGTTACTCGGGACCACCATCAAACGCAATTCATGGTGATTGCGAAACAGTGAGGACAGGCCCTGATAGTTGACCAGTGCGACGCCACCGATCACCGCCACCGACGCAACACCTACCAGTACTTTACTGAGCAACTCACGGTGCCAGCGGCGGTAATTAATTGGCGTTTCCCACAACAACCACGAGGGTAAAACCCCGAGCAGAACAATATAAACAAGTAACTTTATCGAGAGTAAGTCACGCACTTCCGTGGCATTGGTTTGCGCAAAGTTACGCAACATGCCGGTATCAATAAGTGCACCGTATTGCCCCATGAAATACGCCACCCCGGCGCTGATCATGAAGAGCAGGGTCAAGACCGGTTTCAGCAGCGGGCGGAACGCCAGCAAGGTCAATACAATGTTGAAAGCAGCCAGAATCATCAAGCCAAAAGCCACGCGCATGACGATGCCTTGACCGTCGAACGCGGTGATTTCAAACAAATGTTGCCAGAGCACCAAATTAAAGCCTGTCAATAAAAAGGCACTGGCAATCAACGTCACCCACTCGGGGCGAACGGCTTTGAGTTTCCACATGATAATCGGCTGTTCCTGAAAAGAAGTGCCGTCGGCCAATGTGAAAATTTCATTGACCGCGACAGCACTAATTTTAAGTAGCCAACCATCAATTTTTTGTGAAAAAGAAGCCAACGATTAGTTGGCTTAAGGCGTTTAACTAAATCTTCAGTTGTATTTGAGAATGGTTCAGGCCTGGTTCAGGTACCAACGCCAATCCTGCTCACCGACCTCGCCCATGAATTGACGATACTCGGCACGCTTCACCGCGAGGTAAACACCCAGAAATTCTCTGCCAAAGGCCTCTCGCGCCCAGCCCGAACCTTCCAGTGCGCGCAAGGTGGTCAGCCAGTCGGTGGGCAGCAGTTCCGTGGCCTGGGCGTAACCATTGCCTTCCACGGGCGCACCTGGGTCCAGTTGTTCGCGAATGCCGCGATGGATACCCGCCAGAATCGCCGCAGCCGCCAGGTACGGGTTGGCGTCGGCGCCGCAAATGCGATGTTCGATGTGCCGCGAGAATGCCGGCCCGCCTGGCACGCGTAGACTCACGGTGCGATTGTCCACGCCCCAGGTGGCCGCCAGCGGCGCGTAGCTGTTGGTCTGGAAGCGACGGTAGGAGTTGGCGTTCGGACAGAACAGCAACAACGAATCGAGCAAGGTACTGAGCATCCCGCCAACCGCCTGTTTAAGCAGCGGCGTACCGTCTGCGGCTTCGCTGGCGAACAGGTTGTTGCCGTCCTTGTCCGCGAGGCTGACGTGCATATGCATGCCCGTGCCGGCCAGGTCATCGAACGGTTTGGCCATGAAGCACGCGGTCATCCCGTGCTTGTGCGCCACGCCCTTGACCAGGCGCTTGTAGCGCACGGCTTCGTCCATCGCCTGCAAGGCGTCGGTGCGATGCTCAAGGGTGATTTCCACCTGCCCCGGCGCGTATTCGGAAATCGCCGTGCGCGCCGGGATACCCTGGAGTTTGCAGGCGTTGTAGAGATCCGCCAGAAACGGCTCGATCTGCTCCAGTTCACGCAAACCATAGACTTGAGTTGCGCGCGGGCGCCCGCCATCGACATCCCGCGCCGGTTGCGGCCGACCATTGCTGTCGCGCTGCTGATCCAGCAGATAAAACTCCAGCTCCGCGGCCATCACCGGGTAATAACCGTCCGCCTGCAAGCCTTCGATCACCTTCGCCAACAGGTGCCGCGGGTCGGCGATGGTCGCCGGCATGCCCTCCTTCGGGTGCATGCTGACCTGCACCGCCGCCGTCGGAATCAATCGCCATGGCATGCGCGTCAGGCTGCCGCTGATCGGGTAGGCCCGGCAATCGATATCCCCCACGTCCCAGACCAGACCGGAGTTTTCCACGTCATCGCCGTTGATGGTCAGGCCCAGGATAGTGCTTGGCAGGGGGCGACCGCTTTCGTAGACCGCCAGCAGTTCATCGCGATGCAACAACTTGCCCCGAGGCACACCGTTGTTGTCGAGGATGAACAACTCGAACATCTCGATATCCGGATTCTGTTCCAGAAAAGTCAGGGCTTCTTGTTTCGTGGCGAAGGAGGTCGTGGCACAACTCATAGGAATTCTCTTGTTTCCGCGTCAGGCAAACGCGCAGGCGCTGCCGGTTTGATCCCGGCGCACAGCGCAGGACCTGTAGGAACAATCAACGGGAAAGGCAGGAATCCGGTGGGCGCGCGTGACGGCAATGCCACAACGCCCAGAAGGCGAGTTCGGAAGGAAGTGCGACTGGACAATCGTCCATAAAGAAGACCGCAGTAGACAGATGAGCAGCAGCGTCACATGGCTGGTTAAGTCGTTAAATCGGGATTTGAAGAACTTTGGTTGTGGGTTGGCTAAACAATCAACCAGCCACCCTATACCCTATGTGGCTGCCGCCACACAGATCCCTGTAGGAGCGAGCCTGCTCGCGAAGGCGGCGTGACAGTCGATATATATGGTGACTGACACAGCGTCTTCGCGAGCAAGTCGGATCGCCGCACCGCCGCTCCCACAGGGGATCTGTGCAAGGCAGAGGTATTTGATTTTTAAATACTGCGACGGACTTTCTGATTTGCGGCTTCCAGGCCTCTCGCGCCTAATCGGGCCCTGTCATTCAAGGTCCAATCGATGGAAAACGTCCGCGCCACTTCTCGCCCTGCCTTCTGGTTGATGATCAGCATCATGCTCGTCGCCCTGAACCTGCGCCCGTCCATGGCCGCGGTCGGCCCTTTGCTCTCGGCGATTCGCGGCGACATCCCGCTGAGTTTCAGCCTGGCGTCGCTGCTGACCATGCTGCCGGTGATGGCCATGGGATTGGCGATGTTCTTCGGCCTCAGCGTCAGCCAATGGCTTGGCGAACAGCGCACGGTGGTGGTGTCGTTGCTGATCATCGGCCTGGCGACAGTGTCGCGCCTGTTCCTCGACTCCGCGGCCGAACTGATCCTCAGCGCCGTTCTGGCAGGTGTCGGTATCGCGCTGATTCAGGCGTTGATGCCGACGCTGATCAAGTCGCGTTTCAGCGACAACGTTTCCGTGTGCATGGGCCTCTACGTCACATCGATCATGGGTGGCGCCGCCCTCGCCGCGTCCTTCGCGCCGCTGGTGATGATGCGCACCGACAGTTGGCGGGGAGGCCTGGCGATCTGGTCGATCCTGGCGTTGGCGGCGCTACTCTTCTGGCTCGGCCAACGCGCGGCGATGCCGGCACTGCCCGCTCATGAGCAACGAAACAGGTCGTTCTTCGCCAATTCCCGCGCCTGGTTACTCGCCATCTTCTTTGGTCTGGGCACAGCGTCCTACACCTGTGTGCTGGCCTGGCTGGCGCCGTACTACGTGGAAAAAGGCTGGAGCGAACAAAACGCCGGTTTGTTGTTAGGTTTCCTCACGGCCATGGAAGTACTGTCCGGCCTGCTGACGCCTGCGATCGCCAACCGCAGCCGTGACCGTCGCCTGGTGCTGATGGTGTTGCTGGCGCTGATCATGGCCGGTTTCTGCGGGCTGATAGTGAGCCCGCAACACCTGAGTCTGTTGTGGCCGTGCCTGCTGGGGCTGGGCATCGGCGGACTGTTCCCGATGAGCCTGATCGTGTCGCTGGATCATCTGGACAACCCGCAACGTGCGGGCGGGCTGACGGCTTTCGTCCAAGGCATCGGCTACCTGATCGCCGGCCTCTCGCCGCTGATTGCCGGGATCATCCGCGATCAACTCGGCAGTTTCGAATGGGCCTGGTGGTCGCTCACCGGCGTCATGGCGCTGATGATGTTGATGGTCCTGCGCTTCAACCCGCGGCACTACGCCCGCCACATTCACTGACCCGGAAGCGCCCTCATGAAACACACCGGTTTCGCCGCCGCCCACTTCGGCATGCTGCTCTGGGCACTGTTGATCGCTGCTTCGTTTTCCGCAGCGGCGCAGGTCAGTCAGGCCATTGATCCGGTCCTGCTGACCGGCTTGCGCCTGCTGTTTTGCGCCCTGGTGTTTTTGCCGCTGTTGCTGATCAAGGGCGACACCGCCATGACCCGACGCGGGCTATTCGGCCATGCCGTCCTCGGCCTGCTGCTGGCGGTTTATTTTGGCTCGTTGTTCGAAGCGTTGCGCTACACCAGCGCGGTCAACACCGGCACGATGTTCACGCTGGTGCCATTGCTGACCCTGCTTTTCGAAGCCGTATTGATGCCGGACAGCAGCCTGAAACAACGGGTATTGCCGATGTTGATCGCGGCCGCCGGGGCCGTGATGCTGGTGCTGAAAGGCGCGGGGCCGGGGGAGTTGCCGTCGCTCTATGCGGTGTCGGTGTATGGGCTCGGTTGCCTGGCGATGGCGCTCTATTCGCCTCTGAGTCAGCGGCTGAAAACCAGCAGCCTCAAGGGTCGTGGCCCGGTGGGCATGACTTTCTGGAACATGCTGTTCGGTGCGTTGTTCCTGCTGGTGTTCTGTGGGGTCAGTGGAGGCTGGCGATCGGCATCGTTGCTGACCCTGAACGATTTTTACTGGCTGATTTACCTGGCGTTGTTCGCCACCCTGGCGACCTTCTGGTTGCTGCACCGGGCCATCGGTGTCATCGCCCCCTCATCGGTCATTTCGTACATTTACCTGAGCACGTTGTTCATCACGCTGTTCCATTGGTTCTGGTGGCGTCAATCGCCGATGCCGCTGGAAATCGTCGGTGCGGTACTCGTAGGCATCGGCATGTTGGCGTTATTGATGTCCAGTCGTCGCACTGTGCATTTGGCACTGCCTCACAACTAAAAGGGAAACTTCCCACAAAGCATTCTCCTGGGACCATCGTTCCGCTAGGATCATTCGCACGAGTTTGCGCTCAGTCAGCGCAAGGATCACAGCGAGATGGAATGGATGCTGAACAGTAACTTGCTTAGAAAACTCGACATGCAGGACCTCATGGTGTTTATCGCCGTGTATGAACAAAGCAGCGTCACCGGAGTGTCCGAAACACTCTGCGTCAGTCAGTCCACCGTCAGTTACTGCCTGAAAAAGCTACGCAGCGGATTCGAAGACGAATTGTTCATCAACACCCGCGCGGGGATGCGCCCTACTTACAAAGCCAGCACCATGTACACCCACGTGCTGAAAATCCTCGACAGTATCAACCTCTGTCACGCCGGGGCACAGGCGTTCGACCCTACCCTGCAACCGGTCACCTTCAACATCTGCGCACCGGAATACTTCGAGCAGTTAATCCTTCCGCGTTTATTGAAAAGCTTTGATTTCGCCGACTTACCGGTGATGGTCAACATGCACAAGTTCGAAACCGACATCCCCGCCGAAGAACTGCGCGACGGCAGTCTCGACCTGGTGATTTGCTTCGGCCCGAATTTTCATCGCAGTCATACCGACTTCAAATCCCGCATGCTGCTGGAGGACGATCTGGTCTGCGTCTTCGATAAACGCGCCACGCCGCTGGAGCCGCGTTTAAGTCTGCAAGCCTTCACCGAACGCCGGCACGTGTTTCCTACACCCTGGACATCGACCACCAACATGGTCGACGGCTGGCTGGCGCAGCAAGCGCAAAAACGGCAAATCGTCGCACGCTCCAACAGCTACAGCGCAGCGCTGAAAATGATCACAG
Organism: Pseudomonas sp. PDM02; assembly: GCF_014852285.1. Classification (NCBI taxonomy): domain Bacteria; kingdom Pseudomonadati; phylum Pseudomonadota; class Gammaproteobacteria; order Pseudomonadales; family Pseudomonadaceae; genus Pseudomonas; species Pseudomonas sp. PDM02. The sequence goes on along the minus strand of NZ_JACVBL010000013.1, from coordinate 160,120 downwards.
GCACCGACTTCATCGTTACCCTGCCCCGACGCATCCAGCACTTACTGGCCAGCGAGGCGATTTTCAATCACTGCGAAGCGCCCAACGGCTTGCCGGGTTTCACCCTCGACATGCAATGGAGTCAAGGCGCCGATCAGGACAGCGCCAATACCTGGCTGCGTGAACAAGTGGTCAAGGCCTGCACTGAACAGGCCACTGCCTGAGACTCAGTTGTTGATGGCGACTTTGCTGTAGGACTCCCGATCGATGTCGAGGATTTCTACAGCCAACTGCACTTCAACCCCCGCCGGCCATTCACACAAGTCCTGCACCACCGCCAGCAGGCTTTCGGATAACTGCTTTTTGATCTGCGGCGAGCGGCCACTCAACAACGCCAGTTTCACGTGCACAAATGCCCGCTCAGCCAATGCAGTACCGACCTTGAAGGTTTCGACCTTCACGGCTCGGCTTTTGATGTCGTATTCGGCAGCAAACTGACCGGAAGCCACCAGCGTATTGTTGAGCCGGATCAACGCCACGTCGGCGTTCAAATCAGGCAGGTTGGCGGTGTATTCCATGTGCAGGTGGGGCATGACGTGGCTCCTGAAAGTAGGCGGAAAGGTCGTACATATAACACAGAGTGGTCCTGCTCACCGGGACGGCGGCGACGCTAAGCGCTCACTCATGAACGCCTCCAGTCGCGAGCGCAACCAGCGCTCGGCGGGGTCGGTGTCGACGTGGCTGAGCCAGACCATCGACAGGTCAAGCGTCGGTGTCTTGAACGGAAAAGGCTCCATGAACAACTGTCCGGATGCCGCCATCGCCTCGGCGGTGTAATCCGGCAGGCTGGCGATCAGGTCGGTTCCGGCGAGCAAGGCTGGCAAGGAACTGTATTGCGGCACGGATAGCACTACGTGGCGTGTACGCCCGATCTCCGCCAGCCACTCGTCAGCGTAACCACTGATGTTGGCGGTGTGAGACACCAGCACGTGCGGGCGCGAGCAATATTCATCGAGGGTCAGCGGCGTGTCGGACGCATCGGCGCGCAGGATCCTGGGCTGGATGTGCCGCAACAATTTACGCTTGGCATTGGCCGGCAGACCCCGGGTCTGGCTGATACCCACGGTGATGTCGCCGGATGCCAGCAAATCGGGAATTCGCCAGTAATCGACATGCTGCACCACAAACACCACCTTTGGCGCTTCCTGACGCAAGGCACGCAGCAACGGCGGCAACAGGCCGAACTCGACATCGTCCGACAGCCCGATACGAAAGGTCATGGTGCTGACGGTAGGGTCGAAATCATGGGTCAGGCTTAACGCCACCGACAACGAGTCCAGCGCCGGCGACAAATACTGAATCAGCTCCTCGGCCCGGGCGGTCGGCTCCATTCGATGGCCAACCCGAATGAACAGCGGGTCGTTGAACATCGTGCGCAGGCGGTTGAGCGCCGAACTGATGGTTGGCTGCCCGAGAAACAACTTCTCCGCCACACGGGTAACGTTGCGTTCGAGCATCAAGGTTTCGAACACCACCATCAGGTTGATATCCGCCTTGCGTAGTTCGTTGCGATTCATCCACTGCCCCCAATCCCCAAATCTGCTGACAGTTTAGGTAGCTGTCGCAACGGGCGTCTATGCGACTCAAGCACTTTGCATTTGATCGGGCTGCAAGGCTGCTTGAAACGAAGCTGCCCTGATTGAGCAGCTTCACCGCTCGAGGCCTAGATTTCCTTCACCGGAGTCTGATCCTGAGTGCCCTTGATCAGGCTGATGGCATGCACGCAATCCGCCTTGTTGACGTAAGCCTCCCCGCTGGCAATCGTTTCATTGTTCCCCGCCCGTAAACGCCACCGCCATTGACCTTTGCCGGTGTGCGGGGTGCCACGGGTTTGCCTGTAAATCTCAAAGTACATTGATCGCTCCTTGCGATGACTGATAACGGCAGGTCAGTGACCTGCGAAACCAGAGTAGATGAGGATTTTGGGCGGCGAGGTTTTGCAATGTCAGGGGATATTTCGGGGAAGAAGCCTTGGTTCACGGGGCAACCAATGGATAGGGCGCAGGTTAAATAGACTGACTCGGGGGAGTCACTTTTCTCAAGAAGGGGTTTATCTTTCTTACGCCGATTGGCTGCTGGATCCTACACAAACACATCAAATGGAGTTGTACATGCAACGGGGCATCACTTTTTCTCTAATCCTTCTGACCACAGCGCTAAGTGCTTGTACGTCGAAGAGTCCAGCCACTGACCAATCCCTCGTCGGCTCATGGCAAGGAATGCGCGAAGAAAGCGGGAAATGTCAGTTCCTGTCGTGGAATACCCATTTCGAACCCAATGGTCGCTTCTCGATTACGTTCTTCAAAGATGCGCAACAAACCAGGCCCATTCAAACCGAGCGCGGGTCATGGTCTGCGGCCAATGGCAAGAATGAGCTTAAAACAGACGGCGTTCGTACTCCGGAAATCTATAACTACAAAATGCTGGACGGAAACACTGTTCACTACGTGAACACCGTCAAAGATCCTACTGCCGACTGCCAAGAGGACTACGAGTTCACGGAGCATCGGGTTCGGGGCTAGACCTTGAGCCTTTCAATTCCCCGAAAACGAAAAAGCCCCGTAGCTGAATAAGCTACGGGGCTGAATAAGCTACGGGGCTGAATGAGATGGCCAGTCGGACCAAGAAGCCCTGCAGGTTTACGCCTGCAGGGCTTTTTTGTTTAACGTAAAGGCAGACTCCGGCATCGTCTGACAGCCCCTTCCTGATTTGTCCAAACCCCTGGCGACATCAGGCTTGGCCCCTAAGCTCTGCGACGTGCGGGGCGAAAAGGCCCTGACCACCGACAATCATGCGAACTCAAAAGGAGCCTCTGCAATGGCTAGAGATAAAGCAAAAGACGACAAGCACTTCAACTGTACCCAAGCCCATGAAGCCGACTACGTCGCAGGCCTTTACCCTCATGCGAAGGAAGAGGTCAAAACATTACTGGCATCCGCCTGCAAGGACAAAACCTTGCACAACTCCACACACAGGGATGTCTACGAGCTGATCAAGAGGAAACTGGGTTACTCGCAGCCGTAAGATTGGCGGGCTAATACGAAGCTGCTCTGATTGAGCAGCTTCACGGCTGTTTTTAAGCTCCACCCCAATTGCACAGAATAGAGCTCAGCACCGCATGAACTCGTCAGGCATGTGCCTCACGATCAAGAACATCAGCCACCCACTGATTGATGCTCTTGTTAGCGAGCTGTGCTTTAACAGCGACTGTTGCGTGAAGTGCTGGTGCGAGACGCAGGCTGAGGTTGCCCGAATAGGGTTTTTGCGGGGAGCGGCCGAGCTTGGCGCACGTCTCCAGATAATCTGTGACGGCCTCTTCAAATGCTGCGCGAAGCTCGCTGACTGACTCGCCATGAAACCCAACGACATCCTTGATACCGGCGATATGGCCAACAAACAGGCCGTCTTCATCGCTGTATTCGATCCGGGCGGCGTAGCCCTGATAATTCATAACGTTCACGGGATAACTCCTGCTTGTTCAAGGAAAGCCCGAACATCACGCACCTGGTAGGGCTTGGCTTCTTTGTCTGGGTGGGGCCGATGAAAAGTTGCGACCACACCGTTGAGTTCAAAACGTACCCGCGATCCGTTGCCTTCAATGGTTCTGGCGCCTGCTGCGCCCAGCAAGGACTCGACACGGGCCCACTCCAGAGTGTTGGGCGTCGGCCTTGAGAAGACCGCTCTGAGCGTACTGAGCTGTTTATTATTCATGGTATTAACTCATGATACCAAACAAGGTTTGGCAGCGACTAGCAATGTCGCCGATGCGTGAGCTGACTCCCAATAAATGTGCAAAAACGCCGCTTTTCCAGAGACTGGAAAGCGGCGTTTTCACATCCGGGATTCAGCTGTTTTTGTACGGCCACAAGAATATCGGCGGGACTCTCGGCGCAGTTGTAGGCAAAATCCGAGAGATGCGTACGAACGTACATCTGCTGTCAAGGTGTTGACGAGGTGGCCACAGCTGAATACCGACACCTAGTACTTACTTCTAGGCGCCCCCTAAAAAAACGCACTAAAAAATCTACAGAAACGAAAAAGCCCCGTAGCTTATTCAGCTACGGGGCTTTTTCTATGTAATGGCGGAGAGATAGGGATTCGAACCCTAGGTACCGGTGAAGGTACAACGGATTTCGAATCCGTCCCATTCGGCCACTCTGGCATCTCTCCAACGGCGCGCATCATAACAACACTTTTGCCGGAAGCGAACCCCCAAAGCGAAATTTTTTCCGTGCTATCAGATGCTTGCGTCGATTAAAGCGGTACGCCCAGACGATTGGCGACTTCTTCGTAGGCTTCGATGACGTCACCGAGGCCCTGACGGAAGCGGTCCTTGTCCATTTTCTTGCCGGTGGCCTTGTCCCACAGACGGCAGCCGTCCGGGCTGAACTCGTCGCCCAGGACGATGGAGCCGTCGGAGAACACGCCGAATTCGAGTTTGAAGTCGACCAGCAGCAGGCCGGCGTCGTCGAACAGTTTGCTCAGGACTTCGTTGACCTTGAGCGACAGTTCTTTCATGCGAACCAGTTGCTCGGCGGTGCCCCAACCGAACGCCACGACGTGGGATTCGTTGATGAACGGGTCGCCCTTGGCGTCGTCCTTCAGGAACAGTTCGAAGGTGTAAGGGTTGAGCTTCATGCCCTCTTCGACGCCCAGGCGCTTGACCAGGCTGCCGGCGGCGTAGTTACGCACGACGCACTCGACCGGGATCATGTCGAGTTTTTTCACCAGGCATTCGTTGTCGCCCAGCAGTTTGTCGAATTGAGTCGGCACGCCGGCTGCTTCGAGTTTCTGCATGATGAAGGCGTTGAACTTGTTGTTCACCATGCCTTTGCGGTCGAGCTGCTCGATGCGCTTGCCGTCGAACGCCGAGGTGTCGTTGCGAAACAGCAGGATCAAGCGGTCAGCGTCGTCGGTCTTGAAAACCGATTTGGCTTTGCCGCGGTAGAGTTCTTCACGTTTTTCCATGATGGGCTCCGCTTGCTAAGTAGGTGGGCTAGGCGATGTGTCGCCAGTCGAGCCCTGAATCTTGATCGGCCAGTTGCAGCCAGTCCGGGTCGCACCCGAGGGTGTCGACAAAACATTGCCGGGCCAGCTGCGGCAGGTTGTTCTTGCTGCTCAGATGGGCCAGGACCAGGTGTTGCAGGCCTTGCCAGCCCAACTCGGACACCAGGAATGCCGCCTGGTGGTTGTTCAAATGTCCCAGTTCACCACCCACCCGCTGCTTGAGAAAGTACGGGTAGTGACCGCGAGCCAGCATGTCACGGCAATGGTTGGCCTCGATCATCAACGCATCGAGGTCACGATAGCCGTCCAGCACCTTGTTGCAGTACGAGCCCAGGTCGGTCAACAGGCCGAAGCGCCGCTCACCGTCACTGAACACATATTGCGTCGGCTCCTGTGCATCGTGGGCCACGGCAATGACGTCGATGCTCAGTGCGCCGATCTGCAGTTGCTCGCCGCCAGCCAGAAGGCCAGCCGGTTCAATCGGTTTGCGCATCCCGCGCAGGGTGCCGCGACTGAGGTAGACAGGCAGATTGTAGCGCCGAGACAGCAAACCCACGCCATGCACGTGGTCGGCATGTTCGTGGGTTACGAGTATCGCGCTCAACTGCGCCGGGTTCACACCCAGGCGCAGCAAGCGTTTTTCGGTTTCCCGCAAGGAAAAACCACAATCCACCAGCACATACGTATCAGCGCTGGCTATCAGCGTGCCGTTCCCTTGGCTACCGCTGCCGAGAACGGCAAAACGCATGTGATCAGCCCAGGTTGTCCTGAATCACGCTCAACACTTTGCGCGCCACGTCAGCCGGCGCCACGGTGTTGATGTTTTTCTCGACGGTGACCTGAACGGTATCGCCTACCTTGCTCAGGCGAACCTGATAACGCTCGGCACGGGCTTCAACTTCTTCCTTGTCCGGCTTGCTGCCGAACAAACCGCTGAGGAAACCAGGCTTCTCGTCTTTCTTCTCGGCTTTTTCGGCCAGGTTGATGTAGTACAGGCCCAGGCTGCGGTTGATGTCTTCAACGCGCCATTCGCCCTGCTCCAGCGCACGACCGACGCTCGACCAGGCACGATCCAGGTCGGTGCCGACGTTCAGAACCGGGTTGCCGCTGCCGTCTTCGCTCAGGCTGACACGGCTTGGCGCATCAAAATCACGCGAGGCCAGCATGGAGACCGAACCGCCCTTCTCCGACGTGCGGCTCATGCTTGCCAGCATGTCGTCGACCAGCGCCGCGTCCAGGCCAGTGTTGACCGAACGGTTGGTGAAGGCCACATCGGCGGTGCTGCCGGCAGGACGCTCGGCGCTGACCACATAGACTTCACTGGTGTTGCGCTGCACGCCTGGCTCGATACGGACCCGCACGCGGGTTTCGCTGTCGGCGCCGACACCGGCTGCGCTCAGGCGCTTGGCCATCGCAGCGGACAGTTCGTCGGAATGCTGCCAGGTGGTGGTGAATTCGCCGGTTTGCGGGCGCTGTTCATCCAGACGGAAACCGTTGTCCTGGAAGAACTGCACAGCCACTGGCCAGACTTCGGCTGGCGGGTTTTGGGCCAGGATCGATCTCGAATCACCGCTCTTCTGCAGCGAGTAGGCACTGGCATCGGCAGCAGCGGACAGCGGCTGCGGACGCGGCACGATGTATTCGCCCTTGACGGTGTCATCGGCCACGTTACGCGGGATCGGCAGCAGCGGATCCAGACGCTTGGCGGTGCTGACGTCCGTTGGCAATTGCATAGGTGCAGTCTGTTGCGCTTCCAGGTAATCGCTACCACGGTCACGGAAATAACCTTCCGGGCCCCAGACCCATCCGCAGCCACTGGTGCTGGAGATAATCAAGGCAAGTGCGGAAAGTCCGGCCAATCGCTTCATGCGTAGTGCTTCCTCAATTAAACCAGTACGCCGGACTGGCGCATGGCCTGCCGCAGCGGTTCGTGACAGGCAGCGCTGAGCCAGGTGAGCGGCAGACGGATACCGTCCGGCATCAAGCCCATTTCATGCAGTGCCCATTTCACGGGGATAGGGTTGGATTCGATAAACAGGGTTTTATTGAGCGGCATCAGCTTTTCGTGAATCGCGCGGGCCGTGACGGCATCGCCTTTCAGAGCAGCGTTGCACAGGTCGGCCATGTCGCGCGGGGCAACGTTGGCGGTCACGGAAATGTTGCCTTTACCGCCGAGCAGGATCAGCTCGACCGCTGTCGCGTCGTCGCCGGAAAGCACCACGAAGTCTTCGCTGACGCCGTCGATGATCGCTTTGGCACGGGCCAGGTCGCCGGTGGCTTCCTTGATACCGATGATGTTTTTCACGGTCGACAGGCGGATCACGGTTTCGGTCAGCATGTCACACGCCGTACGGCCCGGTACGTTGTACAGGATTTGCGGAATGTCGACGGCTTCGGCGATAGCCTTGAAGTGCTGGTACAAACCTTCCTGGGTCGGCTTGTTGTAGTACGGCGTCACCAGCAGGCAAGCATCGGCGCCGGCGGTCTTTGCATTGGTGGTCAGCTCGATGGCTTCGCGGGTCGAGTTGGCGCCGGTACCGGCGATCACCGGAATGCGCCCTGCAACCTGCTTGACCACGTAACGAATCACTTCGATGTGTTCGTTCACGTCTAGCGTGGCCGATTCACCTGTCGTGCCGACCGCCACGATGGCGTGGGTGCCGTTTTGCAGGTGAAAGTCCACCAGTTTGCTCAGGCTGTCCCAGTCGAGACGACCCTGTGCATCCATGGGTGTGACCAGTGCCACCATACTGCCCGCAATCATGCAACCGCTCCTGCCGGAAAAAGAGAGCCGTAATGGTACTGGCGCCAAGATGCTTGTACAAGCGAAGTACTGCGCTGCCGCCATTCCCCTTGGCGCTGCTTTTCGCTACCCTTCAGACTTTGATCGGTACTGACAAGCTCGTACGCCGGGTTTCAGCCTCCATTTTCGGCATCACAAGCCCCGATCCAGCGTTGCCACCCTTCGCTCTTGCCTTAATGGAGCACGTTGCAACCTTCCGGCTCGGGTTTTCTGAATTCGCATCCGCAGGCTCGCCCCCGGTAATAAAAGCCCGTAGAAGTATCGACCGCTCATCGCTTTAGGAATGCTGCATGTCCACCCCCACAGTTCGCGAACAATTCCTTGTCATCAGTGCCCTCGGCGCCAACCCCATGGAGCTGACTAACGTCCTGTGCCGCGCCAGCCATGAAAATCGCTGCGCCGTGGTCACCTCTCGCCTGACCCGTCATGGCGAGTGCAGTGCGTTGATCCTCGAGATCTCCGGTAGCTGGGACGCCCTGGCGCGCCTGGAAGGCAGCCTGCCGAGCCTCGCCAAGAAGCACGCCTTCACGGTCAACGTGGTGCGCAGCGCGGCACTGGAGAACCGTCCCCAGGCCCTGCCGTACGTTGCCTATGTCAGCTCGGCTTACCGCTCGGACATCATCAACGAACTGTGCCAGTTCTTCATGGACCACAACGTCGAGCTGGAAAACCTGACCTGCGACACCTATCAGGCACCGCAAACCGGCGGGACCATGCTCAACGCCACGTTCACCGTGACCTTGCCGGCTGGCGTACAGATCAGCTGGTTGCGCGACCAGTTCCTGGATTTCGCCGACGCGCTGAACCTGGATGCCCTGATCGAACCGTGGCGCCCACAAAACCCAATGTAAGGAAGCTCTCATGGCCGTTGCCATCGACCAACCGGTTGCCGACTTCGAAGCACCCGCCACCAGCGGACAGACCGTCAGCCTCGCGAGCCTTAAAGGCAAGCAAGTGGTGATCTACTTCTATCCGAAGGACAGCACACCGGGCTGCACGACCCAGGGCCAGGGCTTTCGCGATCAGCTCGATGCCTTTAAAGCGGCGAACACCGAAGTCTTCGGCGTGTCCCGCGACAGCCTGAAATCTCACGAGAACTTCAAGGCCAAGCAAGCGTTCACCTTCGAGCTGATCAGCGACAAGGAAGAGGCGCTGTGCCAGCTGTTTGATGTGATCAAGCTGAAGAAGCTTTATGGCAAGGAATACATGGGTGTTGATCGCAGCACGTTTTTGATCGACAAGAACGGTGTACTGCGTCAGGAATGGCGCGGCGTGAAGGTGCCGGGGCATGTGGATGCTGTTTTGGCTGCTGCGCAGGCATTGAACAAAGCCTGATTTTGATGGCGCCTTTTCTGACGCCTTCGCGGGCAAGCCTCGCTCCTACAGGTTTTGAGTCGCACCCAAGCCCCCTGTAGGAGCGAGGCTTGCCCGCGAAGGGGCCATTAAGCTTGAACGTTAAAGCAGAGGTGCCACCACCGGCTCCTTCCGAGGCCAGGCATCCAGCACCGCCTTGAACAGCGTCGCCAGCGGAATCGCAAAAAACACCCCCCAGAACCCCCATAACCCGCCAAACAACAACACCGCGCAGATGATCGCCACCGGATGCAGGTTGACCGCTTCCGAGAACAGCAGCGGCACCAGCACATTGCCATCCAACGTCTGAATAATTCCGTAGACCGCCATCAAATAGATGAACTGATCGCTCCAGCCCCACTGGAACAACGCAATCAGCAGCACCGGCACGGTCACCACCACGGCCCCGACATAGGGCACCACCACCGACACGCCTACCAGCAATGCCAACAGTGCCGCGTAGTTGAGCCCCAACACGACAAACGCGATGTAGGTCACGCCACCACAGATAAAAATCTCAATGACCTTGCCGCGAATGTAGTTGGCGATTTGCCGGTTCATTTCGTGGGCAACACGGGTGATCAGCGCGCGCTCACGAGGCAGATAACCGCGAACCCACTGGCCGATCATTTCCCGGTCCTTGAGAAAGAAGAACACCAGGATTGGCACCAGCACCAGGTAAATCATGATGTTGACCAACAGCGGCAGGCTGGACAGCGAGAACGTCAGCGCCCACTGGCCGAACTTGCCGATCTCGCCGCGCGCCGCCTCAATGGCCTGCAACACCTGCTCGTCGGACACCAGATGCGGATAGCGCTCGGGCAGCAGCAACAACAGTGATTGCCACTTGGCGAGCATGCCGGGCAACTCGTTGAACAAGGTGATCAACTGGTGCCAGAGCAACGGCACCACGACAATAATGAACACCAGCAAAACGCCCATGAACAAGGCAAAGACCGCTCCGACGGCCACCCCGCCCGGCACCCGCAGGCGCTCAAGTGTCACCACCAATCCTTGCATCAGATACGCCAGCACCATCCCGGCGAGCACCGGCGCAAGCATGCCGCCCAAGGTGAGCACGGCGGTAAACGCCAGAAACAGCAGGACTGCCAACACCACCGCTTCTTCATCGGAGAAATAGCGCTGAATCCAGTCGCGTAACACTTTGAACATCAATAATCCTTAGAAACGAACGCAGCAATTTTCAGGCTTTTTTCAGCCAATAGCGGTAAACACCCGCTTCATCTTCTTCGCGAAGCAGCGTATGACCGGCCAAACGGGCAAAGGTGCGGAAGTCGCGCTGCGAACCCGCATCGGTGGCGATCACCTTGAGTACCGCGCCGCTGGCCATCTTGTTGAGTTCCATCTTGGCCTTGAGCAGCGGCAACGGACAATTCAGGCCGCTGGCGTCCAGTTCGGCATCATGGGCTACAGCGTCGGTCATTGCGTTACTCCGGGTCAGGTGGTCGAGCGGCTTAGAATATCTGGTCCGAAGCGTACTGTCCGGCTACAGTAAGGTCTTTGTCGACTAAGGCTTTGTGCATGACTTTTTTGCGCCCTACCCTGCTGACGCTCGCTTGCCTGCTCGCCTCACCGGGCTTCGCCGACGACCTGCCGTCACTCGGTGACGCCAGTTCTGCAATCGTCTCGCCACAACAGGAATTTCAGCTGGGCCGCGCCTGGCTGGCGCTGCTGCGCAGTCAGGTTGACCAGCTCAATGACCCGCAGCTCAAGGACTATGTCGAGTCCAGCGTCTACCGGTTGGTTGAGACCAGCCAGGTCAATGATCGGCGCCTTGAATTCATCCTGATCAACAGCCCGCAGCTCAACGCCTTTGCGGCACCGGGCGGGATTGTCGGGGTCAACGGTGGCTTGTTCCTTAATGCCCAGACCGAAGGCGAATATGCCTCGGTACTCGCTCACGAACTGGCTCACTTGTCGCAGCGCCACTTTGCCCGTGGCGTCGAAGCGCAACAACGCATGCAGGTGCCGATGATGGCCGCACTGCTGGCCGGGATCGTGATTGCCGCTGCCGGTGCCGGCGATGCCGGGATCGCGGCCATTGCGGGCACGCAGGCGGCAGCGATTCAGGAACAACGACGCTTCTCGCGCCAGAACGAGCAAGAGGCCGACCGCATCGGCATCCTCAACCTGGAAAAAGCCGGTTACGACCCACGCTCGATGCCAACCATGTTCGAGCGGTTGGCGCGCCAATACCGCTTCGACGCCAAGCCACCGGAGTTCTTGCTGACTCACCCGGTGACTGAATCGCGTATCGCCGACACCCGCAACCGCGCCGAGCAGGCAAAACCCGGCGGCATTGAAGACAGCATGCGTTATCAACTGATTCGTGCGCGAGTCCAGCTGATTTACGAAGAGACCCCAGGCCTGGGCGCCAAGCGCTTCCGCGCACAACTGGATGAAAACCCGAAAAACGATGTTGCGCGTTATGGCCTGGCGATCGCCCAGATAAAGGGCGGCCAACTGAACGAAGCACGGGAAAATCTCAAGTTGCTGCTGGCCAAGTCGCCGAACGAGATCATCTACAACCTGGCGCAGATCGATCTGGACATCACCAACAATCGCCTGCCGGACGCCCAAACCCGGGTGGACCGGATGCTGACTCAGTATCCGGGCAACTATCCACTGAACCAGGTGCGTGTCGATTTGCTGCTCAAGCAAAACCGGGCGCCCGAAGCGGAAAAAGCGCTGGAGAACCTGCTCAAAAGCCGTCCCGATGATCCGGATGTCTGGTACATGGTGGCGGAAACCCGTGGCCTTTCAGGCAACATCATCGGCTTGCATCAGGCGCGCGCCGAGTACTTTGCGCTGGTTGGCGACTACCGCCAGGCCATTCAGCAACTGGACTTCGCCAAGCGCAAGGCCGGGACCAACTTCCCGTTGTCATCGCGTATCGACGCCCGCCAACGGGAGCTGATGGAGCAGGAGCGCATGATCAAGGACATGATGGGCTGAGGCTTTTCATCAGGCATAAAAAAACCGCCTCTTTCGAGGCGGTTTTTTATTCAGCCGACAACCGGTTTATTCAGCCAGTTTGAAGGTGATGAAGCTGGCGCGATTCTGACGCAGAACCCGCATCGACACCGAGCGGTTCTTCGGCAGCGCCTTGGCGATATCGGTGAACTCCTTGGCGGAACCAATCGCCTGATTGTTCAGGTGAGTGATGACGTCGCCTGGCTGCAAGCCGATCAGGGATGCAGGACCGTCCTGAACTTCCTTGATCACCACGCCACCTTTGAGGTCGTAGGTTTTCTTCTGTTCGTCGGTCAGCTCGACCACGGAAACACCCAAGCGATTGCTGCTGCGCTCGGTGGCCGATTTCGGCAGGGCATCCAGCTCTTTGCCTTCTTCAGGGATGGCACCGACCGTCAGCTCGACATTCTGGCGCTTACCTTCACGAATCACTTCGAGGTTTGCCTTGGCACCAGCCTTCAGCGCGCCGACCAGATGCGGCAGATCGGCAGACATGACGATCGGTTGACCGTTCATGCTCAGGATCACGTCACCCACTTGCAGGCCACCCTTGGCCGCCGGACCGTCATCCTGGATCTGCGCCACCAGTGCACCGGCCGGTTTATCAAGACCGAACGACTCGGCCAGATCCTTGCTCACTTCCTGAATCACGACACCCAACCATCCACGGCTGACCTTGCCGCCGCTTTTCAGCTGGTTGGAAACGTCCATGGCCACATCGATCGGGATTGCGAACGACACGCCCATGAAACCACCGGAACGGGTGTAGATCTGAGAGTTGATCCCCACCACTTCGCCCGCCAGGTTGAACAGCGGACCACCAGAGTTACCCGGGTTGATCGGCACGTCGGTCTGGATGAACGGCACATAGTTTTCGTTCGGCAGGCTGCGACCGATGGCACTGACGATGCCTTGGGTCACAGTGTGGTCGAAACCGAATGGCGAGCCGATGGCTACGACCCACTGGCCAGCCTTCAGGTCCTGGGATTTACCCAGTTTCAGGACCGGCAGGTCCTTGCCTTCGATTTTCAGCAGCGCCACGTCGGAGCGTGGATCGGTGCCGACCAGTTTGGCTTTCAGCTCACTACGGTCAGCGAGACGGACGAGAATTTCGTCGGCATCGGCGATCACGTGGTTGTTGGTCAGGATGTAGCCGTCAGACGAGATGATGAAACCCGACCCCAACGACTGGGCTTCGCGCTGACGATCACCGCGCGGCGTACGCGGTTGTGGCGGCATGCCGCGCTCGAAGAACTCGCGCAACATCGGCGGCAAGCCTTCAAGGTCTGGCATCTGCTGGCTCGACACTTTGCGGTCCGGCAGTTTCTGCGTGGTACTGATGTTTACCACCGCGGGCGAGGCCTGCTCGACCAGCTGCGTGAAGTCAGGCAACTCGGCCGCTTGTACAGCGACCGCCTGACCGAGCACCAGCACGGTGGCAAATATGGAGAGGTAAGACTTCAAGCGTGGTATCGACATACGGCTCCCGTTACGACGAGCATGGTTAAGCGATATGGAGCAAGGAACACCGGGAACGATACGCCGGTATTTTTGTTCCGGGAACAACAAACAAGGCCAGAGCCGAGGGGCTCTGACCTATAAAAAATTTCGGGGATATTTGCAAATTGAAATGCTCACCAAACATTTCGGTTTCAGCTCACTACTGGGTTGCAGTGGCATCGGAGCGCATGGACAGCGCAATCCGTTCAGCGGTACCTACCGGGATTTCACCGACGACGGTGACCATCATCTCGCCTTGAGGGGTGGTCAAGCGCCGGGATACAGCGACGGTTGGGCCCAACTGAGTGCGGGTATCGGTGACGGGGGCACCATTGAGCGGCTCAAGGAACACCGAAAAACGTGCGAGACCATCGTCATACATCAGGCTGCTGACCTGGGTTTTGGTCGCGGGATCCTTGCGTGAAGTGCTGCTGGTCAGCTCAAAGCCGGCAGGCAACCAGTCCGAATGCCAGGTCTGGGCAGCCTTGACGGCTGAAGCCTTGTCGCTGTCGAGGGTGATGGCTTTGCAATCCGGGCCCGCCTGCAAATCGTCGTCGGAGGGCAAATCAGAGGTATCCAGCTGCGTGAACTGGAACCGCTCCAGCAACTGCCCTTTCTCATTCAGAAGCAATGATTTGAGCGGCAGGCCGGTTTCTTTATCCAGATGCAATTCAAAACCGTAGCGATGTTGATCGCGAGGCGTCAGGGTAACGATGACTGCCGCACGTCCGGCCACACGCGACTTGCCGATGACGGCAAGGTCGTACCAATTCTTGAGCTTCTGTGGATCGAGTGTACGAGCAGCGGAGTTGGGGGAATCCCCAAGCCCTGCAATCAAAAGGCCGCTGACGCATTGAGTATGCCCATCAACGCGCACAACTTCCTGAGCCTGGCCGTCGAGCTGGAGTAAACGCTCATGGACCTTGCCATCCTGGACGCGGTGCCAGATGTTGTGGGTAGAAAAACTACCGTTTCGCTCGTAGACAAAAGTACCGTGAAAGCTTTGCTGCTGCTCGGCCTGACCAAGACGGGTCAACCAGTCTTGTGCCTCATCGGCATGGGCTGGAACAATGAACCAGCCACTAAGCAGAAGCGAAAGTAGAGGTATGGCGCGCATGATCCTCCTTAACGGTTTTCCAGGCTCGCTGCACGAGCGTAAGGCAGAGCGCTCTCAGTACCTTTCAGTGCAGCCTGTTGAGCATGTTGGCGCAAGTAGCCCGGCAAACGCTGATCGTGCCAGCCCGGCTGAGCTTGCAATACGCCGTTGGCCATAGGACCAGTGGCTTCCGAGCTCTCATTATAGCCTGCCAAAACAGCTGGACCCTTGACCTGAGGCACGGCCAGACCCGGTTGAGTGGAGTGCTGAGCCAGCTCGACACCCGCGATCTCGTCCTGGTTGTACAGACGAACACCTGCCAACACGGCGACGGTGACCGAAGCGGCTACAGCGAGGCGACCCAGGCTGCGCCATGGACCACGGGAGGCTTTCGCCGGCACGGCTTCATCAGCCAGCGCAGCAGAAACGGCCGCTGCAATGTCCAGACGTGGAAGCAGCAGATCCTTGTGCATCACTGCCCGAGCGATTTGATAACGAGCCCATGTTTCACGGGTTTCAACATCGTCAAAGGCATTCAATACCCGACGCAATTCCAGTTCGTCCGCTTCGTTATCCATCACTGCGGACAGCGATTCCTGCAGGGCTTCACGACTCATGGCGTTCCTCTCTTGGCTGTCGCCGCTGTCTCAGTTTTCCTGCAACAACGGCTGCAGGGCTTTATCGATGGCCTCCCGAGCGCGGAAAATCCGGGAGCGCACGGTACCCACCGGACACTGCATGACTGCCGCAATGTCCTCGTAACTCAGACCATCAAACTCACGTAAAGTTAAAGCCGTACGCAAATCTTCCGGCAGTTGCTGAATGGTTCGATGGACGGTGCCTTCGATCTCATCCCGCAGCAATGCGCGCTCAGGCGACTCGAGATCCTTGAGGCCATGATCGCCATCGTAGAACTCTGCATCTTCGGAACTGACATCGCTATCCGGCGGCCGACGGCCGCGTGAAACCAGATAGTTTTTCGCCGTGTTGATGGCGATGCGGTAAAGCCACGTGTAAAACGCGCTGTCCCCGCGAAAATTTCCAAGCGCACGGTACGCCTTGATAAAGGCTTCTTGTGCCACATCCTGGGCTTCATGGGTGTCGTGCACGAAACGCACGATCAACCCGAGAATTTTGTGCTGATATTTCAGCACTAGCAGATCGAAAGCTCGCTTGTCGCCGCGCTGAACGCGTTCGACCAGCTGCTGATCCTCTTCCTGGGTTAGCATGAACTCTCCTCGATAAGCTCGGAGGAAGCTTGCATAACTAAACGACCAGACTTGCAAACATAGACTCGGGCTTTTCGCAAAAGTTCTCCCCCTCCAAGCAAGTTTCCTGCGGGCTCTGATTTGGCACGCACGAAAAGCGCAGCTCGGCATAACCCGGCTGCGCGAATAATCTTGTCATCGGATTCGCCGGCAAGGATCAAACCGCAATCCTGCATTGAAGCCGACACTGTCCCTTGATTCAGGCAACGGTCTATTGATCTTGGGCCTTTGGCAAAAGTTCCAAATATTTATAGCTGCGCAAGACCGACATTGTGCAACCGTGAATGGAAAAAGACTGTTAAATCGACGATACAGTCTTCTTGTCGCCGAACCGGCCGAAAAATCATCCGACGAAGCGTCAAGTCTTTTCCGTCACAGTAGTTTCACAATGCCATGTGACCTCGGCTATTGTGCCGCTCCCCCCCTCTATATACTAGTGCGCTGTGTGGCCGCCTTGACTCGCCGTTGCGGGAGTCATGCGCCAACCCCGACCCGGGTCGCTTTGAGCGGAATCCTGAAATGAGCCAACAGTTTCAACACGATGTTCTGGTGATTGGCAGCGGTGCTGCCGGTTTGAGCCTTGCGCTGACCTTGCCCGATCATTTGCGCATTGCCGTACTGAGCAAAGGCGACCTCGCCAATGGCTCGACCTTCTGGGCCCAGGGCGGTGTCGCTGCCGTGCTGGATGACACCGATACCGTTGAATCCCACGTCGATGACACCCTGAATGCCGGCGGTGGCCTGTGCCACGAAGACGCCGTGCGCTTCACCGTCGAGCACAGCAAAGAGGCCATTCAATGGCTGATCGATCAAGGCGTGCCGTTCACCCGCGATGAACAATCCGGCACCGAAGATGGCGGTTTCGAGTTTCACCTGACCCGCGAAGGCGGTCACAGCCATCGGCGCATCATTCACGCCGCCGATGCCACCGGCGCAGCGATTTTCAGAACCCTGCTCGACAAAGCCAGACAACGGCCCAACATCGAGTTGCTGGAACAGCGGGTCGCCGTCGATCTGATCACCGAGAAGCGCCTGGGCCTTGAAGGCGACCGCTGCCTCGGCGCCTACGTGCTCAACCGCGGCACCGGGGAAGTCGACACCTACGGCGCACGCTTCGTGATCCTCGCGTCCGGCGGTGCCGCCAAGGTCTACCTCTATACCAGCAACCCCGACGGCGCCTGCGGTGATGGCATCGCCATGGCCTGGCGTTCGGGCTGCCGGGTGGCGAACCTGGAGTTCAACCAGTTTCACCCGACGTGCCTGTATCACCCGCAAGCCAAGAGTTTCCTGATCACCGAAGCCCTGCGCGGTGAAGGTGCGCACCTGAAGCTGCCCAATGGCGAACGCTTCATGCAGCGATTCGACCCGCGCGCCGAACTGGCGCCACGGGACATCGTTGCCCGGGCCATCGACCATGAGATGAAGCGCCTGGGTGTCGATTGCGTTTATCTGGACATCAGTCACAAGCCGGAAGCGTTCATCAAGACGCACTTCCCGACGGTGTACGAGCGTTGCCTGGAGTTTTCCATCGACATCACCAAGCAACCGATTCCGGTGGTTCCCGCGGCGCACTACACCTGCGGCGGCGTGATGGTCGATCAGCAGGGCCGCACCGACGTACCGGGGCTGTATGCAATTGGCGAAACCAGTTTCACCGGCCTGCACGGCGCCAACCGCATGGCCAGCAACTCGCTGCTGGAATGTTTCGTTTACGCACGCTCGGCAGCGGAAGACATTCTCGAGCAGCTGCCGCAGGTTTCGATTCCGGTCGCCCTGCCCGTCTGGGATGCCAGCCAGGTCACCGACTCGGATGAAGACGTGATCATTGCGCACAACTGGGATGAACTGCGGCGATTCATGTGGGACTACGTCGGCATTGTGCGCACCAACAAGCGCCTGCAACGTGCCCAGCACCGCGTGCGGCTGTTGCTGGACGAAATCGACGAGTTCTACAGTAACTACAAGGTCAGCCGGGATTTGATCGAGCTGCGTAACCTGGCCCAAGTGGCGGAACTGATGATTCAGTCAGCCATGGAACGCAAGGAAAGTCGCGGCCTGCATTACACCCTCGACTACCCGAACCTGCTGCCGGAGGCGCTGGACACTATTCTGGTGCCGCCCACCTACGCCGACTGAACGTGAGCCGAACCCGCAGGCGTCGGTGCACATCCGCCGCCTGCGAATCCCTGGGCACACAGATCGCCCGGACCCGCCGCTCGCCCTGCAGGCGAAAACGCAGGACGACGACCAGCGGCAGCGCGAGGCTGTCCGGCCGTAGCTGAACCGCCTGCCAACCGGCCGCCTGATTCCACAACTGCCAGCCATCCGCATCGCGACGCAAGCCGCGAAACGCCTGTGGGTGTGTCAGTAAAATCTGGCGTGGCAATGCCCAAACGCCATGAGCCAGGCAGCAAGCAGCGCCGAGCAGACTGGCCCAGACCGGCATGGCAAGCAGAAACAACGCACCCAGCGCGAACAGCTGGGTCAACAGATACGCCGCCAGCAACTGCCCAGAGGCATGCCAGCGGCATTCGAACGCATTACTTGGGCTGGACACGATCCAGGATCATGCGAACCATGCGCTGCAGCTCCGGATCTTCCGACTCGGCACGTTCCATGAACCAGCCGAACATGTCCTGATCTTCGCATTCGAGCAGCTTGCGGTAGCAATCGCGGTCGACATCATTGAGGTGCGGGTAGACCTCTTTCACGAACGGCACCAGCAACACGTCAAGTTCAAGCATGCCGCGGCGGCTGTGCCAGTAGAGGCGATTCAGTTCAACATCTTCGACCATGGAGCGCTCCTCAAATAGGCGGCAAGTATACAGCCCCGGACACCATCGAACAGTCGGCTTTGGTCGGGCACTGTCGACCTTTTGTGAACTACCCATTTCATGGGCGCCCCCTTATGATGTCCCCCAGACTCTTTTACCCTGCGATCTCCCATGGCCGATTCTGCTTTTTTCTGCACCCTGTCTCACGAAGGCGTTCTCGCGGTCCGCGGCGCGGATGCCAGCAAATTTCTGCAAGGCCAACTGACCTGCAACCTCAATTACCTGAGCGACACCCAGGCCAGCCTCGGCGCGCGCTGCACCCAGAAAGGCCGGATGCAATCGAGCTTCCGCATTCTGCTGCAAGGTGATGGCGTGCTCATGGCCATGGCCACCGAGCTGCTGGAGCCGCAACTGGCGGACTTGAAGAAGTACGCGGTGTTCTCCAAATCGAAATTGACCGATGAAAGCGCTGCCTGGGTCCGCTTCGGTGTTGACCATGGCGATGCCGCCCTGATCGCCCTGGGCCTCGAACTGCCGGCGGACACCGACAGCGTGGCGCGCAATGACGGATTGATAGCCATCCGCGTTTCACCGGACCGCGCCGAACTCTGGGTTGCCGCCGATCAGGCCGACGTCATCAAGGGCCGGTTATCTGCTTTGCTGACCGAGGGCGATCTCAATCAATGGCTGCTGGGTCAGGTCCGCGCAGGGATCGGCCAGGTGATGCCGGGCACACGCGAATTGTTCATTCCGCAGATGCTCAATCTGCAGGCCGTCGGCGGCGTGAGCTTCAAGAAAGGTTGCTACACCGGCCAGGAAATCGTTGCGCGGATGCAGTACCTGGGCAAACTCAAGCGCCGCTTGTATCGTCTGAAGCTGGACGCCAGTGCATTGCCTGAACCCGGTACACCCTTGTTTTCCCCGACACACGGCAGTTCCATCGGCGAAGTGGTGATTGCCGCACACGCCGGACAAAACATTGAACTCCTGGCCGTCTTGCAAGCCGAAGCGGCGGAAGGTGGCGACGTCCATCTCGGCGCGATCGAAGGGCCGGCCCTGCATCTGCTTGATTTGCCTTATGAACTGGATCGCGATCGCGAGATCCAGCGTTAACAGCAGTACTTGTTGCAACACCCTAGAGAAAAGAAATGAGCGATTTGGCGGATAAGGTCCAACAGGATTTGGTTGAGGCCATCGATAACGATGACCTGGTTCTGCCAACGTTGCCGGAAGTGGCCCTGCAGATTCGCAAGGCCGCTGAAGACCCGGAAATAAGTGTCAGCACCCTGAGTAAAGTGATTGGCCGTGATACGGCGCTGTCGGCGCGACTGATCAAAGTGGTCAATAGCCCGCTGCTGCGCGCGACCCAGGAAGTCACTGACTTGCACACGGCAATCACGCGCCTGGGCGTCAATTACAGCAGCAACCTGGCCATCGGTCTGGTCATGGAGCAGATTTTCCATGCGCGCTCTGACGTGGTGGAGAAAAAGATGCGCGATGTCTGGCGCAAAAGCCTGGAAATCGCCGGGGTCAGCTACGCGCTGTGCCGCAGTTACACGCAGCTCAAGCCCGATCAGGCGGCGCTGGGCGGACTGGTGCATCAGATTGGTGTACTGCCGATCCTGACCTACGCCGAAGACCACTACGAGCTGCTGTCGGACCCGGTCAGCCTGAACCATGTGATCGACCACATTCACCCGCTGCTCGGCGACAAACTGCTCAGGGTCTGGGAGTTTCCGGAAATGCTGGTACAGGTGCCGGGGCTGTATCTGGACTTCAAGCGCGAGTCCGAGCGCGTCGACTACGTGGATCTGGTGCAAGTGGCCAGTTTGTATTGCCACAAGGACACCGACCACCCCATCGCCCGTATCGACCCGCTCGGCGTGCCGGCCTTCAAGAAGCTGGGAATCGACCCGGAGAATGAGTCGATGTGCAGGGATCTGGAAGAATCGCGGTCGATGTTCTATTAAAAACTTCGCGGGCAAGCCTCGCTCCTACAGGTCATCATCGATCTTGTAGGAGCGAGGCTTGCCCGCGAAGATGCCACCATTATTCTCCCGCGATAAAACTCACCCGCACCTTCAACCCCGCCTGCTCGCCATCGTGCAGGCTGATCTGTGCCAGATGCGCGCGGCAGATCTCGCCGACAATCGCCAACCCCAACCCCGACCCGGCCACCTGCTGGTTGCGCCGATAGAAGCGCTCGAACACCCGATCACGCTCTTCCAGCGGAATCCCCGGCCCATCGTCCTCGACCTCCAGCACCGCCGGCGCCGAAACCCGCAGGATCACATTGCCACCGGGCGGCGTATGGGCCAGCGCGTTGTCCACCAGATTGCTCAACAGCTCGTTCAGCAGCGTCGGCTCACCGCGCAGCCACACCGGTTCGTCGGCTTCCAGCGCCAGCGCCACGCCGCGGGCATGGGCCAGCGGCGCCATCGCCATGCCCAGTTCCCGGGCCAGCTGACTCAGATCGAGTAATTGCGCACCGCCCTCGGCGATCGCCCGGGCACCGTTTTCGACACGCGCCAGCGACAGCAATTGGTTGGCCAGATGGGTCAAACGATCCGTGCCTTGCGCTGCCGTTTCCAGCGTGTTGCGCCAGGTTTCGGGCTCGCCCGAACGCAGGCCGAGTTCAAGTCGCGCCTTGAGCGCCGCCAGCGGCGTGCGCAGTTCATGCGCAGCATCGGCAATGAACTGCGCCTGACGCTCGAACTGCCCGCGCAGGCGCTCGGTAAAGTGATTGAGCGCACGCACCAACGGCCACAATTCTCGCTGCACCTCCACCAGCGGCAGCGGCCGCAAGTCATCGGACTGGCGCTCTTCCACCGCCGTGCGCAAGCGTTCCAATGGACGCAACGCGGCACTCACCGCAAACCACACCATCAGCAACGCGCCGACCGCCAGCATGCCCAGCCGCAACAACGTGTCTGCCGCCAGGCTACGGGCCATGCTGACGCGTGCCTCGTCGGTTTCCGCCACGCGAATTTCCGCCATGCCGTTCATGTTCGGCTCGCTCACGGGTTTGAGCAGGCTGACCACCCGCACGTTCTGCCCCCGATACGTCGCGTTGTAGAAACGGGCAAGCGCCGGATAGTCATCGGTGCGCGGCGTTCCCGGTGGTGGAGCGGGAAGGTTTTCGTAGCCGGAAATCAGGTTCTGGTGAATGTCGTTGACCAGGTAAAAAATTCGCCCGGCACTGTCGTAGGCAAACGTATCCAGCGCCACGTAAGGCACATCGGCACTGAGGGTTCCGTCACGCTGGGACACCCCGGCGGCGATGGTTCGCGCCGAAGCCAGCAAGGTCCGGTCATACGCGGTGTCGGCGGCTTCGCGACCATTCCAGTACGCGCTCAATCCACTGGCCAGCATCAACACCACCAGCAACAGCGCGAGGTTCCACAGCAACCGCCAGCGCAAGCTGCTGGGCTTATGCATCGCGGCTTTCCAGCAAATAGCCGAGGCCGCGGAACGTCACGATCGCGACCGGTTGGCCGTCGAGTTTCTTGCGCAAGCGGTGGACGTAGATTTCGATGGCGTCAGGGCTGGCCTCTTCGTCGAGACCAAACACTTGGGCAGCCAGTTGCTCCTTGCTCATCACCCGACCGGGACGCGCAATCAGCGCTTCGAGCACTGCTTGTTCGCGGGAGGTCAGGGTCAGCAATTCGTCGCCGAGGGTGAAGCGTCGGGTGTCCAGATCGTAAGCCAGCACGCCGCAGGTCTGCTGACGTTCGCCGCCGAGCACACTGCGACGCAGCAAGGCTTTGACCCGGGCTTCGAGCTCGGTCAGTTCGAACGGTTTGGCCAGGTAATCGTCAGCGCCGAGGTTCAAGCCATGCACGCGATCCTTGACGTCGCTGCGGGCGGTCAGCATCAGCACCGGCAGGTTCTTGCCCCGGGCCCGCAAGCGCGCCAGCACCTCGAAGCCATCCATGCGCGGCAGGCCGACATCGAGGATCGCCATGGCGTATTCCTCGCTGCTCAGCGCCAGGTCGGCGGCCACGCCGTCGTGCAGCACATCCACGGTCAGCCCGGTGCTCTTGAGCGCCTGGGCGACACTGTCGGCGAGTTGCAGATGGTCTTCGACGAGCAGAACACGCATGGATCTTTACCTCATTCAGGGATGTTCGACGCCATTCTTTGGCGCGGAGTTTACAGCCGCATCCGCCGCTGTGAAGCCCGAAAACCGTGAAAGTCCACTGAAAGGTTAGTGAAAGGTTCGACCGTTAGAGTCGGCCCACGGATGGTTTCGTCTGTAAGACATCTCCCACGCTTTGAAATGTAGCTCCCGAAAAACGCCTCGATGCGTTTTCGCCAATAAGAACAATAACGAGGTACTTCGCCATGCTGTCCACACAGCTCCAGGTTTGCCCGCCTCATCTCTTTTTTCAATTCCCGTCGTTTACGTTTGTCAGCGCCATCACCGGCTGCGCGACGCGAAACTGCCGCACCTGAAACATCCCCAAAAACAACAACTCCCGTGGAGACAATAATGAATCGATCACTGCGCCGTTTCGCCCTCGCCGCCAGCTGCATGCTGTTTGCCGGCCAACTGATGGCCGAGCCCAAGCGCCCGGAATGCATCGCCCCGGCCTCGCCCGGCGGCGGTTTCGACCTGACCTGCAAACTGGCGCAAAGCG
This sequence comes from Pseudomonas sp. PDM02, assembly GCF_014852285.1. Lineage (NCBI taxonomy): Bacteria > Pseudomonadati > Pseudomonadota > Gammaproteobacteria > Pseudomonadales > Pseudomonadaceae > Pseudomonas > Pseudomonas sp. PDM02. The sequence goes on along the minus strand of NZ_JACVBL010000013.1, from coordinate 136,646 downwards.
CGCTGATGAACGAGAAACTGCTGAGCAAACCGATGCGCGTGACCTACATGCCCGGCGGCGTCGGCGCAGTGGCGTACAACGCGGTGGTCGCTCAGCGTCCGGCCGATGCCGGCACGCTCGTGGCGTGGTCCAGCGGCTCGTTGCTGAACCTGGCCCAGGGCAAGTTCGGTCGCTTCGATGAAACCAACGTGCGCTGGCTGGCAGCGGTCGGCACCAGCTACGGCGCCATCGCGGTGAAAAGCGATTCGCCTTACAAGACCCTCGACGATCTCGTTCAGGCGCTGAAGAAAGATCCAAGCAAAGTGGTGATCGGTTCCGGCGGCACCGTCGGCAGCCAGGACTGGATGCAAACCGCGTTGATCGCCAAGGCCGCCGGGATCAACCCGCGCGATCTGCGTTACGTCGCCCTCGAAGGTGGCGGCGAAATCGCCACCGCCCTGCTCGGCGGCCACATCCAGGTCGGCAGCACCGACATCTCCGACTCCATGCCGCACATCCAGAGCGGCGACATGCGCCTGCTGGCGGTGTTCTCCGATAAGCGCCTGGACGAGCCGGAAATGAAAGACATTCCGACCGCCAAAGAGCAAGGCTACGACATCGTCTGGCCAGTGGTTCGCGGTTTCTACCTCGGGCCAAAAGTCAGCGATGAAGACTACGCCTGGTGGAAAGACTCCTTCGACAAACTGCTGGCTTCCGATGATTTCGCCAAGCTGCGCGATCAGCGTGAACTCTTTCCGTTCGCCATGACCGGCCCGGAACTGGACACCTACGTGAAGAAGCAGGTCGCGGACTACAAAGTGCTGGCCAAAGAGTTCGGCCTGATTCAGTGATCGCCTCTGTCTAGCGGCTGCGGCCCCGCACTGCGGGGTCGCGGCACAGGAGTTCCCCATGCTCGTACAACGCATTTTCGCATCGGTGCTGCTGCTGGCCTGCGCCAGCCTGGTGCTGATGGCCTGGCCCTACCAGGCGCCTTTTTCCTACGAACCGATCGGCCCTCGCGCCTTCCCCTTGCTGATGCTGGGGCTGATGGGAATGGGCTTGATCTACATGGTGTTTCGCCCGTCCCCGATCAAACACTCCGAAGAAGACCCGCCGCTGGATCGTGAAACCCTCCACAAGATCGGCCGCTGCGTGGTGCTGCTGCTGGTGTTCGCCGGCCTGTTCGAACCGTTGGGTTTCATCCTCAGCAGCATTTTGATCGGCATTCCGATGGCGCGCCTGTACGGCGGACGCTGGTTGCCAAGCGCAGTGATCATCAGCCTGATGAGCATCGGTCTGTACCTGCTGTTCGACAAAGTGATGGACGTGCCGCTGCCTCTGGGTCTGCTCGACGTTCTGGAGAACTGAAATGGATACGCTTGGTTATTTGAGTCACGGCTTCGGCGTCGCACTGACCCCTTACAACCTGGTCACCGCACTCAGCGGCACGCTGATCGGCACCGTCGTCGGCCTGCTGCCCGGCCTCGGTCCGATCAACGGCGTGGCGTTGCTGATCCCGATTGCATTCGCCCTCGGGCTGCCACCGGAATCGGCACTGATCCTGCTGGCTGCGGTTTACCTGGGTTGTGAGTACGGCGGCCGGATCAGTTCGATCCTGCTGAACATTCCGGGCGAAGCGTCCACCGTCATGACCACCCTCGACGGCTACCCGATGGCCCGCCAAGGCATGGCCGGTGTCGCGCTGTCGCTGTCGGCGTGGAGTTCGTTCATCGGCGCCTTTATTGCCACGTGCGGGATGGTGGTGTTCGCACCGATCCTGGCGAAATGGGCGATTGCCTTCGGTCCGGCGGAATATTTCGTCCTGATGGTGTTCGCGATTGTCTGCCTCGGCGGCATGGCCGGTGATCGACCGCTGAAGACTTTTATTGCGGCGCTGATCGGCCTGTTCCTGTCGACCGTCGGCATCGACGCCAACAGCGGTGTCTACCGTTTCACCGGCGACAACATCCACCTCACCGACGGCATTCAGTTCGTGGTGTTGGTGCTGGGCCTGTTCTCCATCAGCGAGATTCTGTTGCTGCTGGAAAAAACCCATCGCGGCCAGGAAGCGTTCAAAGCCACCGGCCGCATGATGTTCAACTTCAAGGAAGCTGCGTCGGTGTTCTGGGTGAACATGCGGTGCGGTGTGCTGGGTTTCATCATGGGCGTTTTGCCTGGCGCCGGTGCAACACTTGCCAGCGCCGTGGCCTACATGACCGAGAAACGTATCGCTGGCCCAAGCGGCAAATTCGGACAGGGCGACAAGCGCGGTCTGGCCGCTCCGGAAACCGCCATCGGTGCTGAAGCCTGCGGCGCGCTGGTGCCGATGCTGACCCTGGGCGTTCCCGGTTCGGGCACGACGGCGGTGATGATCGGTGCGTTGTCGCTGTACAACATCACGCCGGGCCCACTGTTGTTCCAACAGCAACCGGACATCGTCTGGGGCCTGATCGCGTCGTTGTTCATTGCCAACATCATGCTGGTGATCCTCAACATTCCAATGATCCGCATCTTCACCCGCATCCTCGCCGTACCGAACTGGGCGCTGGTGCCGATGATCGCAATCATCACCGCCATCGGCGTGTTCGCGGTGCATGCCACCACCTTCGACCTGTTCCTGATGATCGGCATCGGCATCTTCGGCTACATTCTGCGCAAGCTGGATTTCCCGTTGTCGCCGGTTTTGCTGGGCTTCATTCTCGGAGGTTTGATGGAACAGAATCTGCGCCGCGCACTGTCGATTTCCAACGGTTCGCTGGAGATTCTCTGGTCGAGCGGGATCACGCTGGGTGTCTGGGCGTTGATCGTGGTGATGTTGCTGGTGCCGATCCTGCGGATCTGGCGCAAACGTTCGGTAGCTCGTCGCGCGGTCGCCGATGTCTGATCGAACACCCTTCAAGGCCTGGTGGGGTACGCCGCTGGTCGGCGCGCTGGGCGGTTACCTGGCCAGCCAGATCGGCTGGCCACTGCCATGGATGGTCGGCTCGTTGCTGGCGATCATCCTCGTGCGTTGCCTGACGCCCTGGCAATTGGCCGAAATCCCTGGCGGCCGCAAGGTCGGCCAGTGGGTCGTCGGCATCGGCATCGGCCTGCACTTCACCCCGGTGGTGATGGAGCAGGTGTTGAGCCACTTTGGCCTGATCTTCTTCGGTGCGTTGATCACCAGCCTGTCCGCCGTGGTCGGGGTCTGGTTGATGCGCCGTACCGGTGAGGATCGCGCCACCGCATTCTTTTCCAGCATGCCCGGCGGCTCCGGGGAGATGGTCAACCTCGGCGCACGCAATGGCGCGGTGCTCAGTCGCGTAGCGGCCGGGCAAAGCCTGCGGGTGCTGGTGGTGGTGCTTTGCGTACCGGCGGCGTTCAAGTATTTGCTGGGCGACGGCGTGCAGGTCTTTCATCCGACGGCCGTCAACTGGTGGTGGCTGGCCCTTCTATTTCCGGCGGGCGCCTTGGCGGCGTGGATTTGGGAACGTTTGCGTCAACCCAACCCGTGGCTGTTCGGGCCGTTGCTGGTGAGTGCGGCGGTGAGCATTGGTTGGGATCTGCACATTGGTTTGCCCAACGGCGCTAGCCAGATTGGCCAATGGCTGATCGGCAGTGGCTTGGGCTGCCACTTCAATCGGCAGTTTTTCCGGCGTGCGCCCTCGTTTATGGGGCGGACGTTGATTGGTACGGTGTTGACCATGTTGATCGCCACGGCGGCAGCCTTGGGATTGAGTGCGCTGACACATCTGGATTTGCGTTCGCTGACCCTGGGCATGATGCCCGGCGGGATTGCGGAGATGAGCCTGACGGCGGAGACCCTGCAATTGTCGGTGCCGCTGGTGACGGCGATGCAGGTGATGCGGTTGTTGTTTGTGTTGTTTCTGGCGGAGCCGTTGTTCAAGTATTGGAATCGGAATCCGGATTCAGACTGAAAAACCGAGTCGCCCCTTTCGCGGGCAAGCCTCGCTCCTACAGGATTTGTGTCGTATGTGAATTATATGCTCGACACAAATCCTGTAGGAGCGAGGCTTGCCCGCGAAGCTTTTTAGACTGGCGGCAACCGCCACTCAATCGGCGTCTCGCCATTCTGCTCAAGAAACTTGTTGGTCCGGCTGAAGTGCCCGCACCCGAGAAAACCGCGATAAGCGGACAGCGGTGACGGGTGCACCGACGTCAGCACCAGATGCTTGGTCGCGTCGATCAGCTTCTGTTTACTCTGGGCATGGGCGCCCCACAGCATGAACACCAGATGCGGTTGCTGTTGGCTGACCACTTCAATGATCCGGTCGGTAAAAAACTGCCAGCCCTTGTCCTTGTGCGCATTGGCATTGGCGCGCTCGACGGTCATGGTGGTATTGAGCATCAACACGCCCTGATCGGCCCAGCTCTGCAGATAACCGTGATTGGGAATGTCGATGTTCAGGTCGCGCTTCAACTCTTTATAGATGTTCACCAGCGACGGCGGCGCCGGCACGCCCGGTTGCACCGAGAAGCACAAGCCATGGGCCTGGCCTGGCCCGTGATACGGATCCTGTCCGAGAATGACGACCTTGACCTTGTCCAGCGGCGTCGAGTTGAGCGCGTTGAAAATCATCGGGCCCGGCGGATAAATCTCCTTGCCGGCCGCACGCTCCTGTTGCAGGAAATCGCGCAACTCTGCCATGTAGGGCTGGTCGAATTCGGCACGCAGTGCCTCCTTCCAGCTCGGTTCGAGTTTGATACGGTCGTCAGCAGTCATGGTTACATCCGGCAAAAACAATGGGGCGAACCCTAGGAAAGCCCATCACGCTTGTCAATTGATCTGACGCAGATCCGGCACTTTCCTGCATTGCGATCATACTGAACGCTCAAATTCCCGATCGAGGTCACGATGAATCTGCACTTCGAAGAACTCACCGGCACCGACGGCGCCCGCATCGGCGTTGCCAGCCTGGATGCCGAAAAGTCCCTGAACGCCCTGTCCTTGCCGATGATCAACGCCCTGCGCGATCAACTGGACGCTTGGGCCAAGGATCCGCAAATCGTCTGCGTGCTATTGCGCGGTCATGGCGCCAAGGCCTTTTGCGCCGGTGGCGAAGTGCGCAGCCTGGTGGAAGTGTGTCGCGCGCACCCCGGCGTAGTGCCCCCGCTGGCCGCAACTTTCTTCGCAGCGGAATACCGGCTGGACTTCAGCCTGCACACCTACCCGAAACCGCTTATCTGCTGGGGTCACGGTTATGTCCTCGGCGGCGGCATGGGCCTGCTGCAGGGTGCGAACATCCGTATTGTCACGCCGAGCAGCCGTTTGGCGATGCCGGAAATCAGCATTGGTTTGTATCCTGATGTCGGTGCCAGTTGGTTTCTGTCGCGCCTGCCCGGCAAGCTCGGTTTGTTCCTCGGCCTGACCGGCGCACACATGAACGGGCGCGATGCGATCGATCTGGGTTTGGCCGACCGCTTCCTGCTCGATGAACAGCAAGAAGAGCTGATCGAAGGCCTGCTGCAATTGAACTGGCAGGAACAGACGCCGATGCAGCTCAACAGCCTGCTCAAGGCCCTGCAGCAGGAAGCGCTGGCGAAAATGCCCGAAGCCCAGTGGCTGCCGCGCCGCCAGCAGATCGACGAATTGCTGGACGTCAGTGATGTGCGCTGCGCGTGGAAAGCCATTAGCCAACAGCGTGATAGCACGGACCTGGTACTTAGCCGCGCGGCGCGGACCCTGAGTGAAGGTTCGCCGCTGACCGCTCATCTGGTCTGGCAACAGATCGCCCGCGCCCGGCATATGTCGCTGGCTCAGGTTTTTCAGATGGAATACACCTTGAGCCTCAACTGCTGCCGGCATCCGGAGTTCAGCGAAGGCGTGCGTGCGCGGTTGATCGACAAGGACCAGAAACCGCATTGGCATTGGCCTGATATCAATCACGTGCCGGATGCGGTGGTGGAGGCGCATTTTCGCAAGGTCTGGGAAGGTCGGCATCCGCTGGCGGATTTGTAAGGTCACAAAACGAAATGTGGGAGCGGGCTTGCTCGCTCCCACAGGTATTGCATTCAACTCATGTTATCGGTGGCTGCCTCGGCCAGAGTGATCGCCGCGACCGTAGTGGTCACCTCGTCCACCGTGATTGCGTCCGCCACCACGGTAATCATTGTTCCAATTGCCACGGTTACGGCCATCCCAACCGCCCCGGCCATTGCCGTCCCAACCGCGCCCCTGGTGCGCCCGGTAATCGCTTCGTGGCGAAGGCTGGTAATAACGCGGTGCCGGTTGATACACCCGCGGCTGGTGGTAGTACCGCGGCGTTGGCTGGTAATAGCGGGCCGGCGGTGAGTAATACCGGCGCGGCGAGGTGTAGTAACCGCCGCTGGAATAGTAACCCCCGCCATCTGAGTAGTACGGCGCAGGGGACGTGTAAACCTCGGAACTGTAGTAGCTGCCTCCTCCATCGGCATAAGGCACGCACGCGCCAAGTGACAATCCCAATACAGCCATCAGAAGAATTGGGCGGAGCTGTTTTCGACAGAGCATGGCGGCCTCCTGGACCGCGAGTGAGCCACACCAGCGACGCTGGCGAGCGACAGTCAATTATTCGATGACTGTCGAAAGATCAGACATCGTTTTCGACATCCGGTGCGCCCTTGAAACAAGTTGAAACATCTAGCCGATGAAAGGTTTTTCATCTATTCACCCGCTGATTAATGGTGCCGCCCATGGTATCCACCGCCGTAATAACGTGGGTGATGCCCGCCCCAATAGTAGTAGCGATAGCCACCGTAAAAGCGCGGACCATAGTAATAACGCGGGCCGTAATAGTAGGAATACGGCGCATAGCCGGGGTAGTAATAAGGCGTGGAATACACGTCGTAGGTGCCGGCGTAGTAGTAGCAGCCGGACAACCCGACACCGAGCACAACGCCCAGTAACAGTCGACGAAACATGGCGGCCTCCTGAAAGACCACAGCCGATACAGCCGGCTGACACCTGTTTTGACTGGCAATGCGACGGCGAGTGCCAGACGACGCCTGACCTTCGGATCAGCGGCCAGCCACGCTGCATCTCAGTGCACGGGCGCACCATCACAAAGCAGCGAACGGCCCTTGCGCCCTCCCGAAAAATGGCAATCCCCCGGCCCAGAGCGCTTCGAGCGACTTGGCACGGCTCTCGCTTTAGCAAACCCGTGCAGGAGTCATCACAGGTTCGCGGCACCACAATTTGCAATGGCTGACTAGGGTTCCGGCTCGCTAAGGCGAGTGACTGGTCCGAGAGTTGGCGACCTCCAGTTGAGGTTACACGGCGGGACAAAAGCCCGGGAGACAAGCCACCGTTCGCGGTGCCGCGTTGACTCCTGCCCGCCCTTGATCAACTGGAGAACCACCATGTCCCGACTTCGTTTACCCGCCCTCCTCGCCGCTGCCTTCGCAGCCATCGTGAGCGTCTCGTCCCAGGCCGCGCCAAAAGACCACTTCAGCGTCTGCTGGACCATTTACGCCGGCTGGATGCCCTGGGAATACGCCGGCAGCCAAGGCATCGTCGACAAATGGGCGAAGAAGTACGGCATCAAGATTGATGTGGTGCAGCTCAACGACTACGTCGAATCCATCAACCAATACACCGCCGGCCAGTTCGACGGCTGCACCATGACCAACATGGACGCGCTGACCATTCCGGCCGCCGGCGGCGTCGACAGCACCGCGCTGATCGTCAGCGATTTTTCCAACGGCAATGACGGCATCGTGCTCAAGGGCGACGGCAAGAAAGTCGCCGACCTCAAGGGCATGGACGTCAATCTGGTCGAGCTCTCGGTGTCCCATTACCTGCTGGCGCGGGCCCTGGATTCGGTGGACCTCACCGAGAAAGACCTGAAAGTGGTCAACACCTCCGACGCCGACATCTCCGCCGCTTTCAACACGGAGCAGGTCAACGCCGTCACCACCTGGAACCCGATGCTCTCGGACATCAAGGCCAAGCCGGGCGTGACCGAAGTGTTCAATTCCAGCCAGATCCCCGGCGAGATCATGGACATGATGGTGGTCAACAGCGCCACCCTCAAAGACAACCCCGCTCTGGGCAAGGCACTGACCGGCGCCTGGTTCGAAGTGGTCGAGTTGATGAACGCGAAAAACGCCGCCAGCAAGGCTGCGCTCGAACACATGGCCAAGGCCTCGGGCACTGACCTCGCGGGTTTCCAGGCGCAACTCGACACCACCAAATTGTTCGCCACACCGCAAGAAGCCCTGGCGTTCTCTACCAGCAAGCAACTGCCGGAAACCATGCGCAAGGTCGCGGAGTTTTCCTTCCAGCACGGCTTGCTCGGTGAAGGCGCCAAGGACACCAGCGCGGTCGGCATGGCCTTCGCCAACGGCGTGACCAGCGGCGACAAGGGCAACCTCAAGCTTCGCTTCGATCCGAGTTACGTGCAGATGGCTGCCGACGCCAAGCTGTAACAAGAGGACCTGGCCATGCGCCTGATCAATCGCCACCCGGATCGCCCGAGTCGCCTGTTGTTGGTGATCCTGCCGTTCGCCCTGGTGCTGTTCGCCTACTTCATGGGCTCGGCCGAACGGCTGCTGGACAACCCTAACGACAAGCTGTTGCCGAGCGCCGTGCAAATGACCGACGCGGTGAAGCGCCTGGCGTTCACCGCCGACAGCCGTACCGGTGAATACGTGCTGTGGCAAGACACCGCGTCCAGCCTGCGGCGCCTGGCCATCGGTCTGGGCATCAGCGCGTTGGCCGGGCTGTGCCTGGGCATCGCCGCCGGCACGTTGCCACTGTTCGGCGCGCCGTTGTCGCCGTTGCTGACGGTGCTGTCGATGGTGCCGCCGCTGGCGATCCTGCCGATTCTGTTCATCGTCTTTGGACTGGGGGAGTTATCGAAAGTGATGCTGATCGTCATCGGCATCACCCCGTGCCTGGCGCGGGATCTGGAACAGCGCGCCCGGGAAATACCGGTCGAGTTGCTGATCAAGGCCCAGACCCTCGGTGCCTCGACCTGGACGCTGATGCTGCGCGTGGTGCTCCCGCAATTGCTGCCGCGCCTGCTGATCTCGTTGCGGCTGATGCTGGGTTCGGCGTGGTTGTTCCTGATCGCCGCCGAAGCCATCGCCTCCACCGACGGCCTCGGCTACCGGATATTCCTCGTGCGCCGTTACCTGGCGATGGACGTGATCCTGCCGTACGTGGTGTGGATCACCCTGCTCGCCTGGCTGATGGATTGGGGCCTCAAGCGCCTGACTCAACGTGCGTTCCCTTGGTATGAAGGAGCCCGCGCATGAGCTTCATCACGGTAAAAAACGTCTGGCAGCAATACGCCGATCAGGTGGTTCTCGAAGGCTTGAACCTGAACGTCAACGAGGGTGAGTTCTGCACCCTGGTCGGCGCGTCGGGCTGCGGCAAATCGACCTTCCTGCGCCTGTTGCTCGGCCAGGAACGCGCCAGTCGCGGCGAAATTCTGCTGGACGGTCAACTGCTGGCCGGCGAACCGGATTCGAGCCGTGGCGTGGTGTTCCAGCGCTACTCGGTGTTCCCGCACCTGACGGTGCTGGACAACGTCGCCCTCGGCCTCGAACTGCCGCGTTCGCCGCTGCTTGGGCGCCTGTTCGGCAGCGCTAAAAAAGACGCCCGCGAACAGGCCTCGGTGCTGCTGCAAAAGGTCGGCCTCGGCCACTCGCTGGACAAGTACCCGGCGCAGCTGTCCGGCGGCATGCAGCAACGGTTGGCCATCGCCCAGGCGCTGATCATGAAACCCCGCGTGTTGCTGCTCGACGAACCGTTCGGCGCGCTCGATCCGGGCATCCGCAAAGACATGCACGCCTTGCTGCTGGAGCTGTGGCGCGAGACGCAACTGACGGTGTTCATGGTCACCCACGACCTGTCCGAAGGTTTCAGCCTCGGCACGCGATTGCTTGTATTCGACAAGGTTCGCGTCGACCCGCACGCCCCCGGCGCCTATGGCGCGCGCATCACTTACGACATCCCTTTGAACAGCGACCGCCGCGCCACGCGCGCCGCCGTCGATGCCTTGCCGGAAACACTGGCAGGCGCGCTTCGCACCGCTTAAGAGGATTTTGCACATGACTGATTCGACCCAACTGTTCCCACCCTTCGCCGAGGAAATGCTCCCCGGCGGCGGCCATCGCTCCTTCGTATTGAAACGCGGCCAATTGCTGCGCCTGACCGACCTGCGCGGTGGCGCCAACGTCAGCCTGACGCTGCTCAACGCCAACGAAAAAACCGAACGCCTGAACCTGCCCGACAGCCTCAAATGCCAACACACCGCCAAGCTCACCACGGGCCATTGTTTGTACTCGGACATGGGCCGCGTGCTGGCGGCAATCACCGCCGACACCTGCGGCTGGAGCGACAGCCTCGGCGGCGTGCTGTGCGCTGAAGAAGTCGCGGAAAAATACGGCGCAGGCCGCTATCAGGAACTGCGCAACGGCTTCTTCCGCAACGGCACCGACAACCTGTTGGTGGAACTCGGCAAATGGGGTTTGGGCCTGTCGGACTTGCTGATGACCCTCAACCTGTTCAGCCGCGTGAACGTCGATGAAGCCGGGCGTTTCCACTTCGTTGAAGGCAACTCCAGGGCCGGCGACTACATCGAGTTGTACGCGCCGATGGACACGCTGGTGGTGCTCACCGCCCTGCAACATCCGATGGACCCGTCGCCGGAATACGCACCAAAACCGTTGAAGCTGAGCTGGATGAACGCCGACGCCAGTGTCGCCGAACACTGCCGCACCTCGCGCCCGGAAAACGAGCGCGGCTTCATCAACACCGACCGCCTGTTCGCCTGAGGATCGCTGCCATGTCACTCGCAATCGCTACCGCTCAAAAGCATCCAGAAACAGCGGTCTACCGCGCCACCATTCCCGCCGGCGAACCGTGGCTGATGGAGGTCAAGGCCGGCCAGACCCTGCGCATCCTCGACCTGGAAGGCAATCAGGCGGTTGATACGTTGTTCTACAGCGTCGCCAACCCGAAAGAACGCTACGACGTGCAACGCACCTTGCGCCGGCAGAACAGCGTCTACCTGAGCACCGGCAGCGTGCTCTATTCCAACCTCGGCAAACCGATGCTGACCCTCGTCGCCGACACCTGCGGACGCCACGACACCCTCGGCGGTGCCTGCGCGCAAGAGAGCAACACCGTGCGTTACGCCCTGGAAAAACGCTACATGCACAGCTGCCGCGACAACTACCTGCGCGCCTGCGTCCACGACGGACGACTGGGCAAGGGCGACATCGGGCCGAACATCAACTTCTTCATGAACGTGCCGGTCACGGCGGATGGCGGGCTGACCTTTGAGGACGGTATTTCGGCGCCGGGCAAGTACGTGGATTTGCGAGCGGAGATGGACGTGATCGTGCTGATTTCCAATTGTCCGCAACTGAATAATCCGTGCAATGCCTACAACCCTACGCCTGCGGAGCTGCTGGTATGGAACTGAAATTGAACCGTCTGCGTCGCTGGTTGTTTGCCTTGTGCCAGGCCCGTTCCGGGCAGTGCCTGAAACCTCAGGAACACCACTAAACCCTGTGGGAGCGAGCCTGCTCGCGATGACGGTTCAACATTCAACACCTGTGTTGTCTGACACACCGCTATCGCGAGCAGGCTCGCTCCCACAGGTTCAGCGGTGTTCTGAAGACTTGTGATTTTCCGCCGGGGACGACCCCGGCGCCCAACGAAAAACTGCGGGACGGCCCGCATCCCCTCCAGGGGTTATGCCATGTTCGAAAAAGTCCTGATTGCCAACCGTGGCGCCATTGCCTGCCGCGTCCTGCGCACCTTGCGTGAACTGCACGTCAAAGGCGTCGCCGTTTATTCCGAAGCCGATGCCGCGAGCCTGCACATCCTGCATGCCGATGAAGCCCACAGCCTCGGTGAAGGCGCCGCCGCCGGCACCTATCTGGCGGTCGATAAAATCCTCGCCATCGCCAAAGCCACTGGCGCCACGGCGATCCATCCTGGCTACGGTTTCCTCTCGGAAAACGCCGCGTTCGCCGAAGCCTGCGCATCTGCCGATATCGCGTTCATCGGCCCGACGCCAGAACAGCTGCGCGTGTTCGGCCTCAAACACACCGCGCGCGCCCTGGCCAAGCAACACGGCGTGCCGATGCTCGAAGGCACCGAGCTGCTCGACAGCCTCGACGCGGCATTGATCGCCGGCGATCAGGTCGGCTACCCGGTGATGCTCAAAAGCACTGCCGGTGGTGGTGGCATCGGCATGCGCGTGTGTCGCAGTGCTGGCGAGTTGAGCGAATCCTTCGAAGCCGTAAAACGCCTCGGCCAAAACAATTTCAGCGATGCCGGCGTGTTCATCGAGAAGTACATCCAACGCGCCCGACACCTGGAAGTTCAAGTGTTCGGCGACGGTCGCGGTGAAGTGATCGCCCTCGGCGTGCGCGACTGTTCGGTACAACGCCGCAACCAGAAAGTCCTTGAAGAGACCCCGGCGCCGAACCTGCCCGACGGCATGGCCGATGAGCTGTGCGCGGCGGCGATCAAACTGGCAAAAGCGGTGAACTACCGCAGCGCCGGCACCGTGGAATTTGTGTTCGACAGCGCAGACCAGCGCTTCTACTTTCTGGAAGTGAACACCCGTTTGCAGGTGGAACACGGCGTCACCGAACAGGTGTGGGGCGTGGATCTGGTGCGCTGGATGGTGGAACTGGCGGCGGGTGATTTGCCGCCGTTGAGCGTGTTGAGCCAAGGTTTGAAAGCCGAGGGGCATGCGATTCAGGCGCGGCTTTATGCGGAAGATCCGGGTCGTGATTTTCAGCCGAGCCCAGGTTTACTGACCGCTGTAAATTTCCCTGTCGCCGACGGCAAACAGCTGCGGATCGACACCTGGGTCGAGGCCGGTTGCGAGATACCGCCGTACTTCGACCCGATGATCGCCAAGGTCATTTGCTGGGCGCCGACCCGCGAAGAAGCGCGTGCGGATTTGCATCAAGCACTGAGCGACAGCCAGCTCTACGGTGTGGAAACCAACCGCGATTACCTGCGGCAGATTTTGCTCGATGCGCCGTTCACCAGCGGCCAACCGTGGACCCGTTGCCTCGAAGGCCTGGTGTATCAGGCCAACACTTTTGAAGTGCTCAGCGCCGGTACGCAGACCAGCGTTCAAGACTATCCGGGGCGACTCGGTTATTGGGCCGTGGGCGTGCCGCCGTCAGGGCCGATGGACAGTCGCGCATTGCGATTGGGCAACCTTTTGCTGGGTAACGAAGAAGGCGCCGCCGCGCTGGAAATCACCATGAGCGGGCCGTTGCTGCGTTTCAATTGCGACGCGGTGGTGGCGGTCACCGGAGCAGTGATTCCGCTGACGTTGAACGGCGAAACCGTGGCGATGAACACGGCGCTGCTGGTTCCGGCAGGCACTACGTTGAGTCTCGGCACGATTGCCGGCGCAGGCGCCCGCAGCTATCTGTGTGTGCGCGGCGGGCTGCAGGTGCCCGACTATCTGGGCAGCAAAAGCACCTTCACCCTCGGACAGTTTGGCGGCCATGGTGGTCGCGCATTACGGGCCGGCGATGTGTTGCATGTGCCGGCGTTGACCGATCACAGCGTCGGCGAGCAACTGCCTGCAATCGCTGAGCTGCCTGCCGTGCGGCAGATCCGGGTGATCTACGGCCCGCATGGCGCACCGGAATATTTCACCGCAAACTACATCGGCACGTTTTTCAAGACTCAGTGGGAAGTGCATTTCAACTCCAGCCGCACCGGCGTGCGCCTGATTGGGCCGAAGCCGGAATGGGTGCGTGCTGACGGCGGTGAGGCGGGGTTGCACCCGTCGAATATCCACGACAATCCGTATGCGATTGGCGCCGTGGATTTCACTGGGGACATGCCGGTGATTCTAGGGCCGGACGGCCCGAGCCTCGGCGGGTTTGTGTGCCCGGTGACGGTGATCGAGGCGGATCTTTGGCAACTCGGCCAGCTCAAGGCCGGGGACAAAGTGCAGTTCCAGCCAGTCGATATCAAAACCGCCCGCACCCTCGCCTTGAAATGGAATCCCCCTTGTAGGAGCCGGCTTGCTGGCGATGGGGCCCTAACAGACACCGCGTCAACTTCATCGCCAGCAAGCCGGCTCCTACAGGGGGTTGTATCGCCTGTGGTTTTGGATTTGGGTCAGGACGATACGCGGTTGGTTGCGCGACTGTCGGGGGATACGCACCTGTTACTTGAGATCGGCGCACCAGAACTGGACCTGGTCCTGCGCTTCCGCGCCCACGCCCTCATGCAAGCCCTGGAAAGCAAACACCTGCACGGCGTGATCGACCTCACACCCGGCATCCGTTCGCTGCAAGTGCACTACCAACCCGAGCAACTGCCCCTGGCCGATCTGCTCGGTATCGTCGCCGGTGAATGGGACGCGGTGTGCGCCGCCAAAGACCTGCAAGTGCCCTCGCGCATCGTCCATCTGCCGCTGTCCTGGGACGATCCGGCCTGCCAATTGGCGATCGAGAAATACATGACCACCGTGCGCAAGGACGCACCGTGGTGCCCGAGCAATCTGGAGTTCATCCGCCGCATCAACGACCTGCCGAACCTCGACGAAGTACAGCGCACAGTGTTCGACGCCAGCTATCTGGTGATGGGGCTGGGCGACGTCTACCTCGGCGCGCCGGTCGCCACCCCGCTCGACCCGCGCCATCGTCTGGTGACCACCAAATACAACCCGGCCCGCACCTGGACTGCGGAAAACTCGGTGGGTATCGGCGGCGCGTACATGTGCGTGTACGGCATGGAAGGCCCCGGCGGTTATCAGTTCGTCGGTCGCACGTTGCAGATGTGGAACCGCTACCGCGAAGTCGCCGCGTTCGATGGCAAACCGTGGTTGCTGCGCTTCTTCGACCAGATCCGTTTCTACCCGGTGAGCGCCGATGAACTGCTGCGCATCCGTCGGGATTTCCCCCTCGGGCGCTTCGATTTGAACATCGAACACAGCCAGTTGAACCTCGCGGATTACCAGGCGTTCCTGACCAAAGAGTCCTCGAGCATTGCAGCTTTTCGGGATCAACAGAAAGGCGCGTTCAACGCCGAGCGCGAGCGCTGGATCGCCAGCGGCCAGGCGCATTTCGACAGTGAGGAAGCGGCCCCGGAAACGACCGAAGACGCACCGTTGGCCAGTGGCGAAATGAGCGTCGACAGCCACATCGCCGGCAACCTCTGGCAGGTCCAGGTGGAGACCGGCAGCCGCGTCGCCGCCGGCGATGTGCTGGTGATTCTGGAGTCGATGAAGATGGAAATCCCGCTGCTCGCACCGATGGCCGGCGTGGTACGCGAAATCCGCGTGCAACCGGGTTCGGCCGTGCGCGCCGGACAGCGCGTCGTGGTGCTGGAACTCGACTGAACCCATTTTGCAAAGGACTCACTTCATGACCATCAATCTGCAACTCGACGCCCTGCGCAGCGCCTACCGCGACGCCAGCATCACACCGCGACAGCTGCTGCTGAACCTGCGCGATAAAGCCGCCGCCCTGAACCCGGACTATCACCTGTTCATTCATTTGCTCAGCATTGAAGAACTGGAGCCGTACCTCGCCGCGCTCGACGGCCGCGATATCGACAGCCTGCCGCTGTACGGCGTGCCGTTCGCGATCAAGGACAACATCGATCTGGCGGGCATTCCGACCACGGCAGCGTGCCCGGCATTTGCCTATGTGCCGCAGCAGTCGGCGACCATCGTCGAGCAATTGCTGGCGCTGGGCGCGATTCCGCTGGGCAAGACCAACCTCGACCAGTTCGCCACCGGCCTCAACGGTAGCCGCTCGCCGTATGGCGCATGCCCGAACAGCGTGTTGCCGGAGTATCCGTCGGGCGGTTCCAGCGCCGGTTCTTCGCTGGCGGTAGCGCTGGGCGTGGCGAGTTTTTCGTTGGGCACGGACACGGCGGGCTCGGGGCGAGTGCCGGCAGGGTTGAACAATCTGGTGGGGATGAAAGCCACCAAAGGGTTGATCTCCACGGCGGGCGTGGTGCCGGCGTGTCGTACGCTCGATTGCGTCACGACCTTTACCGCGACGGCTCGGGAAGCCAGTCAGTTGCTGGCGCTCACCGCGCATCTCGATCCACGGGACGAATACAGTCGCCGTAATCCGCTGTGGAATGACGGCTCGGCATTCGGCACACCGCGCCCCTTCCGCTTCGGCGTACCGCGTGCGCAAGACCTGGAATTCTTCGGTTGCCCTGAAGGTCCGCTGTTGTTCGGCGATGCCATCGACCGGCTCAAGGCGTTGGGCGGTGAAGCCGTGGAACTGGATTTGTCGCCTTTCCTTGAAGCGGCGCGCCTGCTGTATGAAGGCCCGTGGGTGGCGGAGCGCTACAGCGTCGCCGGCGAGTTGATGGAGCGAAATCCTCAAGCGGTATTGCCGGTGATTCGTGCGGTGTTGGCCAAGGCGCCGGCGGTGAACGGTGTGCAAACCTTCCGCGCCCAATATCGGCTGCAAGCCTTGAAAGCACTGTGCGACAAGGCGCTGGAAGGACTCGATTGCGTGGTCACGCCGACCATCGCCCACCCCGTCACACTGGCGGAGCTTGAGGCTGAGCCGGTGCTGCGCAATTCGGAACTGGGTTACTACACCAACTTCATGAACCTGCTCGATTACGCCGCCGTCGCGGTGCCGAGCGGGTTCATGGGCAATGGTTTGCCGTGGGGCGTGACGGTGTTTGGCCGGGCATTTACCGATCAGTATTTGTTGAGTGTGGCGGATGCGTTTCAGCGTCATTCTCCTGCGCCCGCAACGGTCGCGCGTAACGATCGTGCACGGTTGGTGGTGTGCGGCGCGCATCTCGATGGGCTGGCACTGAACTGGCAGTTGAAGCGGCGCGGTGCGACGTTGGTCGAGACAACGTTCAGTTCGCCGGACTATCAACTGTATGCATTGGCCGGTGGCCCGCCGTTTCGTCCGGGGATGGTGCGGGTGAAGGATGGCGGCGTAGCGATTGCGGTGGAGGTCTGGGAGTTGCCGAGCTGTGAGTTGGGGTCGTTTTTGACCGGGATTCCGGCGCCGCTGGGGTTGGGCAAGGTGCAACTGGCGGATGGGCGTTGGGAGAGTGGGTTTATCTGTGAGGCGTATGGGCTGGAGGGGGCGGTGAATATCAGTCATTTGGGGGGATGGCGTGCGTACCTGACAGATTCGAGGTGATCTTTCGATTCGCGGGCAAGTCGGAACGCCGCCCGCTCGCTCCTACGGGGGGATTGCGTAAACCTGTAGGAGCGAGGCTTGCCCGCGAAGGCGTCAGTCCGGACGCCACCGCACCTGATCCTCGCCGATTCACCCCACAAATCCCGCAGTTATTTCCCCGCAGTGCCACTAGAATGCTCCCCAACGGGTCACTGCCAACGGAATCGCCATGCTGCTTCACTCGCCGCTGTATTCGCAACGTTCGCTGGTCCTCACGCTGATCGCGCTGCTGGGCGCAGGTTTTCTCGCCACGTCATTTCTCAGCTACTACGCCTCGCGCGCCTCGATCCGCGACAACATCGTCAACACCGAGCTGCCGCTGACTTCGGACACGGTCTACTCGGAAATCCAGAAAGATCTTGTCAGACCGATCCTGATTTCCTCGATGATGTCCCGCGACACCTTCATGCGTGATTGGGTGGTCAACGGCGAACACGACCCCGACCAGATGACCCGCTACCTCAACGAGGTCATGACCCACTACGGCGCCTACACCGCATTTTTCGTCTCCAACGGCACGCTCACCTACTACCACGCCAAAGGCGTGCTCAAGCAGGTCAAGGTCACTGAGCCGCGCGATGCCTGGTATTTTCGCGTGCGTGACATGGCTGCCCCTTACGAGATCAACGTCGACCCGGACCTGGCCAACAAGGACAACCTGACGTTCTTCATCAACTACAAGGTCTACGACTACAACAACCGTTTCATCGGCGCGGCAGGCGTTGGTCTGACCGTCGATGCGGTGATCAAGCTGATCGACAAGTATCAACAGCGCTATCAACGCAGCGTGTATTTCGTCGACAGCTTCGGCCGATTGGTGCTTACCGGTGCCGAGGGTGGCCCACAGGGCGCGCATATCGGCCAGAAACTCAACGACCTGGAAAGCATGAAAGGCCTGGTCAACCAGCTGCCCAAGCCCCACAGCGGCAGCTACGAATATTCCGTCCAGGGCCAGGGCCATTTCCTCAACGTGCGCTTCATTCCGGAACTGAACTGGTACCTGTTCGTCGACAAACGCGAAGACGGCGCCCTCAGCGAAATCCGCCAGTCGCTGTACCTCAACCTGCTGATCTGCCTGCTCGTGACCCTGACTGTGCTGGTCCTGCTCAATCGGGTGATCAAGCGTTATCAGGGCAAGATCCAGGCGCAGGCGACCCTCGACAGCCTAACCGAACTGCCGAACCGTCGCGGCTTCGATCTGCTGGCCGCACAAGCTATGCACGAAGCCCAACGCGAACCGAAACCGCTGACCGCCTTGCTGCTGGATCTGGACCACTTCAAGGCCTTGAACGACACCTACGGTCACCTCGCCGGCGATCAGGTGCTGATCGGCTTCGCAAGGGATCTGGAGAGTTGTCTGCGTCATTCCGACATCGTTTGCCGTTGGGGCGGCGAAGAATTCATCGTGCTGCTCAAGGACACGGACGGTGAGACCGGTCTGATGATTGCCGAGAAAATTCGTCAGCATGTCGAAGAACAGCTTTATGCCTACAACGGTCACACCTTGCAGCTGACGGTCAGCATTGGCTTGACCACGCTGCAACCGGATGACACCTTGCACACCCTGCTCTCCCGCGCCGATCATGCGATGTATCGGGCCAAGCAATCCGGCCGTAACCGTACCTGCGCGGAAATGCCTCACACCAGTTATGCATAGTCCTACATGAACAAGCCTGAATTCTGCCCGGCCTGCGGCGCCTCCAACGACTGCACCCTGGCCGACCCGCGAACCGCCGATCGGGCCTGCTGGTGCTACGGCGTCAGCATCGACCCGGCGGTGCTCGAAGCACTGCCGCCCGAACTGCGCGACAAATCCTGCCTGTGCCCGCGCTGCGCCCAGGTCGAGGCGCAGTTGTAAGCATCCTTGTGGCCGATCACGTAAGATGCGCGGCCCGTTTCCTGCCGATCTCACTTCATGCGCGTTGACCGTTTCCTCAGCAACCTGCCCCGCTTCAACCGTAAGCAGGTTCGCCTGTTGCTGGTGGAAAAGCGCGTGCGGGTCGACGGAAAAATCGTCAGCGACCCTCACACCGAGGTGCTGGAGTTCAGCCGTGTCGAAGTCGATCAAGAAGTGCTGCAACTCGGCAAACCCGCCCGCTACTTCATGCTGCACAAGCCCCCCGGTTGCGTCAGCGCCACCCGCGACCCGGAACACCCGACGGTGCTCGATCTGTTCGACGAACCGGACAAGGAAGACCTGCACATCGCCGGCCGCCTGGACTTCAACACCACCGGCCTGATGCTGATCACCAACGACGGCAGCTGGTCGCGACGCCTGACCCAGCCGCAGACCAAATTGCCCAAGGTCTACTACGTCGAGACCGAGCAGGACATCGGCCCGGAATATGCTTTGAAATTCAGCGAAGGCCTGTACTTCGCCTTCGAAGACCTCACCACGCTGCCGGCCGAGCTGGCGCTGCTCGGGCCGAAGTCAGCGCGGCTGAGCATCGTCGAAGGTCGTTATCACCAGGTGAAGCGGATGTTCGGCCACTTCGACAACAAAGTGCTGCGCCTGCACCGCGAACGCATGGGGCCGCTGGTGCTCGACAGCACGTTGAAACCGGGCGAATACCGCCCTTTGAGCGATGAAGAGATCGGATTGATCTAAGCAGCCTACCGCTCAGCAGAAGTTGTCGAACAATTTACGAATGGCACTTGCGCGATGCCAACTCCCCTGCTTGAATCAGGTCGTCAGCCGAAATGTGACTGACGAGTCACAACATACGTCTAAGAAACTTTTTGTCGGTTAGAGAACCTCAAGGTTCCGCCTCAGGCCGACAGACTGCCCGCCAATAACAACACCCGTCGACCGGACTGCAATGGATCGACATGGGCCTTCAAATTCCAGGCATATGCCTACCTGTCACAAAGCTCGTGCAATCTCATTTGCGCGCATACCCGCTTGCCAGGAGTCTTATGACATGAGGCCAGAAATCGCTGTGCTGGATATACAAGGTCAGTATCGGGTTTACACGGAGTTCTATCGCGCAGACGCCGCAGAGAAGACCATTATCTTGGTCAACGGCTCGATGGCCACGACTGCGTCGTTTGCACAAACCGTGAAAAACCTCCACCCGCAGTTCAATGTGGTCTGCTACGACCAGCCCTACGCGGGCAAGTCAAAAGCCCACAACCTGCATGAGAAATTGCTGACCAAGGAAGTCGAAGGGCAGATCCTCCTGGAGCTGATCGACCACTTCGCCGCCGAACACGTGCTGTCGTTTTCCTGGGGTGGCGCCGCGACCCTGGTCGCCCTCGCCCAACAACCGCGACGGATCGAAAAAGCCGTGATCAGCTCGTTCTCCCCGGAGATCAACGCGCACATGCTCGACTACCTCGAGCGCGGCGTCGACTACCTCGGCAGCCGTGACGGCGACCGGGTCGGCAACCTGGTGAACAGCACCATCGGCAAACACCTGCCGACCCTGTTCAAGCGCTTCAACTACCGTCACGTCAGCAGCCTGGCCGATCATGAATACGGGCAGATGCACTTCCACATCAGCGACCTGCTGCACAGCGACCGCCAGTGCTTCTTCAAGGCTGCGGAGAAAATCAACGTGCCGGTGCTGTTCATGAACGGCGAATGGGACGAATACACCGCCGCCGATGGCGCGGCATTGTTCGCCAACCACGTGCAACACGCCACGTTCAAGACGCTGGATGCGACGGGCCACTTTCTCGACATGGAACACAAAGCCGCCTGCCGAGACAGTCGCAATGCGTTGCTGGGTTTCCTGAAACCTGAGCAACAGGCAAGCCGACCGCGTTACCACTACGTCCAGGACCACCATGCATTGTCCATTTGAAACAGCGTCATCGCGAGCAAGCCCCGCAGCCTAATGCAGTCCTGTAGGAGCGAGGCTTGCCCGCGAACGACCGTCACCCGGTCTGATGTCTTGTTTCACCTGTGCCAAAGCCCTCACGCGCAAAGAAAAACTTCATTTTCATGCGCACATCTGGTACAAAGTCAGCCGCTCTGAGCGGGTGTCGTATAATGGCATTACTCCAGCTTCCCAAGCTGATAACGAGGGTTCGATTCCCTTCACCCGCTCCAATCGAATTTTGTCTCACGTTGATTTTTTTGACGGGGGATGCAGAAACACAAAAAACCGGTCCAAGTGACCGGTTTTTTTGTGCCCTGAATCTGCAGTCCCGCGAACCTGCCGCAAGGCCAGGCGACCCAATGCCCCCACCCTGCCCGCACGCCATGCAGTGCTATACTTTTCATGGCTTGAACGAAGTGAGAAGCGTTGCCCACGGGTACCGATACCGACTGCAAATTCCGGCAAACGGCTGCAAGACAAAGGAGGTCTACGGCAAGCACGGGATGGGAGGTGTGGCATGAATCGACACTATTACATCAGTGACAATCTCGACGACCTTGAAGCCGTTGAAAATGAACTGGAAGCCAACGGCATCAACTCCGAACAAATCCATGTGCTCAGCGAACATGTGGCTGATGTTGAACAACATCACCTGCACGAGATCAACTCGCTGATGGAGCAGGATGTCGTTCACTCTGGCGAAATCGGTGCGGTGATCGGTTTGCCACTCGCCGCGTTGGTCCTTGGCGGCGCCTACTGGCTAGGCTGGACCGAATCCGTCGCAGGCTGGATGCCTTTTATCTTTCTCGCCGTTGTTATATTCGGCTTCTGCATCTGGGAAGGCGGTTTTTTTGGTATTCAGGTGCCAAACGCTCACTTCCGCAGTTTTAAACAGGTGGTAGAAGAGGGAAAACACATTTTCTTTGTGGACGTCGAGCCGAACCAGGAGCCGGTATTGGACGGGGTTATCGAACACCATCCACTGCTGAAGATCGCCGGTACGGGCACGGCAGCCCCTCACTGGACAGTCGCCTGGCTGCACAGGTGGCATCAGTTCAAACGAACGATATAACGGCATTGGTTGCCGATCAGTCCCCGGAGGCTCAAGGTCGTCCGGGCGTTTCCTATTGACCGAAGAAAATCACCCGGCTGAGAAACACATAGTCTGCCTCGGTGGCCATCAGTCCGACAAGCACCAGCAAACACAACGGTGGCACCAGGATGGCGTAGACCATGGCCAATCGTTCCCAGGCCATGTGCATGAAGATGGAGACGATCAAACCGGCCTTCAGCAACATGAAAGTGATGATCAGGGCCCAGCGAAGGTAGCCGTGGAAGTGAAAGTAATCGACCAGGTACGACAGGGTACTGAGGACGAATAACAGCCCCCAGATTTTCAGGTACAGGCTGATCGGATGTTGCTGACCTTGAGCATGCGCCATCATCAGTGCTCCTCTGCGGATCCTGCTCTCCCCTTCATGAACAGCGTCCCGGACTTACCATAAGTAGAAAAACGCAAAAATAAACACCCACACCAAATCCACGAAGTGCCAGTACAGCCCGGCTATCTCGACGTTTTGATAGTTTCCGGAGCGCTCATAATCTCCCCGCAATACTTTCCTCGCCACGATGCTGAGGTAGAGGGCGCCGATGGACACATGCAGGCCGTGAAAACCGGTAATCATGAAAAAGCTGGCGCCAAATTGCGCCGCTCCCATGGGGTTCCCCCAGGGACGTACCCCTTCTGCGATGAGCTTGCTCCATTCAAATGCCTGCATGCCGACGAAGGTCACGCCCAAGGCAGCGGTCGCCAACATCAGGGCGGTGGTTTTCGCGCGATCACGGCGATAGGCATAGTTCACGGCCATGGCCATGGTGCCGCTGCTGCTGATCAGCACAAACGTCATGATGGCGATCAGAATCAGCGGGATTTCTCGACCGCCGATGGTCAAGGCGAACACTTCACTGGGGTTTGGCCAGGCCGTGGTGATGGTCATGCGAACCGACATGTAGCCGGTCAAGAAACAGGTGAATATAAACGTGTCGCTGAGCAGGAATATCCACATCATCGCCTTGCCCCAAGGCACCTGCTTGAAAGCCTCCTTGTCCGAGGCCCAGTCATTGGCGATGCCTTGCCATCCTGGTGCAGACGGCGAGCCGAGGGGATTGGATGAGCTTTCGCCTGGAGCTTGTGGATGCGATGCCATGGCTGATCACCTCAAGCCGCAGAGTCTGGCGATGGCTTCATAAGTCTGTGGCGTGCTGGTCAGCAAAGCGAATAACACAATCCACAGACCCAACAAGTAATGCCAGTAGATGGCACAGAGTTCGACGCTGGCGCTGAGTTGCGGCAACGGCACGCGACTCAGGAATCTGGCGACGGTCCTGCCCCAGGCAAACAACCCGCCCAGCAGGTGGAGCCCGTGCACACCGGTCAACAGGTAGAAGAAGCTATTGGCCGGGTTGCTGGCGACAAAGTAGCCCCAGGCGACAAACTGCTGCCAGACCCAGAACTGCCCCGCCAGAAACGCAATTGCAAATACGCCTCCCACTACAAAGCCAATGACCGTTGCGTTCAGCCGAGCCTGGCGAGCGGCCATGCGCGCCCACTGCAACGCGATGCAACTCAACACCAGAAATGCCGAATTCACCCAGAGTTGCCATGGATTGGCTAACGGCGCCAAGGGCTCTGTCAGCGGTAGCCAGTCGGACATTTGTGAACGGGCGATAAAGGCCAGCAGAAAGAGAAAGAACAACGAACTCACCACGGCCAGAAACAGGCGCAGGCCTATTTTTGCGGTCTGGTTTCGATTGGCACCTTCAGCGGACTGAATCCCTTCGGGATCACGACTCCAGCTACCGTTGGGGTCCGCGCCATCGGCGTTTTTCAACAGCAGTCTGTTCATGTTTTAACGTCCGCTGCCTGGGTTCCGGCACTGAGCTGCCGCATCTGTTCCAGCTCCTCGGCGGAGACTGTTTGCGGCACGAAATCCTGTTCGATCCCCGGTACGCTGTAGTCATAGGCCCAACGATGCACGACCGGCAGCTTCGCGCCCCAGTTACCGTGTATCGGCGGAGTGTTCGGCGTTTGCCACTCCAGGCTGGCCGCGCCCCACGGGTTGCCGCCGGCGGGCTTGCCCTTGAATGTGCTCCAGGCCAGGTTGAACACAAACAGCAACTGGGAAACGCCGACGGTCAAGGCCACCACCGTAATGAAAGCATTCAACTCTTGCGCCGACTGCGGGATGAACGCGTAGTTGTCATAAGCGTAATAACGGCGCGGCATGCCCTGGAAACCCAGGTAATGCATGGGGAAGAAGATGGCGTAGGTGCCCAGGAAAGTAATCCAGAAATGCAACTTGCCCAGCGTGTCATTCAACAGGCGCCCGGTGACTTTCGGGAACCAGTGATAAATGCCGCCAAACACCACCAGCACCGGCGCGACGCCCATGACCATATGGAAATGGGCGACGACGAAATAGGTGTCCGAGAGCGGAATGTCCACGATCACATTGCCGAGAAACAACCCGGTCAGGCCACCGACCAGGAAGGTGACGATAAAGGCCAGGGCAAACAGCATCGGCACGGTCAGATGAATGTCGCCGTGCCACAGGGTCAGCACCCAGTTGTAGACTTTCAGGGCGGTCGGCACTGCGATGATCAAGGTGGTGACGGCGAAGAAAAAGCCAAAGTACGGGTTCATTCCGCTGACATACATATGGTGCGCCCAGACCACAAAGCTGAGCACGCCAATCGCGATAATGGCCCACACCATCATTCGGTAACCGAAGATATTTTTCCGCGCATGGGTGCTGATCAGGTCCGAGACCAGGCCAAACGCCGGGAGTGCAACGATGTAGACCTCCGGGTGGCCAAAGAACCAGAACAGGTGCTGGAACAAGATGGGGCTCCCCCCTTGATGATCGAGCTGCTGCCCCAGCGAGACCATCGCCGGCATAAAGAAACTGGTGCCCAACAGTTTGTCGAACAGCATCATGACCGCACTGACAAACAACGCCGGGAACGCCAGCAAGGCCATGATCGAGGCCATGAAGATTCCCCACACCGAGAGCGGCATGCGAAACAACGTCATGCCGTGGGTGCGCGCCTGCAACACCGTGGTGACGTAGTTCAACCCGCCCATGGTGGCGGCAACAATAAAAATCGCCAGAGAGACGAGCATCAGGACGATGCCCCACTCGACCCCCGGTGTCCCCTGAGTAATGGACTGTGGCGGATAGAGCGTCCAGCCCGAACCGGTGGGGCCGCCCGGGACAAAGAAACTGGAGAGCAACACCACGACTGCCAGCAAGTAAAACCAGTAGCTGAGCATGTTGACGTAGGGGAAAACCATATCGCGGGCGCCCACCATCAGCGGGATCAGGTAGTTGCCGAAGCCCCCCAGAAACAAGGCCGTCAGCAAATAAATAACCATGATCATGCCGTGCATGGTCATCGCCTGGTAATAAGCACTGGCGTCCATGAACGCCAAACTGCCGGGGAAGCCAATCTGCATGCGCATCAAGCCGGACAGCACCACGGCGATAAGACCCACGAACAGCGCCGTCAAGGAATATTGAACGGCAATGACCTTGTGGTCCTGACTCCAGATGTATTTGGTCAGGAAACTTTTCGGCTCGTGCAGTGCCTCTGTTTCGGCTTGCTCCGCATAGGCCATCACGTCATCCTCCGGCCGAAGTTTCAGTGTGTTTCTGGCGGCTTTACGGCGACTTCCCTGGCTCAGCCTTGCTCGATTCAGCGTCAGCATTCGCTTTGGATTTGATAAAAGCGATCAGGGCGTTCAGCTCCTTGTCGCTCGGCGTGAAGGGCGGCATAACGGCTGCGTAGCCCTTGACGATTTTGGCAGCGGGATTGAGAACCGACTCTTTCAAATAGTCCTCATCGACCTTGATGCTCGTACCGTCGGCAAGGGTTTCTGCCTTGCCATACAGGCCCTGCCAACCGGGGCCGATACCCTTGCTGCCATCGACACTGTGACAGGCCAGACAACCGAGCGACTGCGCCAGCCGCTGTCCCTGTGCCACCAGATCGTCACCTGAGCCCGACACGTCGCCGGTAGACGGTTCTTCGGCTGGCTGCCCGGCACCCAGCGATTTGATCAGGGCAATGAGAGCACCCAGTTCATCATCCTTGAGAGTATAGGCCACCATCACCGGCGGGTAGCCTTGCACCAGGCGGGCCTTCGGATCGAGGATCGACTCTTTGAGGTAAGCCTCATCGACCTGCACGCTGCTGCCATCGGCAAGTTGTTCGGTGCGACCGTACAAGCCCTTCCATCCCGGGCCGAGACTGGCACTGCCATCCTGGCTATGGCAGGCATGGCAGCCGTATTGCTCGACCAGTTGGCGACCTTTTTCCAGCACGCTGTCCCGACCGGGCCTGGCGGCCGTGGTCAATGTCTGCGCAAAGGTCGGTTGGCTGCCCAGCCACTGAGCGAAGGCGGCCTGGTCTACCACGATCATATTGCCGCGCATGTTGTAATGACCGACGCCGCAATACTCGGCACACAGCACTTCATACTTGCCCATGACAGTTGGCGTAAACCAGAAGTACGACACCATTCCCGGCACCATGTCCATCTTGCTGCGAATCTGCGGTATATAAAAATTGTGCAGAACATCTTTGGAGCGCAACAAGACTTTCACCGGCTGATCGACCGGAAGACGAACTTCATTACTTCTGACTATTACATCGTCCTGTCCCACAGGGTCCTTGGGATCAAGACCGAGTGGATTGACCGAATCAACAAACTTGATATCCGATTTTCCCAACTTCCCGTCCTGACCCGGAAAACGAAAAGCCCATTGCCATTGCTGGGCGACCACCTCTAGTTCATACGCATTTTTGGGCACCCGGATAAAATCGTTATAAACAACAAGACCTGGCGCCAACATCCCGGCAATCCCGATCGACGTCACGACAATCAGCCAGAATTCCAACCTTTTATTTTCTGGCTGGTAGGCGGCCCTGACGCCCTCCTTGTGACGGAAACGCATGACGGCCACCGCCATGAACACGGTGATGGCGATGAAAAATATCCCGCTGATGACCAGCGTGATGAACAGCGTGGTGTCTATTGAACCCCAGTTGGAAGCTGGCGGTGCCGCATGCCAGGGCGCTAATAAATGGAAGAGCACGGATGCAATAACGATCAGGACAAGAATAATTGCCATTGCCATTTTGCCTTCTTCCTATTCCTGTCACTCATTGGCATGCATAAGCATCCCCACAGAACAGCAGCGTCTAATCACGACTCATCCGACGCCAAAACAGGCTGACCCAATACCACCTTTCGTCGTGGCAAAGTTCGCTGGAAGTATAGTTCATGGGCGCTACAGACGCTGTTGCTACAAGGCCTGCGCATCTGGATATTCCAACCTGGGCATCAAGCTGATTACTTAAAACCTATTCGCTATATCTAACTGTCTCTATTAAGTAACACCCCTTCAGACTAATAAGGCGCGCAGAGACATCGAGTAAGCGAAACGCGGTGGCCAGCTATAATTAGTATCTGTGTTACGCAGGCAGGGATCGGCTGAAAATGCCACTGAAGACGGTCCTTGCCGGGTATAGCGGTCAGACCCATGACGGCTAAGAGCTACAACGTCCAGCCGTCCACAACGGAGATTTCGTCATGAGTGCCTTGACGATCGAAGGCTGGTGCAAATTCAACGGCGCACAAAAATCGACCCCCATAGGTGAAATCCATTTTTACGTCGATGGCCCCCTCCACCGGGGCTTGGAGGACGCTGAAGAACGCTTGCAGAAGACCCATGAAAAGGAAGCCATGGTTGACGTCGACATGGACACCCTGGAGTTGATCTTGCCAGGGGAGTACGGGCCTTTGTCCGACTGCCAGATGCGCGTCTATATCCACAACGAGCGCGGTCAGTTTCATCTGGTGGGACATCGAGCGAGTGATGGCTGCCTGATCTACAGCAACGCGGTTTTGGTTGATCAGTTGATTGATTAGCGGCTAAGGGATTTTCGGTTCTCAAATGCGCGGAAGGGGCGGACGGAAAGAGTGGCGTCTGCCCTGTTTCAAAAACCGGCTTTGATAGCCGGTTTTTTATGCTTGAAGATTGAGCTACGCAAGCGCTTCGGTTGGGCTGGCAAAACCCCGCAATATAGAAAATGCCTCAAAGGCCATCTCCACCCCCTATCCTCACGCCCTCCTAGACTCGTTTCTTACCACCTGTCCATCGATGCCCGAGAAGGCTCAGTGGTTATAGTGTTGATCATAAAAATTCAGTAGGTATAGTAACCACCTAAGCACACCACACGGAGGTGATGTGAATAGCCGATTTTTGATAAGCCAAATCGTTGCGGATGGCTGGTATCTGGTTCGAATCAGGGGTAGCCATCATCACTTCAAGCACCCGACCAAACCGGGGCTGGTGACAGTTCCTCATCCGAAAAAGGACCTGCTCAAAAAAACGGCAATCAGTATTTTGCAACAGGCGCTGCTCTGACGATCTCAATGCGCGGCGTCCCTGGAGGACAATGAACATGCTTTACCCAATTGCGATTTCAATGGGCGATGACGAACACGTTTGGGGCGTGGAGGTACCGGATATTCCGGGGTGTTTCTCTGCGGGTGAGGATCTTGATGATGCGATGGCCATGGCTCGCGAAGCCATTGAGGGCCATTTCGAAATTCTTGCCGAGGACGGTTCACCGATTCCACCCGCGAACAAAGTCACTCTGCACGCGGCCAATCCTCAGTACGCTGGTTGTACATGGGCGGTGGTGGATATCGATGTTACCAAGTACTTGGGCAAAGCCCAGAAGCTGAACATTACCCTGCCGGGCTACCTTCTCAACCGCATCGACGAATACGTACTGCATCATCCGGAAGAGAAAAGCCGCTCAGGTTTTCTGGCTTCGGCAGCTCTCAAGGTATTGCAGCAGAGCTGAAGATCTTGTTTCAAACATGCTCAACCGGCCCCAAGTGGCCGGTTTTTTTGTGGGCGGGATTTAGTGAAACGTTGATTGCGATTGCCCCTCACTGATGGCCAGAAAGTGGCCAATAGCTGAATAGGCAAGGTCCTACACGACACTGGGAATTGTCCGTAGACTTGTCCATTGCTGTGCCTTTGTCATGAGACCTATAGTCCGAACGCGCCCAAATGGCGTATCGGGTTTGGCGACTCGATAGCAAGGTACAGAAACCTCCGAGCCCGCTCGGAGCTTTTCTGAAAGCACGCGGCTATCTGTTTTTTGGTGGCTGTGCGTGGGAGACCTTCGGGTCTGCCGGTTTGTGCCTTGTCCGGTTCGCCAACCCGCGTACAGCTGCCACCCTTTGTTTGGCGACAACGAGTGGTAGGAGACATAACTTCACTTCAAGGTAACCACTCATGAATGACTACATGGCTTTAACCAGCAACGCCGACGACCTCCCCACGTTCTACGTCAACACCACCCAACCACTGCATTCCCTACTCAGCTCCGCCCGCTACAGAATCGGCGCGGTAACGCAGGTCCTGGAAAACCTCGCGATGCGCGGTGAAATCATCACCGACTCGGTGATTCTCAGCGACTTCGCACTCCTCTGCTCAATACCGCTACGCGATGGCTGCGACGTGATGGATGTCATTGCACGACGTATGGATGCTGAAAAGTAGTGCCGTGATTTGAGGGCGTCTTTCGGGGCGCTCTCCGCATTTAACCGCCCCACGTATAGTTTCCGTATAGATCCCCGCCACCCAGTAAAGAAGCCGTAGCGCCCCCTCAAACCCACCCCAAAACCACCTACCCTGCCCTCTCACCTTTCACGCAGAGATCAGCATGGACAATTCAGAGTTGGGGCTCATGATCATTTCAATGATCGGGTTATTCGGCTTTGCGTCGTTTCTTTTCGATTACTTGAGCACCAAGCGAAGGGACAGATAACGTTCAGCGTTATCCATCCCTTTTCCGCACTTAGCGGGTGGCGACGATGAACAAGCGCGGGAATGGCAGCAGCACCGAACCATCGCTCAGCGTCGGGTACGCCTGCTCGATAGCGGCGTGATATTGCTTGAGGTATTGCGCCTTTTCCGCGTCATCCAGCGGTTCGAGAAACGGCCGCAAGCCGCTGCCCTTGAACCACTCGACCACGCCCGACGTACCGCCCGCCAGCGGATGATGGTAGGTGGTGCGCCACACATCGACGCGCGCACAGTGCGGTCGCAGCATCGAGTAATAGTCGCTGGCACTGGCCATTTCCGTGCGTTGCCCGGCGGCGTCGGCCAATTTGCTGGCCCACGGGCCATTGGCAGCGACGTCACGCATCAGGCGATGGGACGGTTCGTTGAGGTTGTCCGGCATCTGAATCGCCAGGCTGCCACCGGGAGAAAGCTTGCTCACCAGAGCCGGCAGCAAATTCGCGTGATCGGGCAGCCACTGCAACACCGCGTTGGCGAAGATCACGTCGAACGGACCGCTCTCGTTCCAGGTGCCAATATCCACGGTGTCGAACTGCACCTGCGGCAAGCGCTTGCGGGCGGCTTCGATCATGTCGGTCGAACTGTCGACGCCGCGCACCGTGGCGCTGGTGAAGCGTTCCAGCAACAGCTCGGTCGAGTTGCCGGGGCCGCAACCGATGTCGATGGCCGAGCGTGCTTCAACGGGCGGGATCGCCGCGAGCAGATCCCGGGCCGGGCGCGTGCGTTCATCTTCAAAAGCGACGTATTGCTTGGCGGACCAACTCATTGCGTTCTCCTGTCGAATCGTTGTCCGGGCCTGGGCCGACAACCGGTTCGCTACGATACCTCGCCCCACGCATCCCTCCCTACCCGACTTTTGGATGTTCGAAGGATATGCAGGTCGTTTCTTATCGCCAAATGATCAGAATTCATAACCAGATCGACCGTTCGTCGAGCTATCAGCAAAGCAGTTTTGACAGCCTGAATTTCACTTCTATAGTCCAATCGCGGCCCGTCGGAAGGAACCCGAACCCGTTGGTTTGTACTCAAGGAGCAAGGCCAGCTCATGCCCGTGACAGGTGGGTTCCGTCCGTAGTGTTTGCGCAACGACCGCAAGGCAAGCAAGCGTTGTTGAGCCTGGAAAGATGCCAGGCATTCACTATGAACAAGGAGTTTCACTATGTCTCGAGTCACGGATGTACTGGTTTCCATTGACACCGAAACCATTCTGAAAAACTACCCGAACATCAGCAAAAACCCTGCTGCACCGACACTGATCGACGTCAATCACGTGTACATGGTGACCAACCAGAACAACGTGGTGAGCGGCCAGGCCGGTGGCGAACTCAACTTGAAAGCCCAGGTGGGCGACCTGATTCGCTGGCGTGAAACCAGCCTGTCGCAGAGCTTCGAGACCGCAGTGATTTTCTACAAGTTCGTCGGCAATATCGGCCTCGACTTGATCTCCACACCCACGCCACGCAAGGCTGTCGCCTGCGTTGCCGTGCCCAACACCAGCAATCCATCGGTGCCCAGCTGCCAGAAAGTCGATAACCATTACTGGTCTTCGGAAACCCTGTCCAGCGGCAGCGTGACGTATCACTTCCACTTCCTGATCGTGGATCGCGAGTGCAAGATCGTCGGCTGCTGTTCGTGGGACCCGTTCATTACCATCCGCAACTGACGAGCGTCAGGCCCCTTGGCAACGAGGGGCTTTTGCTGACTGCGTTGCCGCCTCGACAGGAACGGAATGCCTTGCATAAACCGAAGCGGCTACCGTCAAGTGTCACCATCATGAAAGGAATCCATGATGACTTCCGAACCGATAAAATCTCCTTCCTCAAGCGTCGCGACTGCCAATAATGTGTTGCTGATCGTCGATGCCGAATCACTGCTTCTACGCTACCCGGACCCGAGTCTTGAGGCGGAAAATCCGACACCCATTTCCGATGGATTCGTCTTCAGCATCAACGGATCGCCAGAACCACAAAGTACAACAAATGACAGCCTAATCACGTTGACCGCTGGCAGCGATGCGACTTTCCATATCCGCGGAAGAACCGTCAGCTTGCTCGCTGAGCACAGCGTGGTGTTTTACGAGATGTCTGTGGGTGACGCCGGCGTATTGTCGGTGCCGGAACTGGTGGTGCGGGGCGACCTGACAGTGCCGGCACCCGACACTGAAAACCCGACTGAACCGGGTACTCACCAAGCCGATGATCATTATTGGGCATGCACCCGACTCGCCGCCGGAGTTGAGGCGTGTGAGCTGCATTTCATGCTGGTTGATAAAAACTGCGAGGCGTTGGGGTATTTCAGTTGGGCGGTTGAAGTAAGGGTGCCCTGATCTGTAGGAGCCGGCTTGCTGGCGATGGCATCACCGCGGTTAATCAGCCACACCGCGTTGTCCGGATCGCCAGCAAGCCGGCTCCTACAGAAAGCGCGTCAGCAATCTGCTTGCAGCGCCCTGGCCATTTGCAGGTGGTTCTGCAGTTTGGGCAGGGTTTCTTCAGCGAAGGCTTTGATTTCCGGTACGTCGGTGGTCTGCGCCTCCTGCTCCAGTTGTTCGATGGCTTCCTGCGTGGTTTTCACCTGGCTGGCGGCGTATGCCTGATCAAAGGACGCACCCTCCTGCACTTGCGGCATCAAGGCTTTGGCCTTGTCGACCACCTCTTCCCGTGGCGCTACCGGCAGGTCCAGTTGCCTGGCGATTTTCGCCAGGTGCTGGTTCGCAGTGGTGCGGTCGTTGATGACGATGATGGTGAAGTCCTTGATCTCTTTGGATTCGGATTTCTGGTGCGCCAGGCGACTGGCTTCGATGTCGGCCATGCCTTTGGCCGAGGCATCGTTGATGAATTCGGTGGGGGACTGGGCAAAGGCACTGCTGGCACACAGGCCCAGTAACGTGGCAAATCCGGTGCTGCATAATCGGGTGGCCATCTGGCTCATGGTCGCGCCCTCCTCTCTATAAATTCAAACGGGAGCTTTCGCTCCCGCCTCTCAATCAAAACCACTTTCACCACTACTTGGATTTCTGGCCACCTTTGCGGCCCATGTCGGGTTTCAAAGGTTCTTTATCGACAGTCGTGGTGGTCGTTTTCCCACCTTTGCGACCGGCTTCAGACGCCTTCGTTCGATCGTTGGCGAAACTTCCCGAGTTCGAGTTTCTTGAGTTAGGCATGATTCTCTACCTCTTGGTGATGATCGCAGCGAGCAGGAGCCCGCATAGGATCTGAATTTCCATCACCGCAAAGGTTTAAAAAAAAACGGGATCGACGCGACGAACGGTGCCGTGGTTTTCAGGCCCCGAGTCGCAGGTGATGCTGGCGTTTGGCTGTGTACATCGCCTCGTCGGCATGGCGGAACAATTGCTTTTCTTCCGTGCCATGCTCGGGAAAATGCGCGACGCCGATGCTCAATTGAATGTTCAGGCTGTGCCCATCCAGCCGCAGCGGTTGCGCCAGGATATGACGGATTTTGCCCGCCACGCTGTCGGCATCTTCCGAGGCCTGAATGGTGTGCAGCAGCACCACGAACTCATCGCCGCCGATGCGCGCCACGGTGTCGGTTTCCCGCACGCAGCCTTTCAGGCGATTGGCGACCGCTTGCAGCAGCATGTCGCCGACTGCATGGCCGTGGGTGTCGTTGACTTCCTTGAAGCGGTCGAGGTCGACGTACAACAGCGCCATGCGACCGCTTTCCGACTTGGCCAGTGCCAGTGAGGCTTTCAGCCGGTCCCGGAGCAACTCGCGATTGGGCAGTTGGGTCAGTTGATCGTATTGGGCCATGCGCTGCAGCCGGGCGTGCAACTGCTTGCGCTCGATGGCGGTGGCGACCTGGGCGCACACGAACTGCAACAGTTCCTTGTCTTGCTCGGTGTAGCGCTCGCCGCCCGCCACGCTTTTGACGATCAGCGCGCCGATGGTGCCTTTCTGAGAGTTCAACGGCACGCCCAGCCAGCACGGCGAATGCTGGCCCGTGACCAGCGCCTCGAATCCAGCGGGGGTGTTTTCCTGATTCGGGGTCAGCAGGATCGGTTGACCGCTGCGGATCACTTCGGCGCACAAGCGTCCGGTCACCGTTCCAGGCTGTTCGGGTTGCTGCTCGTTGTCGTCGACGTGGTAAGGGAAATTGAGCTGCGCGCAATGCTCGTCATACAGCGCCACGGAGAAGTTCAGCGCCGGCAGCCATTCACCGATGATCAGGTGGATGCGTTTGAACAACGCCAACAAATCCTCCGCCGCGTGGGCCGCTTCGGAGATCGCGTACAGCGCCGCTTGTCGGGACTCGGCCTGCTTGCGTTCGGTGATGTCACGGGCCACGGCGATACGCAGCTGATCGACTTCCGACCAGCGTGCGGACCACAAGATGTGCACCACCCGGCCATCCTTGCGCACGTAACGGTTTTCGAAGTTGAGTTTGGGGTCGCCGCCCATGATCTCCCGCGCGGCGTCGAGGGTGCGCTGGCGGTCGGCGGGATGCACCAGTTCGATCATCGGCTGGCCGACCAACTCGTCAGGCGTGTAGCCGAAAATGCGCTCGCAGGCCGCGCTGACAAAAACGAAGCGCCCCTGTTTATCGACCGCGCAAACGGCGTCCAGCAGTAGATCGATGTAACTCGCCGACGGCGCGGAATTTCTGGTTGCCATGGTGCAGAGAGCATGTCCGAACAATGCAGCAATAAAGAACCATCCCTGACCAGTGATGATGCCGCTGACGCGTCCCTGCGATCAGTTTCAAGCCTTGTTCGGCATCAGCCCCGGCAAGGCATGCACCAGGGCGTTGATGGCGAAACCGATAAACATCACCCCGCACAACCGGGTGATCGCCAGTTCATGCCGTTGATACAGGCTGCGCACCTGCCGTGCACCGACGATGCCAATGAGGATAGCGTAGGCGATCAAACCGCCAACGAAGCTCAGAACGATCAGCCAGGGCAACATCGACCAATGCAGCAGTTCCGCACGGCTGGACAGCAACGCCGTAAAAGTCGCCACCGCCACCGGGTAAGCTTTGGGATTGGTCAGACCGAACAGAATGCCGTGCCAGAATGGCTGCCGCGCCGGGCCTTGCGGCGCTTCGGCGCTGCTGCGTTTGGCCCGCACTGCGCGCAAACCGAGCCAGAACAGATAGAGCCCGCTGAGCACGCCCAACACGTCAAACGCGGTGCTACCGATTTCCCGCGCACCGACAATCGCGATCAGCGCGGTGCTGCACCAGACCACGTCCCCGAGCAAATGCCCGCACAAAAAGCCTGCCCCTGCCCTTCGCCCACGCGCTGCACCAATACCGAACACCGCCAAAACGCCGGGCCCGGGCGTGATGCCGTAGATAAAGCCCGAGGCTAGAACGGCCATTAGCAGCGATGGGGTCATCGGGAAATCCTTTTGTACTATCCGGTGAATGGGCGCAAGTCTATATCAGGTCCCGGGGAATCGACTGACTGATCGTCGAAGAACTTCATTCCTGCGTACGGCCGCTGACGACAGGCGGCCAATCGCGACGCCAGGTCGCCGACATGGGCTTCGAGCTGGTGGCCGTCGGGGTCGAGGAAGTAGAACGACGCACCTTCGCTGCGGTTATCGCGCCATTCGCGGACGTTGGCGACTCGAAGGCGTTCAACGAATGGCAGGAAGCCGGATGCGCTGATGCTGAAGGCGTAATGGGTGTAGTCAGCGGCGGGTTCGGCGTTGCGCAGGGGATCGAGGGAAAGGCACAGCCATAGGCCGGGTAGCGAGAGATAGGCGCCGGAGTCCCATGTGGCTTCGAGCTTAAGTTGCAGGAGGTCGTGATAGAACGCTACGCTGCGATTCAGGTCGGTGACGGCGAGGGTCAGGTGGTTGAGGCCGGTTAGCAATCTGATTACCTCGAACGTCGGAAGATAGGCTGTGCAATATCTCCTCCTCAATCCGCTCATACAACCCGTTCAACGCCTGATTCAGGACCAGATCCCTTGTATGAGCTGGCTTGCAAGCGATAGCGGTCTGAGATTGCAATGCAGTTTTTGAGGGACTCATCGCCGGCAAGCCGGCTCCTACAGGGTTGTGGTTGCTTTGGGAGCGATCGTTATTACCTGAACGCCGCGGTCTTGTAGGAGCTGGCTTGCCAGCGATTGCGGTCTGAAGTTGCAATGCGGTTTTCGAGGGCCCCATCGCCGGCAAGCCGGCTCCTACAGGGTTGTGCGAGCTTTGGGAGCGATCGTTAATTCCTGCACGCCGCGGTCTTGTAGGAGCTGGCTTGCCAGCGATTGCGGTCTGAGATTGCAATGCAGTTTTTGAGGGACTCATCGCCGGCAAGCCGGCTCCTACAGGGTTGTGGTTGCTTTGGGAGCGATCGTTATTACCTGAACGCCGCGGTCTTGTAGGAGCTGGCTTGCCAGCGATTGCGGTCTGGGATTGCGATGCAGTTTTTGAGGGACGCATCGCCAGCAAGCCGGCTCCTACAGGGCTGTGTACTTCCCTAGAACTTGTCGAGTGTGCGCAGTTTTTGCGGCAGCCCCCACAACAACAGCGCAACCGCGATCAGCGCGCAGACGCCGATGACGTACAGCGCCGGGGTGGTGCTGCCGGTCAGGTCTTTGATTCGCCCGACCATGACCGGGCTGACGATGCCGCCGAACTGGCCGAGGGTGTTGATCACCGCGATCCCGCCCGCAGCCCCTGCGCCGGCACCGGCCAGCAGTTTCGGTGGCAGGGTCCAGAAGCTCGGAATTGAGGCGATGATCCCGGCGCCGAGCAAGCCCAGTGCGACAATCAGGAAAGTCGTGTGGTTGGCGAAGATCCCGGCACAGAAGAACCCTAGCGCGCCCACCGCCACCAGCCCGGCGACAAACTTGCGCCGCTCGCCGGTCGAGTCGGACAACCGCCCGATCACCACCATGCTGATCGCACCGCAGATGTACGGAATCGCGGTCAGCAAACCGATCATCACCGGGCTCTCGGTGCCTGCACTGCGGATCAGTTGCGGTGCCCAGAAGTTCAAGCCGTAGGACGCCACCTGAATCAGGAAGTAGATCAGGCCCAGCGTGAGAAAACCGGGAATCCGCAGCGCGGCGAGCAGCGAGCCACCGCTCTTGTGTGGTTCGTGGTGGGCGATGCGGCTGGCCAGCAATGTCTTCTCCGACGGTGTCAGCCAATGGGCGTCTTCGATACGGTCCTTGAGCAAGGTCAGCACCAGCAAACCGAGGCCGATGCAGGGCACGCCGCCGAGCAGAAACAGCCAATGCCAGCCGCGCATGTCCAGGAAACCATCGAGGTGTTGCAGCACCAGCCCGGAGAACGGTGCGCCGACCAGCCCGGCAAATGCTGATGACAGGAACAACATCGAGGTGATGCGCCCACGATAATGCTGCGGGAACCACAGCGTCAGGTAATACAGGACGCCCGGCGCAAAACCCGCTTCCATCGCGCCGATCACGAAGCGCAACGCGTAGAACTGCCATTCGCTGTTGACGAAGACCATCGCCGCCGTCGCAAGGCCCCAGGACATCATGATTCGCGCGATCCAGCGTCGGGCGCCGACCTTGTACAGCATCATGTTGCTCGGCACTTCGAAGATCACGTAACCGACCACGAACAGCCCGGCGCCGAGGCCGTATGCGGTGTCGCTCAGGCTCAGGTCGGCCTGCAACTGGAACTTGGCGAAGCTGATGTTGATGCGGTCGAAGAAGGCGAACAGGTAGCAGACCATGATCAGCGGCATCAGGCGCCAGGCGACTTTGCTGACCAGGGCTTTTTCTTCGTCGTGGCTAACGGACGGGCTCGCGCCCGCCTCCAGTACGTTAAGGCTCATGCTGTTTCTCCAGGCGGACTTCCCGTGGGTGTCCGATTGTTTTTGTTGTCTGGTTTGTTGTGGTTCGTTCTGTAGGAGCGAGGCTTGCCCGCGAAGGCGGTGTGTCAGTCGTTAGAAATGTTGAATGACAGGCCGCCTTCGCGGGCAAGCCTCGCTCCTACAGGGGATCGTCGGTGGGTCAGGAAGGCAACGGGTGCAGGTCGCAATTGCGGCCGGCCTTGGCCAGTTGGCCGGGGACTTCGTGGCCGAGCAGCGCGGGTAATCCTCGCGACAAGTTCAACAACAATGGCAGATCGATGCCGGTATGAATGCCGATTTCATCGCACAGGTTGACCAGGTCTTCGGTGCAGATATTGCCCGAGGCGCCGGGTGCGAACGGGCAACCACCGAGCCCGCCGAGGGCCGCGTCGAAGCGTCGGGCACCCGCCTCGTAAGCCGCCAGCACGTTGCACAAACCGAGGCCGCGGGTGTTGTGGAAATGCAGGGTCAGATCCGCTGGCGAAACCCGCTGCAACACCCGCCGCACCAGCCGATCCACCTGCCGCGGATTAGCCATGCCAGTGGTGTCGGCCAAGGTGACGCCCTGAATCCCGAGCTCCTGATATTCATCGACGATTTGCAGCACGCGGTCCTCATCGATCTTGCCCTCGAACGGGCAACCGAAAGTGGTGGCGATGCTGCCGTTCAATCGAACCTTGGTGTCTCCCACGTATTGCACGATCTCGCCGAACGCGGCCAATGAAGCTTCGCAACGCATGCGCATGTTGGCCAGGTTGTGAGTCTGGCTGGCGGACATCACCAGGTTCAGCTCATCGGCGCGGCACGCCAATGCCCGTTGCGCGCCCTTGAGGTTGGGGATCAACGCGACATAGATCACCCCCGGTTGGCGGGTGATGCCCTTGAACACCAGCTCGCCATCGCGCAGTGCAGGAATGGCCTTGGGCGACACGAACGAGCCGGCTTCGATGCGACTGAATCCAGCCAGCGACAGCTGATCGATCAGGGCAATCTTGTCGGCGGTTTCCACCCAGGTCGGCTCTATCTGCAAGCCGTCGCGCGGGGAGACTTCCTGAACGATCAGGCTCTCGGAAAAATCAGTGATCATTGCACCACCCCTTCAGTTTTCAGGCGTTCGATGTCCGCATCCGTCAGGCCCAGCCCCGCGAGAATCCCGTCGGTGTGCTGGCCCAGGCCCGGCCCCGACCAGTTCACGCCGCCGGGGGTTTCGGAAAGTTTGGGCACGATGCCCGGCATCTTCACTTTCGCGCCGCCGGGCAGGTCGGCGTTGAGCAACATGTCCCGCGCCTGATAGTGCGGGTCGGCGACGATGTCGGCCACGGAATAGATGCGCCCGGCCGGTACTTCAGCGGCTTCCAGGGCCGCCAGCACGTCATCGATGGGCAGGCTGCTGGTCCAGTGGGTGATGGCGGCGTCGAGCACGTTACTTTTCAAGGCGCGGCCATCGTTGTGGGCAAACTCAGGCGCTTCGGCCAGATCGCGACGACCGATCACGTCCATCAAACGTTTGTAGATCGGGTCGCTGTTGCCGGCGATCACCACGTAGGCGCCATCGGCCGTCAGGTAGGTGTTGGACGGCGCAATGCCGGGCAAGGCGCCGCCGCTGCGTTCGCGAACATGGCCGAGCATGTCGTATTCCGGCACCAGGCTTTCCATGACATTGAACACGCTTTCAGCCAGCGACACATCGACCACTTGCCCGCCGCCCTGCCCGGTCTTGACCCGCAGCAGCGACATCAACGCACCAATCACCGCGTGCAAGGACGCCAGGGAATCACCGAGGCTGACACCCACCCTCGCCGGCGGCGAACCGGGGGTGCCGGTGGTGTAGCGAATGCCGCCCATGGCCTCGCCGATGGCGCCGAAACCCGGGCGGTCGCGGTAGGGGCCGGTCTGGCCGTAACCGGAAATGCGTACCAGCGTCAGGTTGGGATTGAGCGCGTGCAGCACGTCCCAGCCCAGACCGAGTTTTTCCAGGGTACCGGGGCGCAGGTTTTCGATCAGCACGTCGGCGCTGGTCGCCAGTTGCTTGACCAGTTCAATGCCTTCAGGGGATTTCAGATTCAGCGCCAAGGACTTCTTGTTGCGCGATTGCAGGTACCACCACAGCGAGGTGCCTTCGTGCAGCTTGCGCCATTTGCGCAGGGGGTCGCCCTGGCCCATGGCTTCGATCTTGATCACTTCGGCGCCGAACTCGGCGAGCATGCGGGCGGCGAACGGCGCGGCGATCAGCGTGCCGATTTCGATCACTTTGATTGCGCTCAGGGGGGCAGTCATCGCGGGGTACCTCTTATTCTTGGAATATGCGCCAAGGCTAGAGGAGCGAGGGGAATGGAATCCAACCTTCAGTTGGCAACGGGCGTTCGCCAAACGCGAACGCTCTGGAAGATTGTCGCGACCTCAGGTCCGCCTTCGCGGGCAAGCCTCGCTCCTACAGGTTTGCGAGATCCCTGTAGGAGCGAGGCTTGCCCGCGAAGGGGCCGGACCTGCCAACGATAATCTCAACCCTGCCCGCGCAACTGCTCAAACAACATCCGGCTCACCGGCGACAACGCCGCTTCATCGCGCACGACGATGATCAACGCCCGATCCGACCAGTCATCCGTCAACGGCACCGCATGCAAACCCAACGCCCGGCCAAACAGTTCATAAGCCTTCTGCGGCAAAATCCCGATGCCCATGTTGGCCTGGACCATCCGGCACATCGCATCGAACCCCGGCACATGAATCCGCAGCCGCAGCACTTTGCCCGCCTGACGCGCGGCCGCGTGGGTGCGCATGTTGATGGAACTGGCGGCGTGCAGGCCGACGTAATCGCTGTCCAGCGTATCGGCGAACGCCAGGCTGGAACGGCTGGCCAAGGGATGATCCGGCAGCATCAGCACCACCAGTTTGTCCTGGCGATACAGCACGCTGTGCAGACCTTTCACATCGCTGTCGCTGGAACAGATCCCGAGGTCCGCCACGCCATCCAGCACCCCTTGAATCACCCCGCTGCTGGGGCGTTCTTCGAGGTCGGTCTTGACCTGCGGATGACGTTCTGAAAAGTCCCGCAAGTCTTCCGGCAGGAATTGAATGATCGCCGACAGGTTGGCGAGCATCCGCACATAGCCGCGAATACCGTGGCTGTGCTCACCCAACTCCAGGCCCATTTTCTCGACGTTGAACAACATCTGCCGAGCGTGGTGCAACAGGGTTTCGCCGGCCGGAGTCAGGGTCATGCCCTTGGCCTGACGCACAAACAGACTGATGCCCAGCGCCTCCTCCAACTCCATCAACCGCTTGCTCGCCGCCGACACCGCAATCGCTTCGCGCGCAGCGGCACGGGTCAGCGTGCCTTCTTCGTGGACGGCGACGAACAACTGAAGGGTCATCAGATCGAGACGGCGGATCAGGCTTTTTTGCAGCATGGAGGGCTCGGCGATGTCGGTTCGGGCGAAGACGCAGCATAGCGTCCTTTGCGCCCGAACCGTGCGACCGTCAAAACGCGCTGCGGAAAATCTCCTCGATCTGCCGCTGATCCGCTGCACGTGGGTTGGTCACGCCGCACGCGTCTTTCAAGGCGTTGCTGGCGAGCGTCGGGATGTCGTTGAGCCGGGCGCCGAGTTCACGCAACCCGGCGGGAATTTCCACATCCCTGGCCAGGCTGCGGATCGCCGTGATGGCTGCCTGCGCGCCCTCTTCCGGGCTGAAGCCGCGAATATCGGCGCCCATTGCGTGGGCCACGTCGGTCAGGCGTTCGGCGCACACCAGCGCGTTGAAGCTCTGCACATGCGGCAACAGCACGGCGTTACAAACGCCATGGGGCAAGTCGTAGAAACCACCCAGCTGGTGCGCCATGGCATGCACGTAGCCAAGGGACGCATTATTGAACGCCATGCCCGCGAGGAACTGTGCGTAAGCCATGTTTTCCCGTGCGGCCAGGTCGCTGCCATCGCGCACGGCCAGGCGCAGGTTGCTGCTGATCAGCGTCATCGCCTTCAGCGCGCAGGCATCGGTGATCGGGTTGGCAGCGGTGGACACGTAGGCTTCGATGGCGTGGGTCAGCGCGTCCATCCCGGTGGCGGCGGTCAGGCTTTTGGGCATGGCGACCATCAGCGCCGGGTCGTTGACCGACAGCAGCGGCGTGACGTTGCGGTCGACGATGGCCATTTTCACGTGACGGGTTTCGTCAGTGATGATGCAGAAACGCGTCATCTCGCTGGCGGTGCCGGCGGTGGTGTTGATGGCGATCAACGGCAGTTGCGGCTTCTCGGATTGATCGACGCCTTCGTAATCGCGAATCTGCCCGCCATTGGTCGCGCACAACGCGATGCCTTTGGCGCAGTCGTGGGGCGAACCACCGCCCAGCGACACCACGAAATCACAGCGACTTTCCTTGAGCAGGCCCAGCCCGCTCTCGACGTTGGCGATGCTCGGGTTGGGCTTGGCGCCGTCGAAGATGACCGAGTCGATGTCTTTCATTGCCAGCCTTTCGGCGATCATCGCAGCCACGCCCGCCTTGGCCAGCCCGGCGTCGGTGACAATCAGCGCCTTTTTAAAACCGTACTTGCCGATGGCGTCCATGGCCTCGTCGAGGCAACCAATACCCATGATGTTCACGGCGGGGATGAAAAACGTGCTGCTCATGGCGAATCTCCAGGTCTGGGCCGTATCGGCGGTTCGATCCGGCGGATACCCACAGGATCGACCCATCGGCGCGGCGTTAACTTGATCTGGCTCAAGTCCGGGTCGTGATAAAGTCGCCGCCCATCCGACCTTTTGCTTTTTGAGACGACGACCGCAATGACCGATTTCCAGGATGTCGATGCCCAACTAGAAGACTGGAACGCCCTGCGCGCCACCGCCTCGATCAGCGGCCTGCTGGTGGGCAACGGCGCCAGCCGCGCGGTCTGGGACGATTTCGGCTACGACTCGCTGTTCGAAAACGCCCGCACCGTCGAAGAAAAACCCCTGAGCCAGTCCGAGCTCAGCGTTTTCGACGCGATGCAAACGCGCAGTTTCGAGCAGGTGCTGGGTGCGCTGAAAACCACCAGCCGGGTGAACAAAGCCCTGGCCGTCAGCTCCGCCGCGCCGCGCAATCGCTACTACGCGATCAAGGAAGCGCTGATCAACACCGTGCACGCGGTGCACATCCCGTGGCGACTGGTGGTGCCTTCGACGCTGGCGACGATCAATCAGGAACTGGGCCGTTACCGGACGGTGTTCACCACCAATTACGACTTGCTCAACTACTGGGCGATCCAGCACCAGCCGGATGCGATCACCGACCTGTTCCAGGGTGCCGAGCCGGGGTTTGACTTGAGCGCCACGGCGACCGATAAAACCCGTCTGCTGTACCTGCACGGCGGGTTGCATCTGGTGCGCAATCAGGACGGCACGGCGCGCAAACTGATGTCGACCGAAGGCACGCTGCTGGGCAGTTTTGCGATCAACAACACGATCAAGACGCTGGATGACGTGCCGCTGTTTGTGAACGAAGGGCCGAGCGCAGACAAGCTCAAGACCATCCGCAGCTCGGATTATTTGTCGTTTTGCTATGACCAGTTATTGGGGCATGCCGAGGGGTTGTGCGTCTTCGGGCATGCGCTTGGAGAGCAGGACAGCCACATCATTCATGCGCTGCGCCAGGCGAAACCCAAGGTGGTGGCGATTTCGATTTATCCGCGCAGCAAGGCGTTTATCCAGCATCAGAAGCGGCATTACGCGAAGGTGTTTGAGGGGACCGGATCGGAGCTGCGGTTTTTTGATTCGAAGACGCATGCGTTGGGCAGTCCGAAGCTCACCGTTCCCGTCGAGGTGTAACACCGATTTTGTAGGAGCCGGCTTGCTGGCGATGGCGGTGGGTCAGTCGACGCATTTATCGCCTGATCGGACGCAATCGCCAGCAAGCCGGCTCCTACAGGGGTGCGCGGTGTTATGCAGCTCACTCTTCAGCGCTATGCACCACCACCAGCAACTGCGCCTGAACCTCGCCCACTGAGCGGATCCGGTGCGG
Organism: Pseudomonas sp. PDM02; assembly: GCF_014852285.1. Lineage (NCBI taxonomy): Bacteria > Pseudomonadati > Pseudomonadota > Gammaproteobacteria > Pseudomonadales > Pseudomonadaceae > Pseudomonas > Pseudomonas sp. PDM02. The sequence continues at coordinate 92,955 of NZ_JACVBL010000013.1, read as the reverse complement.
TTTCTGCGCATTGAAGTGCAGCGCATCACCGCGCTCTAGCAGCACGCGCTCGTTCATGAAGTCCACTTCCACCTGCCCTTCGTGGACAAACAGAAACTCCTCCCCCACGTGTTCCTTGAAGGTTTTGTCCGCGAATTCGAACGGCGGATAAATGATGAACGGCAGCAGACTGCGCTCACTCACCTGATGCGCCAGCACCGCATAGCCAGGGCTCTCATCATTGGCCGCCAGCGACTGACGCTCATGGCTGCGCACCAGGCTGTAGCTGTCGAGGCTGACGCTGTCTTCGGAGAACAATTCCTCGACCTTGACGTTCAGCGCCTTGGCCAGTTTCAGCGCAGCCGCGATGGACGGCGTATTCAACCCGCGCTCGACTTTCGACAGATAGCTCTTGGTCATCCCGGATTTTTCAGCCAGGGCCTCAAGCGTCACGCCCAGTTTTTTTCTCAGTAATTTCAAACGGATAGACATGCAGAACGATTAATCCATCGAGGAGGCAACGATTCATCCTTGCCAATGACACAATGTGTCATATAGCATCATTTGTGTCATTTGCATTCACCAAGGCCTTGCGAGCAACGAGTGAACGGCAAATCCGACGTCCATTGAACCACCCAAAGGACACCGATATGGCCAAGACCTTAGCATTACCCAAAGAGCAACTGGTCAAGCAAGCGCTGACCCAGATGCAAAATACCCTGGCAGATAATACGTGGACCGACCGGCAAAAGCTGGCCCTGACCTGCCGCATTCTGTTCGAGCACGGCCACGACTCTGGCCTGGCCGGGCAGATCACCGCCCGTGGCCCGCAGCCCGGCACTTACTACACTCAACAACTGGGCCTGGGTTTCGACGAAATCACCGCCAGCAACCTGCTGCTGGTCAACGAAGACCTGGAAGTGCTTGAAGGCCACGGCATGCCCAACCCGGCCAACCGTTTCCACAGTTGGGTGTACCGCGCCCGGCCGGACGTGAACTGCATCATTCACACGCACCCGACGCACGTCGCGGCGCTGTCGATGCTTGAAGTGCCGCTGCAGATTTCCCACATGGACCTCTGCCCGCTCTACGACGATTGCGCGTTTCTCGAAGGCTGGCCGGGTGTGCCGGTCGGTAACGAAGAAGGCGAGCTGATTGCCGGCGCCCTCGGCGACAAGCGCGCGGTCCTGCTGTCGCACCACGGTCAGTTGTCCACCGGCACGACCATCGAAGAAGCCTGTGTGATCGCGCAACTGATCGAACGCGCCGCGAAGCTGCAACTGTTGGCCATGAGCGCCGGGACCATCAAGCCGATCATTCCGGAACTGGGCCGTGAAGCCCACGACTGGATCTCGAAACCCAAGCGCCATGGCGCTGCGTTCAACTACTACGCTCGGCAGAACCTGCGCCAACACGCCGATTGCCTGAACTGAACCCAAGCATTTTCAAGAGGAGCGTCGCCATGTCGACCCCAACGATTCACGGCATCATCGGCTACACCATCACCCCGTTCACCGCCAATGGCGAAGGCGTCGATCTCGACGCGCTCGGACGTTCCATCGACCGCCTGATCGACGACGGCGTCCACTCGATCGCGCCGCTGGGCAGCACCGGCGAAGGCGCTTACCTGAGCGACGCGGAGTGGGACCAGGTCAGCGAGTTCAGCATCAAGCACGTGGCCAAACGGGTGCCGACCATCGTCAGCGTATCCGACCTGACCACCGCCAAAGCGGTGCGCCGCGCACGTTTCGCCGAAGCCCATGGCGCCGACGTGGTGATGGTCTTGCCGACGTCTTACTGGAAACTCAGCGAAGCGGAAATCCTCGCCCATTACCGCGCCATCGGCGACAGCATCGGCGTACCGATCATGCTCTACAACAACCCGGCCACCAGCGGCACGGACATGTCGGTCGACCTGATCCTGCGCATCGTCAACACCGTGGACAACGTAACCATGGTCAAGGAGAGCACCGGCGACATCCAGCGCATGCACCAATTGCATCGGCTCGGCGAAGGTCAGGTGCCGTTCTACAACGGCTGCAATCCGCTGGCACTGGAGGCGTTTGCCGCCGGGGCGAAAGGCTGGTGCACGGCGGCGCCGAACCTGATTGCGCAGCTCAATCTCGATTTGTATGAAGCGGTATTGGCCAATGATCTGAGCAAGGCGCGTGAACTGTTCTATCGCCAGTTGCCGTTGCTGGACTTCATTTTGAAGGGTGGGTTGCCGGCGACGATCAAGGCCGGTTTACGTGCGACCGGGCTGGAGGTGGGGGATCCACGGTTGCCGGTGTTTCCGTTGGGTGAGGCTGGGCAGAGTCAGTTGCAGGCACTGCTGAACGCGATGCGCTGATCACCAAACCTGTAGGAGCCGGCTTGCTGGCGATCGCGGTGGGTCAGTCAACTTCTTTATCGACTGACCCTTCGCGATCGCCAGCAAGCCGGCTCCTACAGGGTTTTGTGTGGTTTTTTAGAGCACCGGCAAGGTCTTGTCCTTGATCACGGTGGTCGGGCCGTTGGTCTTCACGCTGGCGATGCCTTTTTCCCGCGCGGCCTCGGAAGAATAGGCCTCGCTGCTGCCGATGATCTCGTGGTTGGCAGCCTTGAGGTTGAAATACGGATGGCCATCCTTGGTAGTCTTTTTCTCGTAGCGCTCATCCAGCGGGCTGTTCTTCTGCACTGAGGCGATGCCGTTTTCGGCGGCGCTGCGAGTGGTGTAGTGCTCGCTGTTCAGAATGGTTTCGGCATTCGCCGCTTTCAGCACGAAGCGAAACTGGCCGTTGCTGGTTTTGCTCAACTCATACCATCCAGACATAATTTTTCTCCTTGGCGATTGAGGGGTTTCGCGCTTCAGAGTAAAGACCAGCCGTGGATTTTTGTCGCCTGAACCGGCCTCTTCGCGGGCAAGTCGAATCGTCGCACCGCTCGCTCCTACAGGAACGCGTTCCCCTGTAGGAGCGAGGCTTGCCCGCGAATGGATCGACACGGTCTACGCTATTTCACCACTGCACGAACCACCGACAACTCCGGCGCCTGCACCCGCCGTTGCGACAAATACCGCGTACAACTCACCCGCAAGAACGAAGCGAAATTCACCACTTCCCCGCGATAATCCATCACCTCTTCATACAGCTTGGCGATCAACTGGTTGGTGGTCATGCCGTCGACCTCGGCGATTTCGCTGAGGATGTCCCAGAACTGATTCTCCAGCCGCAGGGTGGTGACCACCCCGCAGATGCGCAGCGAGCGGGAGCGCGATTCGTAGAGAATCGGGTCGGCCTTGACGTAGAGCTCGCACATGAAAAAGTCCCTCGTTACAGCGTGATTTTGGTGCCCAGCAACCCGAGGAAACCGGCGAGCCAGCTCGGGTGGGCCGGCCAGGCCGGAGCAGTGGCCAGATTGCCTTGAACGTGACCTTCCGTCACCGGGATATCGATAAACGTACCGCCGGCCAAGCGTACTTCCGGTGCGCAAGCCGGGTAGGCGCTGCATTCGCGACCTTCCAGAATGCCTGCCGCCGCCAGCAATTGCGCACCGTGGCACACGGCGGCGATCGGCTTGCCGGCCTTGTCGAAGGCACGCACCAGGTCCAGGACTTTTTCGTTCAGGCGCAGGTATTCCGGGGCACGACCGCCGGGGATCAGCAGCGCGTCGTAGTCGGCTTCAGCGACCTTGGCAAAATCGAAGTTCAAGGCAAACAGATGCCCAGGCTTTTCGCTGTAGGTCTGGTCGCCTTCGAAGTCGTGGATCGCCGTGCGCACGGTCTGGCCGGCGGATTTGTCCGGGCAGACGGCGTGCACCGTGTGGCCGACCATCAGCAGTGCCTGGAACGGCACCATCACTTCGTAGTCTTCGACGTAATCGCCGACCAGCATCAGGATTTTCTTGGCAGCCATGGGGAGGACTCCTCTGGGAAATAGACAGGAGTATTCAAGGTAGTCGTTATCCAGAGGGGCGGGTAATAACCAGCTACTACGGCGTTATCGTTCTTCGCGGGCAAGCCTCGCTCCTACAGGATTTCGGTTGGTCGCGGTAATGCGCTCGGCACAAAACCTGTAGGAGCGAGGCTTGCCCGCGAAGGGGCCCTCAAACTGTACGGATAACTCTGCGCCTAGCTGTAACAGCGGCCCCCACCGGATTTATGGCTAGATGAAGACACTTCCCACCACCCTCGGTTCTGGTTGCCCTCATGTCCACGCGCGAAAACACCGGCATGGCCCTCGGCCTGCTCGGCGTTGTGATTTTCAGCCTGACCCTGCCCTTCACACGGATCGTCGTGCAGGAACTCCATCCGTTGCTCAATGGCCTCGGACGTGCGCTGTTCGCGGCGATTCCGGCGGCGCTGTTGTTACTGTGGCGCAGGGAAAAATGGCCGACCTGGAAACAGGTCAAAGGCCTGACGCTGGTGATCGCCGGCGTGATCCTCGGCTTCCCTGTTTTATCCGCCTGGGCGATGCAAACCTTGCCCGCGTCCCACGGCGCATTGGTCAACGGCCTGCAACCTCTGTGCGTGGCACTGTACGCTGCGTGGTTGTCCCACGAACGCCCGTCGAAAGCCTTCTGGGCCTGCGCCGCGCTGGGCAGTGCGCTGGTGCTGGGTTACGCGCTGATCAGCGGTGCCGGGAGCATTCAGGCCGGTGATTTGCTGATGCTCGGCGCAATTGCCGTAGGCGGTTTGGGGTATGCCGAAGGGGGGCGCTTGGCCAAGGAGATGGGCGGCTGGCAGGTGATCTGCTGGGCGCTGGTGCTGTCGACGCCGCTGTTGATCGGACCGGTGGTGTACCTGGCGCTGCAACACCAGGGCGAAATTTCGGCCAAGACCTGGTGGGCCTTTGGTTATGTTTCGCTGTTCTCGCAGTTCATCGGTTTCTTCGCCTGGTACGCCGGGTTGGCCATGGGTGGCATTGCCCGGGTCAGTCAGATCCAGCTGTTGCAGATCTTCTTCACCATCGCGTTCTCGGCGTTGTTCTTCGGTGAACACATCGAGCCGATCACCTGGCTGTTTGCTGCCGGGGTGATCGTGACGGTGATGTTGGGGCGTAAAACGGCGGTCAAACCTGCACGTATTGCCACTGCATAACCCGAGAGCATTGACACCGCGCAACCCTGTAGGAGCCGGCTTGCTGGCGATGGCATCACCGCGGTGTATCTGACAGACCGAGGAGATGCCATCGCCAGCAAGCCGGCTCCTACAGTTCAGTGGTAGTCGTCGGCACGCAGCAAGGTTCAGAGGTATTTGTCAGCGCGCAGCAGGGTTTCCAGGCAATGTTCAGTGATGTGGTAGAAATCCTTCAGCTCCTGAATCTTCACCAACAACTGGGCCGGGTCCACCGGCTCGGCGCGCTTGACCGCCAGGATCATCTTGTTCTTGTTGGTGTGGTCCAGTGAGATGAACTCGAAGACCTTGGTTTCGTAACCGCAGGCTTCAAGGAACAACGCACGCAAACTGTCGGTGACCATTTCCGCTTGCTGACCCAGGTGCAAACCGTATTGCAGCATCGGCTTGAGCAGCGCCGGGCTCTGGATTTGCAGGCGGATCTGCTTGTGGCAGCACGGCGAGCACATGATGATCGACGCGCCGGAACGAATGCCGGTGTGGATCGCATAATCAGTGGCGATGTCGCAGGCGTGCAGCGCGATCATCACGTCCAGCTCGCTCGGCGCCACACTGCGCACGTCACCGCACTTGAACACCAGCCCCGGGTGTTCCAGTTTCGCGGCGGCGGCGTTGCACAAGTTGACCATTTCTTCACGCAGCTCGACGCCGGTCACTTCGCCTTCGGCGTTCAAGGTGTTGCGCAAATAGTCGTGGATCGCGAACGTCAGGTAGCCCTTGCCCGAACCGAAGTCCGCGACCCGCACCGGTTTGTCCAGTGCCAGCGGCGAGGTGGTCAGGGCATGGCTGAAGACTTCGATGAACTTGTTGATCTGCTTCCACTTGCGCGACATCGCCGGGATCAGCTCGTGCTTGCTGTTGGTCACACCGAGGTCGGCAAGGAACGGCCGGCTGAGGTCGAGGAAGCGGTTTTTCTCGCGGTTGTGCTCGGCGGACGGCACTTCGCGCAATTGCTGAGGTTTGCTCTTGAACAGCGAAGACTTGCCCTTTTTGCTGTATTCGAGCTGGGCTTCGTCGGTCAGCGACAACAAATGCGCATTTTTGAACGAGGCCGGCAGCAACGCGGCGATGGTCGCCACGCCCTCGGCCAGCGGCAGGTTCTTGGTGATGTCGCGGGTTTTGTAGCGGTAGACGAAGGACAGGCAAGGCTGATCCTTGACCGTCAGTTGCTTGATGATCAGCCGTTGCAGATCCGCTTCGGTGCCGACGTACTTGGCCAGCACCAGTTTGATGAAGGCATTGGCGTCGAGGCTGGTTTGCAGCAGGTCGATGAACTGGGCGTGGTGATCCGGCGCGAGGCTGGCGGGAGTGGCGGTGACGGACATGGAAAAAACGGCCTCGGGCGGAGCGAATCGGGAATGGCGGGTATTTTAGGGGGGATAAGGATTGAGGGCACGGGTAATTTCCCGAACGGCACACATCCCCTGTGGGAGCGGGCTTGCTCGCGAAGGCAGTGCTCAATCCAACATTGATGCCGGCTGACACGACGCCTTCGCGAGCAAGCCCGCTCCCACAGGGAAAGCGTCGCGGCCTGGGATTCAGCCTAGAACCACCAACCGGTTCGGCAGTTCATTGCGCACGTGGGTCACCGGCACATGCACCTTGAGCAGCTCACCGCACGCTTCCACGCACGTCACAAAGCCCTGCAACGTCTGCCCCTGTTTCACCTGCTGGGTGAACGCCGCCACAATGGCGTCCCAGTTTTTGTTATCCAGCCGTTTGGAAATACCTTCGTCCACCAGGATTTCCACATAGCGCTCGGCCTCGCAAACGAAAATCAGCATGCCGGTGCTGCCAACGGTGTGGTGCAGGTTTTGCTCCAGGAACTGCCGGCGCGCCAGGTTCGAGGCGCGCCAGTGACGCACCGAGCGCGGGATCAGGTGCGTGGTGACTTTCGGAATGCGGAACACCAGGCACAGCACGATGAAGGTGAGCCATTGCACCAGCAGCAGGCTGTGCATGGTCAGCCAGCCGGTCAAATAATGCACGACACCCGGCACCACCAGCGCCAGCAGGCTGGCCCATAGCAGCGGGATGTACGCATAGTCGTCGGCGCGGGCTGCAAGCACCGTCACCAGCTCGGCATCGGTGTCGCGCTCGACCCGGGCGATTGCCTCGGCGACTTTGCGTTGTTCGTGTTCAGTCAGTAATGCCATGTCTTAAAGTGCTCGTTCATTATTGTTTTCACCAGCCGCCCGACGAACCGCCGCCCCCGAAACTGCCCCCGCCGCCGCTGAAGCCCCCGCCTCCACCGCCGCCGCCAAAACCACCACCGCCGAAACCACCACTCGAACCACCCGACCCGCCTCGGCCCGCCGGCAGAATCCCGAACATCTGCAAGACGAATATCGTCAGGATGAACAGCACCACCAGAAACACGAAAATCCCCGGGTGTCGGGAAACAAAATCACCGTCCTGATCGCCGCCCGACTCATAAATAGTCGACGGTTCATCCAGCGGGCTGCCGCCCAACACCACCAGCATCGCCGCGACCCCGTCGCTGATGCCCTTGCTGAAGTTACCGGCCTTGAACGCCGGGGTGATCACCTGATGGATGATCACCGAACTCTGCGCATCGGTCAGGCGATCTTCCAGGCCATAACCGACTTCAATCCGCAGCTTGCGCTCATCACGGGCGACGATCAGCAGCGCGCCATTGTTCTTGTCCTTCTGGCCGATGCCCCAATGGCGCCCGAGTTGGTAACCGAAGTCGGCAATCTCGGCGCCCTGCAAGTCCGGCAACGTCACCACCACCAACTGCTCGCCGGTGGCCTTTTCATGGGCATTGAGCTGTTGCGTCAGCTGCTCGCGCACCGACGGCTCGATCATCCCGGCGTTGTCCACCACCCGCCCGGTCAGCTCCGGAAACTTCAGCTCGGCCTGGGCCGTGGCAGCAAACACCCAAAGCAACAGCGCCAGGCCCACATTCAACACGCGCATTGGCAACCTCATCCGTGGTAATGCTTCAAGCCGGTCAGAATTTCACTTCAGGCGCTTTCTCGGCACCGGGGGTGGTGGCTTCAAAGGTTTCGCGGATCGGCAAGTCGCTGTACATCACGGTGTGCCACAAGCGACCCGGGAAGGTGCGGATTTCGGTGTTGTAGTTCTGCACCGCGAGAATGAAATCCCGACGCGCCACGGCGATGCGATTCTCGGTGCCTTCCAGTTGCGATTGCAACGCCAGGAAATTCTGGTTGGCCTTGAGGTCCGGATAACGCTCGGACACCACCATCAAACGGCTCAAGGCACCGGTCAGCTGATCCTGCGCCTGCTGGAACTGCTTGAGTTTCTCGGGGTTGTCGAGGGTGCTGGCATCCACCTGAATGGACGTCGCCTTGGCCCGGGCTTCGATCACCGCGGTCAGGGTTTCCTCCTCGTGTTTCGCATAGCCCTTGACGGTTTCCACCAGGTTGGGGATCAGGTCGGCGCGGCGCTGGTACTGGTTCTGCACCTGGCCCCAGGCGGCCTTGGCCTGTTCGTCGAGGGTCGGAATATTGTTGATGCCGCAACCGGCCAGCAACGTGGTCAGCAACATCAAGGCTGCGACCTGCAGGCTCGACCGAGTGTGATGTCGTACATTCATCTGGTTGACGCTCCCGTGCACATTCCGTTGAAAAAACAACCAGCAACCTCCTGACCGGACACTTCGGGCATAATCTGCCGCCGCTACTGGATTGCATCGAGCCAATGGGCTAAAAGATGCCCCTGCGCGAAAACACTGCGCAAGTGTGCCCGCATTTACCTGAACAACAATAGTCGCTCCCTAAATTTTGGCTGACCGGCGCGTATTCACTGCCGTTTGGGCTTTTGAGAAAACCATTCATGAAGAAGCTGTGTTTGTTGGGCCTGTTCGTCAGCCTGGCCAGTCATAACGTATTGGCCGCCACGACGCCCACACCTCTGGAAAACAAGGACGCTTTCATCAGCAACCTGATGAAGCAGATGACCCTCGATGAAAAAATCGGCCAGTTGCGCCTGATCAGCATCGGCCCGGAAATGCCTCGGGAGCTGATCCGCAAGGAAATTGCCGCCGGTAACATCGGCGGTACGTTCAACTCGATCACCCGCCCGGAAAACCGTCCGATGCAGGACGCGGCGATGCGCAGCCGGTTGAAGATCCCGATGTTCTTCGCCTACGACGTGATCCACGGCCACCGCACGATTTTCCCGATCCCTATCGCCTTGGCCTCGAGCTGGGACATGGACGCCATTGGCCTGTCCGGGCGCATCGCCGCCAAGGAAGCTTCGTCGGACGGCGTCGACCTCACTTTTGCGCCGATGGTCGACATCTCCCGCGACCCGCGCTGGGGCCGTACTTCCGAAGGTTTCGGTGAAGACACCTATCTGGTGTCGCGCATCGCCGGCGTGATGGTCAAGGCATTCCAGGGCGCCGGCGCGAACGCGGCCGACAGCATCATGGCCAGCGTCAAGCACTTCGCCTTGTATGGCGCGGTCGAGGGCGGTCGCGACTACAACGTCGTCGACATGAGCCCGGTCAAGATGTACCAGGACTACCTGCCACCGTACCGCGCCGCGATTGACGCCGGTGCCGGCGGGGTCATGGTCGCGTTGAACTCGATCAACGGCATACCGGCCACCGCCAACACCTGGCTGATGAACGACCTGTTGCGCAAGGAATGGGGCTTCAAAGGCCTGGCGGTCAGCGACCACGGGGCGATTTTCGAGCTGATCAAGCACGGCGTTGCCGCTGATGGCCGCGAAGCCGCGAAGCTGGCGATCAAGGCCGGCATTCATATGAGCATGAACGACACGCTCTACGGCAAGGAGCTGCCAGGGCTGCTCAAGGCCGGCGAGATCCAGCAGAGCGACATCGATAATGCCGTGCGCGCAGTGCTCGATGCCAAGTACGACATGGGCCTGTTCAAGGACCCGTACCTGCGCATCGGCAAGGCTGAAGATGATCCGGTCGACACTAACGCCGACAGCCGCCTGCACCGCGCCGAGGCCCGCGACGTTGCGCGCCGCAGCCTGGTGTTGCTGAAGAACCAGGGCGAAACCCTGCCGCTGAAGAAAACCGCGAAAATCATGCTGGTCGGTCCGTTGGCCAAGGCACCGATCGACATGATGGGCAGTTGGGCCGCCAACGGTCGCCCTGCGCAATCGGTGACACTGTTCGACGGTATGACCACCGCACTCGGTGCGCAGTCGACGCTGATCTACGCCCGTGGCGCCAACATCACCAGCGACAAGAAGGCGCTGGATTACCTGAACTTCCTCAACTTCGACGCACCGGAAGTGGTCGATGACCCGCGCTCGGCGCAAGTGCTGATCGACGAAGCGGTGAAAGCCGCCAAGGATGCCGATGTGATCGTCGCGGCGGTCGGTGAATCCCGTGGCATGTCCCACGAGTCCTCCAGCCGCACCGACCTGAACATCCCGGCCAATCAGCGCGACCTGATCAAGGCGTTGAAAGCCACTGGCAAACCGCTGGTGCTGGTGTTGATGAACGGCCGCCCGCTGTCGATTCTCGAAGAGAAAGACCAGGCTGACGCGATTCTGGAAACCTGGTTCAGCGGCACTGAAGGCGGCAACGCCATCGCCGACGTTTTGTTCGGCGACTACAACCCGTCGGGCAAACTGCCGATCACCTTCCCGCGTTCGGTGGGCCAGATTCCGACCTACTACAACCACCTGAGCATTGGCCGGCCGTTCACGCCGGGCAAACCGGGCAACTACACCTCGCAGTATTTCGATGACACCACCGGCCCCCTGTTTCCGTTCGGCTTCGGTCTGAGCTACACCGATTTCAGCCTGACCGACATGGCCCTGTCATCGACCACGCTGAACAAGACCGGCAAGCTCGACGCCAGCGTCATGGTGAAAAACACCGGCAAGCGCGACGGCGAAACCGTGGTGCAGTTGTACATCCAGGACGTGACCGGCTCGATGATCCGGCCACTGAAGGAACTGAAGAACTTCCAGAAAATCACGCTCAAGGCCGGTGAACAGAAAGTCGTGCACTTCACCATCACCGAGGATGACCTGAAGTTCTTCAACGCTCAGTTGAAGTACGCAGCGGAGCCAGGCAAGTTCAACGTGCAGATCGGCCTGGATTCCCAGGACGTGACGCAGCAGAGCTTCGAACTTCTGTAATCCTTCAAACGCCACAAAACCTGTGGGAGCGGGCTTGCTCGCGAAAGCGGACTGTCAGTCAACATCTTCGTTGACTGACACGGCCCCTTCGCGAGCAAGCCCGCTCCCACATTTGATCCCAGTGTTTTCGGGATCTGCGTTCAGCCCCGGCGATCCAGCAGATTCACCACCAGCCGATCCACCCATCCCCAGATCCTCTGCTTCACCCGCCGCCACAGCGGCCGGCGTTGCCAGGCCTCCAGGCTGACTTCCTGGCTCGATGCGAAGTCCCGCTCGAAACTCGCCGCCACCGCACGCGTCAGCCCCGGGTCCAGCGCTTCAAGATTGGCTTCCAGGTTGAATCGCAAATTCCAGTGATCGAAATTGCACGAGCCAATGCTCACCCAATCATCGACCAGCACCATTTTCAGGTGCAGGAAACACGGCTGGTATTCGAAGATCTGCACCCCTGCCTTGAGTAATCGCGGGTAGTAACGATGCCCGGCATAACGCACCGACGGGTGATCGGTGCGCGGACCGGTCAACAACAGACGCACATCAACGCCTCGAGCTGCCGCCCGGCGCAACGAGCGGCGGACTTTCCAGGTCGGCAGGAAATACGGTGTGGCCAGCCAGATTCGCTTTTGTCCGCTGTTCAGCGCACGAACCAGCGATTGCAGGATGTCCCGGTGTTGGCGGGCGTCGGCATACGCGACCCGGCCCATGCCCTCGCCCATCGGCGGCACACGGGGCAATCGCGGCAAACCGAAATGCGAGGCAGGTTTCCAGGCGCGGCGATGGCGGTTGGCGATCCATTGGCGATCGAACAACAACTGCCAGTCGATGACCAGAGGACCGGTGATTTCCACCATCACTTCGTGCCATTCGCTGGCGTCTTCGCCCGGCGTCCAGAACTCATCGGTGACACCGGTGCCGCCGACCACGGCCATGCTCTGATCGACCAGCAACAGCTTGCGATGATCGCGGTAGAAATTACCGACCCAGCGCCGCCAGCTCAGGCGATTGTAGAAGCGCAGCTCTACGCCGGCCGCCATCAGCCGCTGACGCAAGGTCAGGGTAAACGCGAGGCTGCCGTAATCATCGAACAGGCAGCGCACCCGCACGCCGCGCTCGGCGGCCTGGACCAGTGCCTGAACCATGGCCTCGGCACACGCGCCCGCCTCCACCAGGTACAGCTCCAGTTCGACTTGTTCCTCGGCGCGCGCAATCGCGACCAGCATCCGAGGAAAGAACTGCGGACCGTCGATCAGCAGTTCGAAGCTGTTGCCTTCACGCCAGGGAAAAATCGCGCCGGCCATGTCAGCGCGCCGTGAAAATCAGCACCGCACCCACCGGCACCGACAGACTGATGGCCGACAACCCGGCGACCTTGCGCAAGCTGTCCAGCCCCGGCGCCAGATCAAAATCCTCGGCGTTGATCACCAGTGGTTCGAGCGTGACCACCTGAAAGCGCCGGTCATCGAGGCGAGTCGCCAACAACTCGGCGTTGTACTCACGGGTTTTGCCGTGGAGGTTGACGGTCACCGGCAAGCGCAGTTCGAGTTGCGCACCGGGGGCGAGGTCGTTGATCGGGCGCAAATCAATCTGCGCAGTGATCAACGCTTCGGGAAAGGTCTGGATCTCGAACAACTCCTTGCGCATGCGTTCGTCACGCAAGGGGATGCCGCTGTTCACCGAATCCAGCTCGACTTCCACCTCGGCCAGTCCCTTGGGACTGACCTTGCCATGCAGCACCAGGAAGCGCTGCACTTCGGAAACATTGGCGTTTTTGGTGCTGACGAACGACAGCCGCGAGGATTCGCCGTCCAGGTACCAATTGGCCTGAGCCGACAAAGTAGCGCTGGCCAGCAGCACAAAGGCGAGGGTTTTGATGAGGGACCGCTTGAACATAAAGACTCGTGGGGCAGATAAACCTGAACGAACCTTAACCGCCCGCGAGCGCATTGCAAACCGCGATGACCAAACACAGCACCTGTAGGAGCCCGGCTTGCCGGCGATGGCGTCCCTGAGATCGCCATCGCCAGCAAGCCGGCTCCTACAGGTTTGGCGTGAACCTTCAACCTTGAGCACACCGCAAATCCGTAGGAGCCCGGCTTGCCGGCGATGGCGTTCCTGAGATCGCTATCGCCAGCAAGCCGGCTCCTACAGGTTTGGCGTGAACCTTCAATTCTTGAGCACACCGCAAATCCGTAGGAGCCGGCTTGCCGGCGATGGCGCCCGTAAGATCGCCATCGCCGGCAAGTAGCAATCTGTCAGGGTTGCAGACGGCAGCCTTGGTGTTCGCCGATCCATTGCGCGCTGTTGCTGCGCCCCATGCCGCTGACCGTCACGCGTTTGCCGGCGGCGTCATCGGTAAAACCGCTGAAGGGCAGCCATTGCTTCACATAGCCACGGCAATATTCGGCGTCATTATTCATCACGTATCGGCACGAGCAGTATTCCTTGGCGGTGTAGGCGCTGATGATGTCCGGGAAGGCCCATAGCGCCACACGCTCGTGCCAGATCCAGCCAAGCAAGGCGATCAGCAGGATCAACAACAGCGAACTGAACGGTCGGCGGCGGACAAACGGGCGACGGCTCATGGCTGCACCTTCCCGGCGAATGCCTTGCGCGCAAGGTTGAGCAATGCGTTGTGGCTGTAGCTACCGTCGCGGTCGTCGCCGTAGCGCACGATCACCAGTTTTTCGCTGGGGATCACGTACATCGCCTGACCCCAATGGCCAAGGGCGGCGAAGGTATCGGGAGGTGCATCGGGCCAGGGTTGTGCTGCGCCATCCACGGCGCAGTTGAGCCACCACTGACCGCCCGGAACTGCGTCGTCCTGATTCGCTTGATAGTGGGCGAAGGGCTCACGATTGAAGGTGACCCAGTCTTTGGGGAGCAATTGCCGCTCGCCCCAACGGCCGTCACGCGCCATCAACAGGCCGACTCGCGCCAGGTCGCGGGCGGTGAGGTAGGCATAGGACGAGGCAACGAAAGTGCCCGTGCCGTCGGTTTCCCACACCGCGTGGCGAATCCCCAGCGGCTCGAACAGCGCGGACCATGGATAGTCGGGATAACGCGCCGGGCCGACGATGTTTTTCAGCGCCGCGGACAACAGATTGCTGTCGCCGCTGGAATAGCGAAAAGCCTGACCGGGCTTGGCGTACTCGGCGTGATCGGTGGTGAAGGCGGCCATGTCGTGATGACCGCGGGTGTAGAGCATCGCCACCACCGAGGACTTCAACGGTGCGTACTCGTAGTCTTCCTGCCAGTCCAGGCCCGAGGCCCAGTGCAGCAGATCGGCCAGGGTGATCGCCGGGTGTTTTTCCAGCGATGGATAGAACTTCAGCGCCGGGTCCTGCAATTTGAACAGGCCTTCGCCATAGGCGACGCCGAGCACCGTGGCCATTAGGCTCTTGCTGATCGACCAGGTCAGGTGCGGCGTGTCGGCGCTGGTCGGGCCGGCGTAGCGTTCGTAGATCAACTGACCGTCGCGGATCACCAGTAAGGCGTCGGTGCGGATGCCTTTCCGGCTGATGTCATCACGGGGTGGGAAGGCGTAGGTTTCCAGGGCTTGCAGCGCCGGGCCGCTCGGGGTCGGGGTAGTCGACCATTGCTCGGCGGGCCAGGTTTCGGCCTGGGTCGAGAGGCTGAGCAGCAGCATGAAAAACAGGGACAAGCCTTTGAACATGGCGGGGGCTCGGCGGGATTGGCTTGCTGAGCCTAGTTGAGGTTTATGACAGATCTGAAATTTGTGTCGTCAATGAAGACGCCTTCGCGGGCAAGCCTCGCTCCTACAGGGACGGTGCCATCCGTAGGAGCGAGGCTTGCCCGCGAAGAGGCCCGTCAGATCGCCGCCAACGCCTTGGCCAACCGCTTGCCCCGCGCCCCCGCCGCCAAATCCATCACCGCCTGATCCCGCTGCCACATCGCCGCCCACTGTGGCGGGCCATCGGCCAATGCCTGGTTCACCTCAACCTTCAACCCGTCGAACTGCGCAAACAACCCGCCCAGCAACACATGCCCCGCCGGATTGTTCGGCGCCTGACGGCTCATTTCCGCACACCCGGCCAACAGCGCCAGCAAACGCAACTGCAAGGCCTGCGGCCAGTCGCTGTCCTGGCCGACGCCATACAACCACGCCGTCATCGCGCTCAACACATAGACGTCTTCCAGCGTTCTGAACGGTTTGACGTACGCATCCCAGCCATCCCCCGCCAGCAATTCACACAAGGCATGGTCGAGAAACAGCCGGCCATGACTGATGTCCGGCATCAGCGGGATCGGCGGGAGTTTTTCCAGGCGCACACCCGGCTCACCGGGATAAACCACCGCCAGGCTCAGGCGTGGCGACTCGCCAGGCGCTTCACTGCGCGCAGCGATCAGCAGCCAGTCGGCCGCATCGCCGGCGGTCACGAAATCCTTGCGTCCGCTCAGGCGCAGTTCGCTCAGGCGCGTCTGCATGTCCGCCACCCGCAGGCTGCGCTGTTCGGTCGCGCACAACGCGCCAAGACTCGGCGGCGCGCTCGGCCACAGCATGCGCAATGCCGCCTGATAGCCCACCAGAAACGCCAGCCCCGGTGTCGCCATCAGGCGTCCACCGCCCACCGCCAACTCAAACGGCGTGACCGTGCCCAACTGCTGCAACAAGGTCGCGAAGCCTTCACCGAGGTCCGGATTGGCGGGCAAGCGATCGCGGCGTTTCAACAGGGTTTGCCAGGGCATAAGAGGCTCCTTGTGGGCTGTCATATAAGCATCACCAAAGCTTCATGGCGATGACACCGGGGCTACATAGCCTGACTTTGCACAACACGGCCGCATAAAGAAAGTCGATCGGCTCTAACCCAAGACGGGTGACCAGCCCGCACGGAGAATCGCAATGACTCAGATCGCCCGCATCAGCGACACCGGCAATGAACGCCGCCTGCAAGCCGAACGCCTGGTGGGCGCCGAGGCCTTGCAGGAAGCCCAGGCTTTGCGCTTCAACGTGTTCAGCGGCGAGTTCAACGCCAAGCTCAAAGGCGCGGAACTGGGTCTGGACATGGATGACTATGATGTTCACTGCGCCCACATCGGCGTGCGTGACCTGAACACCGGGCGCCTGGTGGCAACCACCCGTTTGCTAGACCACACCGCCGCCAGCAGCCTGGGCAAATTTTACAGCGAAGAAGAATTCAGCCTGCACGGCCTGATCCAACTCAAAGGCCCGATCCTCGAAATCGGCCGTACCTGCGTCGACCCGGCCTACCGCAACGGCGGCACCATCGCCGTGCTCTGGGGTGAACTGGCCGAAGTCCTGAACCAGGGCGGCTACAGTTATCTGATGGGTTGCGCGAGCATCCCGATGCAGGACGGTGGCATTCAGGCTCACGCGATCATGCAGCGTCTGCGCGAACGTTACCTGTGCACCGAGAACCTGCGCGCCGAACCGAAAAAACCGTTGCCGGTTCTGGACATCCCCTCCAACGTCATCGCCGAAATGCCGCCGCTGCTCAAGGCCTACATGCGTCTCGGTGCGAAGATCTGCGGCGAGCCGTGCTGGGACGAAGACTTCCAGGTCGCGGACGTGTTCATTCTGCTCAAACGCGACGAACTCTGCCCGCGCTACGCCAAACACTTCAAGGCGGCTGTGTAATGAGCCGCTTGCGGGTGTACGCGCGGATTGCGCGAGTGTTGGTCGTGGTGGCATTGGGGTTGAGCATGGCCAGTGTCTTCGGTTTGTTCGAGCGTTTGGGCATCGCCCATTCAATGGTCCGCCGTCAGCGCTGGTCGCGATTTTTCATGGCACGCCTGGCGAATGCTCTGCCCTTTCGCGTGACCGTGCACGGTGAATTGCCGAAGGAGCCGATGCTCTGGGTCAGCAACCACGTGTCCTGGACGGACATTCCGCTGCTGGGCATGCTCACGCCGATGTCATTCCTGTCCAAGGCCGAAGTGCGCACCTGGCCGGTGGCGGGCTGGTTGGCGGCCAAGGCCGGCAGCCTGTTTATCCGCCGTGGTTCGGGTGACAGTCAGTTGATCCGCAAACAGATGACGCGCCACCTGGAGCAAGCACACCCGCTGCTGATGTTCCCGGAAGGCACCACCACCGATGGCCGTTCGTTGCGCACCTTCCATGGTCGCTTGCTGTCGGCGGCGATTGATTCGCAAGCGAAGCTGCAACCGTTGGCGATTCGTTACCTGCGCGAGGGTGAAATCGATTCGCTGGCGCCGTTCATTGGCGATGATGACTTGCTCTCGCACCTGATGCGCTTGTTTGCCAATGACCGGGGCGATGTGGAGATTCATCTGCTCAAGCCGATTGCCTGTGAGGGCCGCGAGCGTGCGGCGCTGGCGTTCGAAGCGCAGCAGGCGGTGAAGAAGGTGTTGTTTGGCGAGGTGGCGAAACCGGCAGAGCCACGGCGCCCCGGCGAACTCATCGCCGCGTAACACTGCCTTTCTGTAGGAGCGAGGCTTGCCCGCGAAGGGAACGCTGCGGTGTAACTGATATACCGCGTTATCGTTCTTCGCGGGCAAGCCTCGCTCCTACAGGTTTTGTGTCAGCGGTTCCGGGCGAAGTCCTGTAGCTGCGGGTAGAACAACCGAAAATCCTCGCTCAACGGCTCATACAACATCCGCAACTCCTGCATCGCCGCCGCCAGTTCCTCGGGCCTGGTCAGCCGCCGCGAAATCCCCCGCAGCACCTGCTCCAACACGTCGAATTCCCGGTAAGAACCCAACCAGTCATTCGCCACCATGTGCGGCGCAATCCTCGCCAGGCGTTCCGGTAATTGCGGCTCATTGGACAGCACCCGATACACGTCGCCGGTGAACAGCGCCAGCGGCCGGTCGGCATACAGCGTCCAGTCCCGCGCCAGGCAATGGTCAAAAAACACATCGAGCACGATCCCGGCATAACGCCGGCGGGTCAGGGAAAACCGCGACAACGCCACGTCCACCATCGGATGGCGGTCGGTAAACACGTCGATGCTGCGATGCAACTGGATAGCCGCCTCGATCTCCGGGTCGAACTGCCCTTGCAGCCGTCCTTTGACGAAATCGCCATACAGACTGCCGAGCAATTGACCGGGACGCTGGCCACCGAGGTGAAGATGTGCGAGATAGTTCATGCCGCCCAGCTTAACACTGCGGCATTCATATCGTTATAACCCGATATACCGATTTATGCGGTCATCAGATCAAAATCATATTTGTATATCGCGAAATACCGATTTAAAGTTCGCCTCATCGCGATATAGCGTTTTACTCATCACGAGCCCCAAGCCATGAACCTCGACCTCGACGAAATAATAAAAGCCCTGGCACACCCAGTACGGCGAGAAATCCTGCACTGGCTCAAAGACCCGGACGTCGAATTTCCCGACCAGACCCACAGCAACGAGCACGGCGTCTGCGCCGGGCAGATCGATCAACGGTGCGGTTTGTCGCAGTCCACGGTGTCCGCACACCTGGCGACCCTGCAACGCGCCGGCCTGATCAGCAGCCGTAAAGTCGGCCAGTGGCACTTTTTCAAACGCAACGAGGAAACCATCCAGGAGTTCCTCAAAACCTTCAGTAAAGAGCTCTGACCTTTAACGTCAGCAAGCCGACAAGGAATCAACAATGCCCCTCTCGCTCCTCATCCTGGCCTTGAGCGCCTTCGCCATCGGCACCACCGAGTTCGTCATCATGGGCTTGCTGCCCGATGTGGCGGCTGACCTCGGTGTGTC
The DNA here is from genome assembly GCF_014852285.1 of Pseudomonas sp. PDM02. Lineage (NCBI taxonomy): Bacteria > Pseudomonadati > Pseudomonadota > Gammaproteobacteria > Pseudomonadales > Pseudomonadaceae > Pseudomonas > Pseudomonas sp. PDM02. Next base: position 74,058 of record NZ_JACVBL010000013.1, on the reverse strand, counting down.
GATCCCCGGCGCCGGCTGGCTGGTGACCGGTTACGCCCTGGGCGTGGCCATCGGTGCGCCGTTCATGGCACTGGCCACCGCCAGGCTGCCGCGCAAGGCCGCACTGGTGGCGTTGATGGGGATATTCATCATCGGCAATCTGCTCTGCGCAGTGGCCAGTGACTACAACGTGCTGATGTTCGCCCGAGTGGTGACTGCCCTCTGCCACGGTGCGTTCTTCGGTATCGGTTCGGTAGTGGCTGCGGGCCTGGTGCCAGCCAACAAACGCGCTTCGGCCGTGGCCCTGATGTTCACCGGCCTGACCCTGGCCAACGTCCTCGGCGTGCCGCTGGGTACCGCGCTGGGTCAACAAGCCGGCTGGCGCTCGACGTTCTGGGCGGTGACCGTTATCGGCGTAATCGCCTTGATCGGCCTGATCCGTTTCCTGCCGGCCAAGCGCGATGAAGAGAAACTCGACATGCGCGCCGAACTGCGTGCCCTCAAAGGCGCCGGCATCTGGCTGTCGTTGAGCATGACCGCGCTGTTCGCCGCGTCGGTGTTCACCTTGTTCACCTACGTCGCCCCGCTGCTGGGCGAGGTGACCGGCGTCTCGCCACGCGGCGTGACCTGGACGCTGATGCTCATCGGCCTGGGCCTGACGGTCGGCAACATCATCGGCGGCAAACTGGCCGACAAAGGCTTGGCGGCGACGCTGGTCGGGGTGTTCATCAGCATGGCCGTGGTGTCCACCGTACTGACCTGGACCAGCGTTGCGCTGATCCCGACCGAAATCACCCTGTTCCTCTGGGCCACCGCGTGCTTTGCCGCCGTACCCGCCCTGCAAGTGAACGTGGTGACCTACGGCAAGGCTGCACCGAACCTGGTCTCGACCCTGAACATCGGCGCCTTCAACGTCGGCAACGCACTCGGTGCCTGGGTCGGCGGCAGCGTCATCGCCCACGGCTACGGCCTGACCAGCGTGCCACTGGCGGCCGCCGCACTGGCGGTACTCGCCCTGCTGGTGACCCTGATTACTTTCCGTCAGAGCGGTAATCCCGAACTGGCCCCTGCTACCAACTGACTCACTGATACCTCACGAGGGTGCATTTCATGACGACTATTTTCGATCCGATCAAACTGGGCGACCTCGAGTTGGCCAACCGCATCATCATGGCTCCGCTGACCCGCTGCCGCGCCGACGAAGGTCGTGTGCCAAACGCACTGATGGCCGAGTACTACGTTCAACGCGCCTCGGCCGGCCTGATCCTCAGCGAAGCCACCTCGGTCACGCCGATGGGCGTTGGCTACCCGGACACTCCGGGCATCTGGTCCAACGATCAAGTGCGCGGCTGGACCAACGTCACCAAGGCGATCCACGGCGCGGGCGGCAAGATCTTCCTGCAACTGTGGCACGTCGGCCGGGTTTCCCACGAGTCGTACCTGAACGGCGAAAAACCGGTCGCACCGAGCGCCATCCAGCCCAAAGGCCATGTCAGCCTGGTTCGCCCACTGGCCGATTACCCGACGCCGCGCGCCCTGGAAACCGCTGAAATCGCCGACATCGTCGACGCTTACCGCGTCGGTGCCGAAAACGCCAAGGCCGCCGGTTTTGACGGCGTGGAAATCCACGGTGCCAACGGTTACCTGCTCGACCAGTTCCTGCAAAGCAGCACCAACCAGCGCACCGACCAATACGGCGGCTCCGTGGAAAACCGTGCACGCCTGCTGTTGGAAGTGACCGATGCCGCCATCGAAGTCTGGGGCGCCGGCCGCGTCGGTGTGCACCTGGCACCGCGTGCAGATTCCCATGACATGGGCGACGACAACCTCGCAGAAACCTTCACCTACGTCGCTCGCGAACTGGGCAAACGTGGCATCGCTTTCATCTGCTCCCGCGAAAAAGAAGGCACCGACAGCCTCGGCCCGCAAATCAAGGAAGCCTTCGGCGGTCCGTACATCGTCAACGAACGCTTCACCAAGGACAGCGCCAACGCCTGGCTGGCCAGCGGCAAGGCTGACGCGGTCGCCTTCGGCGTGCCGTTCATTGCCAACCCGGATTTGCCGGCACGCTTGAAGGCCGATGCGCCACTGAACGAAGCGCGCCCGGAGCTGTTCTACGGCAAGGGCCCGGTCGGCTACATCGACTACCCGACGCTGTAATCGTCACCCGCTGAACCGCAAAAAGCCCCGACTCGAAAGAGCCGGGGCTTTTTTGTCGGATGCTTAGTTTTCTTTATTTAAAGTGCCGAAGCTACGAATGCCCCCTTCGTACCTTGTAAAAAAACCCGAAGTTCCTGTTTTTTTTCACTTTGATGCGTTATTGCACTTTTCTTCGACGGGATAGTCTTCGGATTTATCTGACTATTCAGGGCAATAAATCAATACACATCTGAACAACGGACTTTTCCAACTGCTGATATCTTCGATCACTCAAACAAGCTCCAGAGAGACCGAAATCATGGACGAGAAACAAAGCAAAAAGACCAACCACAATATTTCAGACATAAAACTTGAAAACACCCCAACAATCGAGAATCTTCTAACTGCCGCGTACGACAACCTTCAAGGCATGGTAGATTTAATAAAAGATACTGCCTCTACATTTGAAAATTCCATTACCAGAGAGGAAAAAATAAAAATCGAACTGAGTAATAAATTTAAAAAATTTGTAGAAGACATTGAAAACAAAGAGGCAGAAGCATGGCCTCCCCCTGACCTCCAGGACTCTGTAACAAGCGTTATTATTGCCATCTATAACGGCACTTCGGATATTTTTAAACTGAGCTACTCCAACTGGGATGCAACGACAGAACCAGAGGGCGAATACGACGTTTCGCCCTGGAGCTCCAAGTCCTACATAATGGATAGCGCACCACCCGAAGTAGGAGAAAGCGGAGTCAAAACCTACTTCACTTACACAGCAGGCGAGAAAAGTTTTGATATATTGACGCAGGTAAAAATTGAGAACCCGATACCAATATTCCCCTTCCCCGGGTTCGACACACCTGAATGGGAACTCAAAATTCGCTCCTTTGGCGACGCTTAGCCGACATACAGAACCTATATAGCCCAGCGCCTATCTGAACACCCTTATAGTTACAGAGTTGTAATTATTCTTGATTGAAACACTCACGTCCAGGCTGACGACCTGACACTGTTGGTAAAAGCCGCGCACGCCATCAACGTACTCGCACTTATCAAACGAAATATCATTGATGCGCCTCAACATGCAATGACAGCAAGCCCCATTCAACCCAATCGAAAGGAATCGATATGAACGACATCAAAGAAACCAGTAACAAATACGAAGATCTACTATCGTTTTTCAATTACACTTCCATTGGCACACTTTACAACCTGACACCACTACTATTCAGCGAAGAGAATCAGCAGGCGCTGGATGAGTTGATCGGGATCGCCCAAGTAGAATTAATCGGCTTCCTCGAAAATATTGAGTCAGTGCGCGAGTTGAATCAGAAAATCGAACAGTGGCGTCATCAAGATGAAAGTTCGAAAAACACTCGTGTGATCGTCAAACTCATTAACAACACACCGCACACGTTTAAAATCGCACAAACCAGCCTGCCTTTGCGCCCATCAGAGCGTGAGTCATTCCTGCTAGGGGCTCACGCAGAGACAGCATTCAAATCCGATTTTGCCTATACGTACGCCGCTCCGTGGCCGAAGAACAAAATCATGTTCAATCAGTTCGTGGATTTTATCGATCAGGACGTCGGGATACGTTTTGAGCTCGGCATGATCATGAACAAATCCTTCGGCGTTATTTCGCCAAGACACAGGGCAACGGTAAAAAACACCGTCACCTCCATTGGCTCATCCAAAATCAATTGCTCCACCAAAATCACCCGCATGGCAGAGGATCAGCCTTTCAACTTCGAGGTGGAAATCACACTGGGCTGAAGCAGCGACCACTGGGGATCGCTCTTACCTTTTCACATCTGCGACACAAATTTCCTACAAAATACGTAGCTCGCTACCTGTCATCCCAGAGCGCGTCCCTATATAAAAGCACCCCAGTACACCAACGCGGGCGAAGAGTTGATCTTCGCCCGCGTCTATTGACATAAACGGATCCAATTACGCATGTTGCTTCATTTTCGCAGGCTGGGACTGAAACGCAGCATGTCCAGCCCGGTATCGACCCAACGCTCGGCCTCGGTATGCAGCTGGAAACTGTCCGGTGCGAGCAACCATTGGTACAGCAGGCCATCTATATAGGCATGAATGCTGATGGCCGCACGGGCGGTGTCGAGATTTTCCGGCAGCTGCCCGCGATTCACAGCATTACGCAAGGTCAGGCCAATGCGCATGTTGCATTCGAGGCTGGCCGTTCGGCGCTGCTGGCGCAGGTCGCACATTTCATCGGTGAATTCGCACTTATGAAACAGAATCTCGTTGATGCGCCGGGTCTTGGGGTCCAGCGCAACTTCATGAAACAAATGAATCAGCAGCCGGCGCATACAGCCCAGCGGATCGAGCTCGTCTTCGCTCTCCGCGGCTTTGGCCAGCTCATCAAGGGGCTCATGCAAGCTGTCGAGCATGGCCTGCACCAGATCGGCCTTGTTGCTGAAATGCCAGTAAATGGCGCCACGGGTGACGCCGGCCAGGGTTGCGATGTCCGCCAGCGTCGTGCGGGCCACGCCCCGCTCGAAAAAGGCTTTTTCGGCCGCCTCGAGTATCTGGCTGCGGGTTTCTTGAGCTTCCTCTTTGGTGCGACGGACCATGGCAGTACAACCTCAATCAGGATGCTTCAGCGATGTCTGAATATCAGCTGAATAAAAGTGGGGCGAGCGCTCTTGGGACTCGTCCCCGGGCCTACAATTCCAACCTTGCGACGGCCTCTGTAACAGCGAGGGTACACAGCCAAGGTATTTACAAACAACCGTGAATGTAAGTATATTCCTTAGCATGCTACTTATCCACCCGGTACCCAATTTTTAACCTTCCATCTTTTCTTGTGCGTTTTTTTGCGCGCCTGACCCGAGGATTTTCATGCAATTCAAGCCAGCTGTTACCGCTCTGGTCACTGCCGTCGCCTTGGCATCGCTGCTCAGCGGATGCAAAAAGGAAGAAGCGGCACCGGCCGCTCCACCGCCTCAGGTCGGCGTTGTCACCCTGCAACCTCAAGCCTTCACCCTGACGTCCGAGCTGCCGGGTCGCACCAGCGCCTACCGCATCGCGGAAGTTCGCCCGCAGGTCAACGGCATCATTCTCAAACGTCTGTTCAAGGAAGGCGGCGACGTCAAGGCCGGCCAACAGCTGTATCAGATCGATCCGGCAGTTTATGAAGCCACGCTGAAAAGCGCCGAAGCCAACCTGCAACAGACCAAGTCGATCTCCGATCGCTACAAGCAACTGGTCAACGAACAGGCTGTGAGCCGTCAGGAATACGACACCGCACAGGCCAACCGCCTGCAATCGGAAGCCGCCCTGCAAAGCGCCCAGATCAATGTGCGCTACACCAAAGTGTATGCGCCACTGTCCGGTCGCATCGGTCGCTCCAGCGTGACCGAAGGCGCACTGGTCACCAGTGGCCAGGCGGACGCCATGGCGGTGATCCAGCAACTCGACCCGATCTACGTCGATGTCACCCAGTCCTCGGTAGAGCTGCTTGAACTGCGCCGCGAACTGGAAAGCGGTCGTCTGCAAAAGGCCGGCGACAACTCGGCGGCGGTCAAGCTGACCCTCGAAGACGGCAGCCAGTACAAGCTCGACGGCAAGCTCGAATTCTCCGAAGTCTCGGTTGACCAGACCACCGGTTCCGTCACCCTGCGTGCGGTGTTCCCGAACCCTGATCACACCCTGTTGCCCGGCATGTTCGTTCACGCCCAGCTTCAGGCCGGCGTGAATGCAGCCGCCATCCTGGCGCCGCAACAAGGCGTGACCCGCGACCTCAAAGGCTCCCCGACCGCGCTGGTCGTCGGTGCGGACAACAAGGTCGAACTGCGTCAGCTCAAGGCCAGCCGCACTGTCGGCAGCCAGTGGCTGATCGAGGACGGTCTGAAAGCCGGCGATCGCCTGATCACCGAAGGGCTGCAATTCGTCAAACCTGGCATTGAAGTCAAAGCCACTGAGGCGACTAACGTTGGCGCAAAGAACCCGGCCCCCGCACAGGCAGCTAACAAGGCTTCCAGCGGCAAAGGGGAGTAAACCATGTCGAAATTTTTTATCGACCGTCCGATTTTCGCCTGGGTAATTGCCCTGGTGATCATGCTGGTCGGGGCTCTATCGATCCTCAAGTTGCCGATCAACCAGTACCCGAGCATTGCGCCTCCGGCGATCGCCATTTCCGTGGCCTACCCGGGCGCTTCCGCGCAAACCGTGCAAGACACCGTGGTTCAGGTGATCGAGCAGCAGCTCAACGGTATCGACAACCTGCGTTATGTGTCCTCGGAAAGTAACTCCGACGGCACCATGACGATCACTGCGACCTTCGAGCAAGGCACCAACTCCGATACCGCGCAGGTTCAGGTCCAGAACAAACTGAACCTGGCCACCCCGCTGCTGCCGCAAGAAGTACAGCAGCAAGGTATCCGCGTGACCAAGGCCGTGAAAAACTTCCTGCTGGTGATCGGCGTGGTCTCGCGTGACGGCAGCATGACCAAGGACGACCTGTCCAACTACATCGTGTCCAACATGCAGGATCCGATCTCGCGGACAGCCGGCGTGGGCGACTTCCAGGTGTTCGGTTCCCAGTACGCCATGCGTATCTGGCTCGACCCGGCCAAGTTGAACAACTTCAACCTGACCCCGATTGACGTGAAAACCGCCATCGCCGCGCAAAACGTCCAGGTATCGTCCGGCCAGCTCGGCGGCCTGCCGGCCCTGCCCGGCACTCAGTTGAACGCGACGATCATCGGCAAGACCCGCCTGCAGACCGCTGAGCAATTCAACAGAATCCTGCTCAAGGTCAACAAGGACGGCTCCCAGGTTCGCTTGAAAGATGTCGCCGACGTCGGTCTGGGTGGCGAGAACTACAGCATCAACGCCCAGTTCAACGGCGCCCCGGCTTCCGGCCTGGCGGTGAAACTGGCCAACGGTGCCAACGCCCTCGACACCGCGAAAGCCCTGCGCAAGACCATCGACAGCCTCAAGCCGTTCTTCCCGCAAGGGATGGAAGTGGTGTTCCCGTACGACACCACGCCAGTGGTGACCGAGTCGATCAAGGGTGTGGTTGAAACCCTGGTCGAAGCGATCGTGCTGGTGTTCCTGGTGATGTTCCTGTTCCTGCAGAACTTCCGCGCCACCGTCATCACCACGATGACTGTCCCGGTGGTATTGCTGGGTACGTTCGGCATCCTCGCGGCGTTCGGTTTCAGCATCAACACCCTGACCATGTTCGGTATGGTGTTGGCCATCGGCTTGTTGGTGGACGATGCCATCGTCGTGGTGGAAAACGTCGAGCGGGTCATGAGCGAAGAAGGCCTGTCACCCAAGGAGGCCACCAAGAAATCCATGGGGCAGATCCAGGGTGCGCTGGTCGGTATTGCCCTGGTGCTCTCGGCGGTACTGTTGCCGATGGCGTTCTTCGGCGGTTCCACGGGTGTGATCTACAAGCAGTTCTCGATCACCATCGTCTCGGCCATGGCCCTGTCGGTACTGGTCGCGCTGATCTTCACCCCGGCGCTCTGCGCCACCATGCTCAAAGCCATACCCAAGGGCGAGCACGGCGTGCCGAAACGCGGCTTCTTTGGCTGGTTCAACCGCAACTTCGACCGTAGCGTGAAAAGCTACGAGCGTGGTGTCGGCAACATTCTGCGCAACAAGGCACCGTACCTGCTGGCCTACGTGATCATCGTCGTCGGCATGATCTGGTTGTTCATGCGTATTCCTTCCTCGTTCCTCCCGGAGGAAGACCAGGGCGTACTGTTTGCTCAGGTGCAGACCCCGGCCGGCTCGACTGCCCAGCGCACTCAGGTCGTCGTGGACGAGATGCGTGAATTCCTGCTGCGTCCAAGCAAGGATGGCGGTGAAGGCGATGCGGTGAACTCGGTGTTTACCGTGACCGGCTTCAACTTCGCCGGCCGTGGCCAGAGTTCGGGTATGGCGTTCATCATGATGAGGCCGTGGCACGAACGTAACGCCGACAACAACGTGTTCAAGGTCGCGGCCCGTGCCCAACAGCACTTCTTCACCTTCCGTGACGCCATGGTGTTCGCTTTCGCACCGCCAGCGGTGCTGGAGCTGGGTAACGCCACCGGTTTCGACGTGTTCCTGCAAGACCGCGCCGGTATCGGTCACGAAAAGCTGATGGCTGCCCGTAACCAGTTCCTCGGCATGGCGGCGCAGAGCAAAGTGCTGGCGCAAGTGCGCCCGAACGGTCTGAACGACGAGCCGCAATTCCAGTTGGAAATCGACGACGAGAAGGCCAGTGCGCTGGGCGTTACCATCGCCGACATCAACAACACCCTGTCGATTGCCTTGGGCAGTAGCTATGTGAACGACTTCATCGACCGTGGTCGTGTGAAGAAGGTTTACGTGCAAGGCCAGCCCGGCGCGCGCATGAGCCCTGAAGACCTGAAGAAGTGGTACGTGCGCAACAGCACCGGGACCATGGTTCCCTTCACCGCGTTTGCCAAGGGTGAGTGGATTTACGGTTCGCCAAAACTGGCCCGTTACAACGGCGTAGAAGCGATGGAAATCCTCGGCTCCCCTGCCCCGGGTTATTCCACCGGTGAAGCCATGGCCGAAGTCGAGGCGCTTGCCCTGAAACTGCCGGCCGGTGTCGGTATTTCCTGGACCGGTCTGTCGTATGAAGAACGACTGGCGGGCTCCCAGGCGCCGGCGCTGTTCGCGCTGTCGATTCTGATGGTGTTCCTGTGCCTGGCAGCGTTGTATGAAAGCTGGTCGATTCCGATTGCCGTCGTGCTCGTGGTGCCACTGGGGATTATCGGTGCGTTGATGGCCACCAGCCTGCGGGGTCTGTCCAACGACGTGTACTTCCTCGTGGGTCTGTTGACCACCATCGGTCTGGCGGCGAAAAACGCCATTCTGATCGTCGAGTTCGCCAAGGATCTGCACGAACAGGGCAAGAGCTTGCAGGAGGCTGCCATCGAGGCTTGCCGCATGCGTTTGCGCCCGATCATCATGACCTCCCTGGCGTTCATTCTCGGCGTGGTACCTCTGGCCATTTCCAGCGGCGCCGGCTCGGGCAGCCAACACGCCATCGGTACCGTGGTAATTGGCGGTATGATCACCGCCACCGTATTGGCGATCTTCTGGGTCCCGTTGTTCTTCGTCACCGTGTCGGCCATGGGTCAGCGAAAAATCGCCGATCAGGACGACGCTATTGAACCTTCTAAAGAGGCTGGCTAATGAGCAAGTCGCTACTCTCCATCGCAGTCGCGGCCTTCGTGCTGAGCGGCTGCTCGCTGATACCCGATTATCAGCAGCCTGAAGCACCGGTGGCCGCCCAGTACCCGCAAGGCCCGGCGTATTCGCCGGCCCAGGCGCCGAACCAGGCCGCCGCTGAACAAGGCTGGAAGCAGTTTTTCCATGACCCGGCGCTGCAGCAGCTGATCCAGCTGTCCCTGGAAAACAACCGAGACCTGCGTGTCGCGGCGCTGAACATCGACGCGTTCGCGGCGCAGTACCGCATCTCGCGCGCCGACCTGTTCCCGGCGGTTTCGGCCAACGGTACCGGCAGCCGTCAGCGGGTTCCGGCTGACGCTTCACAGAGCGGTCAGGCAGGCATCACCAGTTCCTACTCGGCCACCGTCGGCATCAGCGCCTATGAACTCGACCTGTTTGGTCGGGTTCGCAGCCTGAACGAAGAAGCCCTGCAGAAGTACTTCGCCACTGAAGAAGGCCGTCGCAGCACACAAATCAGCCTGGTGGCCAGCGTGGCGAATGCCTACCTGACCTGGCAGGCCGACAAAGAGCTGCGCAAGCTGACTCAGGACACCCTCGCTGCATTCGAGGAGAGCTACAAGCTCACCGCGCGCAGCAACGAAGTGGGCGTAGCCTCGGCGCTGGACCTGGCGCAGTCGCGCACTTCGGTGGAAAACGCCCGTGCGCAACTGGCCCGTTACACCCGCCAGGTGGCCCAGGACGAAAACAGCCTGGTGCTGCTGCTCGGCACCGGCATCCCGGCCAATCTGCGGGAAGCCAGGCCGCTGTCTGACGATTTGCTGAGCGACGTACCGCCTGGCCTGCCGTCGGATCTGCTGCAACGTCGTCCGGACATTCTGCAAGCCGAATACAACCTGAAAGCAGCCAACGCCAACATCGGCGCGGCGCGCGCAGCGTTCTTCCCGAGCATCAGCCTCACCGCCAATGCCGGTACGTTGAGCCCGGACCTGTCCGGCCTGTTCAAGGGCGGTTCGGGCACGTGGTTGTTCCAGCCGCAAATCAACCTGCCGATCTTCAACGCCGGCAGCCTGCGCGCCAGCCTGGATTACTCGAAAATCCAGAAAGACATCGGCGTAGCGAACTACGAGAAGTCCATTCAAACGGCCTTCCAGGAAGTCGCCGACGGCCTGGCCGCCCGCCAGACCTACACCGAGCAGTTGCAGGCCCAGCGTGATTTCGTCACCGCCAACCAGGACTACTACCGTCTGGCCGAGCGTCGTTATCGCATTGGCGTCGACAGCAACCTGACCTTCCTCGATGCCCAGCGTCAGCTGTTCAGTGCCCAACAGGCGCTGATCACCGACCGCCTGGCGCAGCTGACCAGCGCAGTGAATCTGTACAAGGCACTGGGCGGTGGCTGGAACGAGCAGACTGCGAAAGTCGAGCCGCTGAAAGAAGAAGCGCCGAAGCTGAAGTTGTTCTGATCGAGTTGCTGTAAACACGAAGCCCACCGTTTGGTGGGCTTTTTGTTGGCTGCTGGAAAAGGTTTGTTGGCAATGCAGGCCCCTTCGCGGGCAAGCCTCGCTCCTACAGGTTGCGTGTCGATCACAAAATGTGTGAACCCCGCTAACCCGTAGGAGCGAGGCTTGCCCGCGAAGGGGCCGGAACAGACAACACAGAAATCGGTCATCTTGCGTTCGATAATCGCCCAAAACCCGCTTTTACCAATTGAACCATCCAGTTCATTCCCCGCACCATTCGCCACACAAAACCAATAACAACAGGTTCGACACCATGCCCCCGCGCCCCGCCCTGTCCGGCTGATCTCGCCCCGTTTCATTTGAATTCGAATCTTTTTGTCTGCAACCCGACGGTTGCGGCATCGCCCCGTTTCATCTCCAAGAATTAGAGAGACCGAGCCCATGACGCCTTCCACTTATTTCGTTCCCAGCCTGATCGCTCTCGCACTGGCCGGCGCCGCCCTGCCCGCCACGGCCGAAGAGGCGGGTTTTGTCGAAGGGGCCAAGGTCAACCTGAACCTGCGCAACTTCTACATCAACCGCAACTTCACCAACCCGACCAAGGCACAGGGCAAGGCTGAAGAGTGGACGCAAAGTTTCATCCTCGACGCCAAATCCGGGTTCACCCAAGGCACCGTCGGCTTCGGCATGGATGTGCTGGGGCTGTACTCGGTAAAACTCGACGGCGGTAAAGGCACCGGCGGTACGCAGTTGCTGCCGCTGGACCACGATGGTCGCCCGGCGGACAACTTCGGTCGCACCAACGTGGCGTTCAAGGCCAAGCTGTCGCAGACCGAAGTGAAGGTCGGCGAATGGATGCCGGTGCTGCCGATCCTGCGTTCGGACGATGGCCGCTCGCTGCCACAAACCTTCCGTGGCGGTCAGATCACCTCAAAGGAAATCAACGGCCTGACGCTCTACGGCGGCCAGTTCCGCCAGAACAGCCCGCGTGACGACAGCAGCATGAACGACATGTCGATGACCGGCAAAGCGGCGTTCACCTCCGACCGCTTCAACTTCCAGGGCGGCGAATACCTGTTCAACGAGAAGCGCACCCAGATCGGCCTGTGGAACGCCGAACTCAAAGACATCTACAGCCAGCAATTCGTCAACCTGACCCACAGCCAACCCATCGGCGACTGGACCCTGGGCGCCAACCTCGGTTTCTTCTATGGCAAAGAAGACGGCAGCGCCCGTGCCGGTGATCTGGACAACAAGACCTGGTCGGGGATGTTCTCCGCGAAGTACGGTGGCAACACTTTCTATGTCGGCCTGCAAAAACTCACCGGCGACAGCGCCTGGATGCGGGTCAACGGCACCAGCGGCGGCACCCTGGCCAACGACAGCTACAACTCCAGCTATGACAACGCGCGGGAAAAATCCTGGCAGGTGCGTCACGACTACAACTTCGTTGCGCTCGGCGTACCAGGCCTGACCCTGATGAACCGCTACATCAGCGGCGAAAACGTGCACACCGGCACCATCACCGACGGCAAGGAATGGGGCCGCGAAAGTGAACTGGGCTACACCGTGCAGAGCGGCGCGCTGAAGGACCTGAACGTCAAATGGCGCAACTCGACCATGCGCCGCGATTACAGCAACAACGAGTTCGACGAGAACCGGTTGATCATCAGCTACCCGATCAGTTTGTTGTAAGCCTCAGCGCCAGCGTTGACTCCTTGCGGGAAACGCTGGCGCTGACCACTGGTCGCGATGACTGGCGAATTATTGAACCGCAGATACAGTCATCAAGACGTTCAAGTTCTCCAGCCTGATGTAGGAGCCCCCATTTTCTTCCGTTATCTCCGGATGCTGTACGCGAAGCTGCCATGACCACGGAGGTCAGGTATGAGCAAGCGAATAGTTATCGTAGGTGGCGGCGTCGGTGGAACAATGCTGGCCAATCAACTGGTCAACAAGCTGTATCCAGAAATCCTGCGCGGCGAAGTCCTGATTACCCTGCTGTCCAACTCCCCCGATCACTACTACAAACCTGCGTTCATGTACGTGGCGTTCAACCTGTTTTTTCAGGAAGAACTCAAGCGCCCGGAACGCTCATTGCTGCGCCCGGAAATCACCTTCAACGTTGAAGAAGTGACGCGTTTCAATTTCGCGGGGCAATGCCTCAAGACCCGCAGCGGCAAAGTCTACGACTACGATTTTCTGGTCATCGCCACCGGTTGCGTGCCCGCCCCGGAACGCATCGAAGGTTTGAAAGAAGGCGGCGACCACTTCTATCAATACGACCCGGCCCGGCAACTGGCGCAGAAGCTGAGCACCATCGAAAAAGGCCGGATCTTCATAACCGTGTCCTTCCCGCAAACGCCCAACGTGCCGCATCAATGCGGCATCGCACCCGTCGAAACCACCTTGATGCTTGATGATTATTTGCGGCGTCGGGGTGTGCGAGACAAAGTGGAAATCGTCTACACCTACCCGACCACGGCCCAACTCCTGCGTAATTGCCTGTTCCTGCAACGACCGACAGGGGAAATTCTGCCGAGTATTTTCGAGCAGAAAAACATCCGTTTTCAGCGTGGGTTCACCCTGGACCGTGTCGATCCCGACAGCAAAATTGCCTACTCCGCAGAAGGCGACTCGCAGCCCTATGACATCCTGATGGCAACGCCGCCGATCAGCGCCGTGGATGCCGTGCTGGAGTCCGGAGCGTCACAAGCGCCCAATAACGAAGGCTGGCTGCCCACCCACCATGAAACCCTACAAGTCTATGGTCTGGAAGGCGTCTACGTGATCGGCGACACCTGCGATCTGCCGGTGAGCAAGGCCGGTGGCGCGTGCCATAACCAGGCACCGGTGATCGCCAACAACATTGCCGCTGAAATCCGTCTTGGTGGTCCCATCGATGTCTACGACGGACGGGTCCAGGCCGTCGCGCAAATGGGCCTCTATGCCGGCATGCCGCTTTGGTACAACTACATGCGCGACGTTCTGCCAACTCCACCGACCAAACTCGGTGGCCTGCTCAGACACGGCTTCAATCATGGCCTGTACTGGGCGGTTGCCCGGGGCATGCTGTGACGGGTTCAGGGAGACAAACACAATGACAAACCTGACAGATGAAACCCTCGCCATCGGCACGGCCGACAGGTCGGAGGGACACGATGCCTTGATGGCAAAACTGCAACCACTGATCGATGGAGGGCGACTGGATAACCTCGTCGATTTGCTCTCGTTGACCTCGGACATGGTCGACCTGCTGGACGCGGCCATGGTGGAAAAACTGGCGCGGTTGTTCGAAAACGCTACGGCGGCCACCTGGACCGTCAGTAACGCCGTGCGCATGGCCCACGCCGAAGTCGCCGCCGCCCCGGAACCACCGGGGGTCTACGCCTTGATCAAACTGCTGAACGAGCCGGACACACGCAAAGGTGTGGCTGTTGTCCTGAAAACCCTGAACGTCATCGGAAGACAACTGTAACCGCCAGAGAGGGCCACCTCATGAGCGTCAAACTTGATAAGGCAGGGAGCGCCTGCACGCACTGGGACGCCAAGGCGTACCAGCAGTTTTCGCGCCTCAGGCAACGACCGGTCAATGAATTGCTCGGTCGTGTCGAACTCAAATCGCCCCAACGTATTTATGACTTGGGGTGCGGCACCGGCATCGCCACGCAACTGCTGGCCAAGCGTTGGCCTCGCGCGCAGTTGCAGGGCATCGACAGCTCCGGACAAATGCTCGACGAAGCCCGCCGTCTGCCCATCAAGGCGGTGTGGAAACAGTGTGACCTGCTCGACTGGCAGCCCGAACAGCCAGCAGACCTGCTGTTCGCCGCCGCCGTTTTGCACTTCATCAAGGATCACCATCAACTGCTGCCGCGACTGCTCGGGCAGCTCAACCCAGGCGGTTGCCTGGCAGCGCACATGCCCGACTGGCGGGATGCGTTGTGGTATCGGTTGGTGCTCGACACGCTGGAAGACGCGGGGGCTTGTGGTCAACCGTTAGGCACGGCGCAACTGCGCGAGACCATGGCCGCACGAACGCTCTTGTCGCTGGAGGATTACTACCGCCTGCTCGCCCCGATTTGCGAAACCCTGGACATCTGGGAGACCGAGCAATTGCAGGTGGTCTGCGGCCAATCGCCGATCTATGACTGGGTCAAGGTCTCGGCGCTGCGACCAGTGATGCAGGCACTCAAGCCCGACGAACAGGCGCGCTTCATCTACCACTACCTGATGCGCATACACGCGCATTACCCGCCGGAGAGCGACGGGCGAACGCTGTTTCCGTTCAAGCGCATATTCATCGTCGCGACGGTGTAACGCATGACATTGCCTTCGCGGGCAAGCCTCGCTCCTACAGAGGTTGTGATAATCCTGTAGGAGCGAGGCTTGCCCGCGAAAGCGTCAATTCATGCACCGCAAATCGCGAACATTATTCCCGGGACTCGACGCCCAACTCGTCCCAAACCGACTCGGCCAAATGAAACGTCGCATTCGCCGCCGGGATGCCGCAGTAGATGGCGCTCTGCATGATCACTTCCTTGATCTCGCCACGGGTCACGCCATTGTTGGCGGCGGCACGCAGGTGCAGTTTGAGCTCGCCCTCACGGTTCATGCCGATCAACATGGCGATGGTGATCAGGCTGCGAGTGTGGCGTGGCAGGCCAGGTCGGGTCCAGATGTCGCCCCACGCGTGGCGGGTGATCATCTCCTGAAACTCCGAATTGAACTCGGTCAGCGCGTTCAGGCTGCGGTCGACATGGGCGTCGCCGAGGACTGCACGGCGGACGTTCATGCCCTCGTCGTAACGTTGTTTCTCGTCCACGGATGTTCCCCTCAATGACCCAGCAAAAAAGCGAGAACGCGATCACTGAACGCATCGCCGGCCTGCACGTTGGACAGGTGCGCCGCGTAGAACTCGGCGTACTCGGCACCCGCCACATGTTCCTGGATGAAGTGCCCACCGGACGGCGGCGTGACCGCGTCTTCGGTGCCGGCGATCACCAGCAGCGGCACTTTGATCAAGGACAGCTGATCACGGAAATCGGCATCGCGCACGGCAGCGCAATTGGCTGCGTAGCCTTGCGGTGAAGTGGCCGCGAGCATGTCGGTAATCCGTTTCGCCGCCGCCGGATTGGCCTCGGAAAAGTCCGGGGTAAACCAGCGCGCAATCGACGCATCACGCAGGGCAACCATGGCCGCCGCGCCGTCACGCAGCACGGTTTCGATGCGCGGGTTCCAGATCGACGGGTCGCCGATTTTCGCGGCGGTGTTGCACACCACCAGTTTGTTCAATCGATCACCGGCATTGATGCCCAGCCACTGGCCAATCAAGCCGCCCATCGACAAGCCGCAGAAATGCGCCTTCTCAATGTGCAACGCGTCCAGCAGCGCCAGCACGTCTCGGCCCAGTTGCTCGATGCTGTAAGGCCCCGGCGTGACCAGGGATTTGCCGTGGCCACGGGTATCGAAACGCAGCACCCGGAAATGCTCGGTGAACGCGGCAATTTGCGCGTCCCACATGTGCAGGTCGGTGCCCAGCGAGTTGGACAGCACCAGCACCGGCGCATCGACCGGGCCATCGAAGTGCGGCCCTTCAATTTGGTAGTGCAGTTCGCCCTCGGCGAGTTGTACGAAAGCCACAGCAGTCTCCTTCAGGCAGTTAACGCAGAATGTTCAGCCACCGCTCGCTCGACCCAGGTACGGGCCTGTCCGAGGTAGTGAGCGGGGTCCAGCAGATGATCGAGTTCAGCGGCCGAGAGCTCGGCGGTCACGTGCGGCTCGTCGCCCAGCACCGCGCGCAAATGCCGTTGCTCGGCCACGGCGCGCTTGCAGCACTGCTCCAGTAAATGATGCGCGGTGTCGCGGCCGACCCGTTGCGCGAGAACAATGCTCACCGCTTCGGCCAGCACCAGGCCTTGGGTCAGGTCGAGGTTGCGGGCCATGCGCTCGGCGTCCACTTCCAGTCCGTCTGCCACCAGCAATGCCTGCTTGAGGCTGCCGGACACCAGGCAACAAATCTCCGGCAGGGTTTCCCACTCGGCATGCCACAGGCCGAGGCTGCGCTCGTGCTCTTGCGGCATCGCACTGAACAGGGTCGAGAGCAGACCGGGAACCCGTGTTGCAGCGCCGATCAGCACGGCGGCGCCCACCGGGTTGCGTTTGTGCGGCATGGTCGACGAACCGCCCTTGCCCGGCGCCGAGGGTTCGAACACTTCGCCCGCTTCAGTCTGCATCAACAAGCTGATGTCGCGACCGAGCTTGCCGAGGCTGCCGGCGATCAATCCCAGCACCGAACCGAACTCCACCAGGCGGTCGCGTTGGGTGTGCCACGGTTGGTCGGGCAACGTCAGGTGCAGCTCCGTGGCCAGCGCGTCGGCAATCGGCAGCGCTTGCGCACCGAGGGCCGCGAGGGTCCCGGAGGCGCCGCCGAATTGCAGCACCAGCAGGCGCGGTTTGAGTTCTTGCAGGCGTTGACGGCTGCGGGTAACGGCGCCCAGCCAACCGGCGATCTTCATGCCCAAGGTGACCGGCGTTGCGTGCTGCAACCAGGTGCGACCGGCCAGCGGCGTGGCGACATAACGCTGGGCTTGCGTTGAAAGGGTTTCGCCCAGTTGCGCCAGATCGCTCTCAATCAGTTCCAGCGCCCGGCGCAATTGCAGCACCAGACCGGTGTCCATCACGTCCTGGCTGGTGGCGCCCAGATGCACATAGCGCTCGGCTTCGGCATCGGTGGTCGCGATCTGTTTGCCCAACGCTTTCACCAGCGGAATCGCCGAATTGCCAGCCGTGGCAATCGCCTCGCCGAGGACGGCGAAATCGTAGTGCCCGGCGCGGCAGGCCGCTTCGATAGGCGCCACTGCCGCCTGCGGAATCAACCCGAGATGCGCCTCGGCGCGGGCCAGCGCCGCTTCGAAATCGAGCATGGCCTGAACCCGGCCCTGATCGCAAAACACCTCGCGCATATCGCGCGCAGTGAAATAGGCATCGAACAATTGATTGCCCGGTCGCTGGTTCATAAACAGTCCCTGGAGGCGCGGGCCGCTTGGGCCCGCGGGTGTGGATCAAAGGTCGTTTTCTAGATACTTCGCATGTTTGGGCAGACGCAGGCTGAACAGGAACGCTATCGCCATCATCAACGTCACGTACCAGTAGAAGGAGTTTTCCATGCCGACCGCTTTGAGGCTCAAGGCTACATACTCCGCTGAACCACCGAATATTGCATTCGCCACCGCGTAAGCCAGGCCAACACCCAATGCACGCACCTCAGGCGGGAACATTTCGGCTTTTACCAGACCGCTGATCGAGGTGTAGAAACTGACAATCGCCAGCGCCAGGGTAATGAGCACGAAGGCCAGGAACGGACTGGTGACGCTTTTCAGGCTGAGCAGAATCGGCACGGTGCACAGCGTGCCGAGTGCGCCAAACCACAGCATCGAGCTCCGGCGGCCGATCCTGTCCGAGAGCATGCCGAAGATCGGCTGCATGCACATATAAAGGAACAGAGCGCCGGTCATGATGTAGCTGGCGGTCTTGGCATGCATGCCGGCGGTGTTCACCAGGTACTTCTGCATGTACGTGGTAAAGGTGTAGAAAATCAGCGAGCCGCCGGCGGTGTAACCGAGCACGGTAATGAACGCGGCCTTATGGTCGCGGAACAGCGCGCGGATGCTGCCGGCGTCCTTGTTCTCGCGCATTTCCTTGCTGGTGGTTTCTTTCAGCGAACGACGCAGGTACAGCGAAACCAATGCCGCCATGGCACCGACCACGAACGGAATCCGCCAGCCGTAGGCACGCAGGTCATCCTCGGTGAGGAACTGTTGCAGCACCACCACCAGCGACACCGCCAGCAGTTGCCCGCCAATCAAAGTCACGTACTGGAACGAGGCGAAGAAACCGCGCTGGCCCTTGAGGGCGACTTCGCTCATGTAGGTGGCGGTGGTGCCGTATTCGCCGCCCACCGACAGGCCCTGGAGCAAACGGGCGAACAGCAGCATGATCGGCGCCCAGACGCCGATGTCCTTGTAGGTCGGCAGGCAGGCGATGAGCAACGAACCGAAGCACATCATCAGAATCGATATCAGCATCGAATTCTTGCGCCCGTGCTTGTCCGCGACGCGACCGAAAATCCAGCCGCCAATCGGGCGCATCAGGAACCCGGCGGCAAACACGCCCGCGGTGTTGACCAACTGCACCGTGGGGTTGTCGGACGGGAAAAAGGCAGGGGCGAAATAGATCGCGCAAAAGGCGTAGACGTAGAAGTCGAACCATTCGACGAGGTTGCCGGACGAGGCGCCGACAATCGCGAAGATCCGTTTGCTGCGCTCTTCGCCGGTGTATAGCGCGGTTGAAGCGATTGGCGTTGTCATTGTTTTTCACTCAATGGGGACAGTGAGAGTCTAGACACACTTTGCAACAGTCCCGTTCCACACGAACATTTGGTGGCGTACTTATGGACGCCTTCGCGGGCAAGCCTCGCTCCTACAGGTTTAGTGCCGCTCACAAAATGTGATGACCAAATCAAAACCTGTAGGAGCGAGGCTTGCCCGCGAATGATCTCAAGCCAACTCAATAATCGAAGAACACCGTCTCCGCGTCCGTGCCTTGCAGAATCACATTCCACTGGTAAACACCGGTCGCATCCTGCTTCGCCAGCAAGGTATTGCGGCGTTCGGCTGGCACGCACTCCAACAACGGGTCGGCGACGTTGGCCGGTTCGCCATCAAAGTAGATCCGCGTCAGCAAGTGCTTCACCAGCCCGCGAGCAAACACCAGCACCACCAGGTGTGGCGCCTGGGTCGAACCTTTCAGGCCTTCCACTGTGCCCGGTTTGATCGTGGTGAAGCGGAAGCGCCCTTCGGCATCCACCGGGATCCGGCCAAAGCCTTCGAAGTTCGGGTCCAGCGGTTTGGCCTGATCGTCTTCGGGATGGTCGTACTTGCCGGCGGCGTTGGCCTGCCAGACTTCCAGCATCGCATCGTTGACGATGTCACCGTTGCCGTCGATGACTTGCCCGGTGATCGCCACGCGCTCGCCCAGGGTTTGTTCGACGGTCAGGTTTTCGCGGTTCAGCCAGGTCAGGCCGATGTGGTAATACGGCCCGACGGTGTGGGACGTGGTCGCAGTCAGCGTCATCTTATTTCTCCATCGGCGTGGCGTCGCGGCCGCGCAATACGATGTCCCAGCGGTAACCGAGGGCATAGGAAGGGATGGTTTTTTCCAGGTCGAAACTGGCGATCAAGCGCTCTTTGGCGCTGGTATCGGGCACGCAGTTGTAGATCGGGTCGTACGCCAGCAACGGGTCGCCGGGGAAATACATCTGGGTGACGAGGCGCGTCAGGATGCTCGGCCCGAACAGCGAGAAATGGATGTGCGCCGGACGCCAGGCATTGTGGTGGTTGCCCCACGGGTAAGCGCCGGGCTTGATGGTCTGGAATTGATACCAGCCATCGGCGTCGGTCACGGTGCGGCCGGTACCGGTAAAGTTCGGGTCCAGCGGCGCGTCGTGCAGGTCGCGGGCATGGTTGTAGCGACCGGCGGCGTTGGCCTGCCAGATCTCCACCAGAATCCCCGGCACCGGCAGACCGTTTTCATCCAGCACGCGGCCGTGAATGATGATGCGCTCGCCCAGCGGCTCGCCCTTGTGCTGGGCCGTCAGGTCATTGTCCTTCTCGTTGACGCGTTCGGCGCCGATGGTCGGACCGGTAATTTCCGACAACGAATGAGGCAAAAACACCAACGGCTTCGACGGTGAGCGACGGTTGGTGGATTGATACGTCGGGTGCAGGTACTCCGGCTGGGTGCCTTCCTGCGGGCGACGGTAACCAGGCTTGTCAGTCATTTCGCTTTCCTCAGTTCTTATTGTCACTGCTGTGGGTCAGACCCGTTCGATGGCCAAGGCCAGACCCTGGCCAACACCGACGCACATGGTCGCCAGACCTTTCTTGCCACCGGTTTTTTCCAGCTGATGCAACGCCGTCAACACCAGGCGCGCACCGCTCATGCCCAGTGGATGGCCCAGGGCAATGGCGCCACCGTTCGGGTTGACCTGCGCCGCGTCGTCCGCCAGGCCCAGTTCACGCAACACCGCCAAGCCTTGGCTGGCGAAGGCTTCGTTGAGTTCGATCACATCGAAATCGCTGACCGCCAGGCCGAGGCGTTCGGTCAGCTTGCGCACTGCCGGCACCGGGCCGATGCCCATGACACGCGGTGCGACACCGGCGCTGGACATGCCCAGCACTTTGGCGCGAGCGGTCAAACCGTGTTTCTTCACGGCTTCGGCCGAGGCCAGAATCAGTGCGGCCGCGCCGTCGTTCACACCCGACGCATTGCCGGCAGTGACGGTTTTGTCGGGACCGTTGACCGGTTTCAGTTTGGCCAGGGTTTCCAGCGTAGTGTCGGCGCGAGGATGTTCGTCCTGGCTGACGACGGTTTCACCCTTCTTGTGGGCAATCCGCACTTCAACGATTTCTTCCGCGAAAAATCCTGCAGCTTGCGCGGCGGCAGTCCGCTGCTGACTGCGCAGGGCAAACGCGTCCTGATCCTCGCGGGACACTTCGTAATCGTCGGCCACGTTGTCGGCGGTCTGCGGCATCGCATCGACACCGTATTGCGCTTTCATCAACGGGTTGATGAAACGCCAGCCGATGGTGGTGTCTTCCAGCTTCATGTTGCGCGAGAACGCCGCATCGGCCTTGCCCATCACGAACGGTGCGCGGGACATCGACTCGACGCCGCCGGCAATCGCCAGTTCCATTTCACCGCTGGCGATGGCGCGGAACGCGGTGCCGATGGCATCCATGCCCGAAGCGCAGAGGCGATTGAGGGTCACGCCCGGAATGGTTTCCGGCAGGCCCGCCAACAGCAGCGCCATGCGCGCCACGTTGCGATTGTCTTCACCGGCCTGGTTGGCGCAGCCGAGGAACACCTCGTCCACGGCGTTCCAGTCCACCGAAAGGTTGCGCTCCATCAAGGCCTTGATCGGCACGGCGGCCAGGTCGTCGGCGCGAACCGCCGACAGGCCACCGCCGAAACGGCCGATGGGGGTGCGAATCGCGTCGCAGATATAAACGTCACGCATCACGCTTCTCCGGGTGCTTGGCCGTGGGCGGCGGCGGTGCGGGCTTCCAGATCCCTGAGTGCCTTGAGTTCAACCTCGGTCGGCTCGGCGGTGTGTTCAACAGTGTCAGCGAAACGAATCGCCCAACCGGTGGCCGCAACCACTTGCTCGCGGGTCACGCCAGGGTGCAACGCCGTGACCACGAATTCATGGGTGCCCGCTTCCGGTTCCATGATGCACAGGTCGGTAATAATGCCGACCGGACCGGCGCCCGGCAGACCCAGACGCTTGCGCGAGTCGCCGCCCTCGCCATGGCCGACCGAGGTGATGAAGTCGAGCTTGTCGACGAAGGAACGCGACGACTGTTTAAGGATGATCAACACGCTTTTGGCCGAACCGGCGATTTCCGGCGCGCCACCGGCGCCCGGCAGACGGACTTTCGGTGCGTGATAATCGCCGACCACCGTGGTGTTGATGTTGCCGAAGCGGTCGACTTGCGCGGCGCCGAGAAAACCGACGTCGATGCGCCCGCCCTGCAACCAGTAGCGAAAAATCTCACCGGTCGGGACGACGGTGTCAGCGGTTTCCGCCAGTTCACCGTCACCAATCGACAGCGGCAATACACTCGGCTTGGCACCGATCGGACCCGATTCATAGATCAGGACTACGTCGGGCGAGGACGTCAGCCGCGCCAGGTTGGCCGCTTTCGACGGCAGGCCGATGCCAACGAAGCACACCGAACCATTCTTCAGTCGGCGAGCGGCGGCAACGGTCATCATTTCATTGGTGGTGTAAGTCATTACTTCGCCTCCGAAGCAGCGGCCAGCTTGGCCTGGAACTCGCTGAAGTCAGCGCAGCCATGGATGTACTCGTTGATCCACGCGGTGAAGGTTTCACGGTCGCGGGCAATCGGGTCCCAGGCCTGATAGAAACGGTTGTCACGCTCGTTGTAGCCGTGGGCGTAGGAAGGATGCGCACCGCCGGGAACATGGCAGACAGCGCTCAACGCCCAGGTCGGCAGCACGCAGGAGTTCATCGGTGCGTTGAGGTCGTCGACGATTTCTTCAACGGTGACGATGCAGCGCTTGGCGGCCAGTGCGGCTTCTTTCTGTACACCGAGGATGCCCCAGAGCAGCACGTTGCCTTTACGGTCGGCCTTCTGCGCGTGGATCACGGTGATGTCCGGGCGTACCGAAGGCACGGCGGCCAACACTTCGCCGGTGAACGGGCAGGTAACGGATTTGATCAGCGGGTTGACCTTCGGCAGGTCGGAACCGGCGTAGGCACGCAGCACCGCGAACGGCAGGCCGGAGGCGCCAGCGACGTAGGCGTTCGCCAGGTCGGCGTGGCTGTGTTCTTCGATTTCCAGCGGGTGCGGCCACTGCTTCTCGACCGCATCACGCAGACGGTGCAGCGAACCCACGCCCGGGTTGCCGCCCCAGGAGAAAATCAGCTTGCGAGCACAACCGGCGCCGATCAATTGGTCGTAGATCAGGTCAGGTGTCATACGTACCAGCGTCAGATCTTTCTTGCCCTGACGAATGATTTCATGACCCGCCGCCGTAGGGATCAGGTGAGTGAAGCCTTCGAGCGCAACGGTATCGCCGTCGTTAACGAATTGCTTCACCGCGTCGTGCAGCGAAAGGATTTCAGCCATGGGGCAGGCTCCCGTTTTGTTATGAACCGACAGTGGTAGAAAAAGGCGCGATGCGCGCGCCGGAATGACTAGAGAGTAAGCCCCATAAAATCGCCAAACAATCCGATAATCGACTGAGTGTTCGTTTATCGAACAGATTGTTGTTTGGCTACCGATCCCAAAAAGCTTCGCGGGCAAGCCTCGCTCCTACAGGTTCAGTGATTACCCGTAGGAGCGAGGCTTGCCCGCGAAGAGGCCATCAAACCCACTGAAGATTCTGAAACCCGGACTCAGGTCGCATCCGCATGGCTGACCATGCCCTTGATCACCACCGCCGTCGTCGCCAACGCCGCCGGAATCACCAGCGCCGTCAGCACTTGTTCAAAGTTCCAGCCCAACCCCAGCAACGTCGCGCCCATCCACGCCCCGAGGATCGCGCCAAAGCGGCCAATCCCGAGCATCCACGACACACCCGTCGCCCGCCCTTGAGTCGGATAAAACCGCGCCGCCAAAGAAGGCATCGCCGATTGCGCGCCGTTGACACACATCCCCGCCACCAGCACCAGGGTTGCCAACAGCGTGATGTTGCCCAGGCTCTGCCCTACTGCGTAGGCAAACACCCCCGCCAGCAGGTAGAAAGTGCCGATGACTTTGTGCGGATTGAACCGATCCATCGCCCAGCCCACGCCCACGGCGCTCAACACACCGCCGAACTGGAACAGCGCGCCGATGAACGCCGCTTGCTCCATGCTCGCGCCACTGTCACGCATCAGCGTCGGCAGCCAACTGGTCAGCAGGTAAACGATCACCAGGCCCATGAAGTAGGTCAGCCACAACAACAAGGTGCCGGTGCTGTAAGTGCCGGAGAAGATCACCGCAAACACGTTGCGCGCCTTCACGGTTTTCTGTTCCGGCACACTGAAGCTGGATGCCTGAGCGACAACGCTCGGATCGATCGGCGCCAGCGCCTTGCGTACCTTGTCGGTGCCGCGATTGCGCACAACCAGGTAACGCGCCGATTCCGGCAGCCAGAGCAGCAAAACGACGGTGAGGATCAGCGGCAGAATTCCGCCGATCAGCAACAGGCTGTGCCAGCCGAACGCCGGAATCAGCTTGGCCGAAATAAACCCGCCACCGGCCATGCCGAGGTTGAAGCCGCAGAACATGCTGGTCACCAGCAGGGATTTTTTGCGCTCCGGGGTGTATTCCGACAGCAACGTCGTGGCGTTCGGCATACCGGCACCGAGGCCCAGGCCGGTCAGGAAGCGCAGCACCAGCAATTGATCGACATTGGTGCTGTAAGCCGACGCCAGGCTGAAGGCGCCGAACAACAACACGGCGCCCACCAGTACGACTTTTCGCCCAAAGCGGTCAGCCAACGGGCCGGAACCCAGTGCGCCGAAGACCATGCCGATCAACGCCGCACTCATCACCGGACCGAGGCTGGCGCGATCGATGCCCCAGTCCTGGGACAGTGCTGGCGCGATGAAGCCCATGGCCGCGGTGTCGAGGCCATCGAGGAAGACAATCAGGAAACACAGGATCACCACTCGCCACTGGTAGCGCGAAATGGGTTGAGCATTGATGAAGGACTGCACGTCGAGGCAGTTTCCTACAGCAGACTGAGGCTGGTTCATTATTTTTATTCCACGCAAGAACGCAGTCGGACAGGTGCCAGCCTAGGCTGGCGCTGCCGCGACATTAGTGATCCTGGGGAAAGTGCGTCAATTCGTTAAACGCGAGTCTGGGCGATTACCGAACAGCTTAGGCAAACAACTGGGCGCTGAGGTTGCGGCTGGCCGCCAGCAGACCCGGCAGGAACCGTTGCTCCAGCTCGTTGCGGCTGACCCGGCCGGCGTGCGTGCTGACGTTGAGCGCCGCCACCACTTGCCCGGAAGCGTCGTACACCGGAACGGCAATCGAGCGCAGGCCTTGTTCCAGTTCCTGATCGACGATGCACCAGCCTTGTTGCCGTACTTCCTGCAGGCACTCGAGCAACGCTTCGGGGGTATGCAGAGTGCGACTGGTCTTGGCTTGCAGGTCGGCATGGTCGAGGTATTCGCGCAGCGACGTGTCGTCCAGTGCCGCGAGAAGAATCCTGCCCATGGAGGTGCAATAGGCGGGCAAGCGTCCGCCCACCGACAGGTCCACCGAGATCAGACGCTGAGTGGTCGCCGAGCGGGCGATGTACAAAATGTCGTCGCCTTCCAGCGTGGCCATGTTGCAGGCCTCATGAAGTTGCTCGCTCATGCGGTCGAGGTAAGGCTGGGCCGACACCGCCAACGGGGTCGAGGACAGATAGGCATGGCCGAGGGTCAGCACTTTGGGCAGCAGCGAATAGGTGCGACCGTCGGTGGTGGCGTAGCCGAGTTTGATCAGGGTGTGCAGGCAACGTCGCACAGCGGCGCGGGGAATTTCCGTGCGGTGACTGATCTGGGCGATGGTCAAATGCCGTTTGCGCTCCTGGAACGCTTGCACCACGGCCAGGCCACGGGCCAGGGACGTCATGAAATCCGGGTCGCCGGTCAGGGCCTGGATCCGCTTGGCGGGCGACGCGACTATCGGCGGCGCTACTGAAGCGAAGGAATTGCGCATTTGCTCGTTCATATCAGGTCCTTTTCCCACACGGATCGGCGAAGGCTATTACATGCGGCGCCGGGTTCGGCGCACAAGCCACAGGCAGCCAAGATCGGGCGATTATCGAACGGCCGACCGATAATCGCAATCAGCCCTATGGACGCGACAGACGCTGTGCAGGTTTCGGCTCGCCCTCTATTACATGTTTTACCTTTGCTTGAACCCGCCGTTAAAGCACCCCATATAAGCTTTAACTTGTTCGGCTTAATGACGCCAGAAAGACATCACTGCTAAGTGACCACAAAACTTTCAAGTAACAAAACAATCACACATTGCCATTCATTTTTAACTCCTTGGCGATAGTGTTCTGCAAATCGACCGCTATAATGCAATTCAGTGACCCCTCGGTTTTTACTTGCCGATTGCGTCACCCGGCAGCACGATGTTCCATCGCGGCTGCCCGCAGCAAGTGCCTGTCGTTCATTTCATATGCTCCGCCAGCGCGCTCGCTGAAACAGGAAACTGATGCTACGTCAGCCGTTTTGCTCTGGTGCCGTGGCCGCCTGCAACATGGAAGTATTGATTGCCGTGTCGTAAAACGATGCCTTTGCGGGCATTGTCCTTTCGGCGAGCGTGGTCAATGCATTTGCTGCAGCGCGATTTACCAGAATTAATCTCAACCCATACAGGTAGCACTGTGACGAAAGACGAACTGCGCGCGGAACTTGAGCGCCAGGAACAACGTTACAAGGAAGTTTACGGCGGGGAAGTCACCACCTACGCCGCTCAGCCCGAACCGGAACGCAAACCCTGGCGTAAACGCGCCACCGTTCAGGATCAGGCTTTTTCCCAGGAATTGCAGAAGATGGAAAAGGAACTCAAAGCCGAAGAGCCATGATTGCCCCGGCCTGATTCCTTTCAAGGGCCCGCGCCTGCCCCCGTTAAAAGCGGGAAGCAATGATGTTGCCATTCGCGCCCGCTACGAGCGGGCAGCGGCCTCCTCATCCATCTGATGAGGCAAATGGCTCATGTCTGGCCCTCTTCTCAGATATTTCACACAAGCGTTCAAGTCTCTCGCCTACAAGAGAGAAACCCTTGTGCCTGCGGGCTTTCCAAAGAAATTCAACGACTTGCAAAACCCGGTAAAAACCCGGCGCCTGGGCTATTTCCGCAAACTAATTCGTTGAAGAATGTTACCGATGAGCAGCTAGTGCATCGATTAGCAGTCTTTTCTGGCATAATCGCGCCCCCTTATGACCGGGTCAGAAAACCTTCATGATCGATTTATTCAGCGGACTGGATGCTTGGGTGCTTGTGAGCCTCTTGCTCGCCCTCGCCTTTGTCCTCGCCTTCGAGTTCATCAACGGCTTTCATGACACTGCAAACGCGGTGGCCACTGTTATCTACACCAAAGCCATGCCGCCTCATCTGGCCGTGTTCTTTTCCGGTGTGTTCAACTTTCTTGGCGTGCTGCTGGGCGGTGTCGGCGTGGCGTATGCCATCGTCCACCTGCTGCCGGTAGAACTGCTGATCAATGTGAACACCGGTCACGGGCTGGCCATGGTGTTCTCGTTGCTCGCCGCCGCCATCACCTGGAACCTGGGCACCTGGTACTTCGGTATCCCGGCCTCCAGCTCCCACACGCTGATCGGTTCGATCCTCGGGGTCGGCCTGGCCAACGCCCTGATCAACGACATTCCGTTGGCCGATGGTGTGAACTGGCAGAAGGCGATCGATATCGGTGCCTCCCTGGTGTTCTCGCCAATGGCCGGCTTCCTGGTCGCCGCGCTGATTCTGATCGGCCTTAAATGGTGGCGTCCGCTGTCGAAGATGCACAAGACGCCGGAACAGCGCCGCAAGATCGACGACAAGAAGCATCCGCCGTTCTGGAACCGCCTGGTGCTGGTGATCTCGGCCATGGCCGTGAGCTTCGTGCACGGTTCCAACGATGGTCAGAAAGGTATCGGCCTGATCATGCTGGTGCTGATCGGTATCGTGCCGGCGCAGTTCGTCCTCGACTTGGGCAGCACCACGTACCAGATCGAACGGACTCGCGATGCGACCCTGCACCTGAGCCAGTTCTACAAACGCAATGCCGATACGCTGGGCGAGTTCCTGGCACTGGGCAAAAGCGTGGAAGGCGATCTGCCGGAGAAATTCCGCTGCAACCCGAAACAGACCGAACCGACCATTTCCGCCCTGCTCGACACCCTTAAAGGTGTGGCCGATTACCACTCGCTGTCGGCGGAAAGCCGCATCGAAGTGCGTCGCTACCTGCTCTGCCTGGACGACACGGCCAAGAAAGTCAGCAAACTGCCAAGCCTCGCGGCCCGTGAAAAGGCTGACCTGGACAAGCTGCGCAAAGACCTGACCACCACTACCGAATACGCTCCGTTCTGGGTAATCCTGGCGGTCGCACTGGCGCTGGGCCTGGGTACCATGGTTGGCTGGAAACGCGTGGTACTGACCATCGGCGAGAAGATCGGCAAGCAAGGCATGACTTACTCCCAGGGCATGTCGGCGCAGATCACGACGGCGAGCCTGATCGGCATGGCCAACATCTTCAGCCTGCCGGTGTCCACCACCCACGTTCTGTCCTCGGGCGTGGCCGGCACCATGGTCGCCAACAAAAGCGGCCTGCAAGGTGGCACCGTCAAAACCATCCTGCTGGCCTGGGTCCTGACCCTGCCGGCAACCGTGGGCCTGTCGGCCGGCCTGTTCTGGCTGGCGTCGAAGGCACTGGCCAGCTGATACATCGCTGCAACGAAAAAGGCGCGTTCCGTGAGGTTCGCGCCTTTTTTATTGCTGCTGTTTTAGTGAACACCACTAAGCACGCGAGTTGAGGGGGCGGCGTTGGATGGGGTGCATATCCATTTCTGCGGTAACGGCCGCTTTGGGTTTCGCCCTTACGGCGAGTCACTTGGAAGAGCCCCAAGTAACCAAGGGCTCTTGCCCCTTTCGTTCGGTGCCTCGCCTAGGCTCGGCATGCCCTCGCTCCGGTCCTGCTCCGTGGGCCCGCCGCCATCGGCCATCCCTGGCCGGGGGCGGCTAACCCGGCATCCATGCCGGGTTGCCCACTGCGCAGAACCTCCACTCGGCCTCTCGAGGGGGCGCTCAGATCAAAAGCGGAAGGCGAGCTAACGCTCGGCCTGATGAGTGGTGAAAATCAAAAGCGCACGCGATTCCCTGTAGGAGCGAGGCTTGCTCGCGAAAATCGTTTGGACACCGCATTCATTCAGACAGCCCGCGTTAACGTTGACGTCCATCGCCAGCAAGCTGGCTCCTACAGGGGAAATGCACATGTTTTCGGTATGTCCACGATCTCCTGTAGGAGCCGGCTTGCTGCGGGCGGCGTTCCGACGATAGCGGTGGGTCAGTCAACGTATGTATTGGCTGGACGGACGCCATCGCCAGCAAGCCGGCTCCTACAGGGGATCGGTGTACATATCCGGAATGAGTGAACGCAGCAGAGAAGGAGAACGCGGACATCAAAAGAGCCAGGTCGGCTTTCAGGCCGCCTCGGCGGGCTGTGGCGGTAGTCGCCCCCTCGAGAGGCCGAGCGCAGGTTCTGCGCAGTGGGCAACCCGGCATGGATGCCGGGTTAGCCGCGCACGGCCAAGGATGGCCGATCGCGGCGGGCCCACGGAGCAGGACCGGAGCGAGGGTATGGCGAGCATTAGCGAGCCACCGAACGAAAGGGGCAAGAGCCCTTGGTTACTTGGGGCTTTTCCAAGTGACCCGCTGTAAGAGCGGAACCGATAGCCGCCGTTACCACAGAAACGGATATGTCCCCCACCCAACAACCTACCTGAAACCCCCAGGCCGTTGCCCAACTCAGAACCCCCCACCGCCAACCCACACAAACCACCAGATTTTCGCAGGCAAAAAAAAAGGGCAACCGAAGTTGCCCAAAATGCCTTGCGTGCTCATTGCATCCAGAAAGACCTACGGTTTTTTCCGTTTGTGCGAATCTTTCCAGATAAAAAATCCAAACCCTGCGAAAAACAGAACCATGAGGCCGACTGTCAGCACTCCGGCGATCACCACGTTGTCGAAAAACATGACTGGCCTCCTGCACTTGCCCTGTTGCGATGGGGCTAAGTTAACCAATCAGGCAGGAGAGGAAATTGACCGGGATCAATATCGCCCGAGACTGGGCGCAAAGGAGGGGGAAAACTGATCTGCATCAACGGATGCGAGGGGTTTAACGCTTTTTCGGTTTGCTCTTTGGCTTCTTCTTCGCTTTGCCCAATGGCATTGCCTGCTCGAATGCCTGCCGCACTTCATTCAGGCGTTTTTCGTTGAGGTCATGAACACGCTTGGCGCGTTCGGAATTGAGGTCGATCAGTTTGTCGTCTTGGCTCATGGTCTTCGGTGCATCGCGTGAAATGAAGTTCAACTGCCGCATTGCTCGGCAGGATTGCGCCAATAATGCGGTCTGGCGCCCGCGCTGACCAGTCGCCTGCGTAACAGCGGCTTA
Organism: Pseudomonas sp. PDM02; assembly: GCF_014852285.1. NCBI lineage: Bacteria > Pseudomonadati > Pseudomonadota > Gammaproteobacteria > Pseudomonadales > Pseudomonadaceae > Pseudomonas > Pseudomonas sp. PDM02. The sequence continues at coordinate 43,537 of NZ_JACVBL010000013.1, read as the reverse complement.
ACAAAATATGTGCTCACGGCGTTTTTTCAACGCACAATCGCGACTTTGCGATGGACCCAAAGGACCCGCGCCGTGGAACTGCACCAGGATCTGCCTCCCTTGATGGCCCTGCGCGCCTTCGAGGCCGTGGCGCGCCATTTGAGTTTCATCAAGGCCGCCGATGAATTGTCGGTGACCCAAAGTGCAATCAGCCATCAAGTGCAGAAACTGGAACAGTTCCTCAACCAGCGGCTGTTTATCCGCCGCACCCGGGCCATCGATCTGACGCCTGCCGGCGAAGCGTATTACCGGCAGATTCAACCGGCTCTCACCTCCATCGCCTTGGCCACCCGTGAACTGCGGGGCAATGAGCACCAGGAAAGCACCCTGCGCATCGGCCTGCTCGCCTCGTTCGCCACCCTGTGGCTGGCGCCGCGCCTGGCCAGTTTCAACGCGCGCCACCCGCACATTCATGTCGAACTCCTGCCCTCGGTGCAACTGGCCGACGTCAGCGGCGGCGAAGTCGACCTGGCCATTCGCTACGGCAAAGGTGGCTGGCCGAAAGTCCAGGCCCGGCGCTTTATGGTGGAAACACTGACCCCGGTCTGCAGCCCGGCGTTCAAGGCCAAGGGCACCGACCAAGGCCCGCTGCTCATGGCCAAGTCGCACCAGCCGTTCGAGTGGATCGACTGGAGCGCGCACAACGCCATCGACCTCAGCCATTGCCCCAGCGTCATGCTCCATGACTACAACATCGTCGTCGAAGCCGCCGTGGCCGGCCAAGGCATCGCCATGGGACGTCATCACTTGATCGAGCGCCGACTCAAGGACGGCTCGTTGGTAGAAGCCTTCTCCACCCCGCCGTTCATTAGCGATATCGGCTATTGGCTGGTCACGCCCGAGCGACCGCCGAGCCACGCAGCACAATGCTTTAGTGAATGGCTGAATGAGATGGCCAACATCGCACACAAATCTCACGGCGACTGAAGTTCAAAATTGTGGGAGCGGGCTTGCTCGCGAAGGCGGTGTGTCAGTCGCCATTTATTTTGCCTGACCCACCGCCTTCGCGAGCAAGCCCGCTCCCACATTCGATCTACGCATGAGCCAATTGAATACGTCGGATTAAATCTATCCGTTTGTCGCACTCCCCGTCCGCCAACATGCTGAAGCCTTCATTCAGGAGGATTCACCATGACCGATTCACTCGCCCACCGCGTCCAGCAACTTGGCCTGAGCCTGCCGACACCGAGCCAGCCCATCGCCAATTACGTCAACCACGTGGTCAGCCAGAACCAGTTGTTCATTTCCGGTCAGATTCCGTTACTGGACGGCAAACCGGCATTCATCGGCCGATTGGGAGAGTCGATCTCCGATGAAGAAGGCGCCAACGCCGCCGAACTTGCCGCGCTGGGCCTGCTCGCACAATTGAGCGATGCGCTCGGTGATGACCTGTCGAAACTGGTGCGCATCATCCGTCTTGGCGTGTTCATCGCCAGCGCCGCGGATTTTGCGCGTCAAGGTGCGGTCGCCAATGGCGCGTCCAACCTGTTGGTCAATGCCCTCGGCGAAAAAGGCCGGCATGTGCGCACGGCTGTCGGCGTATCGAGCCTGCCCGGCGGCGTGGCCGTGGAAATCGACGCGATTTTCGAGCTGCGTCCATGAACCTCGACGAAGTGGAGCGTTTGCGAGCGGCGACGCCGGGGTGCGCCAGCGTGATTCACTTCAACCACGCCGGCGCCTCGTTGCCGAGCCAGGCCACCCTCGACGCGATCATCGAGCAACTGCGACTCGAAGCCCGCTGCGGCCCCATGGAGGCCGCCGACCAGAGCGTGCAGGCCCGCGCTCGCAGTGCGGCGGCCCTGCTGCTCAATGCAAACACTGAAAACATCGCGTTCGCCAGCAGCGGTTCGGCTGCCTGGGGCATGGCATTCAATGCATTGGGGCCATGGCAGGACGGCGAGCGGATTTTGGTCGGGCGCCATGAATGGGGCGGCAATCTGGCCTGCATCGCCGGGGCCGTCAGCGCCGGGGCGCGGCTGGAGGTGATTCCCTGCGATGAGACGGGCGCCGTGTCCGTGTCCGCCCTCCAGCAGATGATCGACCCGAAGGTGAAGCTGATCGCGCTGACCTGGCTGCCGGCCAACGGCGGCCTGATCAACCCGGCCGAGGCCATCGGCGCCGTGGCGCGCCAGCACGGCATTCCCTACTTCATCGACGCCGGCCAGGCGCTGGGGCAATTGCCCTGCGATGTGCAGGCGTTGAACTGCGATGTGCTCAAGGGCGCCGGACGCAAATTCCTCCGTGGCCCGCGAGGAACGGCGTTGTTGTACATCAAACCGGGGTTTCTCGAACGTCTCGTGCCCGGCCATCTGGACGTGCTTTCCGCACCGTGGGACGGCGAAGGTTTCTCGGTGCGTGACGATGCGCGGCGGTTTGAAACCAGTGAAGTGTCGGTGGCTTTGCTGGCCGGGCTGGCCAATGCGCTGGAGGAGTTCAACCACTTGGGTGCAACCCGGATTCGCCAGCGGATCGAGGGCTTGAGCGGGCAACTGCGCGAACGCCTTGAGTCGGTCAGCGGGCTGACGCTACACAACCTGGGGCCGGCGAATCAGCAATCAGGCTTGGTCGCCTTCACGCTCAAGGGTTGGGACAGCGTTGAATTGAAGCAGCGGCTGGCGCAACGAGGGATCAACATCGGCGCCAATGGCGTCGCCTATACGCCGCTGGATATGCAGGCCCGAGGGCTGGACAGCATCGCGCGGATTGCCGTCAGTTACCTCAATACCGAAGAAGAAGTGGATGTACTGCTCAACGCCCTCAACGAACTTTCCCTCATCAAGGACTAAATCTGAATGTCGACCCACAACCCCTGACGCGGCTCGTCGTCCATCAATGGCGCGACCGGCACGGTGTTATCCGCGTTGAGCTCCGTGCCGGGAATTGCCAGGTGCTCTTCAGGATCTTCATCGGCTTCACGGCGACGGCGTTCCTTTTCCTGCTTGCGGCGCTGTTCCTCGCGCAGCTGAAACGCTGCCTCTTCCGGATCGCGCTGTTGCAGGTCGATCGTGCTTTCGTTGGAGCTTTCCTGCACCGGTACAACAGGCGGAATATCCGGGCGCTGGCGGATCGGGTCGTGCTGTGAAGTGATCGGCACGGCACTCAAGGGGAGCATCGGTGGCAGCATAATTATTTGTCTCCTGTCAGCAGGCTGTCGGCTGCGGGGATGGCGACTTGAGCCATCGGTCGCAAACTGTGACCGGATTGGCACTAACAAGTGCCCCGGCCCGCGCACGTCTCAAGCGGTGGACTAACGTAAGACTGTGAGTTTTTCTGAGAGTCCTTTGGCCCTGAAGCCCTCATTCCGTTAAGATAGCCCGCTTTTTCAAGGTGGGAGTCAGGCAGCATGGCGCAGCAGTATCAACCGGGGCAACGCTGGATCAGTGACAGCGAAGCCGAGCTGGGTTTAGGCACCGTTCTGGCACAGGACGGCCGCTTGTTGACCGTGCTCTATCCGGCCACTGGCGAGACTCGCCAGTACGCGCTACGGAATGCGCCCCTCACCCGCGTGCGTTTTTCGCCGGGCGATTCAATCATTCACTTCGAAGGCTGGAAACTGACCGTACAGGAAGTCGACGACATCGACGGCCTGCTGATCTACCACGGTCTCAACGCGCAGAACGAAGTGGTCACCTTGCCGGAAACCCAGCTGTCGAACTTCATTCAGTTCCGACTGGCCAGCGACCGTTTGTTCGCCGGGCAGATCGACCCGCTGGCCTGGTTCTCGCTGCGCTACAACACCCTGGAACATACCAGCCGCCAGTTGCAATCCTCGCTATGGGGCCTGGGCGGCGTGCGTGCGCAACCGATCGCGCACCAGCTGCACATCGCCCGTGAAGTCGCCGACCGCATTGCGCCGCGGGTATTGCTGGCAGACGAAGTGGGCCTGGGCAAAACCATCGAAGCCGGTCTGGTGATTCATCGCCAACTGCTCTCGGGCCGCGCCAACCGCGTGCTGATCCTGGTGCCGGAAAACCTGCAACACCAGTGGCTGGTGGAAATGCGCCGCCGCTTCAACCTGCAAGTCGCACTGTTCGACGAAGAACGCTTCATCGAAAGCGATGCCGCCAACCCGTTCGAGGACACCCAGCTCGCGTTGGTCGCCCTGGAATGGCTGGTGGAAGACGAAAAGGCTCAGGACGCGCTGTTCGCCGCCGGTTGGGACTTGATGGTCGTCGACGAAGCCCACCACCTGGTGTGGCACGAAGACAAGGCCAGCCCTGAGTACTCGCTGGTCGAACAGTTGGCCGAAGTCATTCCCGGCGTATTGCTGCTGACCGCCACCCCGGAACAACTGGGTCAGGACAGCCACTTCGCGCGTCTTCGCCTGCTCGACCCGAACCGTTTCCATGACCTGCACGCCTTCCGTGCCGAGAGCGAGAACTATCGCCCGGTGGCCGAAGCCGTTCAGGAGCTGCTCGACAAGGGGCGCCTGTCGCCTGAAGCGCACAAGACCATTCACGGTTTCCTCGGCAACGAAGGCGAAGCGCTGCTGAGCGCCGTCAATGATGGCGACACCGAAGCCAGTGCCCGCCTGGTCCGTGAACTGCTCGACCGCCACGGCACTGGCCGCGTGCTGTTCCGCAACACCCGCGCCGCTGTGCAGGGTTTCCCGGAACGCAAACTGCACCCGTACCCGCTGCCGTGCCCCGACGAATACCTCGAACTGCCGTTGGGCGATCACGCCGAGCTGTACCCGGAAGTCAGCTTCCAGGCCCAGCCGGACGCCAACGAAGAAGAACGCTGGTGGAAATTCGACCCGCGCGTCGAGTGGCTGATCGACCAGTTGAAAATGCTCAAGCGCACCAAAGTGCTGGTGATCTGCGCCCACGCCGAAACCGCCATGGACCTGGAAGACGCCCTGCGCGTGCGTTCCGGTATTCCTGCGACGGTGTTCCACGAAGGCATGAACATCCTTGAGCGTGACCGCGCCGCCGCTTACTTCGCCGATGAAGAATTTGGCGCGCAAGTGCTGATCTGCTCGGAAATCGGCAGTGAAGGTCGCAACTTCCAGTTCTCGCACCACCTGGTGCTGTTCGATCTGCCGTCGCACCCGGACCTGCTGGAGCAGCGGATCGGTCGTCTCGACCGGATCGGCCAGAAGCACATCATCGAACTGCACGTGCCGTACCTCGAAACCAGCCCGCAAGAGCGCTTGTTCCAGTGGTACCACGAAGCGTTGAACGCTTTCCTCAACACCTGCCCGACCGGCAACGCCTTGCAGCATCAGTTCGGCCCGCGCCTGCTGCCGCTGCTGGAAAATGCCGACGACGGCGAGTGGCAAGCGCTGATCGACGAGGCTCGCACCGAGCGTGAGCGCCTGGAAGCCGAGCTGCACACTGGCCGTGACCGCTTGCTGGAACTCAATTCCGGCGGCGCTGGCGAAGGTGATGCGCTGGTCGAGGACATCCTCGAGCAAGACGATCAGTTCACGCTGCCGATCTACATGGAAACCCTGTTCGACGCCTTTGGCATCGACAGCGAAGACCACTCGGAAAACGCCCTGATCCTCAAACCGAGCGAAAAAATGCTCGACGCCAGCTTCCCGCTGGGCGACGACGAAGGCGTGACCATCACTTACGACCGCAACCAGGCGCTGTCTCGCGAAGACATGCAGTTCATCACCTGGGAACACCCGATGGTGCAAGGTGGCATGGACCTGGTGCTGTCCGGTTCGATGGGCAACACCGCCGTGGCGCTGATCAAGAACAAGGCGCTGAAACCGGGCACCGTGTTGCTGGAACTGCTCTACGTCAGCGAAGTGGTTGCACCGCGTTCGCTGCAACTGGGTCGTTACCTGCCGCCGGCTGCGTTGCGCTGCCTGCTCGATGCCAATGGCAACGACCTGTCGGCCCGGGTGTCGTTCGAGACCCTGAACGATCAACTGGAAAGCGTGCCGCGTGCCAGCGCTAACAAATTCATCCAGGCCCAGCGCGATCAGCTGACGCCACGGATCAACGCCGGCGAAGAGAAAATCTTCCCGCGTCACGCCGAGCGCGTGGCCGAAGCGCAACGTCGTCTCGCGGCTGATACCGATGAAGAACTGGCCCGCCTGACCGCGTTGCAAGCGGTCAACCCGACCGTACGCGACAGCGAACTGGTTGCCCTGCGTAAACAGCGTGAACAAGGTCTGGCGATGCTCGACAAGGCAGCGCTGCGACTGGAAGCGATTCGGGTGTTGGTGGCGGGTTAATCGCCCTGCCCCACCTCGCGCAATGAAAAAGGCCCGCAGCGATGCGGGCCTTTTTTTGTCTCGGATAAACCAGACAATCCCTGTAGGAGCCGGCTTGCTGGCGATGGTCGTTAACGATAACGCGTACTGACTGGTTCACCGCGGCGTATTCGAGTCCATCGCCAGCAAGCCGGCTCCTACAGGTCTTCTATTCCAGTTTTTCTAAGCGGTGACCGCCGGGATCTGCGGCTCAACCACCGCCACCAAGCCTTCCTTCATCCGCTTCGCATCCCGCACAAAACACCGCGACGCCATGAACAGGAACACCATCGTAAAGAACAGCGCTACCGGAATCAGGTACATCGCGTCATGCAGGCCAACAGCCTTGAACGCTTCGGTCATCTGTTCGGCGCCGGCCGCCAGCATCGCCGTGTGCGCAAAGTGATCGGACAAACCGCCCACCACCACCGGCCCCAATCCACCACCCAGCAAATACAGCCCGGCAAAGAACAACGCCATCGCCGTGGCCCGCAGGCGTGGTTCGACCACGTCCTGGATGGCCGTGTAAACGCAGGTGTAGAAGTTGTAGGCAAACAACCAGCCCAGACTGAACACCGCCACGAACACCCCGATCTCGATCCGCCCGGCATGCAACGCCCACGCGGTGCACACCGTCGAAACGATCAGGCTGAACGCCGCAAACAGCAGCCGCCCATTGGCCACCCGCTGGTGAATCTTGTCCGCGACCCAGCCGCCCAACGTCAGGCCAAACAGCCCCGTCACACCAACAATCACACCGGTCGCCACCGCGGCTTCGTGCAATGGCATCTGGAAGTAGCGTTGCAGCATCGGCACCAGGAACGAGTTGCAGGCATAGGTCGCGAAGTTGAAACACAGCCCCGCCATCACCAACCACAGAAAGGTCGGCACCGCCAGCACCCGGCGGATCGGCCGGTCCACACGCTCCTGCGAGACCTGCACACTTTCCGCTGCGCCGCGTTTCGGTTCCTTGATGAAAAACATGAAGACCGCCAGGATCAGCCCCGGCACCGCCGCGATGAAGAACGGCGCGCGCCAGCTGTCGAACGCCTTGACCATCCAGCCGATGGTGAAGAACGCCAGCAGCAGGCCCAACGGCAGACCCAGCATGAAAATGCCCATCGCACGCGCACGGCGGTGGGCCGGGAACAGGTCGCCGATCAGCGAGTTGGCGGCAGGTGCGTAACTGGCCTCACCGATACCGATGCCCATGCGCACGATCAGGAAACTCCAGAAACTGCCCACCAGCCCATTGACCGCTGTCAGCCCGCTCCAGGCCGCCAGCCCCCAACCCATCAACTTGGCGCGCGAGCCGGTATCGGCCATCCGCCCCAGCGGCAGCCCGGCAATCGCATAGACAATGGTGAAGGCGGTACCGATGATCCCCAGTTGAAAGTCGCTGAGGTGCCATTCCATACGGATCGGCTCGATGATGATGGCCGGAATGGTGCGATCGAAGAAATTGAACAGATTGGCCAGGAACAGCAGGAACAGAATGCGCCAGGCATTCGCCGCTTGGGTCGAGTTCTGCATGGGTCCGTCTCTTTTTATTGTTTTTGGGGCATCACTGTCCCCGGAACCTGCAATCTAGTCAGGCCCGGTGCAACTGTCTGTAATTATTCGTAAGGCTGATATCAACCCATGGCGCCAGTGGAGCTGGCTTGCAAGCGATGGCGATGCCACATTCAACATTCATGTGACTGATATACCGGTCGTATCGCCCGTCCCACAGTGGGTTGGTGGTGTTTTCCATGATCCGACCAACCGTTGAAAAATACCTCTGTGCCCCCCTTCCAAAGCCCGAGGCGAAGCCTAGAATAGCGGCCTTGTCTGCCACACCATGCCCCCATCCCTCCTTTGATTATCGCCCATGTCCGAAGCCAGTCCGTGTCTGAATTGCGGTGCCTGCTGTTCTCACTTTCGCGTGTCTTTTTTCTGGGGTGAATGCACCTCGGCCGGAGGTGTAGTACCCGATGAACTGGTGGCGCCGATCAGCCCCAGCCGGGTGGCCATGCTCGGCACCGACTGCAAACCGACTCGTTGTGTCGGATTGGTCGGTGAAGTCGGCACCGCGGTGCAATGCTCGATTTACGACCAACGCTCCAGCACTTGCCGCGAGTTCGATGCCTCTTGGGCCAACGGCGAGGCGAATGTGGATTGCGATGCGGCACGAGCCGCCTTCGGGTTACCAGCGCTGCAACCCGATTTACCTTATGAGCAGATCGCCTGAGCCTTAGCCGTAAACGCTATAACACTTATGCCAAAATCATTAGTGCCAATATGCCATCACCGCTGACGCTCTTTGTATGACCTCTATACTCCAAAGCATTCGCCAGCGTGCATGGCGCGGGCCGGGACAAGACGGGGCATGCTATGGAGTGGCTTGGTTTGCATTTTTTTACCGAGCTGACCGCGAACGGGCAAGTTGTCCTCAATTGCACACATGATCCTTTTCTGGTGCTGCTGGCCTATCTGGTCGCCTGTGTGGGCGGCTTCGCCACGCTGGACATGGCCGAACGAGTCGGGCATTCGGAAAACCCGGCGTCACAACGGCTGTGGCGCTGGATCGGCGCCGGATGCCTGGCCGGCGGCATCTGGGCCATGCATTTCATCGGCATGCTGGCGTTTCAGGCGCCGGTCGAGATTCAATACGAACTGCCCGTCACCCTTGCCTCCCTGCTGATTGCCCTGTTCGCCTCGTGGCTGGCGATGCACACCCTCAGTCATCCTCACCTGAGCATCCGGCAGTACATCCAGGCGGCCATTTGCATTGGCCTGGGCATCGCGATCATGCATTACGTGGGCATGGCGGCGATGCGTTCGAATGCGATGACGTATTACGAACCGGTGCTGTTCATCCTTTCCATTGTCATTGCCATTGGCGCCAGCCTCGCGGCGCTGTTGCTGTCGAGTCGATTGCGCGAAGGCTCTGGCCTGCTCCATCAATTGGTCAAATTCAGCGCCAGCCTGGTGCTCGGGGCGGGCATTATCAGCATGCATTTCACCGGCATGGCCGCCTTCAGCCTGGTGTTGCCGACCGGCAGCCCACTGACGTTGCCCGGTGACAACAATCACCTGCAACTGGGGCTGACGGTGGCGGTTATCACGCTGCTGATCATCGGCAGCAGCATCGGCGCAGCACTGGCGGACAAGAAACTGCAACACAAGGAACGCGACCTGCAACGGGTCAACACGCTACTCGGCCAACTGGATCAGGCGCGCATGTCGCTGCAAGAAGTGGCGAACTATGACGCCCTGACCAACCTGATCAACCGCCGCGGCTTCAACCAGATCTTCGCCGAGAAGCTGCTCCAGAAAACCGATGAAGGCGGCATGCTCGCGGTGATGTTTCTGGACATCGACCACTTCAAGCGGATCAACGACAGCCTCGGCCACGACGCCGGCGACGAATTGCTCAAAGTCCTGGCCCAGCACATCAAGAGTTCGGTACGCAGTCACGAAGATGTGGTGGCGCGTTTCGGCGGTGACGAGTTCTGCCTCCTCATCAGCCTGCGTGAACGCGAGGAAGCACGGGCCATGGCCCAGCGCATCATGCTGAAGATGAAGGAACCGATCGAGCTGTCCGGGCGGCGCATGGTCATGACCACCAGCATCGGCATCAGCCTGTTTCCGGAGGATGGCACCACCTGCGAGGAATTGCTGAAACACGCCGACCTGGCGCTGTACCAGTCCAAGGGCGGCGGCCGCAACGGCCTGAATTTCTTCAGCCCGAACCTGAAAACCCGAGCCACGCTGGAGCTGCAACTCGAAGAGGAACTGCGCCACGCCCTGCATGAAAACACCGGGCTGATCCTGCATTACCAACCGATTTTCGACTTGCAAACCGCACAGGTCAGCAAGCTGGAAGCGCTGGTCCGCTGGCAACATCCGGTTCACGGGCTGCTGACACCAGACCGCTTCATTGCCATCGCCGAGGCCAACGGGTTGATTGCCGAGCTGGACAATTGGGTTCTGCGCAAAGCCTGCGAGGACCTGAGCGAGTTGTCACGTCAGGGCTACGAAGAACTGCACATCGCCGTCAACTGCTCGCCGCTGAACCTGGCGCGCGAAGACCTCGCCGATGAAATCGAACACGCGTTGCGGGTTGCCGGAGTGGCGCCGCAGCGACTGGAACTGGAAGTGACCGAGAACGCGCTGATGGTCAACATCGCCAATTCGCTGGTGTTGTTGCGCCAGATTCGCGCCCTCGGCGTGTCGCTGTCGATCGACGAATTCGGTACCGGTTATTCCTCCCTCGCCTACCTCAAGCGCCTGCCGCTCAACTCGCTGAAGATCGATCGCTCGTTCATCCAGGACATTCCCAAGTCGACTCAGGACATGGAAATCGTTCAGGCGATTATCGTCATGGCTCACACCCTGCATTTGCAGGTGATCACCGAAGGCGTCGAAACCCTTGAGCAATACGAGTTTCTCCAGCGCAACGGCTGCGATTTCGTCCAGGGCTACCTGCTCAGCCGCCCGGTGCCGCTGGCGGAACTGCGTCCGGTGCTGAGTGAAATCAACCAGCGCCAACACGGGCACACGATCAGTCCGCTGAGTCCGGTTCGCGGTACAGCTGCACCAGGGTCGACGGATCTTTTTCCAGGAATCCCTGGCTACCATGCAACCGCATCAATTGTGCGGCCAATCCGCTAATGGGCGTGGCCGAACCTTGCTCACGGGAAAATTTCACCGCGGTATCGAGGTCCTTGAGCAGCGTGCGCACGTGCCATTTCACCGGTTCAAAACGGCTTTCGGCCATTTGCGGGGCGAGGATCTGCAACGGTTTTGAATCGGCAAACCCGCCGGCCAGCGCTTCGGCAATCAGGCTGGCCTGCACACCGGAACGTTCGGCCAGCGCCACGACTTCGGCGATGACCAGAGCGTTACAGGCAACGATCATCTGATTGCAGGCCTTGGTCACCTGCCCCGCCCCGACCGCGCCCATATGAGTGACGCGTTGGCCGAGGCTGAGCAGAACAGGCCTGACACGCTCAAGGTCCGCCGCTTCGCCGCCCACCATGATTGCCAGGCTCCCGGCCTCGGCGCCGATAACGCCCCCGGACACCGGAGCGTCCAGCCAGCGCATGCCGGTCTGGCTGGCCAACTGCGCCGACATTTCCCGCGTCGCGGTGGGTTCCAGGCTGGAAAAATCCACCAGCAACTGGCCGCTTTTCCCACCTTCGGCCACTCCGCCCGGGCCAAACACCACCTCGCGCACCACGGCCGTGTCGGCCAGGCACAACATCAGCACATCGGCGTGCCGACACAGCTCGGCAGGCGTGGCAACTTGTCGCGCACCCGCCTCGACCAGCGGCGCACATTTGGCCGGATTACGGTTCCATACAGTCAGCGAAAACCCCGCAGCCAGCAGGCGCCGGCACATCGGCAGGCCCATAAGGCCGATACCGGCAAAACCCAACGAAGGTAGGGTTGACATCATTTGGCCTCCTTTTTCATTAAAGATCGCCAAATATTGGCCGATTCATCATGACTAAGGAAAGGATTCCCCCGAGTGATGTTCAGGCCCAGTCCCTGACGCTTGGGCCCAATACGCGCTGAAAAAAGACGCGAGAACCCATCCGTGATGGTTTGACGACACGTTGTCGTCCAGCCAACCAGCCCAGGTACATGGCGCACAATGACTTCTAAAAACAATCCGGCCACTGCGATTTCCGATCTGACGCTGAGCCCCGCGGCGAACAGCCCCACGCCGTCGAAGCCATTGAGCCCCTCGCGCCCGTTGGCGACTCAGCAATACCTGTACTTCACCGAGACCAATACCGACCGCATCCTCGATAACCTCGACGGTCTGCGCGACATGGTGTTCCCGCGCCCGCCGCACCTGGAAGGCGATAACGAACAGCACAACGATCAGGAATTCCCGTCGGTGTGCCTGATCGGCCTCGGTCGCTGCGGCTCGAACATCGCGCTGGACGTCGCGGAGCTGGTGTACAACGCCCGCAAGTTCTACCTCAACGAATTCAACAACGAAGATCGCCTGTCGCCGGACAAGCGCTACGCGGAAAAGGGCTACAGCCCGGCCCAGTGGATCCGCAACAACCTGCGCCTGGGCCCGAACAAGGCCACCAAGCCGGTGTTCCTGGTCGAACCGCTGGTGATGCTCGGCGACCTGGACAAAGACATCGCCGGTCGCATCCGTTTCTCGCGCAAAGGCGAAAAAAGCGGCTTCCTGCGCGACTACAGCAAAATGAAAATCATGGACTTGTCGGAAGTCCACGCCGGTGGCGCCGGTAACGCGCCGATCCTCGGCCAGTACCTGGCCAAGATCATCCTGAACAAGGACACCCAGCGTTTCTCCAGCCCGGACTGGAAAATGATTCACTCGTACCTGATCGACAGCTGTGGCATCAAGGCCAACCAGTCGCGCCTGTACTTCTCGATCTTCAGTGCCGGCGGCGGTACCGGTTCGGGCATGGCATCGGAATTCGGCCTGGCCCAGCAGCACTCGTACATGAACAAGACGTTCGACACCAAGCCGATGGACGAGCACGACGGCAAAAGCGGTCATTCCTTCGTCTTCGAACCGATCTTCACCAGCGGCATCTGCGTGCTGCCGAACATTTCCGATCACCGCAGTGAAATGTCCGAGGCGCTGCACATCAACGCCGGTCGCCTGCTGTGCAAATACCTCTCGGAAGAATGGGACTTCTCCTACAACTTCGCCAACGAAGACAGCAGCGAAGCCAGCGTCATGGGCCGTATCCGCCCATGGAACGCGATGATGCTGATTTCCAACGACATCATGCGTTATGCCGAAGAAAGCGATGACGGCAACATCCAGAACATCGACGTCAACGCGATGGAAAAGCACGCCAACCAATACATTTCGCAGCAGATCTTCAACATTCTGACGGCGCAGGCGGTCACGACTGACTACGACCAGAACTATTTCCGTCGCGCCGGCATCGACATCGGCGAAACCATTCGCCTCGACGCCAACGACCTGTTCATGAGCCTGGCCGGCCCGGTGGCGATTGCCTACGCAGAATCCGTCGTGCCGGAAACCCCGCCGCCAAGCAGTGACAAGTTCAAGGTGTTCGAGAAAGAGCCTCAGCGCCTGAACATCGATGACCTGTTCTTCCGCTCCATCGACCTGCCGCACTTCAACAAAGTGACCCAGGCCATCGAAGGCATCAGCCTGCTGCCGATCGAGTCCAAGCGCTATCGCGCCTCGCTGGAGCAGTACAAGAATTCCGGTTACGACGCGGCCGCGTTGCACGACCTGCACTTCTTCAAGAACTGCTCGTCGGTGGTGTCGATTGTTTCGCTGCCGAAAGACTACAAGCTGTCGTACATGGACCTGAACCGGTTGAAGACTCACCTCAACAGCCTGTTCCCGAACACCACGCTCAAGCGTTATGCGCTGGTGATCGGCGCGTCGGCCAACTTGTCGCTGACCACCTTGATCGCCAAGAGCCCGTGCCTGTCGGACGATTTCCTGACGCTGATCGTGGCCTTCATCAAGCGCTGCTTCGCGAAGAACCCGTACCGCTTCGACGATACGCTGGACAACTCGATCCTCGACTTCATCATCAACGAAGACTTCAACGAAGAGCTGATCGACGACTTGCTGAACGAGTTCGAGAACCCGGCGAAGATCCTCGATACCAACTGGTATGCGATCAAACCGATGTACGAGAAGAAGTACCGCGAGCTGATCAACGACAAGGAAAAATTTGTCTCGATCAATGACATTCGCCTGTCGCGCGATTGCGTGAAAAAGGCGATCAAGTACCTGCGCGAGATCTACCGTCACCGGATTGGCAAGACCAAGGTTATTTCGCTTAATAACCACACGGGCAAGACGTTTACCGTCTGATCTGATGCCGCTCCTCAGGCTTTTAGATTCAAGCTTGGGGGGCATATCCGTTTTTTGGGGGATGGCGGATATTGGTTTCGCCCTTACGGCGAGTTACTTGGAAAAGCGCCAAGTAACCAAACGCTCTTGCCCCACCACTTGGCACCTCGCTCTGGCTCGGTGTGCCCTCACTCCGGCATTGCTCCGCGGGTCGCCGCGATGGGCCATCCCTGGCCCAGCGCGGCTAAACCGGCATCCTTGCCGGTTTCCCCGCTGCGCAATGCCTGCGTTCGGCCAGCGTGGTTAACGGGGCGCTTGCGATCAAAATCAAAAACGAGGCGGCCTTTGGGCCGACCGGGGCGTCAAGCGGGCGCGCTGCGCTTGTTTGACCGTGCTGACGCCGATCCCATGTAGGAGCGAGCCTGCTCGCGAAAAACGCCCAGCCACCGCGCACATTCAGGCAGCCCGCGTCATCGTCAACGTCCATCGCCAGCAAGCCGGCTCCTACAGGGGATTGGTGTACAAGTCCGGAATGAGTGTACGAAACAAAGAAGGACAACGCGGACCACCAAAGAGCCAGGTCGGCTATCAGGCCGCCTCGCGCGCTGTTGATCTGGCTTTTGATTTTGATCTGCTTGCCCCATGGGGAGGCCGAGTGGAGGTTTTGCGCAGTGGGCAACCCGGCATGGATGCCGGGTTAGCCGCCCCCGGCCATGGATGGCCGATGGCGGCGGGCCCACGGAGCAGGACCGGAGCGAGGGTATGCCGAGCCTGGGCGAGGCACCGGACGAAAGGGGCAAGAGCCCTTGGTTACTTGGGGCTTTTCCAAGTGACTCGCCGTAAGGGCGAAACCCATAGAGGCCGTTACCGCAGCAATGGATATGTACACAAAACCACAACTCCCAGCCTGAATAGCCCCCCAATTCCAACATCCAGAAACAATTAAGCAGCCCATCGGCTGCTCAATAAACTGTGCCCGTTACGTTTACGTCACCGTTATGCCAACTCCGCCTGTGGCCTTTCTCTACGGCAACATGCCATCACGCTACTCGGCTACACACTTTTCCCCGGCGAAGCGACGCACTCATTCGGTGCGCAACTTCACTTCGTCGCCCTTTCCTGGATCAGAATCCACGGCGAAACCACCACTGCCCACAACTCCGGATCACGTTCAAAAAGATCCAGCGCCCGCGTTTCAGACAGCTTGGCGACCGTGTCGGCGGCCAGCCAGGCAGCCACTTTCGTCCCTTCGTCCGTCGCCACAGCCTCGGCCACCGCGATCAAATCCAGACCGGGATCGACCCACAATAGGGCACCCTTGGCGAAGAAGGGCTCCAGCTCCTTCCAGGTAATAGATGCGGTTTCACCAAGCAGCTTGGCATAGAGGGTGCTAGGTTCTTGAGTCATGGGTCCTGTCCGGAAAAGAAATCGACGTGGATGATAACGTCGGTGGTCAGGCAGAAAAACCCGGATGCAATTGAGTTACCGATTGAAAACTGCAGGAAAGCCAAGGATTGCTGAGAATTCAGCTACAACCCCCGCCGCAATTCTGTCTTTTTCTTTCAAAAAAGCGACACCCTCAGGTTTTGCCCCCCGGCGCTGCCTTCCCAGGCTAACAATCGGCGCTCTACACTGTACCGGTACAGTTGCCGGGGGCATTTTCCGGAGGATATTCGAAGATATCTGACCCGGTTCTGCTGCTACGGCGCCAGGACTATAAAAACTACAACAGTAAGAGTGGAGCACTATGACTAAGGCTACTAAGCAGATTTCCAAACTGTTTGCCGCTATGGTTCTGGCCGGGGTTGCCAGCCATTCGTTCGCAGCTGACACCATCAAGATCGGCATCGCCGGCCCTAAAACCGGCCCTGTAGCCCAATACGGCGACATGCAGTTCAGTGGCGCCAAAATGGCCATCGAACAGATCAACGCCAAGGGCGGCGTAGACGGCAAGAAACTCGAAGCCGTTGAATACGATGACGCCTGTGATCCAAAACAAGCTGTGGCTGTCGCGAACAAGGTCGTCAACGACGGCGTCAAGTTCGTAGTCGGTCACCTGTGCTCCAGCTCCACTCAACCGGCTTCGGACATCTACGAAGACGAAGGCGTGATCATGATCACCCCGGCTGCCACCAGCCCGGACATCACCAATCGCGGTTACAAAATGATCTTCCGTACTATCGGTCTGGACAGCGCCCAGGGCCCTGCCGCCGGTAACTACATTGCCGACTTCGTAAAACCGAAGATCGTTGCTGTCCTGCACGACAAACAGCAATACGGTGAAGGCATCGCCAGTGCCGTGAAGAAAACCCTGGAAGGCAAAGGCGTCAAGGTTGCCGTGTTCGAAGGCATCAACGCCGGCGACAAAGACTTCTCTTCGATGGTCTCCAAGCTCAAGCAAGCCAACGTCGACTTCGTCTACTACGGCGGCTACCACCCGGAGCTGGGCCTGATCCTGCGTCAATCCCAGGAAAAAGGCCTGAAAGCCAAGTTCATGGGTCCGGAAGGCGTGGGTAACGACTCCATTTCGCAGATCGCCAAGGAAGCTTCCGAAGGCCTGCTGGTGACCCTGCCGAAATCCTTCGACCAGGATCCTGCCAACATCGCCCTGGCTGACGCGTTCAAAGCGAAGAAAGAAGACCCGAGCGGTCCGTTCGTGTTCCCGGCCTACTCGGCGGTGACTGTAATTGCCGATGGTATCAAGGCTGCCAAGTCCGAAGACTCCGCCAAAGTGGCTGAAGCCATCCACAAAGGCACCTTCAAGACCCCTACCGGCGACCTGAGCTTCGACGACAAGGGCGACCTGAAAGACTTCAAATTTGTGGTTTACGAGTGGCACTTCGGCAAACCAAAAACTGAAGCCAAGCCTCAGTAAGGCGTTGCCTGACTGACTGCCAATAAAGCCCACGGCGTGCCGTGGGCTTTGTTTTACGAACGTATTGGGCCGCGCTGGCGTGATCCGCCAGTCTCCCCACCTGAAAATCTCAAAACCGTCATCAGCGGTTCGCTGGCAAACCTCGCGTTCGAAGTGGATGCAGATCCACGGGGCTCGAGCGGGAAAATGACTCCACCAGTGAAATGCGTATCAGGTTTTTAGGAGCGCTGTAATGCCTGACATCTATCACTTCTTCCAACAGCTGGTTAATGGTCTGACCATTGGCAGCACGTATGCCCTGATCGCCATCGGCTATACGATGGTTTACGGCATCATTGGAATGATCAACTTCGCCCACGGCGAGGTGTACATGATCGGTTCCTACGTGGCGTTCATCGCCATTGCGGGCCTGTCCATGATGGGACTCGACAGTGTTCCGCTGTTGATGACCGCCGCTTTCCTCGCGACCATCGTCGTGACCAGTGCCTATGGTTACAGCATCGAACGGATCGCCTACCGCCCCTTGCGCGGCAGCAACCGTCTGATCCCGCTGATTTCCGCCATCGGCATGTCGATTTTCCTGCAGAACACGGTTCTGCTGGCGCAAGACTCCAAGGACAAATCCATCCCCAACCTGATCCCCGGCAACTTCGCCATCGGGCCAGGTGGCGCACATGAAGTGCTGATTTCCTACATGCAAATCGTGGTGTTCGTGGTGACCCTGATCGCCATGCTCGGCCTGACGCTGTTCATCTCCCGCTCTCGCCTGGGGCGCGCCTGCCGCGCCTGTGCCGAAGACATCAAGATGGCCAACCTGCTGGGTATCAACACCAACAACATCATCGCCCTGACCTTCGTCATCGGTGCCGCACTGGCGGCCATCGCGGCCGTGCTGCTGAGCATGCAATATGGCGTGATCAACCCGAACGCCGGTTTCCTGGTCGGCCTCAAGGCCTTCACCGCAGCGGTACTGGGCGGTATCGGCAGCATCCCCGGCGCCATGCTCGGCGGGATCGTGCTTGGGGTGGCGGAAGCCTTCGGTGCCGATATCTTCGGCGACCAGTACAAGGACGTCGTGGCGTTCGGCCTATTGGTTCTGGTGTTGTTGTTCCGGCCTACCGGCCTGTTGGGCCGTCCGGAGGTTGAAAAAGTATGACTAGGAATCTTAAACAGGCGTTGTTCAGCGCCTTGCTGGTGTGGGCCGTTGCCTACCCGGTACTCGGTCTGAAGCTGACCATTGTCGGCATCAACCTCGAAGTCCATGGCACCAGCACTGCAACACTGATCACCATCGCCGTGTGCTCGGTACTGATGTTCCTGCGGGTGCTGTTCGACCAGCAGATCAGCTCGGCCTGGAAATCCTCGCCGAACCTGCCGGTGATGCCGGCCAAGGCCAGTAATTTCCTGACCCTGCCGACCACCCAACGCTGGATCATCATCGCGCTGATCGTCGGCGCTCTGGTCTGGCCGTTCTTCGGTTCTCGCGGTGCGGTGGATATCGCCACGCTGGTGCTGATCTACGTGATGCTCGGCCTGGGCCTGAACATCGTGGTCGGTCTGGCCGGCCTGCTCGACCTCGGTTACGTCGGTTTCTATGCCGTCGGCGCCTACAGCTACGCGCTGCTGTCGCACTACTACGGCTTGAGCTTCTGGATCTGCCTGCCAATCGCCGGCCTGATGGCGGCCACTTTCGGCTTCCTGCTCGGTTTCCCGGTCCTGCGTCTGCGCGGTGACTACCTGGCGATCGTGACCCTGGGCTTCGGCGAAATCATCCGTCTGTTCCTGCGTAACCTGACCGACATCACCGGTGGTCCGAACGGCATCAGCAACATCGAGAAACCGACGTTCTTCGGCCTGACTTTCGAACGTAAGGCGGCTGAAGGCCTGCAGACGTTCCACGAGTACTTCGGCCTGGAATACAACTCGATCAACAAGGTGATCTTTCTTTACCTGGTCGCGCTGTTCCTCGCGCTGTTTGCGCTGTTCGTCATCAACCGCTTGCTGCGCATGCCCCTGGGCCGTGCCTGGGAAGCGTTGCGTGAAGACGAAATCGCCTGCCGTGCTCTGGGTCTGAACCCGACGATCATCAAGCTCTCGGCTTTCACCCTCGGCGCGTGCTTCGCCGGTTTCGCGGGCAGCTTCTTCGCCGCGCGTCAGGGCCTGGTCACACCGGAGTCCTTCACCTTCATCGAGTCGGCGACCATCCTCGCCATCGTGGTGCTGGGTGGCATGGGCTCGCAGCTGGGCGTCGTACTCGCCGCCACGGTGATGATCCTGTTGCCGGAAATGATGCGTGAGTTCAGTGAATACCGCATGTTGATGTTCGGCGCCTTGATGGTGCTGATGATGATCTGGCGTCCTCAAGGTCTGCTGCCCATGCAACGTCCTCACATGGAGCTGCGCAAATGAGCCGCGAGATCCTTAAAGTCGAAAACCTGAGCATGCGCTTCGGCGGCTTGCTGGCCGTCAATGGCGTAGCCCTGAGCGTGAAAGAGAAACAGGTCGTGGCACTGATCGGCCCCAACGGCGCCGGCAAGACCACCGTGTTCAACTGCCTGACCGGTTTCTACAAGCCGAGCGGCGGCAGCATCATGCTGGACGGCGAGCCGATCGAAGGCCTGCCCGGCCACAAGATCGCCCTCAAAGGCGTGGTGCGCACCTTCCAGAACGTGCGGCTGTTCAAGGACATGACAGCGGTCGAGAACCTCTTGATCGCCCAGCACCGTCACCTGAACACCAACTTCCTGGCGGGCCTGTTCAAGACCCCGGGCTTCCGCAAAAGCGAACGCGAAGCCATGGAGTTCGCCGAGTACTGGCTGGACAAGGTCAACCTCAAGGCGTTTGCCAACCGTCCGGCCGGAACCCTGGCCTACGGTCAGCAACGTCGCCTGGAAATCGCTCGTTGCATGATGACCCGCCCGCGGATCCTCATGCTCGACGAACCGGCTGCCGGCCTGAACCCGAAGGAAACCGAGGATCTCAAGGCGCTGATCAGCATGCTGCGTGAAGAGCACAACGTTACCGTGCTGCTGATCGAACACGACATGAAACTGGTCATGAGCATTTCCGACCACATCGTCGTGATCAACCAGGGCACGCCTCTGGCCGACGGTACGCCGGAACAGATCCGCGACAATCCTGAAGTGATCAAAGCCTACCTGGGGGAAGCGTAAATGCTGCAATTCGAAAACGTTTCCACCTTCTACGGCAAGATCCAGGCGCTGCACAGCGTCAACGTCGAAGTCCGTCAGGGCGAGATCGTGACCCTGATCGGTGCCAACGGTGCCGGCAAATCGACCCTGCTGATGACCCTCTGCGGTTCGCCGCAAGCCCACAGCGGCAGCATCCGCTACATGGGCGAAGAGCTCGTCGGCCAGAGTTCGTCGCAGATCATGCGCAAGAGCATCGCCGTCGTGCCGGAAGGTCGTCGGGTGTTTGCTCGCCTGACCGTAGAAGAAAACCTCTCCATGGGTGGCTTCTTCACTGAAAAGGGCGATTACCAGGAACAGATGGACAAGGTCCTCGGACTTTTCCCACGCCTGAAAGAGCGTTTCAATCAGCGCGGCGGCACCATGTCCGGCGGCGAACAGCAAATGCTCGCCATCGGCCGTGCGCTGATGAGCAAGCCCAAGCTGCTGCTGCTCGACGAGCCTTCGCTGGGTCTGGCGCCGATCATCATCCAGCAGATCTTCGACATCATCGAACAGCTGCGCAAGGATGGCGTGACGGTGTTCCTGGTCGAGCAGAACGCCAACCAGGCGCTGAAAATCGCTGACCGCGCGTACGTTCTGGAGAACGGCCGCGTGGTGATGCAAGGCACCGGTGAAGCACTGCTGACCGACCCGAAAGTGCGCGAAGCGTACCTCGGTGGTTAAGCGTTTGCGGTAAACAAAAAAACGGCCTTCGGGCCGTTTTTTTGTGTCTGGCACAACCCCGAGAACAATGAATAACCCTTGTAGGAGCCGGCTTGCTGGCGATAGCGGTATTACATTCAACAAAGATGCTGACTGATACACCGCTATCGCCAGCAAGCCGGCTCCTACAGGGTTTTGTGTGATCAGTCAGAGGCGATCCAACGCCTCCCCACTGCGCTTGAACCAGCCAATCAAGTAATCCGCCAGCACCTGCGTGCGCTTGGGCAACCCGCCCTGATACGGATGCACCAAATACATCGGCATGCGACGCGTCTGATAATCGCGCAGGAGCCAGCGCAAACGGCCGTCGGCCAATTCCGCCTGCAACAGGTAGGACGGCAGACGCGCAATGCCGGCGCCCGCCAGCGCGGCTTTTTTGAGCAGGCTGTAATGATTGCTGGCAAACGGTCCCGACACACGCACCCGCAATAATTCGTGCTGCTGGTGATACAGCCATTCTTCGCGGCCGCTGTAGTGGCTGTTGAGCAAACACTGGTGCTCAGCCAGGGACTGCGGGGTCAGCGGTTCGCCGTGTCGCTCAAGGTAAGCCGGGCTGGCGCAGGTCAGTTCGTGCCAGGCCAACAGCGGTCGCGCCACCAGACGCTCGTCATTGCCGACGTCGGAGCGAACCGCCAGATCAAAACCGTCGCGGGACAAGTCACGGTAATTGTTGCTGAGGTCGAGCTCGATCTGCACCTGCGGGTACTTGTGGGAAAACTCCAGCAGCAAGCCATCGAAGAAGGTTTCTCCCAACGATACCGGAACCGTCATACGCACCGGCCCTGCCATATCGTCCTTCAACCGCGCCAATGCCTGACGCGCCCGTTCCACTTGCACCACCAGCGCCTGGGCTTGCGGCAACAGCGCCGCCCCCGCCGCCGTCAGGCTCAAGCGGCGGGTGGTGCGTTGCAGCAGCACTACGGAAAACCTCGTCTCCAACAGGCTGATGCGCTTGGACAACTGGCCCTTGCTGCAACCCAGTTGTTGCGCCGCCAAGGTGAAACTGCCCGCTTCAATCAGCACTGCAAACGCCGCCAGATCATCCATCTCGCTCATGGATTGTTTCCATTAGAAAACCAAAGGTTGCCTATTAGCGCGCTTATCCACAGAAAAAACCACTCTAGACTGAAGCCACTTTCAACACACATGAGGATAAACAACATGAAAATTCTTTTGATTGGCGCAGGCGGCACGATTGGTTCGGCGATCGACAAGGAATTGTCCGAGCGTCACGAGGTCATCCGCATCGGTCGCAACAGCGGCGACTTCCAAGTGGATATCAGCGACAGCGCCTCGATTCGCAAACTGTTCGAACAGACCGGCAAGTTCGACGCACTGGTTTGCGCGGCGGGCAACGTGACCTTCGCGCCGCTGAACGAAATGACCGCCGACAGTTTCACCCTCGGCCTGAACGACAAGCTGATGGGCCAGGTCAACCTGCTGCTGATCGGTCGCGAATTCGCCAATGACGGCGCATCGTTCACCTTCACAACCGGCGTGCTCAGCCACGACCCGATCCGCAGCGGTGCTTCGGCCGCACTGGTCAACGGTGCCATCGACAGCTTCGTGCGTGCCGCGGCGATCGAACTGCCGCGCGGCCTGCGGGTGAACTCGGTGAGCCCGAATGTCCTGGTTGAAGCGATGGGCAAATACGCGCCGTATTTCCGCGGCTTCAAACCGGTTCCGGCAGTCGATGTGGCACTGGCCTACGCCAAAAGCGTAGAAGGCCTGCAAACCGGTCAGACCTTTCACGTCGGTTAAACAACACAATCCGTAGGAGCACGGCTTGCCGGCGAAGGCGTCCGTAAGATCGCCTTCGCCAGCAAGCTGTGCTCCTACAGGTGGACCAACACACCTCGGCGGGGTTGTGATGAACGGTCAGGCTGCGTAACGTGGCGGCTCTTGTCTGGAGAGCCAAAGATGCGTGTTGCCCGTTCCTTAGTCCTTGTTGCCGTGCTTCCCCTGTTCGCGGCCTGTCAGTTGTTCGATGGCCCGCGTGAAAGTGCCTCCCACGTGGGCCAGACCCGAATGCAGGGTCAGTTGACGGCGGCCGACGGCAAGCTGTTGTTCCAGCCGTGCAATGAGCAGCGCAGTTTCGTGGTCAACGACACCGGCGGCACCAGCGTCCTGCAAGAGGCCGCAAGCCTCGCCAATGCCCAGGGCAAGCTGTTCGCCGACGTTCGCGGGCGGATCGTCGACAGCCGCCTCGATCTGGAGCAGTTGTACCGCGTCGAGCGCTCGGGCACCGCCTGCGGCGATCCGAATTTCAAACCGTTGATCCTGCGCGCCGCCGGCCACGGGCCCGAGTGGAACGTCAAGGTCAGCGGCAAAGGCATGGTCGTCGACCGTGCGGGCCAACCGCCCCTGGCCGTACCTTATGTTGAAGAGCAACTGGGCGATGGCCGCTTCAACCTCAGCACCGAAGCCAATAACCAGCACATCGAACTGTGGGTCGCGCCGCAACGTTGCGTCGACAGCAGCACCGGCAGTGTTCAACACATGAGCGCCGAACTGCGTATTGATGGTCAGGTTCAGCGTGGTTGCGGGTATTTCGGCGGATCGCGCGACGACTGATCGTTTAAGCCTCACGGGACTCGGCTTTTGGGGCTTATAATCGCCGCCTTCAAACGCCTTGGCGCAGTTGTGCGCCCCGCGAACCGGATCCCGTCATGTTACGAATCACTGAACTCAAGCTGCCGATCGACCATCCCGAAGAAGACCTGCGCCCTGCCATCGTGCAGCGCCTGGGCATCGCCAGTGATGACCTGCTCGATTTCACCTTGTTCAAGCGCAGCTACGATGCGCGCAAAAAATCCTCCGAACTGTGCTTCATCTACACCATCGACCTCACCGCGAAGGATGAGGCGGCGTTGCTGCACAAGTTCGCCGATGACCGCAACGTCAACGTGGCGCCGGATGTCAGCTACAAAGTGGTCGGCCAGGCGCCGGCCGATCTGCAGCAACGCCCGGTTGTCGTAGGTTTCGGGCCGTGCGGGATTTTCGCCGGGCTGCTGCTCGCGCAAATGGGCTTCAAGCCGATCATCCTCGAGCGCGGCACCGAAGTGCGCCAGCGCACCAAGGACACCTGGGGCCTGTGGCGTAAAAGCGTGCTCAACCCCGAGTCCAACGTTCAATTTGGTGAAGGCGGCGCGGGGACGTTCTCCGACGGCAAGCTCTACAGCCAGATCAAGGACCCGAAGTTCATCGGGCGCAAAGTCCTGCATGAGTTCGTCAAAGCCGGTGCGCCGGAAGAAATCCTCTACGTCAGCAAACCGCACATCGGTACGTTCCGTCTGACGGGCGTTGTGGAAAACATGCGTGAGCAGATTCGTGCACTGGGCGGCGAAGTACGCTTCCAGCAGCGCGTCACCGACGTGTTGATCGAGGACGGTCAATTGGTTGGCGTCGAGCTCAACGGCGGCGAACAGATCCATTCGAAGCACGTGATTCTGGCCCTCGGCCACAGTGCCCGCGACACCTTCCGCATGCTCCACGGTCGTGGCGTGTTCATGGAAGCCAAGCCGTTTTCGGTGGGTTTCCGTATCGAACACCCGCAGTCGCTGATCGACCGCGCGCGCCTGGGCAAGTACGCCGGCCACCCGAAACTGGGTGCCGCCGATTACAAACTGGTGCACCACGCCAAGAACGGTCGCTCGGTCTACAGCTTCTGCATGTGCCCGGGCGGCACGGTGGTCGCGGCGACCTCCGAGCCGAATCGCGTCGTGACCAACGGCATGAGCCAGTACTCGCGAAACGAGCGAAACGCCAACTCCGGGATCGTCGTCGGGATCACCCCGGAAGTCGATTATCCGGGCGGCCCGCTGGCCGGTATCGAGTTGCAGGAACGCCTGGAGTCCCACGCCTTTGTGCTGGGTGGCAGCAACTACGAAGCGCCGGCACAGCTGGTGGGCGATTTCATCGCGGGCAAACCGTCCACCGAGCTGGGCAGCGTTGAACCGTCCTACAAGCCCGGTGTTGCGCTGGGTGATTTGGCGCTGGCCTTGCCGGCATTCGCCATCGAAGCCATTCGCGAAGCCTTGCCGGCGTTCGAGAAGCAGATTCGCGGCTACTCGCTGCATGACGCGGTGTTGACCGGGATCGAGACGCGCACGTCGTCACCGTTGCGGATCACCCGTAACGAGTCGATGCAGAGCCTGAACGTCAAGGGCTTGTTCCCGGCGGGTGAAGGCGCGGGTTATGCGGGCGGGATTCTGTCGGCGGGTGTCGATGGCATTCGCATCGCTGAAGCCGTGGCCCGCGATATCCTCGGCCTCGAGGCCTGATTAGGAACGTTGGGAACGACGAATAACTTGTAGGAGCGAGGCTTGCCCGCGAAGAACGATAACGCGGTCTGTCTGAATATCCGCGTTATCGTTCTTCGCGGGCAAGTCGGATCGCCGCACCGCACGCTCCTACAAGGTCCGTGTTGGGGGTTAGATGTTGGCGCGCAGCACGGTCGCTGGAAGCGGCTCGCCGCGCTCGACACTCGCTGCCACCGCCGCCATCAACCCGCTCAACTCATACCCCTGCGCCTTGAGCCAGGCCTGATCGTAATAACTGGTCTCATAGCGCTCGCCGCCATCGCACAGAATCGCCACGATCGACCCCGTTTCCCCCGCCGCCACCATCTGTTGCGCCGCCATCAACGCACCAATCAGATTGGTCCCGCTCGACCCGCCCACCCGACGTCCCAAACGCTGCGCCAGGTAATGCATGGCCGCCAGTGACAGATCGTCAGGCACCTTGACCATCGCATCGATCACCTTTGGCAGAAACGACGCCTCGACCCGTGGCCGACCAATGCCTTCGATCCGCGAACCGTGATCCAGTCGAAGACTGGCATCGCCAGTCAGGTAGTAATCAAAAAACACCGAGCGCTCGGCATCGGCGCACAGCACGCGAGTGCAATGCTGGCGATAACGCACGTATCGCCCGAGGGTCGCCGTAGTGCCGCCAGTGCCTGGGCTGGAAATCAGCCAGCTCGGCTCCGGGTGCTGTTCAAAACGCATCTGATGGAAGATCGATTCGGCGATGTTGTTGTTCGCCCGCCAGTCGGTGGCGCGTTCGGCGTAGGTGAACTGATCGATAAAGTGCCCGTCGTGCTCGCGCGCCAGGCGCTCGGATTCGGCATAGATCTGCGTCGGGTCGTCCACCAGATGGCTCTTGCCACCGTAGAACTCGATCTGCGCGATCTTCTCTTTGGAGGTGGTGGCCGGCATCACTGCAATAAACGGCAGGCCGAGCAAACGGGCGAAGTACGCCTCGGAAATCGCCGTCGAACCGCTGGACGCTTCGATCACTGGCGCGCCGGGTTTAAGCCAGCCGTTACACAGCGCGTAGAGGAACAAAGAACGCGCCAGGCGATGTTTCAGGCTGCCGGTGGGATGGCTCGACTCATCCTTGAAATACAACTCGATGCCCGGCAACCCAGGCAGCGGCAAGGGGATCAGGTGGGTGTCGGCGCTGCGCTGGAAGTCCGCTTCGATGATCCGGATCGCTTCCCGGGCCCACTGTCGGTTGTCGCTCATGATGGTTTTCTCGTTGAGTCGGCCTTGGCACAAGGCTCAGCCCACAAGCTTAGGAAAAATCCGACATCGCGCACAGATACAGCTGAGGTTCAATACGTCCGGCAACTGCTAGGCTCAGGTCCGTGTCGCCTTTCGCGCTGTAACGGCATATAACAAAAAAGAATATAACTTTTGTTTTAACAACTAACGGTACGGGTTAGGGTGTGCCACCTTTTTGATTATTCGATGGAGAGCGACCTTGCCTCTGCGTAGCACTTTCACGCGTTTCTTTCAGTTGGAAGCTGCCAGCGGTCTGTTGTTGATCGCCGCAGCAGCCCTGGCTTTGATCATCAACAACTCCCCGTTGTCGTGGCTCTACAGCAGCTTTCTGGACACCCCGGTGGTGGCTCAGGTCGGCGCGTTGCAAATCGCCAAACCGGCACTGCTGTGGATCAACGACGGCCTGATGGCCCTGTTCTTCCTGCTGATCGGCCTGGAAGTAAAGCGCGAAGTCCTCGACGGTCAGCTGTCGAAGCCTTCACAGGTGGTCCTGCCCGGCGCCGCGGCGATTGGCGGCATGGTCGTGCCGGCGTTGGTCTACTGGTTCTTCAACCGTGACAATCCCGCTGCGCTCGGTGGCTGGGCCATTCCGATGGCGACTGACATCGCCTTCGCCCTCGGCGTCCTCGCCCTGCTGGGCAAGCGCGTGCCGGTGTCGCTGAAACTGTTCCTGATGACCCTGGCGATCATCGACGACCTCGGTGCGATCATCGTCATTGCGATTTTCTATTCCGGCGCGCTGTCGACCTTGTCCCTGGCGTTGGCCGCGGCCTGCATCGTCGCGCTGATCGCGATGAACCGGCTCGGCGTGGTCAAGCTCGGGCCGTACATGATCATCGGTTTGATCCTGTGGGTGTGCGTACTCAAAAGCGGTGTCCACGCCACGCTGGCCGGCGTAACCCTGGCCTTCTGCATCCCGTTGCGCACCAAAAACGCCGAGCCGTCGCCGCTGCTGACGCTGGAACACGCCCTGCACCCGTGGGTGGCCTACGGCATCCTGCCGCTGTTCGCCTTCGCCAACGCCGGCCTGTCCCTGAGCGGCGTGACCGTCGAAAGCTTCACCCATCACGTGCCGATGGGCATCGCAATCGGCCTGCTGCTGGGCAAGACGCTTGGCGTATTCGGCCTGACCTGGCTCGCGGTAAAAACCGGCATCGCCGCCCTGCCCCAAGGCGCCAATTGGGGCCAGGTGCTGGGGGTTGCGATCCTCTGCGGGATTGGTTTCACCATGAGCTTGTTTGTCGGTTCCCTGGCGTTTGAACCGGGCGTCAGTGAGTACGCCGGGATGGACCGGATGGGGATTTTGACTGGCTCGATATTGGCAGCGTTGATTGGTTATGCGGTGACGGCGGCGGCGAGTCGCAAGCAAGGCGAGCGCTAATCCTGAATGGTTGTGGTGGCATCGCTCGCACATTAACCCTGTAGGAGCCGGCTTGCTGGCGGTGGCGGTGGGTCAATCAACCTGTTTATTGACTGGACGGACGCCATCGCCGGCAAGCCGGCTCCTACAGGAAATCGCCGTACGCTTTTGATTTTCACCACTCATCAGGTCGAGCGTTAGCTCGCCTTCCGCTTTTGATCTGAGCGCCCCCTCGAGAGGCCGAGTGGAGGTTCTGCGCAGTGGGCAACCCGGCAAGGATGCCGGGTTAGCCGCCCCCGGCCATGGATGGCCGATGGCGGCGGGCCCACGGAGCAGGACCGGAGCGAGGGCATGGTGAGCATTAGCGAGCCACCGAACGAAAGGGGCAAAAGCGCTTGGTTACTTGGCGCTTCTCCAAGTGACTCGCCGTAAGGGCGAAACCAATGGAAGCCGTTACCGCAGAAACGGATATCCCCCCAATCCAAAACCCCGCCTCAAAAAAAAAACCCCAACCAGCTCACGCTGATCGGGGTTTTCTTTTACCCGCGTTCCCGCTTAGTGCGTAACGCGGCTCGTACCATCTACAGTAGCAATCCGCACCCGCTCACCCACACGGAACACTTCGTTTTCCTGAACCTGCTGCACATAGGCACGCATGCTGCCGTCGTCTTCACGAACAGTGATTTCCACACCTTGGGTGCGGGTCAGGCCTTCCTCAGTGGCCGAGCCGATCAGCCCGCCAGCCACGGCGCCGATAACTGCAGCAACGATGCTGCCTTTACCACCGCCGATGCTGCTGCCGCCAACACCACCGACCGCCGCGCCGGCGAGGCCGCCGATCGGGGTCTTGGTGCCTTCGATTTTCACCGGACGCAGGGATTCGATGGTGCCCATGCGAACGGTCTGCACACGACGCGCTTCGTCACGGGAGTAGGAGTCACCGGTCAGGCTCGATTGGCAGCCAGTGAGCAACATCGCCATCGTGGAAAAGGAAGCAACAAGCAGAACAGACTTACGCATGGCATCACCTCCAAAGGACATGTAACCATTAAACTCCGCAGCTTGACGCGTGTCACGACGTCGCCCCGATAACATTGGTTTGATTCAGGCCCGGTACAGGGACCTCCACGAACTCATCAAACATTAGCGGCAAATGACGAGATCTGCGCCGCTGCCCCAAGGATTTTCATGGATTACTTCATCATTGTCGTCACCACTGTCGCCGGCCTGTACTTCCATGGGTGGTTGTACGTACGGATCAAACGCTGGATGGACCGCGATATGGCGCTAGCCCTGGCGGGGAGCGATGAGCAGAAAAGAGCCTACATGCTCCAGCAACTGGCGAACGCTCAAGCGCAGAAGATCAAGCGTCGGGACCTGCCTCAGTGGCTGGAGGCCGCTGCGGCAGGTTATCCCGGTCGGTAGACTGCTCAGGGCGCCAGACGTTCAAGAATCCAGTCGGCGCCTTGTAAACGATAGTTGAGGCGATCGTGCAGGCGGCTCGAACGGCCCTGCCAGAATTCGATGCGCTCAGGCAGCAGACGATAACCGCCCCAGTGCTCAGGGCAATGAGGCTGCGTATCGCTGAAACGTTGCTCGGTGTTCTTGAGCAACGCTTCCAGTTCGGCACGATCGGCGATCACGCGACTTTGCGGTGAAGCCCAGGCGCCAAGGCGACTGCCCAGCGGCCGGACCTGGAAGTAAGCATCGGACTCCTCAGGCGTGACCTTCACCACCCGACCTTCTACACGGACCTGACGCTCGAGGGCCGGCCAGAAAAACGTCATGGCCGCGAACGGGTTCGCGGCCAGATGCTGGCCCTTGGCGCTGTCGTAGTTGGTGAAGAAGGTGAAGCCCTGCGCATCCAGGCCCTTGAGCAGCAAAATGCGGCAATGCGGCCGACCGTCCTGATCGACGGTGGCCAGGGTCATGGCGTTGGCTTCCACCGGCGGCTGCTCGGTTTTCACCGCGTCGGCAAACCACTGATGGAACAGCGCGAACGGCTCGGCCGGGGCTTGTGCCTCGGTCAGGCCGTCTCGGGTGTAGTCGCGACGCATATCAGCCAGGCCCTGGGTCATGGCGCATTCCTTTTGGTTAACGAATCACTTTTTCACAGGATCGGCGACAACGACTTTTTTGTCAGCTGCCGTGGCTTTGGCCGGCGTGGTCTTTTTGGCCGGCGTCGCGGTTTTAGCCGGAGTCTTCTTGGCGGCGGCTTTCTTGGCCGGCGCTTTTTTCGTGGCAGGTACAGCGGCTTTCTTCGCGGCCGGTGCCGGGGTGACCGGCTTGGCCACTGGCTTGACGTCCTGGGCAGCGACCAGTTTCACCGGTGCAGGGGCTGGCATGTTGTACTTGCTCAACAGCGCAACCATAGTGTTTTGCGGAGTCACCAGCAGTTCGACGCGACGGTTCAAGGCACGGCCTTCAACGCTGTCGTTGGCCGCACGCGGGGCTTCGCCGCCCATGCCGCGCAGCATCAGGCGATCACGCTGCAGACCGCTGAGGCGGAAAATCGCCGCCACGGCTTGTGCGCGTTCCTGGCTCAGTTTCACGTTGGCCGGTGCGGCGCCCGAGGTGTCGCTGTGACCCAATACCAGCACGGCGGTCTTGGGATCGACTTCAAGGATTTTCGCCACGCGAGTGAACGGGCCGAGAGTCACCGGCAGCAACATGGCCGGACGGTCCGGGTTGAACGAACCTTCTACTGGCGCAGTGACCACCAGCACGTTTTCACGGCGCTCGAGTTGCAGGTTGCTGTCCTTGATCGCGGTGCGCAGGCGCGGTTCGTAATCGTCGAGCCAGGCCTGAGTGACTTTAGGGTCAGGCATCGGCACGACTTTGGCCGTGCTCTGCTCTTTGCCGCCGAACGGCCACCACCATTTGCCACCGGCGTCGGCTTCAACCTTGGCAACCGGGGCCACCTCGGCAGGCTTCACAGGTGCCGGCGCGGGAGCCGGCTCTTTCGCCGCGACTTTGTCGGAGGAACCGAACGGCCACCAGCTGCTGCCATCCGAATCATTTTTTGGTGTCTGCGCACAACCGGTAACAGCGACACACAGGGCCAAAGCGAGGGTGGTTTTATTGAGTGACATTGGAAATCCACAAAAAAGAAGTCATAAAAATTCAGGCCGGCATGACCCGGATAAACAGACGGTTGGAAAACATAAAGGCCTTCGGGTTCCGGCCCTGGAACCCTTCAGCGCGTTTTACAGACAAGTGGCCAGTACCCGCGCGAGCTTTTGCGCGCGCGGATCCATCAAGACGTAAGGCCCCAGTGTATTTGTCACAAAACCGAAGGCGACATCGTATTCAGGGTCAGCAAAACCGATGGAGCCGCCAGCGCCCGGGTGGCCGAACGCACGTGGGCCGAGGCCGTAGGTGGCATTCGGGACATCCGGTTGATCGAGCATGCAACCCAGGCCGAAACGGGTCCGGGTCAGTAAAGTCTTGTCTTCGCCGAGGCTGTGTTCGCGGGTCAGCTCATCGAGCATCTCGCTTTCCAGCAGGCTGCCGTCGAGCAGCCCGGCGTAGAACCCGGCCAGGCTGCGGGCATTGCCGTGTCCGTTGGCCGCCGGTTGTTGCATGCGCCGCCATTCCGGTTTGTTGGTGCTGGTCAGGACCGACGGCGGGTTAGTAAAGGCCCGCGTGGTCATGGCCGTCGGTTCGCGCATCGTCACTTGCAGCAGGCGCTGGGCCGCGGCATCGCCGACGTTGCCCTTGCCACGGGCGATGTGCGCCACGCGATGGAATTCTTCATCCGCCAGACCCACATGAAAATCCAGGCCCAACGGTTTGGCCACGCGGGCCACAATGGACTCGCCCGGCCCACGGCCATCGGCACGGCGCAGCAACTCGCCAACCAGCCAGCCATAGGTGATCGCGGCATAACCGTGAGCGGTGCCCGGCGTCCACCAAGGCGATTCGGCGGCCAGCGCATCGACCATGGTTTGCCAGTCGTAAAGCGCTTCCGGGGCCAGCAACTCGCGCAACGCCGGCAGACCGGCCTGGTGGCAGAGCAGTTGACGCAGGGTGACGGATTCCTTGCCGGCGGCAGCGAATTCGGGCCAATAGCGGGCAACCGGGGCATCCAGTTGCAGTTTGCCTTCGGCGACCAGTTGCAGGGCGGTGACGGCGGTGAAGGTCTTGGTGCAGGAAAACAGGTTGGCGATAGTGTCGCTGTGCCAGGCCTCATGGCCATCCTTGTCGGCGGTGCCGGACCAGAGGTCGAGAACGGTTTCGCCGCCAACCTGGATGCACAGCGCTGCGCCACGCTCCTGAGGATCGTCGAACAACGCCGCGAACGCTTCGCGAACCGCTTCGAACTTAAGCTCGTAATGACCCTGAATCTGCACCCGCTACTCCCTCGGACAAACGTTCTACAAAGTGGCCGGCATTGTTCCAGCCATTGATGGTTTTGGGAACAGGGTTGGGCCGGGCGGTCGGTTCGCCCAAGCACTGATCAGAAATTTATGGTGTTCGTGTGGACGCCTTCGCGGGCAAGCCTCGCTCCTACAGGAGCACCACCGAACCTGTAGGAGCGAGGCTTGCCCGCGAAGAACGATAACGCGGTAGATCAGGCCTTAATGGCCATTCCCCGAATGCCCACCCGCCTGCCCGGCGCCCTTCCCCGGGCCCTTGCCGGCTTCAGCTTTTCGCCCGCCTTCGGCATCGTGGCTGGCTTTATCCGCTTCAGCCTTGGCCTTCTCGGCCTCTTTGCCCAACTGATCAACGGCCGCCAGGTTGCTCTTGCGCACGCTGTCGACGAAGCCCTGAAACGGCAGATCGGTAATGCCGACCAATCCAAAGTGCCCGTTTTCACCGTCCAGCAGACGACCGGTCACCGGTTGATCGAGGTACTGGAACCAGTGCACGCCGACAATCGACGGCTCGCTCAGTGCCTGTTTCAGGAAGTTGGCGTAAGCCGGGCCACGGTCTTCTTCCTTCGCCAGTTGCGTCACGCCGCCCCAGAACGGGCCGCGATCGGCCGAGCCGAAGTTGAATTCGGTGATCAGCACCGGTTTGTCCAGGCTGCGCAATTTGGCGAAGTCGTAGCCGTCCTGCGGTTGCAGGGTGTACATGTTGAAGCTCAGCACATCGCAATACTGCGCACAGGATTCCACGGCTTCCGGGGTGCTGATGGCGAAACGGCCGCCCAGCAGCAGCTGATTCGGTGCATGCCACTTGAGCGAGTCGGAAATGGTTTTGAAGTACGTGTCAGCGAAGACCTTCTGGAAGTATTTGAAGTCGGCTTCGATTTCCGGGTACTCGGCGCTCGGCAGCGGCGGCACGAAGCCCGGGTCTTCCATCAATTCCCAGGCCGGCAAGTCGATGCCCCAGGCTTTGGACAGGCCTGCCTGATTGCGGTACTTGTCGCGCAATTGCTTGAGGAACGCGCGCTTGGCCGGCACGTCGGTGGTCATTTTCAAGGTGCCGTAGGCCAGCGCGTAGCGGGCTTTCGGATCGTCACCAGGACCGGCCCAGGCCAGTTCGTTGTCGGCGAAGTAACCGATCAGCCAAGGGTCGTCGCGATGATCGCGGGCGGCGATGGCCACGGCACGTTCGGTGGCCATGGCGAAACGCGGGTCGAACGGGTCAGGCATGCCGCCCCACCAGTCGGTGCCGGTGCTGATGCTGGCGTAATCGCCGACGATCGACAGCGGCAAGGTGTAGGGCACGCGGTCCGCGTTGCCCAGCTCCGGGGCGCTCCAGTTGCCGATGGTGTTGAAGCCCCAGGCTTGCAGGCGATCCAGGGTGTGGCTGGCCCAGCGTTGTTCATCAATCACGGCGGTGCAAGGTTCGGCGGGTTTCTGCTCGACCGCTTTCGCGACGGTCGCTTCCTCTGCGCCGGCCTTGGCGGCTTCGGCAACACCGGCTTCGGCCGTGGAAGGAGCGACGGTTTGTTCAGCGGTCTTCTCGACCGTCGCCTCAACCGCGTCGGCCTTGGCCGCTTCGGCGACACCGGCCTTGGTGTCGCTGCCCGGTGTGCAAGGGGCGCCATACAGGCGCTGCAGGTTCGCGCCATAGAAATCGTACCAGCGCCCGGCGTTGTAGCCACGGCCCTGATCGACGCCATTGCCACCCCGGTTGTCGCCTTCGCCAAAGTGACTGGCCAGCGGTTCTTCGGGTTTAGGCAGCGATTCGAACATCCACTCGCGACCGGCGATGTAAGTCTGGTTGACGTCCGGGGTCACGGTGTTGACCCCGAGCGAATAAAAAGGATGGCCTTCCGGGGTCACCAGATACCAGCGACCGTCACGTTTCTCGCTGCGGAAAAAACCGCTGGCCTTGAACGTCGGGCCTTTTATCCAGCCACCGAACTTGTCCAGCGACGACTTCTCGCGCTCGGCCAGCCAGGTTTTGGTTTGTTGCTGTTCCTTGGCGGCGGCGCTTTTCAGTTGCTCGTCGCTGCCGACCTTCTCCGGCCACTTGGTCCGGGTCGACTGACCGAAAGCGTCCACCAGGCCGCCATAAACGGCTTGGGTGACCGCCTCGCCTTCCTGCACGCCAAAGCGTTCCAGCAGGATACTTTGCGCGACTTTCGGCTGATCCATCGACAACGTCACCGACACCACCTGGCTGCGATCCAGCTCACCGGCGCTGCTGGCCAACAGGATGCGTTGACCGTCGACAGTCATCGGCATCGGCGGACCGGCCTTCATGCCCAGGCTCAGCGGCGAGCTCGGCTGCAACGGCACCAGCAGCGTCTGCGCAGGGCCGGCCGGCAGATCGACGCGGCTGATCAGCGTCTTGCCGTCGTTGCTCTGGATTTTCACGTAGAGGGTCACGGCCCAGTTCATTGCGCTTTGAATACGCAGGCTCATCACGCCGGACTGCGACCAGTCCCAGGCCCCGGTTTGCGGGGTCAGGCGCAGGGTTGGCTGGGCCACCGGGTTGAACGTCACCCGGCGCAGCACTTCGCCTTCGGCCGTTTGCTCTGCATTGGATTGCGGCAGGCTGGCGTCCTGAGTCGCCACCTGGACCACGTCGGCGGGGCGCACAAAGTTGAACAGCGTCTGCTGGCCTGCGGGAGCGGCGAGCAAAGGCGTGGTGAACAACAAGGCAAAAACAGCAGGCAACGAACGGCGAATCATGAGAACGAAAATCTCCCTAACGACCAACAATGGCCAGTGGAAAAGCGATGGCAGAGAGATAGACAACGCGGCGGGCAGATTTGCCCACCGTCGTATCAGGAAATTTCTCGACGGAATGGCGGTAACGCATTGAGGATCGCTTTGCCGTAACGCTGGGTGACCAGGCGTCGGTCGAGCAAGGTGATGGTGCCGCGGTCCTCTTCGGTTCGCAGCAAGCGACCGCAGGCCTGAACCAGTTTCAGCGAGGCGTCCGGTACGGAGATTTCCATGAACGGATTGCCGCCCCGCGCTTCGATCCACTCGGCCAGTGCCGCTTCGACCGGATCATCGGGCACCGAGAATGGAATCTTCGCGATCACCACGTGCTCGCAGTACGCACCGGGCAAGTCGACACCTTCGGCGAAACTCGCCAGGCCGAACAGCACGCTGGAATCGCCGCCATCGACGCGCGCCTTGTGCTTGTTCAGGGTTTCCTGTTTCGACAGGTTGCCTTGAATGAACACTTGTTTGCGCCAGTCGCGGTCGAGACCGTCGAACACGTCCTGCATCTGTTTACGCGAGGAGAACAGCACCAGCGTGCCGCGCGAACCTTCGACCAGTTGCGGCAGGTCACGAATGATCGCCGCGGTGTGGGCCGCTGCATCACGTGGATCGGCTTTCAAGTCCGGCACCCGCAGTACGCCGGCGTCGGCGTGATGGAACGGGCTCGGGACCACGGCGGTCACGGCTTTTTTCGGCAGCCCGGCACGCATGCGGAAGCGGTCGAAGGTGCCGAGTGCGGTCAGGGTCGCCGAAGTCACCAGCGCGCCGTAAGCCACGTTCCACAGGTTGCGCCGGAGCATTTCCGCCGCGAGGATCGGGCTGGCGTTGACTTCGATGTCGAACAGCGAGCCGCTTTCGGCCAGGGTCAGCCAGCGCGCCATGGGCGGGTTGTCTTCCGGGTCTTCGGCGGTAAATGCAACCCACAACTCCCAGTTGCCCGAAGAGCGCGACAACAGGCTGCCGAACAGCGGATACCACTCTTCGGCCTGGTTGCTGGCGATGCCGATGTTGACCTCGCCGTCCATGCCTTCCTTGAGCAACTCGGTGAGTCGGGTGAACAGGTCGGTGAGACGGGCAAAACCCTTTTTCAGCTCGATGCCCATTTCACGCATGTGCTCGGGAATCACCCCGCCGACGAAACGGTGACGCGGCCGTTCGCGACCTTCGACGTCTTCGCCGGGTTTGAAATCGGCAGCCTGTTCGCACGCGGTAAACATGAATTGCTGCTGGGTCTTGATCTCGCGGGCCAGCTCCGGCACCTGTTCGATCAACTTGCCCAGGTCGCCCGGCAGCGGATGCTGGGCGAGCAATTTGGTGAGGTTCTTCGCGGTGGTTTCCAGCCAGTCGGCGGTGGAGCGCAGGCGCGTGTAATGGGCGAAGTGGCCGATGGCCTTGTCCGGCAGGTGGTGACCTTCGTCGAACACGTAGATGGTGTCGCGCGGATCGGGCAAAACGGCGCCGCCGCCAAGGGCCAGGTCCGCCAGGACCATGTCGTGGTTGGTGACGATCACGTCCACCTTGCCCAT
This sequence comes from Pseudomonas sp. PDM02, assembly GCF_014852285.1. Taxonomy (NCBI): domain Bacteria; kingdom Pseudomonadati; phylum Pseudomonadota; class Gammaproteobacteria; order Pseudomonadales; family Pseudomonadaceae; genus Pseudomonas; species Pseudomonas sp. PDM02. Next base: position 7,093 of record NZ_JACVBL010000013.1, on the reverse strand, counting down.
GCCTTCGCGGGCCTTGTAGAAGGCGCACTGGCCGAAGTTCGGGCAATGGCGGTTGGTGCACTGGCTGTGATCGGTGGTCAGGCGCGCCCAATCGGCGTCTTCCAGGGCGGTGGACCAACTGTCGCGGTCGCCGTCCCATTTATTGCCGGCGAGCTTCTCGATCATGCTGGTGAACAGCTTCTGACTGGCCTCATCGACCTCGATCTTGAAGCCTTCTTCTTCGAACAACTGCGCGGTAGCGGTTTGTGCGTGACCTTCCTGGAGCAACATGTCGAGCTTGGACAGGCACATGTAGCGCCCACGGCCCTTGGCCAGGGCGAAGCTGAAATTCAGCCCGCTGTTGCGCATCAGGTCGGGCAGATCCTTGTAGACGATCTGTTCTTGCAGGGCCACGGTGGCCGTGGCGATCACCAGGCGTTTGCCGGCGGCTTTCGCGGTCGGGATCGCCGCCAGGCTGTAGGCCACGGTCTTGCCGGTACCGGTGCCGGCTTCCACCGCGACAATCGCGGGGTCGCCACTGCGCCGGCCTTCGTCGTCGGTGTCGATGTCACCGAGGACCTTGGCAATTTCAGCGATCATCAGGCGTTGGCCGTAGCGCGGCTTGAGGCTCTTGGCTTCGAGAAAACGCGAGTAGGCGCCCTGGATCGTGGTTTTGAGTTCAGTGCTGATCATGGATTGTCGGGCGCAAAAAACGCTGGATAAATTTTCAGTGGTTCGGTTCGGCCGCTATCATACCCCGCTAATTAATCCCGCGCAGAACGGAGTACCCCAATGACACCTTTTGGCATCGTTTACACCCTGCATGTCCTGTCCGCCCTGGTGTGGGTCGGCGGCATGTTTTTCGCCTGGATGGTCTTGCGTCCGGCCGCGATGAAGGCGCTGGAAGGCCCGGCCCGGTTGAAGCTGTGGGTAGAAGTGTTTCAAGGTTTTTTCCGCTGGGTCTGGATCGCGGTGGTGCTGTTGCCGGTCAGCGGTGTCGGCATGATTCATTTGCAGTACAGCGGTTTCGAGGCCGCGCCACGTTATGTGCAGGTGATGATGGGCTTGTTCGTGGTGATGACCGCGCTGTTTATCCGGATTCAGGCGTTGCTGTTGCCGGAATTGCGCACGGCGGTGACGGCGCAGGATTGGCCGACGGGGGCTGCGGTGCTGGGGAGGATTCGCCGGTTGGTGGGGATTAATTTGATTGTGGGGTTGGTGTTGGTGGCGATCGCCTCGGCGCGGCCGATGTTCTAAAAGCTTAAAGCTTCGCGGGCAAGTCGGATCGCCGCACCGCTCGCTCCTACAATGGACAGCGTGATCCCTGTAGGAGCGAGGCTTGCCCGCGAAGGCAATCGTTCAGACGACGAAATTGTCCGAAACCACTTACAACCTTTGAACCGTCACCGAACCCGCCGCGCCCGCAGGCCCCGGCTGGCCGTCAACGCCTGGCTTGCCGCTCTTGCCGCCATCGGCCTTGTAGACGAAGCACCCCTTGGCCTTGCCACCCGCCCCCGGCTTACCGCCAGGACCGGCCAGACCACCCGCGCCGCCGGCAACCTGAACCTTGATCTGCTCCGCCGGATAATCACGCGGCACTTCCAGCCTGACCAGCGCACCCGGCGCCCCAGGCTGACCGTCGCTGCCATCGCTGCCATCGGCCCCGCGACCGGCCTGGCCCCAGGTGCAGCCCGGTGCCTGACCGTTGGCGCCGTCGAGGCCGACAAACCCCGGTGCACCTGCGCCGCCGCGAGCGTCAACCACCAACTGCGGTGCATTCAGTGCCTTGATCTGCACATTCAGATTGCGTCCCGAGCGGGCCGCCTTGAGGTAAGTACCCGGTGCACCGCGAGCGGTAATCTGGCTGCCTTCGGACAATTGGGCACGGCTGACTTTCAACTCCAGCGCCGTTTCCCCGGGCACGATGGCGATCCGCGCTTCACGCCCCAGGCGCAATTCGCCGACGCTGACTTCGGTCACGTTCGAGGGAATCAGCAACGTGCCGTAATCGGCCACTTCCAGGCGTTCTAGCTGCAAGGTGCTGGCGGTATTGGGCAAGCGCATCAGCGAGTTGGTTTCGACGCTGACCACCTGGGCGCAGGCGAATGGGCTGACGAGTGCGGCGAGCAGACAGAGTTTACGCATGGGAAGCCTTCGGTACGGCAGGAGCCGGAATGGTTTGCAGGTGGAAAACACCGAAAAAGACAATCTTCAAGCGATCACGCCAAGGGTGGGCGCGGCCCCGGAGACTGCGGAAACAGAACACCGCCTCAAGAAGATGAAGGAACGCCAGCAGGCCGCCGGCCAGATTGACCAACAGGTGCAGCGGATTGACAAAGGGCATCAGCAGATTGACCAACACCACCAGCCAGAACAGCAGGGTCAACAGCTTACCCAGCCCCCAAAACACCTTCATACGCCCCCCTGTTGAGAATTATTCTTTGCACGCACAGTAACGGCTTCCACGCGGGATAAGCCAGAGGGCAACGGAAAATTCTTCATGAAGGCCGCCGAATGGCCGTCGGCGCCACTGCAATCATTGGCCGACGGCTCTATCACGGGGTTCAGCGATTGATGTGCAATTCCACGCGACGGTTTTTCGCGCGACCTTCCTCTGTTTCGTTATCGGCCACCGGCGCGCTTTCGCCCCGGCCTTCGCTGGTGAGTTTGTCCGGCGCCAGGCCCATGCCCAGCAAGTAAGCGGCTACGCTGCTGGCGCGTCGCTCCGAGAGTGCCTGGTTATAGGCGTCGTCACCCACGCTGTCGGTATGGCCGATCACTTTGATGCTGACCACATCGGCGCTTTGCAGTTTGGGTATGAACGAGTCCAGCTGACTTTGCGCCGAGGGTGTCAGGTCGGATTTGTTGAACGCAAACAACACATCGCCCGCATCGCTCAGGGTGATGACTTCAGATTGTGCAGGTTCAGCGGGATTCACACTGGCCGGGTATTGCGGCAGCGGACAACCATGATGTTCGACCGGAGTATTGGCCGGCGTATCCGGGCAGCGATCGCGTCGATCGAAGACACCATCGCCATCTTCGTCGCCATCCTGCGCGTAGCAGATCAGGCCACCGGTCAAGATACCAAGCGCCGCTCCGCCGGCCGCCCAACCGCCACTTTCGATAGCGCCCAGGCCACCACCGACCAGGCCACCGATAACGCTGCAGATCGGCCAGGTACGTTGATTGAGGGGGGCAGTGCCATCGCTGTGAGTAGCGCAACCGGTCAACAGGCTGCCAAGCAGCACAACCGGCCAGACGGTCCGTGTGAGAAGGCTCATGGTGAAAGCTCCTGTGTTACCGGCCGACGCCGGTTACACAGGAGTAAAGACCCGCATCCGTGACTGCACAAGCCACGGATGCGAGGGATCTAGCGTTGGATTTTGATTTCGGTGCGACGGTTCTGTGCACGGCCGTCGGCGGTTTTGTTATCGGCCACCGGCTGACTTTCACCGGCACCGGAAACAGACACGAAGTTGCTGCGCGGCACGCCTTCCTGGATGAGGTACTCAACCACCGAGTGAGCGCGTTTATCCGACAGTTTCTGGTTGTAGCTATCACTGCCCACGCTGTCGGTATGGCCAGTAACGGTCAACTGAGCAGTAGGGGCTTCGGCTTTCAAACGAGTGGCGATCTTATCGAGCACCTGTTTGTCAGAAGGGGTGAGTGTGGCTTTGTCGAACTGGAAGTGAACATCCCGGATGACGATGGTTTCTTCCTTGACCACAACCGCCTCTTCAACCACTGGCGCAGGGACTGGTGGTGGGCAACCGTCGGCATCGACCTTCACGCCTCTAGGCGTGCCCGGGCACTTGTCGCGGCTGTCCGGCACGCCATCGCCGTCTTCGTCGCCATCACCGTGAACCCAGCAATAGGCAGCGGCCGTACCGCCAACCAGCAGAGCGCCGTACCCTGCCCATGCCGAGCTCTCGGTCGCGCCGAGACCCGCACCGATTACACCGCCGACTGCCGCACAGGTCGGCCAGTCGGTTTTCTGCAAACCTGCGCAACCAGTCAACACACTGGTTAGCAGAACCAAGGGTAATGCTGTCCGAACTATGCTCATCTAGTTTTCTCCTGAGGGATCGGCTTAGAACCGATTCAGGTAGTAAAGACCCGAGCTTTAATCTCCGCCAGCAATAGGCCATTGCAGTTTTATCCAGTGTTCACGGCTGATCGATACTTTTAGCGCGACGACGCTCTATATCTGGACCTTCGGGCAGGCTAGTCTTGGCGCTCTGATTGAGGAACTTCGATGATTTCAGGTATTTCTTCGCGCACGCCCCAGCAGGCGCTGGCCGCTTTGCTGGATCGTTATGCCCCGCTCCGCCTGTTGCTGATCGGCGCGAGCGAATTCCCCGCGCTGGAAGCATTCAAGCTGGCGCACCCGGACACCTGCGTCGCCCACGCGGCGCCCGGACCGTTGCCGGCCGAACTGGCGGCGCGCCGCTTTGATCTGGCGCTGGTGGTCGATTGCCTTGAACACTTGCCCAAACGCGATGGCCTGAATTTGCTCGGCGGCATCCGCAACCTCAATGCCAGTCGCATTGCGGTGCTGGCGGATCTGTCGGCCAGTGGCTGGCAGGAGACGGATTTTTTCTCCCTGGCCCTGCAAGCCAGCGAACGCTTCCAGCGCGACGAGCAAGTACTGACCCTGTTCACCTACGATCTGCTTGACTACAAACAAGTCCCCGACTGGCTCAACTCACGGTTCTGGGCCAATCCGGAAAACTTCGGGAAATACTGGTGGTAACGCAATGAGTACATCCATTTGCCCTTGCGGCAGCGGCACCCTGCTGGACGCCTGCTGCGGTCACTACCATGCCGGGCATCCGGCGCCTTGTGCCGAAGCGTTGATGCGTTCGCGCTACAGCGCTTATGTGCTGGGCCTGATCGATTATCTGGTAGCAACCACCCTGCCCGCGCAGCAGTCCGGCCTCGATCGTCAGTCCATCAGCGACTGGAGCGCGCAAAGCACCTGGCTCGGCCTGGAAGTGGAAAGCTCCGAGGTGTTCGGCGGTCAACCGGAACACGCGTTCGTGACCTTTACCGCACGTTGGCACGATGGCAGCGGCGAACACAGCCACCGCGAGCGCTCGTCGTTCGTGCAGAACGCCGGCCACTGGTACTTCATCGACCCCACTGTGCCACTCAAGGCCGGACGCAACGATGCCTGCCCATGTGCCAGCGGGCAGAAATTCAAGAAGTGTTGTGCGGGGTATTTCGCCAGTTGAGGTGATTCGTGAAGGGCTAGACTGGGGATCAAGGGAGAAACACAACCATGATCAGCCGACGTCGCGTCCTGCATACGCTCACCCTGCTCCTGCTTCTCGGACTCGGCGGTTGTGCGTCCTGGTTCAGCGACGATGAACCGGAACCTGAAGTGCATCTGGTCAAGGTAGAAGTAGTCCGGGCGAAACTGATGGAGCAACGCTTCCTGTTGTTCTTTCGCGTCGACAACCCGCGCGACAGCGACCTGACGGTGCGCGGCCTCGAATACCGGATTCACCTGGGCGATATGTTGCTGACCGAAGGCGAGCACGAACACTGGTTTACAGTCGGCCCCAAGCACAGCGCGTATTTCAAAGTGCCGATCCGCACCAACCTGTGGCCCAAGGTGCGGGACCTGGTGAAACTGTTGAAAAAACCCGAGCAACCTATCCCCTATCGCCTGGAAGGTGAGCTGGAAACCGGTGTGTTCATCGCGCACTACGTGCACCTGGCGCGCAAAGGCGTGATAATCCCCGCCGATTTAATTCCGGAGCACACCCGATGACCCAGCAACCCCACGTCCATGGCCCTGACTGCAATCACGATCATGACCATCACGACCACCATGATCACGACCATGGCCATGTCCACGGCCCGAACTGCGGCCACGCTCACCAGGAGCCGGTGCGCAACGCCCTGAAGGACGTCGGCCGCAACGACCCTTGCCCGTGCGGCAACGGCAAGAAATTCAAGAAGTGCCACGGCGCTTGATGCTTCGGGCGATGTTTTTCATCGCCTGTTGAATCGCTTCGCCGGCAAGCCGGTCTCGCTCCCACACTGGATTCGTGAATGACACAATCCCCTGTAGGAGCGATGCTTGCCCGCGAAAGAGGCACCGCGATTATTCAGGCAAACCGCGTCATCTTCTTCGCGGGCAAGCCTCGCTCCTACAGTCACTCAGTCGGTCATCAGGATCAGCGCACTGCTGACGACCGTGGCGTATTCGCCGTGCAGATTGCCCAGCGACATCGCATGCACCTCTTCAGCTGAATGCGCATTGCTGAAATAATCCGCTTTGTCGAACGTGAAGCACGCATCCTCCGCCACCCACGTATCAAACCCCAGGTTACCGGCCGTTCGCGCCGTGGACTCCACCGAGTTGTGGGTCGCGACGCCCACGATGACCAACTGATTGATCCCCGCCTCGCGCAAACTTGCCTCCAGCGCCGTCGTACAAAACGCATCCGGCACCTGTTTCTGAATCAGTTGCTCGCCGGCCAATGGCTGGAACCGCTCCTGAAACTCCACGCCCGATTGCTGCGGCCAGAACACTGAGTCCGGTGAACGGGACAGGTGCTGTACGTGGATCACCGGCCGCCCGGTTCGCCGCCATAGCCCCAGCAAATCCAGGATCCGCGCCTCGGCCTGAGGATTATTTCGCCGGCCAAGCCTTGGCTCCAAAATGCCTTTTTGTTGATCGATGATGATCAGTGCTGCGTTGGTCTTGAGCTCCATGCTGACTTTTCTCACGCGAGGTTATTGAGTTTCACGCACTTGAGCATCACCGCCTCCTACAGGCAAGTCCTCGATCGCAAACGGGACGATCTGATGTTCGCGGTTGCTGTCTGAACTTCACGATGCCGCAACGAATACAGCAAGGTGAATTCGCCTAGGCTTGAAAGTGATCGATTGTGTATATCCGGTTCTTCGGTAACGGCTGCTATTGGTTTCGCCCTTACGGCGAGTCACTTTGGAAAAGCCCCAAAGTAACCAAAGGGCTCTTGCCCCTTTCGTTCGGTGCCTCGCCTAGGCTCGGCATGCCCTCGCTCCGGTCCTGCTCCGTGGGCCCGCCGCCATCGGCCATCCATGGCCGGGGGCGGCTAACCCGGCATCCATGCCG
>NZ_JACVBL010000012.1:0-207394 GCF_014852285.1 Pseudomonas sp. PDM02 | reverse complement strand
ACCCGGCATGGATGCCGGGTTAGCCGCCCCCGGCCAGGGATGGCCGATGGCGGCGGGCCCACGGAGCAGGACCGGAGCGAGGGCATGCCGAGCCTTAGCGAGGCACCGAACGAAAGGGGCAAGAGCCTTTTGGTTACTTTGGGGCTTTTCCAAAGTGACTCGCCGTAAGGGCGAAACCAATTGCCGCCGTTACCGCAGAAACGGATATGTACACAATCAAAACGAGCAAACGCCAGACCTCAAGACCGCTTCGCCGGCAAGCCGACTCCTACAGGGTCAGGCTCAGAATTCAACTGCTCCCACAACTCCACCGCACCGGGAAATTCCGTGCCGTCTTCGGCGCTCAAATCATCCGGATCATAACGACTCAAACACCCCTCCCCCAATGTCGCGGGAGCCTTGGAAGTAGCTTTGTCCAGTGGATCAGCCATGGTCATGTCCTCAGTGCAGAAACGGCGAAGGGCCTGGAACGATTGAACGCCCAGGCCCTTCGAATTTCAACCGCGTCGTGTGACGGTCAGAACACTACAGTCTTATTACCGTGCACCAGCACCCGATCTTCCAAGTGATAACGCAGACCGCGAGCCAACACCATTTTCTCGACATCACGACCGAAACGCACCATGTCTTCGATGCTGTCGCTGTGGCTGACACGCACAACGTCTTGCTCGATGATCGGGCCGGCGTCCAGCTCTTCGGTCACGTAGTGACACGTTGCACCGATCAACTTCACCCCACGCATGGAAGCCTGGTGATACGGCTTGGCGCCGACGAACGACGGCAGGAAGCTGTGGTGAATGTTGATGACCTTGTGCGCATACTCGCTGCACAACTCGGGCGGCAGGATTTGCATGTAGCGGGCAAGTACCACCACTTCGGCATCGTGCTGTTTGACCAGGCGCGAGACTTCGGCGAACGCCGGCTCTTTATCCTGCGGATTGACCGGTACGTGGTAGTAAGGAATGCCGTGCCACTCGACCATGCTGCGCAAATCATCATGGTTGGAAATCACGCAGGAGATTTCGCAATCCAGTTCATCGCTGTGCCAGCGGTGCAGCAAGTCGGCCAGGCAATGAGATTCACGGCTTGCCATCAACACCACGCGCTTCTTCTGCGCGGTATCGGTAATGCGCCAGTTCATCGAGAACTCTTCGGCAATCGGCGCGAACGCCTCGCGGAAAGCCTCGATACCGAAAGGCAGCGAGTCGGCACGAATTTCGTGACGCATGAAAAACCAGCCACTGAGATTGTCCGAGTGGTGGCTCGCTTCAGTGATCCAGCCGTTATGTGACGCCAGAAAGTTACTGACTTTAGCAACGATGCCGACGCGGTCCGGGCAAGCAATCACCAGCCGAAAAGTGCGCATGAGGGGGAAACTCCAGAACTTCGCAAAGGCCGCCATTCTAGCGATTGCGCAAAAAAACTGCAGTATAGATGACACCTCGCGTTGCACGAAGGCCGGTGGCACAAGCGTTGAGGGCTGTCGGTTACCTGCGCGATGGTGATCCTGTCAGCATTCTTCAAGCATTCAATTGTGAATATCTGTGATACCTGCGTCACACTATTTAACTGTACATCCAATTTGCGCCCTATTCATCGCAACTAATTTAAATAAACCCCGGTTAAATGTTTACTTGATGAAACACCCTGACTATTATTGCCGCACTGTCCCCTGCCATCCAGCGCACAACATAAGGTAGTCCCCATGTCCTTGATCAACGAATATCGTGCCACCGAAGAAGCTATCAAAGAGCTGCAAGCCCGTTTGAAGAACCTGTCCCAAGACGACAAACTGCAAACCGAGCTGGAATTCGAAGGCAAACTGCGCACCCTGATGGGCGAATACTCCAAGTCCCTGCGTGACATCATTGCGCTGTTGGATCCAGAATCCAAAACCAAAGCACCACGCGGCGGCGCAGTAAAAACTACTGGCACCAAGCGTGCTCGCAAAGTTAAACAATACAAAAACCCGCACAACGGCGAAGTCATCGAAACCAAAGGTGGCAACCACAAAACTCTGAAAGAGTGGAAAGCCAAGTGGGGCGGCGACGTGGTTGAAGGCTGGGCTACCCTGCTGGGCTAAGCCGCAAAGCTTGTCGCAGACCCATCCGCGACAAAAAAGAACGCCAGCAATCGCTGGCGTTTTTTTATGCCCGAGATTCAGGCCCGTGCATTTTCATTTTCAAAGATTCAAACGTTTGCGCAATGCCTGGACATAATTGTTCCACTCATTGAGCACCTCTTGCTGGAATGGCGTCGCAGTAATGTTCAATTGGGCTGCAGCTTCTACAAATGCTTCCAGGGTATTGGGCGCCCCGCACTCGGGCGCTGACAAACGTTGCTGACAGAATACTCGCCAGCGTTCTTGCTCTTCGAAACTCAACGTTTCGGGAAAGTTACGTGCGCGATATCGAAACAATAATTCAGGCAAACGTTCATCATCGAAAGGCCATTGCTCTTGCGCTAATTGCGCCGGATCAGCCGCCCGGACTTGCTCACAAAGACGCCGGTCCCGATCACCGATAAAACCATCGTATAACTGTTGTTCAGGGTCTTGGCTCTGGGCGAAATCCTCTCGGGCATAAATGGCCTGAACTTTATCTCGCCAAATTGTTTGTGCGGCACTTAGTCGCAGCGTGCGTTCCTGATAAAGCGCCATATCCAGCCCCAGTCGTTGCTGATCATCGGGACGAAGCACCGACAACGGCGCCACCACCGGGCATTTGTTGATGTGGATGAGTTTGAGCGGCACCGGCAGTTCGCCTTCGGCCAGTTCATCGCGACGGGTATACAAACGCTGGCGCAAGGTCTCGGCATCCAGGTCGAGCAACCCCTGGGGATCCAGGTGCAGGTCACAAACAATCAACGCGTTCTTGTTGCGCGGATGCCAGGCCAGCGGCAACACCACGCCGACATAACTGCGTGCCGCCGAAAAACGCCCGGAAATGTGCACCATCGGCTGCAACAGCCGAATCTGATCCATCACCTTTTGTTTGCTGCGCAACTGAAACAGCCAGTCGTAGAGCTTCGGCTGTTTTTCCCGGATCAGACGTGCCAGTGCGATGGTCGCGCGAACGTCCGACAGCGCTTCGTGAGCATTGCCGTGATCGATGCCGTTGGCGGCGGTCAGGCGTTCGAGTTTGAGCGTCACCCGTCCTTCATCGTCCGTCGGCCAAACCAGGCCATCGGGCCGCAAGGCATACGCCGCACGCACCACATCGATCAGGTCCCAGCGACTGTTACCGCCCTGCCACTCGCGGGCATAGGGGTCGAAGAAATTTCGGTACAGGCTGTAACGAGTCATCTCGTCGTCGAAACGCAAGGTGTTGTAACCCGCACCACAAGTGCCCGGTGCCGCCAGTTGCGCGTGAACCCGAGTCATGAAATCGGCTTCGCTCAAACCGTGTTCGGTCAGTTGGCCCGGCGTGATACCGGTGATCGCGCAGGCCGCCGGATGCGGCAGGATGTCTTCACTGGGCTGGCAATAAAGATTGACCGGCTCGTCTATGACATTGAGATCAAAGTCAGTACGCAGCCCCGCCACTTGCAGTGGACGGTCGCAACGCGGGTTGATGCCGGTGGTTTCATAGTCGTACCAGAAGATCGAGGTCACGGGCTATTCCTGAACTGAAGATCGGCGAAGTCTAGGCGTTCACATCCCGCCCCGGCCAGTAATCTTGCATTCAATCACCGATGACCACGCACCGTGCAATACATAGTTATGTCGTTTCCCCCCGTGAGGCTGCTAGCATCGGACACACAGAGAATCCCGATCAGGCCACATCATCAGGTTGCCCATGCTCGAGACCACAGCACTGCAAAGGAAAGCGACGCTGTCCCCGCCACTGGATACGCGGTATCAGGTTGAAACGCCGGAAGGCATCGACTTGCCACTGCGCCCGGCCGGGTTGATGGTCCGTGCGCTGGCGTTCTCCATCGACCTCGGGCTGCGCGGGCTGATTCTGGGTCTGCTGTTTATCGTCCTCGCGTTTCTGGGGAAACTCGGCGCCGGGCTGGGCTCGATCCTGCTGTTCGCAGTGAGCTGGTGGTACATGGTGTTGTTCGAAGTGCTCAATCAGGGGCGCTCGCCGGGCAAGCAATGGATGGGCCTGCGGGTGGTGCAGGATGACGGCACGCCGATCGGCTGGTCCGCTTCGCTGTTGCGCAACCTGCTGCGATTTGTCGATTTGTTGCCGTTCGGCTACTTCCTCGGCGCCATCAGTTGCCTGCAACACCCCAGCTTCAAACGCCTCGGCGACCTGGCCGCCGGCACGCTGGTCATCTACCGCGAACAGCCGCTCACCCGACCGCAAGTGCCCGACGCCGAACCGCGACGTCCGGCCTTCGCCATGACGCTGACCGAGCAACGCGCCATCCTAGGGTTTGCCGAACGCCAGGGTGAACTCTCCGAAGCGCGGGTCAATGAACTTGCCTCTATCCTCGCCCAACCGTTGAACGTCCCAGCGCCACGGGCGGTGTCGGAACTCAACGGCATCGCCCGCGGCTTGTTGGGCCCCGCATGAAGCAAAGTCTTTTCGAGAATCGCCACAAGGCTGAATGGGCGCAGTTTTCCCTCATGCTCGACAGTCTGGAGCGCAATAAAGACACCTCACGTGTCGCCAGTTTTGCGAAAGACTATCGCCGGCTCTGCCAGCACCTGGCGCTGGCTCAGGAACGTGGATACAGCAGTTTCCTGATCGACTCGTTGCAGCAACAGGTCCTGCGCGGGCATCAACAACTTTATCGACATCGCAGCCGCCTGGGTGCCAATGTGCTCGGCTTCATCCTCGCGGATTTTCCGCGGCTGGTGCGCGAACAGTGGCGCTTCGTGCTGGCCGCCAGCCTGATGTTTTTCGGCAGCCTGATCGGCTTCGCACTGTTGGTGTATCTGTTCCCGGACCTGGTCTACAACCTGATCCCGGCGCAACAGGTCAGCGACATGCAAAGCATGTACGACCCCAGCTCCGGACACCTGGGTCGCTCGGCGGAACGGGCGGCCAGTGAAGACTGGGTGATGTTCGGCTTCTACATCATGCACAACATCGGCATCGCTTTTCAGACGTTCGCCAGCGGTTTGCTGTTTGGCCTGGGCAGCGCGTTTTTCCTGTTCTTCAATGGCTTGATGATCGGCGCGGTGGCCGGGCACCTGACACAGATCGGCTACGGGCAAACCTTCTGGTCGTTCGTGATCGGCCACGGTGCTTTCGAACTCAGCGCCATTGCCCTGGCGGGTGCCGCCGGCCTGCAACTGGGCTGGGCATTGATCGCACCGGGGCGCCTGCCACGCGCCGAAGCGTTGCGAGTCGCGGCGCGCAAAAGCGTATTACTGATTTGCGGGGTCATGCTGTTTCTGTTGATCGCTGCATTTATCGAAGCCTACTGGTCATCCATGACCGGGCCGGCGCCGATGACCAAGTATCTGGTCGGCGCGACGCTGTGGTTTTTGGTAGCAATGTATCTGCTGTTTGCCGGACGGACTCGTCATGCGCCTGAGTGACGCGACCGTGGTGATCCGCCCTCGAACAACCTGGGAAGCCATGGACCTCGGCGTCCTGCTGAGCCAGCGGCACCGACGCCTGTTGATGACCAGTTGGGCCATCGTGACCTTGCCGGTTTTCGCCATGCTCACCTTGTTGTTGTGGGATTCACCGTCCCTCGCCGCCTTCATTTTCTGGTGGCTGAAACCGGCGTTCGAACGCCTGCCGCTGTACATCCTGTCCAAAGCCATGTTCGGTGAAACACCCACCTTGAAACAGGCGCTGCGCCAATGGCCACGATTGCTCAAGCCACAATTGCTCGCCAGTCTGACCTGGCGACGCTTGAGTCTGAGTCGCAGTTTCCTGATGCCGGTGGTGCAACTCGAAGGCCTGAGTGGGCAAGCGCGGCAACAGCGCTTGCAGGTGCTGTTGCAACGCGACGGCGGCGCGGCGCGCTGGCTGACAATCATCGGCGTACATCTGGAAAGTGCACTGTGGGTCGGCCTGATGGTGCTGTTTTATCTGTTCCTGCCGCAACAGGTTGAATTGGACTGGAGCTGGCAGACGCTGCTGTCCGCCGCCACACAAGACTGGCGCTGGCTGGAACACCTGACCAACGTGTTTTACGTGTTGGTGCTCGTGGTGTGGGAACCGATTTACGTGGCCTGCGGTTTCAGCCTTTATCTGAACCGGCGCACGGTGCTGGAGGCCTGGGATATCGAGCTGGTGTTCCGTCGCCTGCGCCAACGCTTGAGCAGTACCGCCGTCACTCTGCTGCTGGCGGCATTTTTGCTGATGCCAGCGGCGCAAACCGTGTGGGCCGCCGAGCCCGCGATCTCACCGGACAGCCCGCGCCTGCTGGACCAGCCTCTGACCAGCCAGGCTTCCCGGGACAGCATCAAGGCGATCCTCGATCAGCCGCCATTCAAGAACAAGGAAACGGTCACCCGCTATCGTTTTGGCGGCGAAGACAAACCGGTCGCCGAAACCCCGGACGATGGCAAGGCCCCCGAGTGGCTGAAGGCGCTGCTCAAGTTGCTGGATAACCAGCGTTTCGGTGCATTGGCCGCCCTGATTGAAGTGCTGCTGTGGGGTACGGTGATCGGGGTCATCAGTTTGTTGATCTGGCGTTACCGCGACTGGTTGCAGGCGTTCGTCAGTCGCCGACCGAGGTTGCTGCGCAAAGTCGCACGGCCGCTGCCACAGCAAGCATTCGGCCTGGACCTCAACCGTGAAACCCTGCCTGCCGACATCGCCGCCAGTGCGGAAAGCCTCTGGCAAACCAACCCGCGTGAAGCTCTCGGATTGCTTTATCGCGCCCTGCTCAGTCACTTGCTGCACGACTACAACATGGCGCTGAAACCGGCCGACACCGAGGGCGAGGTGCTGGAGCGCGTTGAACACCTGCAGCAACCCGCGCTGCTGACTTTCAGCAAAAAACTGACGGGGCACTGGCAGAACATGGCCTACGGGCATCGCCTGCCCCCCGCGCAGGTGCAACAGGAACTCTGTGATGGCTGGCGGGCGCTGTTCGGCCCGGGAGCGGCGCATTGAACCGGCGTCTCTGGCTGGCGGTCGGCGTGTTCATCGCGGTGCTATTGGCTGCGCTGAGTGTTTATCTGTTTTTCAAGGCAACGCCCTATCAGGCAGACATCGATCACGGCCCTTCGCCCGAAGCCCAGGCCAACCCTTATCTGGCCGCCGAACACTTCCTGCGCAAACAGGGCCTGACCGTCGGCCATGCCAACAGCCTCGACGTGCTGCCGACGCTGGACCCGCGCCAGCACAGCCTTTTGTTGCTCGGCGACCGGCAAAACATGACGCCACGGCAGATTGACCAAGTGATGAACTGGACCCGCGCCGGTGGGCGCCTGTTGTTCATCGCCGAATCACTGTGGGATGAAAAAACCGGCCAAAGCAATGACCTGCTGCTCGACCGGGTGCAGGTGCACCAGTCACTGAGCAAAGACCTCAAGGACCCGCCACCCGCTACCGGTGAGGATCCTTACCCCAACCTGACCAAACTGTATCTTGAGGATGAAGACGCCCCGGCCTACGCCACCTTCGATACCGCGTTCCATCTCGAAGACCCGAACAATCTCGCGCAAGCCTGGGCCAACAGCGGCAAGGCCACGCACATGATGCAACTCAACCAAGGGCTGGGCTCGATCATTGTGGTCACCGACGCCGACCTGTGGAAAACCCCGGCCATCGACCAGTACGACAATGCCTGGCTGCTCTGGTACCTGACCGCGGACACCCAGGTGACGCTGCTGTTCAACACCGATCACGACAGCTTGCTGACCTTGTTGCTGCGCTATTTCCCCCAGGCATTGGTCGCGCTCATCGCCCTGATCGGCCTTGGCCTCTGGCATGTCGGTGTGCGCCACGGCCCATTGATTGAACCGGCGCCGAGAGCCCGTCGACAACTTCAGGAACACCTGCGTGCCAGCGCCGATTTCATCTTGCGCCGCAGCGGTCAGGACAGTCTGCTGCAAGCCTTGCAGCAAGACATCCTGCGCCGGGTACGGCGTCGTCATCCCGGTTTTGATCAACTCGGCGTCGCCGAACAATGGCTGGTGCTCGCACGCCTGACCGGCCAACCCACACGCGCTATCAGCCAGGCCATGAGCCCGCGACCGAAGCAACGGCTGTCCAGCGTTGAATTCAGCCGTCAGGTCGCCCACCTGCAAACCTTGAGGAACGCCTTATGAGTGAACAGATCGAGCCCGGCGCGCCTAGCCATGCCGAGCAGCAACGCCAGCGCGCCAGTTATCTGGCCCAAGCGATAAGAGTTGAATTGCAAAAAGCCGTGATCGGCCAGAACACGGTGATCGATGACGTACTCACCGCGTTGATTGCCGGCGGTCATGTGCTGCTCGAAGGCGTGCCGGGGCTGGGCAAGACCTTGTTGGTGCGCGCCCTCGCCCGCTGCTTCGGTGGCGAATTCGCGCGCATTCAGTTCACCCCGGACCTGATGCCCAGCGATGTCACCGGCCACGCGGTGTACGACCTGCAAACCGAGCAATTCAAACTGCGCAAAGGGCCGCTGTTCACCAACCTGCTGCTCGCCGACGAAATCAACCGCGCCCCGGCGAAAACCCAGGCGGCGCTGCTCGAAGCCATGCAGGAACGGCAAGTCACCCTCGAAGGCCGCGCCCTGCCCATCGCGCAACCGTTCATGGTGCTCGCCACGCAAAACCCCATCGAACAGGAAGGGACGTATCCGCTGCCGGAAGCCGAGCTCGACCGTTTCATGCTCAAGGTACGCATGGATTACCCCGACGCCGAACAAGAGTTGAACATGGTGCGTCAGGTCAGCCGTTCGACCCGCGCCGACATGCTCGATGTGCAACCACTGCGCACCGTGTTGCAAGCCAAGGACGTGTTGGCCTTGCAACGTATCGCCAGTGATTTGCCGCTGGACGATCAGGTCCTCGACTACGCCGTACGCCTGGCCCGCACCACCCGCAGTTGGCCCGGTCTGACCCTCGGCGCCGGGCCTCGGGCGTCCATCGCGTTGGTGCGCTGCGCACGAGCACGCGCCTTGTTGCGCGGCGGCGAATTTGTGATTCCGGATGACATCAAGAGCTGCGCGCTGGCCGTGTTGCGCCATCGCGTACGCATCGCACCGGAGCTGGATATCGAAGGGCTGGAGGTCGATCACGTACTGCGGCAACTGCTCGATCAAGTGCCGGCGCCACGTCTGTGAAACCCTCGCGCCTGCTGCTGGTCTGGCTCGCAATCCTGCTGGCCATCGGCATCGTGCTGGGCACCTTGCGCGCACTGGACATTGCGCTGCCCTCAAGCCTGTTGTCGATCCAATGGGGTTTATTGCTGGCGCTACTGGCCCTGGCAATACTCGATGCTTTGCGCCTCACGCGCCTGCACTCGCCCCGGATAACACGACAAATGCCCGGCAGCCTGGCCCTCGGTCGCTGGAGCGAAGTCCGACTGGAGGTTCAGCACAACTTTCCCCAACCACTGACGATCCGGATTTTCGACCACGTCCCCGACGGCCTGAACTTCGAAAACCTCCCCCTGTCAGTCGAACTTCAGCCCGGTCAGCACAGCCAGGTCGGCTATCGCCTGCGCCCGCTCAAGCGTGGCCACTTCAGCTTCGATCACTGCGAAATCAACCTGCCCAGCCCATTGGGCCTGTGGTCCGGCAAACGGCTTCTGAGCGTCACCGACCACACCCGCGTCTACCCCGACTTCGCCCGCCTCTACGGCGGCCAACTGCTGGCGGTGGACAACTGGCTCAGCCAGCTCGGCGTACGCCAGCGGCAACGACGCGGCCTGGGTATGGAGTTTCATCAGCTACGGGAATTTCGCGAAGGCGACAGCCTGCGCCAGATCGACTGGAAAGCCACTGCCCGGCAACGCACACCGATTGCCCGGGAGTATCAGGACGAACGCGATCAGCAGATCATTTTCATGCTCGATTGCGGAAGGCACATGCGCAGTCACGATGGCGAACTGGCGCATTTCGATCATGCGTTGAATGCGTGCCTGCTGTTGAGTTACGTGGCGTTGCGCCAGGGTGATGCGGTGGGTCTGAGCACCTTTGCCAGCGATCAACCGCGTTATCTCGCCCCGGTGAAAGGTGCCGGTCAGCTCAACGTATTGCTCAACACGGTCTACGACCTGAACAGCACTCAACGCAGCGCTGACTATCAGGCCGCTACAACCCAATTGCTGGCTCGGCAAAAACGGCGGTGCCTGGTGGTTGTAGTGACCAACCTGCGGGACGAAGATGATGAGGAATTGCTCACCGCCGTCAGTCGCCTGGGTAAGCAGCATCGAGTGTTGGTCGCCAGCCTCAGGGAAGACGTGCTCGACATGCTGCGCCAGTCACCGGTGCAAACGTTGAACGAAGCGCTGACGTATTGCGGGACTGTGGATTACTTGAATGCGCGGGCCGAACTCCATGAGCGGTTGGACGCTCATGGAGTGCCGGTGGTGGATGCGCTGCCCGGTGAACTGGGGGCGGCGTTGGTGACGCGTTATATGAGCTGGAAGAAAGCAGGGATGAGTTAACCGATTGTCATGCCTTGCCCCTCATCTACCTGCCATCATCAACGTTTATGCAACACGCAAACTCAGGCTGGCACTCCATAATCCCTTTCGTCAACCTTGATGTTTGTCAACTTAAGAGGCTCCAGATGCAGGTCCACTCTAATGTCAGTCATGCGCAATCCCGACGAGCCACCTACATCAGAACCCTGAAGCTGCAGAGTAATATTTTTGTCGGCTGCCACCACATCCCTGATCCCATAAGAAGGATAGAAACGCCAGTCGGCTAGCGGCTGCCTGGGGTCTTTTCCGCTCAAATCAATAAAATCAAACTTCCCCTCTCCGGTTACAATCTCCACCCCGGCGCCGTTGCCTTCCCCATAGTTTTCATACTGAAAGGAAATCTTATAGCTTGCCCCCTTCAGTTGCTCTTCAGTGAAGATCGCCGTATCGAATGCCTGAGAAACACCAGCGCTCTCGTTCATTATCAGGTAGTTACCAAAAGCAGGATCCCCGCGTACATGAGTATCTTTTGCCCACGCCTCGGTCGTATCGATATGCCGCTGCTTGACCGTCAACACATGCGGCCCTTGGGACAGCACTTCGGCCAACCGCACCGACCATGTGCCATCGTCACGCACACTGGTCCGGGCCAGCAGGGCTTTTTCATCCCGGTTTTCAAAGATGTAGATCTGGGCCGAAGGACTACCCTTGCCGTGAAGCAGCGGCTGGACTTCCACTTCTGTCGAGCCATCGACGGGATACGACAGTTTCGGTGCCGGTGCATCCAGACGGCCAGGCAACACCAGGCGCTGGTCGATTCGGTCGCAAGAGAACGTCAGGTCAAACGTACTGTTGCGCAGATCCTTGCAGACAATGACCCAACTCAGCGTCTTCAGGTCGCCCACCAGAACATAGGCACCGGTCGGCGGAATGAACACCATCCCCAGGCCGGCAGCGGAGTATTCACCGGTCCAGGCCAGCATTGCCCGCGCGTCTGAAAGGTCGACCGAATCCGGCATTTCGATTTCGAGCTTATAGCTACGGCCCCGGATAAATTCCAGTCGCTCCCGGGCGGTCACTTGCCGGATGACGGTCCCCGTCTCGAGGTCCGTCAGTGTGTACTCCCACTCGATAGCCGCGACGACCGTAACGTTGAACGTGCGATTTTCCTCCGGAGTACTTTTGAGGACTGCCGTCACCACATACTCACCCGCCTCCTCAAACTCGTAAGGGAAAGTCGAACGCCCCAATGCGTCCGTCGGATAGGAAATCGCTTCCAGGACCATCTCGGCTTTTTTGGTCACTGTCCACCAGATCGGGCATCTGGCAACCACTTTCGCCTGGTTGTGCTGTTCCTCCCGGGCGTCGACCCACAAGGAGGTGGGCACACCCACTACGAGGACATTATTGTCCTGAGACTTGCCGTGAATGAACACACTGCTGGCCACGTAAACGTCGAGTTGTTGCTGCCCCATTATCACCTTGGCGGTGAAGGAATTATTTCCTGCTTTCGGCGAGCTCACCGTGAATTCAGCGATGCCTTGGTCGTTGGTAACAGCTTTGGTGGGGGCAGGATCGGTCCCGGAAGAAATCAATTCGACCTCCACACTGACTGACGGGAGTTTGCCAAGGCCAACCACATGGCAATGAATCACCAGCGGCCGCCCGGCAACCGCCATCGAAACTACCTCCAACAGCTTGATAGACGGCTGGTCGACAAAGGTAATGTTATTAATGACAAGCGGGTCCTTGGTGCTGTAACTGACCACTACGCTCGCTTTCTCAATAGGTTCGATACTGGTGATTCTGGTCCTGGCATAACCGTTTTCATCCGAGAGTACCGACGAGGGGTCAGCCACAACTCCCCGACCGGAAAATGTAACGGGACGACCCACCCCTGGGTTTCCATGTTTATCCACGAGCCGAACAACCGCCGCGAAAGACGCGTGTCCGCCCGCCAGGAAATCTTCCTTGGGATCGGGATCTTTGATATCGAAGTCCAGCGTCGACTCATCGCAATCGATGAGGATTTTCGGCGCATACACCACTTGAGCCAGGCCATAAGTGGCTTTGATTTGCACAGCCCCCATCCAGGTCGATTTCTCCGGTTTGAAGCGAACCACCGCACGCCCCTCATGATCGGTGATCGACGTACTGGCGAGTAACCCCGGACGATCACTGTTCCAACTCACCGTAACGTTCGGCACGACCTGGTTGGTCAGATCACGCAAGGTCAGTTCGATCATGGCGTATTGACCATTCACATTGGCGATCAGGGTGTCGTTGATGCACCTGATTTCGTGGGTCACGCTCTGACCCACTTCACCGATCAACTGCGTCTGGCCCTGAATGACCGACCCGGACAATTTTTCCAGCACATGTTCTGCTGCGCTTCGGCAGGCGTACTTGTCGCTGTCCGGCGTGAGCGCCCCCAGCCCGATGAGGGCCTTGGCATCCAACCCTGTCCTGATCGCCAGCGCACGGATACGCAGCAGCGTATCAAGGGACGTCATGTCTCGAATCACCTGAATCTTCGGATTCGGCTTCAGATAAAGAATGCATTCAAGCACCTCCCTGACGCCCCACTGCACCACGTCTGCCAGCAAGCTTGCCGCAGAATCACGAATCAGGCGCACATCCTCAGGTGTCAGGTTTTCCGGAAGCCCGTTGACCAACTCCAGGTAATGCAGGAGTTTTTCGGCAGGCTGCCCGGTATCGGCCACCACCCGCTGAAACAGCGTCAGGTAATACAACGTGCTGAGCTTGAGTTCTTTGGGATGCTTGAGACCAAACCACTCCCAGTTCTCCCGCAGGGTCAGGGCCACCAGCATGGCGGAGCTCAACCCCAGTTGTTGAACGACTTCAGCGCGCCGCACCAGGTGTGCCAGCAAGCTGAGCACATCATCACCGACCTTGACCTTCTCCGTACCGGACGTGACGGCATCCAGCGCCCGCGCAGTCTCCAACAACAGCAGGTAAACACCTTTCCTGTCGACCCACCTGAGCAACGGCAGTGCCAAGTCTTGCGAAATTCTCAAATACACCGACAAACTTTCCTGCACCACCGCCCGCTGCGCATCCCTGGCCTGCAACAGCAATGCCAGAATCACGTTGCGAACCCGTTCGCCATCATCGGGTGACAGGTTTGCCAACTCGACAGCCGATTGAATTTCTCCGCGAGCTACCCGCTCGTAATCCTCCTCATCGCCTTCTTTCTCCAACACCAGGCCATTAAGGTCAACGAGATAAAGAAGCAGCGACAGCCAGCCTGCCTGCTTGGAATCATTGCTTGGGGGGACGCCTGCGGCCCGAAGCGCTTCCTCGGAAAATCGTACCGGGTGCAGTCGTTTATGGACTTCCTGCAGCAGCGTGACTTCTGCTTCAGTGGCCAAAGGAGGTGCAATCACGGGCGCCACTTTCTGTACCAGCCAAAGCACACTCAAGTCATTTTCCTGCGCCCACTGGACACAGGACTGCGCCGCCTGCATCACGTTCAACACATCGCCCACGCCGCTAGTGCCGCTGACCAGCAAAACGGATTCGCCAAGCACGCGTTGCAACAATTCGCTGCCGTTTTTCTCGCTGAAAGTCTCCAGCAATGCCGCCAGTTCTATGGCGCTGATGCGCAGGAAGGAAGCCAGCAACACCAGGCGATACAAGGAAGAGAATATTGGCAGGCTGCGTTGCAGTTCGTCCCTCAGGTTGTAGCTCTTGGCCACGAAGCGTGCGAGGTAGCGCCAGGTTTCCTGATTGATACCCAGGCTGGTGCAAATCTGGTCGACGGTGCGCTTGTCGGCGCGGGTTTGCGCTTCAATCGCGAAGTAACCTTTGTCCGCCTTCAGCGGTGCATCGAACAATGCCTGGGCATTGAAGATGCGGTCGAATTGTGAAAGTTCTTCCCCACGGCTGTAAGGGGAAATCTCATCAATCAACGCCGCAAATTGCTCGGCTGAGCATTTGAACCGCAGGCGAAACTCTTGAAACAGGCCGATGGCTCGCAGGGTATTGGAGGTGATCCGGGAAGGTTTGGTTGCCAACGCAACTTTGCGGGCCTGCGGGTCACGGATGTCACCCCGCAGCTCTGCGTTGAACGCGGCCATGATTAGCCGATCGCACTGGTTCACCGGCAATTCCAGCCAGCGGCTAAGGCGAAGAATCCGGTTCATCCGCTCAAACCGGTTGTGGGTGGCGCTGGTGAATTTGCGAGTTGTGGCCTTCCCCGGCTCCGACAGATCCATCGCATTATCGGAGCCATAATTGATGTAGGTCGAACCGAACACTTTGGACAGCTGCGGCTCCTCTGGTTCCTCTGGTTCCTCGAGCGCCTCCGATTGCGGCTCTGCCACATTGCTGGAACGCTTCGGTGCGTAACCTTCAATTGACAACAATGAGGTCACGTCGTCCGCATTAATTGAGGTCTTGGCGCAGAAATGCACCGAGTCCTTCAGATTCTCCTCCGTCGAGCCAAAGTTGTCTTTGTAGAACGCTGTCCATTGGACGGGAGTACTGCCGGATGGAAGAAAATCCTCGGTCAGCAATAGTTGCCCTTGTGGCCCGATGTTGCAGGATTGATGAAGCGCAATATCGGATAAGTCGCCACGGGCACCGGGTTGCTTGAAGTAGGGGCCTGACTCATCGATGGTCCGCACGACCTCCCCCAGCGACAGTTTGTTCGCCTCCAGTACCTGCTCCCATTGTACGAAATACCACTCGAACGGCAGGGAGCGGAATGGAAAACGCTTTTCCAGCAAGTGGTCATCGACCACTCGGTCGGTCAGCGCTGGCGGCGTGAGGAACGTTTTGATAATGCTTTCCAGCACCTCGCTGACCAGAGTCACGGTCGGTTTGATCTGGAACATGCTTGTTGTGTCAATGATGAGCTTGACAAGATCGGGGCGCCGGGTTTCGAACTTAATCAACCCCGTATCGTCCAGGGGTCGCGCTTCAAGATCCCGAGCCAACACTACCAGGCGCAAAAAATACGCCGCCGGTGAAATACTCGAATCCGGGCTCTGTGAAGGGCTTGCACCTCCCCAGTCTGGAGCGAACATTCTGTCGAAATCAGGCCCGCCCTCCCACGCCCTGATGCCGGTCCGATGCAGCGGATTGGGAGGCCCAGACCTAACCAGGCGTTGCTCACGAAACTCACGTGCGGTGTGCACCGCCAGGGCCATGGCTTTGTCCAGCAACACTTGTGCGTCCTGGCTGTGCAGCCCGAACGTCTCCACCACGCGTTGACGACCCATCTTAAGCAACTTGTAAACCGAACCTCCGTTATCAATGAAGTGCCCGAGGTTTTCCGTGACTGGTGCGTTGAGTGCGCGTGGTGTCAATTCGAAAAGCCGCTCGAGGGCAGGGTTGGAATGGTTATTACTCATTGAATTTCTCCTGCGAGCGAGGCTGAGAGGGACGGAGTGCGAAAGGCAAATCTGTTGTCGTCATGAATTATTTTTTACGCTACGTGTGCCGCGTTTTGTACCTGTTAGAACTGACAGGGCCGACGGACGGTATTGTTAACATGACGCGCAATAGAGCTACTTACGGGACTATTCCACGGAATGATATTTCTGGAGATTCAATTGACCCTGCAGATATCTGTAAGAAAAGATTGCGGGGATAGAACTAGGAAGGAGGGGTCAAAATGTATACACGGAATTCATACGTATCTGCCTGGATGGCTCCGTTGGTAGACCACCCGTGCTGTAGCTTTACCAACGCAGGACCTGGACTTGCGGGTAACGAGAAATCATAAAACTGGTCTTTGCTCTCGCCCCGCTGCTGTCCCCCATTTGCAGGATAGACAAATCCGAAAACGAATGACTCATTACCTCCCACAGAATAATAAGAAGACTCTCCTGAAAATTTAAGCGGAGCGCGATAAAGCAGCTCTGGTTGAGGAAATGTATTGGGGGGCGGGTAAGGAAGTGGATCTTCAGAGTTGGGTACTTTAGTTTCTTTTACGCGAGGGGTTACCATGGATTTCTCCTTTTCACTTGTAGTGCTCCGGGAACAATGCAGAGCACCAATGTTGTCGCTATTTATCCTCCGTACAAAAGCATCCGGCTACTGTCAGAAATAACAGGTAGCTACCCGACAGCTCGGAAAATGGCTACCGCCTGTCGGTTTTGATCACTGATTAGCAAGATGCGCGATGTGGCCGTGGCGATTAATCAGTTGATTGAGTGTGGGGGGCGCTGGCGAAAGCGATCACAAATGCACCGCAGGTTTCACGCAGACGCCGGCAACGGCTGAAAACTGAAGTACTGCTTCAACGCCTCCACCAATTGCCCAAACTCCGGCGGTGCCCATTGCAGGCTGAACCCGGCGTCATAGTGGTGAGGTGTTGCATCTTCGTGGCACCACAGGCAGCAGGCCTTGAGGTCGATGACCTGCTGGCAGCCATCGGCCATGGGGATTTTCAGGCGCAGATCAAAATCGGCGCCGATCATCATCGGTAACTGACTGATGAGCATCAGCCCGTCTTCAGAGACGTTGCCCAGGAAACCAATCGGTTTGTCGGTGACGCTGTTGAACACTTTCAGAAAATACGGCAGTTGATGCCGCTCGATCCGGCGGTCGGTGAACATGCTGAATTCGCTACGCAAGGCCCTTAAGCAGGGCCGCACTAATGCTTCGGAACGGGCCTGCCTGCCGTTATCAAACAAGGGCCCGGCAATGAGCGCGCTCTCCCCCGATCCCGGTGCGGCAGTCCATGAGACCGCTGCCGCCTACGCCTGCCGATCACAGGTGTTACGTCGATTTAGAAACCAGGCTCTAAACCGGTTTATTCGACTATAGCTCACCACCGCCGGTGAGCCAGTGGTTGAATGACCGCTGCAATCAGAACCGCGTAGGGCGCACCGCTGCCGCACTGCGCAGCGGGTAGTGACCCAGCGACTGCAAGGTTTCCAGCCGGGCGCGGGCGCGGTAGGCGTACTCGCTTTGCGGGTACGACGCCTGAATGAACTGGTAGGTTTGCGCCGCATCCACGAACATTTTCTGCCGTTCCAGGCACAAGCCGCGCAGCATCGACACTTCCGGCCACACATAAGGCCGCGCGCGGCTGGCGCGTTCGACTTTGGACAGTTCGAGCGTCACTTGCTCGCAATTGCCACGGTCATAAGCGCTGTAGGCATTATTCAAATGATGGTTCATCGAAAAACGGGTGCAGCCCACGGCACTGAGGGCAAGGGCGGCTATGAGCACGAATCGCATGGGGGTTCTCCTGTCTTGAGCTCTGTATCGACCCGTGGGCGAAAATCTTCAGGAATGTTCATTTAAAGATAAAAACGAATAAGTAGTGCATATGAACAATGACTACACCCACGGACCATAGTAGCCTCACTCAGCGCTTGAACTCAGGAGTCTTTGCATGTCCGTCCGTCGTACCAAAATCGTCGCTACCCTTGGCCCGGCCAGTAACTCGCCGGAAGTTCTCGAACAGCTGATTCTGGCTGGCCTGGACGTCGCCCGCCTGAACTTCTCCCACGGCACCCCCGACGAGCACAAGGCTCGTGCGAAGCTGGTGCGTGACCTCGCTGCCAAGCACGGCCGCTTCGTCGCCCTGCTGGGTGACCTGCAAGGCCCGAAAATCCGTATCGCCAAATTCGCCAACAAGAAGATCGAGCTGAAGATCGGTGATCAATTCACCTTCTCCACCAGCCATCCTCTGACCGAAGGCAACCAGCAAGTGGTCGGCATCGACTACCCGGACCTGGTCAAAGACTGCGGCGTGGGCGACGAGCTGCTGCTCGACGACGGCCGCGTGGTGATGCGCGTCGATACCGCCACCGCCACCGAACTGAACTGCACCGTGACCATCGGCGGCCCGCTGTCCGACCATAAAGGCATCAACCGTCGCGGCGGCGGCTTGACCGCTCCAGCCCTGACCGAGAAAGACAAGGCCGACATCAAGCTCGCTGCCGAGATGGAAGTCGACTACCTCGCCGTGTCCTTCCCGCGCGATGCCGCCGACATGGAATACGCCCGTAAGCTGCGCGACGAGGCCGGCGGTACTGCCTGGCTGGTGGCGAAGATCGAACGCGCCGAAGCCGTGGCCGACGACGAAACCCTCGATGGCCTGATCAATGCGTCCGACGCCGTGATGGTGGCCCGTGGTGACCTGGGCGTGGAAATCGGCGACGCCGAGCTGGTGGGCATTCAGAAGAAGATCATTCTGCACGCTCGCCGCCACAACAAGGCAGTGATCGTGGCGACCCAGATGATGGAGTCGATGATCCAGAACCCGATGCCGACCCGTGCCGAAGTGTCCGACGTAGCCAACGCCGTGCTCGACTACACCGACGCCGTGATGCTCTCGGCCGAAAGTGCTGCCGGCCTGTACCCGCTGGAAGCGGTGCAAGCGATGGCGCGCATTTGTGTCGGCGCTGAAAAGCACCCGACCAGCAAGACCTCCAGCCACCGCATCGGCAAAGAGTTCCAGCGCTGTGACGAGAGCATTGCGCTGGCGACCATGTACACCGCCAATCACTTCCCGGGCGTGAAGGCCATCATCGCGTTGACCGAAAGCGGCTACACCCCGCTGATCATGTCGCGCATCCGTTCCTCGGTGCCGATCTACGCGTTCACCCCACACCGCGAAGCTCAGGCTCGCGCGGCGATGTTCCGTGGCGTGTACACCATTCCGTTCGACCCGGCTTCGCTGGCGCCAAACGAAGTCAGCCAGGCGGCAATCGACGAACTGGTCAAGCGCGGCGTCGTGCAGAAAGGCGACTGGGTCATCCTGACCAAGGGCGACAGCTACCACACCACTGGCGGCACCAACGGCATGAAAATCCTGCACGTTGGCGATCCGATGGTCTGAGTTTCAGACCGCTGAAACGCAAAAGCTCCGCAGTTAACGCTGCGGAGCTTTTTTTTTGTTTAAAAGCAGTCTGATAGATGGTTTACCGCTTTTTACCTGTCAGATCTGACAGTAGACGCCCTTGCGTTCAGCCCCTTTAATCGACTCCGTCCACCTGCTATCGCTGTCATCAAGGTTTTCTCACGCTTGGCTGTTGCGGCCTGTCATTGGCAGTTCTCCATGGATAACTCACTCCGAAACTCCAAATAAAGGAATAGAACGATGAGCCAGTACACAGCCCTGACCGCTCGCGCCGACGGTGATCTCGACCCGACATTTGGCGACGATAAAGACGGTAAGAAGATTCTATGTTTCCCCGGTGCCCAAGATACTTCAGGCGAATGTATTGTCGAAGGCCCCGACGGCAATATCTATGTCGGCGGCGCCGTCGATGCAGACGGCGATGACATCATCCACAAGTTAGGTATTGCCTGCCTGCACAAAGATGGCACTCCGAACGTCGATTTTGGCAACAAAGGGTACGTAATCGTACGTTTTGGCCCTATGCAGGACACCCACCTGCGGCAGATCCTGTTTGTGACGGTCGGGGGTGAAACAAGAATCCTGCTGTCCGGTATCGATACGAAAAAAGGCGAGGTTGTACTTGCTCGCCTTCATCTCGACGGGCGTGTGGATGAACGCTTCGGCGTGAAAGGTTTGCTAACGGTCAAACTGCCCGCCAACCTTTCCGAGAGCCTTGGTCTGGGCTCTACACCGCTGACGACAAGCAGCAACGGCGCCTCGGGGCCTTGCGCGGTGGAGGAGGGGAAAATCTATGTGGTCATGGAAATGTACATGCCGATCTGGATTGCGAGGGTCGCGCTACTGATCCGGCTCAACCCTGATGGCTCGTATGATACCGGCTTCAACAACAGTGGCTATGTCGCCGTGACCAATCAACACTGGGGCAATAGCACCATCAGCGACATTCTGGTGCACAACGGAAAAATCACCGTGTGCGGAACACTGGCAGGTCATGGCATGGTGGCTCGTGTAAATGAGGATGGCTCTTTCGACCAGATCTTTGCAGACAAGGGTTTCAAAGTGTTCGACAACCTTGGCGTCGCGTTCGAAAAGCTCACCCCGTACTCCGATAAAAGTGTTCTTGTTGCAGGTTGGGGGTTAACTCCACGCCATGGCGTACTGGCCTGCCTCACCGAAAACGGTGAGTTTGAATCAACATTCAATAGCGGGAAGGTACTGTTTCAACGCCTCGGAAACAATGTGGTGTTTTTGGGTGTTGAACTGACTGAGGGAAAAATCATTGCATCAGGCAGGTTTTGGCAAGAAGACAACACCCCCGAATTCGTGGTGGTGCGCTACCTGATTGACGGCACATTGGATACTAAGTTTGGCCGCGGAAAAGGCTGGAGCTCAACCCATTTCGAAAATCATTCCACGGTCGCTAATACCATGACCTTACAAAAAGACGGGAATGTGCTGGTACTAGGCAATGGGGGTGCCATCGTCAGCTTCGCAGCGCTCATCGCCCGCTTCCTGAACACCACACCATCGGTTGCAGCAACAGCATGAAGATGCTGCACGCTGGCGATCCGATCGTCTGAGTGATCGGTTGCTGAAAGAAAGCCCCGCCATGTGAATGGCGGGGCTTTTTGGTTTCTGGTCTTGAACATGTGTTGTCTCGGCCGGCCTCTTCGCATATCAATGCCTGTTGATAAACCCCGACAACGCCGCAATCGCTTCCGGCGAGCGCAACCGCTGGGTGAACAACGCACCCTCTTCTTCTATCACTTTGCGCAACTGCTCACGGTCCGGTGCTTTCATCAATTGCTTGCTGATGCGCACCGCTTCCGGTGGCAGGGACTCAAACCGCAACGCCATCTCCCGCGCCTTGGCCAATGCCGCTTCACCACTGCCCAGGGCTTCGGTCGCAATGCCCCACTCGGCCGCTTGTTCACCGCTGAAACCTTCGCCCAGAAGTAACAATTGCGCCGCTTTGGCATGCCCGAGCAATCGAGGTAAAAGCAGGCTGGAACCGAATTCCGGGCATAAGCCGAGGTTGACGAAGGGCATGCGCAATCGCGCATCGCGGGTGACATACACCAGATCGCAATGCAGCAGCAGCGTAGTGCCGATTCCCACGGCGGCGCCAGCCACGGCAGCGATCACCGGTTTGCGGCATTCGAGCAGATTGAGCATGAAGTGGAACACCGGGCTGTCGAGGTTGCTCGGCGGTTGTTGAATGAAGTCGGCGATGTCGTTGCCGGCGGTGAAGCACTCGGCGGAACCGGTGATCAACACGGCGTTGATTTCGGGGTCGGTGTCAGCCTTTTTCAACGCCTCGGCCAAGTGGCTGTACATCGCACGGGTCAGGGCGTTTTTCTTGTCAGGGCGGTTGAGACGCAGGGTCAGCAGGCCGCGTTCGCGTTCAATCTTGATGGCATCGGTCATGGTCGGTCTCGCGTCTGAAAGTCAGCGCTCAACCGCGAGGCAGGAAGACGTCGGCCAGCAGTTGATTGCGCGGCAGTCCCGCCAGGTACAGGCGCCGGGCGAAGGCGTCGACGCTGTCGGGGGACCCGCAGAGTAAGGCCAGGGTTTGCCGGGAAACAAGCCGCAGTTGCGCCAAAGCCGCGGGCAACTCGGTCGGCGTCCACAGCTCGATGCTGAGGTTCGGGCGGCTGGCGGCCATGGCTTGCAGGGGTTTGGCCAGATAATGCTCATCGGCATCATGGGCCAGGTGAATGACGCGGATGGTGCCCTGATGATCCTGGCGCAGGGCTTCGCGCAAAACGCCAAACAACGGACCCAGCCCGGTGCCGGCGGCCATCAGCCACAACGGTCGGGTGTGCCAGTCGGCGTCGTAATGCAGCGCGCCGCCACGCAGTTCGCCGAGACGCAGCGAGTCGCCGATCTGCAACTGACGCGCAGCATCACTGAATGCACCGGGCTGGCGACAATCAAGGTGAAACTCCAGAAAGCGGTCTTCTCCCGGCAGGCTGGCCAGGGAGTACGGTCGCGCCACGTGACCGGCCCACAACACCAGATGCTGCCCGGCGCTGTAGCGCAACGGACGCTGAGGGGTCAGGCGCAAACGCAACACGCTGCTGCTCAACCAATCGACGGCGGCGACCTCGGCCGGGCTGCCATCCTGTAGCGGATCGAAGGCATGCACCTGCAAATCCTCGACCACCTGACACTGGCACGCCAGGCGCCAGCCTTGCTGACGCTGCTCCGCGCTCAGGGCATCGGGACGACTATCACTCGGCAATCCCTGCATGCATTGCACCAGGCACGCATGGCAACTGCCGGCGCGGCAACTGTAGGGAACGGACACGCCGTTCTGATTCAACGCGTCGAGCAGATTGCTGCCCACTGCCACCGACCATTGGCGATCGCCGACCCGCAACTCAGGCATCGACGTTCTCCCACGCCGCCGCGCAACGATTGCGGCCGTCGCGTTTGGCGCGATAGAGCGCCTGATCGGCACGTTGCAAGGCATCGTCGAGATCGTCGCCCGGCTCCAGCAGCGTCATGCCTGCCGACAGGCTGAGATTGCCGACCTTCAGGCCGATCAACTCGACATCGGTGAAGGCAATGCGCAGCCGTTCGCAGCAGGAGGTCAGGCGTTCGCCGCTGCAATCAGGCAGTAACACCACAAACTCTTCGCCGCCATAACGGGCCAGTACATCGCCCTCGCGCAGGCAGGCGCTGGCTACACCAGCGAAGGCTTGCAGCACTTGATCGCCAGCAGCGTGGCCGTGCATGTCGTTGATGCGTTTGAAGTGATCGAGGTCGATCAGCGCCAGGCCATGCAGCACGCCGGGTTCCATGGCATTGAGCTCGCGGGAGGCCAGGCGCAGGAAATGCCGACGATTGAACAGCCCGGTCAGTTCGTCGGTGGCCACCAGGTCTTCGAGCTGGCGCATCATTCCGCGCAGGGTGTCCTGATGTGCCTGCAAGGCAAAGCGGCGCTGCCGCATCCGCAGGCGTGAGGCCTGGACGTAACGGGCGTAAAGCTCCAGCCAGACCAGCACGATAAACAGCACGCACACCTGCAACGCGGCCAGTGCCGGATCGGCCAGCTGGAAGTGGTAGCCCTCCCACAGCGTGATCGCGCTGAAACTGAAAAACACCAGCAGCGCGCACCGCAAAAAGGCCCGACGCGACAGGTGAAACAGCCCGAACAACAGAATCAGCACGTAGAACACCAGGAACGCGCCACGGGCCTCATCCAGATTGGCGATCAGCCAGGTTTGCCAGCCCAGCCCCAGCAACACTTGTGCTTCAGTCAGGCTGGGGTCGGAAAACCGCAGGTTGCAACCGCTGTAAAACACCGCGAACAGTGCCGCCTGACTGATGACCACCAAGGCGCTGCCGACGGCGACATTCGCCAGGGGTTCATCGTAATGACCGGTGAAAAACGCCAGCCACAGCAGCAGTAGAGCCAGGGCGTAGGTGCCGGCCGCAAGGGCAAAACGTTTGAGCAAAAGGCGCTGGATAGCGTTATGGGTCAATCGTTGACTCACCGTGCGAAAGGAGGCTGACCGAGTGTCCTACTCTACAGACCGAATGCCACTTTAGTGGCGTGTCTGATAAATGACCATTCAATTTTCAGGCCGGAAAACCGGCGTCAAGGGCATGACTTTAGACCCACCCTGAATTTGCGCACAAACATCACCAAACTGTAGGAGCCGGCTTGCTGCGGGCGGCGTTCCGACGATAGCGGTGTAACAGTCGACATTAATGTTGAATGTCAGACCGCCATCGTCGGAACGCCGCCCGCAGCAAGCCGGCTCCTACAGGAAGTGCGCGTGAATCTGTACGACCAACGATTGACTGCCGGCGCGTGTGCCCGCCTGCGAGGCGCGTTATACTGCCGCGCCTTTTTAGCGTCGCGCCAGCATGCCCGGCGTGCCTTGAAAGGTGCTTGCAACCGACCGATGCACCCAAGCTGCAAGCACCTTATTGAATGTTCCCGTCTTTTAGAGGAGCGCGACTCATGACCGTGATCAAGCAAGACGACCTGATTCAGAGCGTTGCCGACGCCCTGCAATTCATTTCCTATTACCACCCCGTGGATTTCATCCAGGCGATGCACGAAGCCTACCTGCGCGAAGAATCGCCAGCGGCCCGTGACTCGATGGCGCAAATCCTGATCAACTCGCGCATGTGCGCCACCGGCCACCGCCCGATCTGCCAGGACACCGGCATCGTCACCGTGTTCGTTCGCGTGGGCATGGACGTACGTTGGGATGGCGCCACCATGGGCCTCGACGACATGATCAACGAAGGCGTGCGCCGGGCTTACAACCTGCCGGAAAACGTCCTGCGTGCCTCGATCCTCGCCGACCCGGCGGGCGCTCGTAAAAACACCAAGGACAACACCCCGGCCGTTATCCACTACTCCATCGTTCCGGGTAACACCGTGGAAGTGGACGTGGCGGCCAAGGGCGGCGGTTCCGAGAACAAGTCGAAAATGGCCATGCTCAACCCTTCCGACTCGATCGTCGACTGGGTACTGAAGACCGTTCCGGAAATGGGCGCCGGCTGGTGCCCACCGGGCATGCTCGGCATCGGCATCGGCGGCACCGCCGAGAAAGCCGCGGTGATGGCCAAGGAAGTGTTGATGGAATCCATCGACATTCACGAGCTGAAAAAGCGCGGCCCGTCCAACCGTATCGAAGAGATGCGTCTGGAGCTGTTCGAGAAGGTCAACCAACTGGGCATCGGTGCTCAGGGCCTTGGCGGTCTGACCACCGTGCTCGACGTGAAGATCATGGATTACCCGACCCACGCCGCTTCGTTGCCGGTGTGCATGATCCCGAACTGCGCCGCCACCCGTCACGCACACTTCGTGCTCGACGGTTCCGGCCCGGCTTCGCTGGAAGCGCCACCGCTGGACGCCTACCCGGAAATCGTCTGGGAAGCCGGCCCGTCGGCCCGTCGCGTCAACCTCGACACCCTGACCCCGGAAGACGTTCAGAGCTGGAAGCCGGGCGAAACCGTCCTGCTCAACGGCAAGATGCTCACCGGTCGCGACGCCGCGCACAAGCGCATGGTCGAGATGCTGAACAAGGGTGAAACCCTGCCGGTGGATCTGAAAGGTCGCTTCATCTACTACGTCGGCCCGGTTGATCCGGTGCGCGAAGAAGTGGTTGGCCCGGCTGGCCCGACTACCGCGACGCGGATGGACAAGTTCACCCGTCAGATCCTCGAGCAAACCGGCCTGTTGGGCATGATCGGCAAATCCGAACGCGGCCCGACCGCAATCGATGCGATCAAGGACCACAAGGCCGTTTACCTGATGGCGGTTGGCGGCGCGGCTTATCTGGTGGCACAAGCCATCAAGAAATCCCGCGTGGTGGCTTTCGCTGAACTGGGGATGGAAGCCATCTACGAGTTCGACGTGAAGGACATGCCGGTGACTGTTGCGGTCGACAGCAAAGGTGAATCGGTACACATCACCGGTCCTGCCATCTGGCAGAAAAAGATCAGTGAGAGTCTGGCGGTGGAAGTGCAGTAAGTTGCGCTGAAACGCCCCTGAAAAAACCGGCCTGTTGGTGACGACAGACCGGTTTTTTTTCGCCTGGAGTAATCCCGGAATTTCCCCGGCCAACAGGGCTGACCTGTCAGATATGACAGGTCACAGCCGCCGCAACCCCTGATAAGTTGAATGCACTTGTGCGTCCTTGTCAGGTGGAAACGGAAATGGCCACGGAAGAACAAAAAGGCACTATCAATATTTCGGCCCCTGCCCAACCGAAAATCGGCGGCGCCATTGCCAGTTTTGGCGGCTGGGGAGCGGTGGGGACTACAGGTTCGGCCTCGATGGCCATACCGGTGCCCATTTCCCAGGCTCCCAATCGGGAAATGGTGCCGGCCCTTTCGCTGAGCTACAGCAGCCACGTGGGCAACAGTATTTTCGGTATCGGCTGGCATTTGACCGTGAATGCGATAACGGTGCGCACGAGCAAGGGCGTTCCGCTTTACGACAAGCGCAAGGATCTGATGGTTGGCGCCGATGGCGAAACCTGGATGCCGGAGCTGGACGCCAACGGAGAGATCGTTGACAGACCCGTCACTCTCGGGACAACAACCTATCGAGCCATTCGCTATCAGCCACGCATCGAGGGCGGTTTTACCAAAATCGAACGGCTGGTCAGCGATGACGATGCGGCCGGTTTCTGGCTGATTCATAGCGCCGATGGCAATCGCCATGTCTATGGCAAGACGCTGGCCTCGCGCCGGGCGGAACCCAGGGACGAGAACAAACCCCAGGAGCCCGAACGCGTCGGGGTCTGGCTGCTGGACGAAACCGTCACGCCTCGGGGCGAGCACATCGTCTATGAGTACAAGGCCGAAACGGAGGAACCGGTCGCGCCCGATTTTCGCGACTACCGTGCCCAGCGGTATTTGCAGCGAGTGCTGTACGGCAATGCAGTGGCGGAGTCAGAGCTGTATTCGTTGAAAGACGGTGGCTGGAAAGACGTCGACTTCCACTTTCATCTGCTATTCGATTACGGCGAACGCAGCCACGACTTGATGCAAATACCGGTCTATGGCCCCGAGTACCTGCAGGGAGGCGATCAGCACGACAAATGGCTCGAACGCAGCGACCCGTTCTGGAATCACGATTACGGATTCGAACTGGGCACGCGGCGCCTCTGTCGGCAGGTGCTGATGTTTCACCATTTCCGCAACGAACTGGGTGCCTCACCAACGCTGGTTCAACGGCTTTTTCTGCAGCACCGCCAGGGTGCGCTGGAATACAACCACCTGACTGCCGCTCATCTTCAGGCTTACGATCAACAAGGCAAAGTCGAGAGCCGGCCGCCGTTCGAATTCAGCTACGCGCCTTTCGATCTGAAAAAAGCCGATCAACCCGGCTGGAAAGCGTTCCCGCAGATGCCAGGCCTCAATGACGGTCAGCGTTACCAGTTGGTGGATTTGTACGGTAAAGGCATGCCCGGCATTTTATGTCGCTACGACAAGGCCTGGTTCTACCGCGAACCGTTGCGCGATAACTACCCCAGCGATGACGTTCGCTACGGCGACTTGACTGAACTGCCGTACATTCCGCTGGCCGACAGCAGTAAACCGCTGCGTCAGACGCTCACCGACCTGAACGGTGACGGCAAGCTCGAATGGGGTGTGCACGCCCCGACCATGAATGGCTGCTTCACCATGAACCCTGACCGCCAGTGGTCAGGATTTGTCCCCTACAAAGCCTTCCCGCTGGAGTATTTCCATCCTCAGGCGCAGATGGCCGACCTGGTAGGCGACGGTCGCACTCACGTGGCCCTGATCGGCAGTAACAGCGTGCGGTTGTACACCAATCTGGGCGATGACAAAGGTTTCAGTGCAGGCCGAAATGTAGAGCACGACAACGACGATGCCCTGCCACTGCCGAGCAATTCCGAAACCGAAGTGGTGGGCTTCAGTGATGTGCTGGGCAGCGGCAAACAGCACCTGTTCCGCCTCCGTCACAACAGCCTGGAGTGCTGGCCCAACCTCGGTCATGGGCGCTTCGGGAAAAGAATCGTGCTCAGCGCTCCGACGTTTCCTTACGAGTCATTCAACGCTTCGCAAGTCTTGCTGGCGGATCTGGATGGTTCGGGGGCAACTGACCTGATCTATCTGGAATCGGACCGGATGCGGGTGTTCATGAACCACTGTGGCAAAGGTTTCACCACCGAGTCGATTGATCTGCCCTGGCCTGAAGGCGTGCGCTACGACCGGTTGTGCCAGGTCACCACTGCCGACCTGCTGGGGCTGGGTTGCACCAGTGTGGTCCTGACCGTACCGCACATGTCGCCCCGGCACTGGCGCTACGACTTCGTCAAAGCCAAACCGTATCTGCTCAACCGCAGCAACAACAACATGGGCACGCTCAGTCTCATCGACTATCGCAGTTCGGCGCAGGAGTTCCTCGATGAGGAATACGAGCACCACCAGATCGATGAAGACAAAATCGTCGAGTCCGGCGTGCCGTTCGCCATGCACTTGGTCAGGTGCCAGACCCAGATCGATGAAATCACCCGCAATAAACTGACCCAACTCATGAGTTACCGCCAGGGTTATTACGACCCCTTCGAACGGGAGTTCCGTGGTTTTGGCCTGTTATTGCAGACCGATACCGAAGCCACCGAGGCGGAACGCAACAGTCTGGGCTTCACCGCGCCGATCTTGAGTAAAACCTGGTTTCACACAGGCAAGACCATTGATCCGCCAAGGGACGGGTATTACAGCAGCGATGCGCAGGCCGTTGCGCTGAAAGCCACCAAACTGGAACGCTTTCACGTGCGCGACAAGGCCGGCGAACCGCTGGAGCCTGACGAAGAAACGGCCCGCCAGATCGCACGTGCGCTGAGTGGCTCGACGTTGCGCTCTGAAATTTTCGCTTGGGATAACCCGGTTGTGCCGTATGCGGTGACGGAAGCTCGCTATCAGGTACGCCTGTTGCGTGCAAAAAACGAGCATTATCCTTATGCCGTGCTGCAACCCATGGCACTGGAATCGATCAGCTATCAGTACGAACCTGAACTGCCGGACGACCCGCGCTGCGAACACAGCCTGAGCCTGAAATGGGACGAGTTCGGCAGCGTGCTCCACGCGATGACGGTCTACTACGCCCGGCGCAAAACCGACGAGTCGCCCCCCTTTGATGACGAGCATAAAAACCGGTACTGGAAGGACGCCCATGATGAGGCGCAGCAGCGCTGGTATTTGACCGAATCCAAAGCCGAACTCATTCACGTGGACCACGAAGCAACCTGGAAGTCGGGAATGCCTTTTCGACTGGGGTTGCCGTATCGGGAGCGCAGCAATGCGCTGGTGCTGGAAAAGGCGCAGTTGAGTATCAAAGATATCCACCACGAGAACTTTCTGGAGTGGAGCAAGGACGAGGGGGAATGGGCGAAACAATCGGTGCTCGCGGGCATGTCGATGCAGCTCTACACCGATCCTTCCAACGACCAGACCCTGGAACAAGGCACGGCGACTGTCCATGCGCTGCCGGCCTATATGGAGATTGCCGAACTGGATGCCACGGCCTTGAGCGCTTACGACAAGCTCATGGACAAAGACGGCAACATGCCCTTCAACCTCAAGGAAAAGCTTGAATCACCCGAGGTGGGTTACCACATCATGGAGTGGTTCTTGCCTGAAGTTGAGCCGTCGGAACCCACCGATCCGAC
The DNA here is from genome assembly GCF_014852285.1 of Pseudomonas sp. PDM02. Taxonomy (NCBI): domain Bacteria; kingdom Pseudomonadati; phylum Pseudomonadota; class Gammaproteobacteria; order Pseudomonadales; family Pseudomonadaceae; genus Pseudomonas; species Pseudomonas sp. PDM02. Next base: position 177,878 of record NZ_JACVBL010000012.1, on the reverse strand, counting down.
TGACGCGAAGGAATACCTGTGGTCGATCCACCGTGGCTTCCCCAGCTATCACGGGCCAGAAGGCTTTTACAACGTCCGGCACTTCCAGCAAACCCGAAGCCACGGCATCACCAAAGTCACCTACGACCCTTACTGGTGCCTGCACACGGCCATCGAATTGCCGGACGGTTGCATCACTCAGATCCTCGACACTGATTACTGCACATTTCTGCCCGCAGCGATCAAAGACCCCAATCAAAACACCCAGGAAGCACGCTACAACGCTTTTGGCGAAGTGCTGGTCACCAGTTTTTATGGCACCGAACTGGGTGAGGCGGTCGGCTTCGACCCGCTGAGCGACTACGTGCGCCCCGACGACCGCAGTCCGGCCCATGCCATCGAATCGCCCTTTGTCGCCATCGGCAATTACGCCATGGCCATGTTCAGCGATGCGTTCAGCTGGATGGGCCGTCTGCCGACAACCGAGCTGCCCGATGGATGGAAGGACTGGGCACTGGCAGAAGGATTTGTGCTACCCAGCGGCCACCTTTGCGATCGCGCTCGCGAGCATCTGCACGATCTCGAAGACCCCACACCCTCCGAGCAACTTCTCCAACAATACGTCGATGCCGCCCATCGCGAGCCGGTGCACATCACGGTCCTGCAAGCAGACCGTTTTCCCGGCGATCAGGCGAAGCAAATTCGCATCGCCATCAGCCATCAGGACGGCTTCAGCCGGGTACTGCAAACCAAGCAGGAGGTCGAACCGGGCAAGGCTTTGGTGGTGTTGGACGACGGTACCTTGAAACTCAAGGACGACGGCACCCCGCAGGAAGCCGAAGCCGTGCGGCGCTGGCGGGTCAGCGAGCCGGTCGAGTACAACAACAAGGGTGAAAAAGTGCGGATCTACCGGCCGTACTTTGCGAATAGGTGGACAAACATCAAAGACCACTCAATGCGTGAACACGCCTATCACGACCAGCAGTTCTACGATGCAGCAGGGCGTCCGACCGAAACCGTGCTGGCGAAAAAAATGCCGCAAGGTGAGCACTCTGAGATGAAACCGCTGCGCCGGGAAATGTGGTACTGGATCTGGTGCACCGTGGCGTTTGACGAGAATGATCTGTTTGAGCCGCCACCACCCGAAAAGCGCCGAACCAACAGAACGCTCCATTGAACATGAGCATCCATTCGCATACGCCACAACTGGCGGTCATCGATAACCGTGGTCTGCCAGTCCGTCAGGTCGAGTACTGGCGGCGAGACGCGGCTGAGCTCAGGCCCGAAGCGCTGGTGACGGCTCAGGAGCATGACGGCGCCGGTCGCCTGGTGGCGCAACGGGATCCGCGCTTCCTCGCGCCCGCGTCCCGCCCGAACATGGCCACGGTTTACAGCCTGTCTGGCGCGGCGTTGTGCACTGAAAGTCGCGACGCCGGATGGCGCCTGGGCTTACCGGACAAGGCCGGGAACATGCGCGAGCATTGGGATGGTCGAGGCAGTCATTGGCAGAACGAGTACGACGCACAGCGACGGCTGACGGCAGTCCATGAACAATCCCGGGGCTCGACCTTACGCACCGTTGAACGCCTGACCTACGCCGACAACGCTGGTGAGTTCGCGGAGCGCAATCAGTGCGGACAGGTGATTCGTCACGATGATAGGGCCGGTTGCGTCTGGCTCAATCAACAGGCGCTGAGCGGTGGCTTGATCCGCCAGACCCGGCGCTTTTTACCTGAAAATTCTGATGTGCAGGCCGATTGGTCCGCTGACGAAGCGGAACGCGACGCCCTGCTGCAACCCGGCGCGGGTTACATCACCGCGAGCCGTTTCGGGCCGTCGGGGCAAGTGTTTGAACAGACCGATGCCGGTGGTCATCGACAACACTTCAGCGTTGATCGCGCCGGGCAATTGCAACGCATTGACCTGACCCTCGACTCTCAAGGCCCGCAACCGCTGTTGAAAGCGGCGAGCTACAACGCCGAAGGCCAACTGCTGACTCAGGTGACCGGCAACGACGTCACCAGCAGTGCGACCTACGAGGCGGCGAGCGGCCGGTTGAAGCGCTTGACCGCCACCACGCCGGAAGGTGCTCGTTTGCAGGACCTGCGTTATGAGTACGACCCGGTCGGCAGTATTCTGCGGATAGTGGACCACACCCAACCCGTCACGTTTTTCGCCAACCAGCGTGTAGCGGCAGAAAACACTTACACCTACGACAGTCTTTACCAACTGATCAGCGCCACGGGTCGTGAGACTGCCAATGCTGGCCAGAACCCCGGCTTGCCGGAGCTGATCACGCCCTGCCCCATCGACCCCGCGCGGCTGCTCAACTTCACCGAATTCTATGAGTACGACGCCAGCGGCAACCGTACCGAACTGCGTCATGTCAGTGATGGAAATCCGTTCAGGCAACAGCTGCGCGTCGATCCGCAGAGCAACCGCGCCCTGCCCTGGAACGACGGTGAAGACGAGCCGGACTTCCCACGCAATTTCGACGCAAACGGCAACCAGCAATATCTGGCCCCCGGTGCACAGCCGATGACCTGGGACGCGTTGAATCAGTTGCAAAGCGTGACCACCGTCGGCCGCCCGACCGAGGCCGATGACGCTGAAGGGTTTCGCTACAACGCGGCCGGTGAACGGGTGGCCAAGTTCAGTACCCAGCAGGCCCATGCTGTGGCTCATCGGCGTGTCGTTCATTACCTTCCGGGACTGGAAGTGCGCACTACCGATGACGACGAAGAACTTCACGTCATCTGCGTTCCACTGGCCCGTGGCAGCGTGCGGTGCCTGTATTGGGTCAAGGGCAAACCCGGCGATATCGAGGCTGATCAGTTGCGCTACTGCGTCGACGATCATCTGGGGTCTTGCAGCCTGGAACTGGATAAACATGCGGGCGTCATCAGCCATGAGGGTTATTACCCCTATGGCGGGACCGCGTGGTGGGCGGCGCGTTCGAAGGTCGATGCGGATTACAAGACCGTTCGGTATTCGGGCAAGGAACGGGATGCGTGTGGGCTTTATTACTATGGGTTTCGGTATTTCGCGCCGTGGTTGGGGCGGTGGGTGAATCCGGATCCGGCGGGTTCGGTTGACGGTTTGAACTTGTATTGCTTCTGTGGAAACAACCCTGTTTGCAGGACAGATTCTGATGGGCGTTTTTGGGGGCCATACGAAGAAGCTATAGATGCGTTTTTGGAAATCGAACCAGTAATCAGAGCGGAGTATGGCCTGCCACCGATTGTGCTGCCTGCTTCAGAGCTGGAGGACGATGAGTCAATGGATTACCAGGACTCACCCGAATCATTTGCAAGCCATGACTCACCGGGCGAATCCAGTCCGGGTTCTGCTGACAGCCCCGTCCCGCCTCCCTCACCAACAAATGATCAAAATACCGTCCTCGACATTTTGAATGCGAACCCCGATAAACCCGTTCACTACTGGAACGATGCAAACCTGCTGGAAAGAACCAGCTTTGGCGGCAAAGTGTACCTGGCAGATCGGCGCCCTCCTGAAGAGGTACTAAGGGATGGGTTCAACGCTACAACTGAGTTCATTTCCATCAGAAAAATGCTCAGTAACGAAGCGTTAACTGTTTCGGAAACGCTCGAAGGGGTGCTGTTTTATGCAGCACAATCGCAAGATAATCATTACTTTTATGAGATCGATGCTGATGAAGTAGGTGGCGTCTCCTTGCTTGAAAATCTGGTACTCAATACACCAAGATTGCGTCAACACCTTAATAATCCCGACCCCACCTACACCCTGGACGACCAAACCGGACTTTCAAACAGAATGCGTGAAGCACATTTGAATTTTGATGATCTAAACGATGGTAAACCCAGGATTAAGTCATTGGGTCGACTGCCAGAAGAAATGAAACGTGCGCGTGTGACTGTCAACCACTGACCGATAAGGAGGACAACCGTCATGAGATGAGAGCTGGCGCAAGATACCCCGCATGCTATCTTGCGCCTCCTATCGTCAGTCCGACTCACGTTCCATGATTTCGATTTCCCGCACCCTGCGCCTGACGCTCTACACCTTTATCATCCTCGCTGGCGCGGTTTTCGCAGCCACGCTAGCCATGCGCCACGCCGAGCGCCAGGCCCTGGTGGAAGACGCCGCCCGCGCCAATCTGCAACTGGGCCTGTACGCCACGTCCCTGCACACCCTGATTGAACGCTACCGCGCCCTGCCCGCCGTGCTGGCGCTGGACCCGGAGCTGCGTTCGGCGCTCAACGGGCCGGTGACACCGGAACAGCAAGACGCGCTGAACCGCAAACTGGAAAAGATCAACGGCGCTGCCGAGTCCTCGACCCTGGAATTGCTCGATCACACTGGCCTCGCCGTGGCGGCGAGCAACTGGCGTTTGCCCAGCAGTTACGTCGGTCACAACTACGGTTTTCGCCCCTACTTCAGCCAGACCCGCACCCAGGGCACCGGACGTTTTTATGCAGTGGGCGTGACCAGCGGGATTCCCGGTTACTTCCTGTCCAGCGCCGTGACCGATGACGGCGGGAAGTTTCTCGGCGCCATGGTGGTGAAGCTCGAATTTCCCGAACTGGAGCGCGAATGGCGTCAGGGCAGCGACACGCTGCTGGTCAGCGATGCACGCGGGATCATCTTCATCGCCAATCAGCCGGGCTGGCGCTATCGGCAGTTAAAGCCGCTGAGTGAAAGCGACCACGCCGAACTCAAGGCCACCCGCCAATACGATAAGCAGCCACTGACGCTGCTCGGCTATCAAACATTGCGGCGCTTTGACGACAACAGCGAACTGGCGCGGGTCGAAGGCCCGGACGGCAAAGCGGATTACCTGTGGGAGTCCCTGCCGTTGACCGCCGAGGGCTGGACGCTGCACTTGCTGCGTCGTCCGCAAGTGGCGTTCGAAGACAGTCGCAATGCCGCCCTCGCCGCTGCCGGGTTGTGGCTGACGCTGGTGTTTCTATTGCTGTTCCTCAACCAGCGCTGGCGCCTGGCGAAGATGCGCCAGCGCAGTCGCGAAGAGCTCGAACAGTTAGTGGAAGAACGCACCCGCGACCTGCGCACGGCGCAGGACGGTCTGGTGCAATCGGCCAAACTGGCCGCCCTCGGGCAGATGTCGGCAGCGCTGGCCCATGAAATCAATCAACCGTTGACCGCCCAGCGCATGCAATTGGCGACGCTGCGGTTGCTGCTCGATCACGGCCGTGTCGACGACGCCTACAAGGCACTGAAACCGGTGGATGAGATGCTGACGCGCATGGCCGCCCTCACCGGCCACCTGAAAACCTTCGCCCGCAAAAGCCCCAGCGGCTTGCGCGAACGCCTGGACCTGGCTTCAGTGGTGGACCAATCGCTGCAACTGCTCGACACGCGCCTGCGCGATGAACAGGTCAGCACCGTGCTGCACCTGACACGCCCGGCGTGGGTGCGCGGCGATGCGATTCGTCTGGAACAAGTGCTGATCAATCTGCTGCGCAACGCCCTGGATGCGATGCAGGACAAACCCTGCAAACGCCTGGAAATCCGCCTCGAAGCCGACGAACAACTCTGGCGCCTGAGCGTCATCGACAACGGTGGCGGCATCGCCGAAGAAAACCTGCCGAAGGTCTTCGATCCGTTTTTCACCACCAAACCGGTGGGCGATGGCCTGGGCATCGGTCTGGCCGTATCCTTTGCCATCGTTCACGAATCGGGCGGACGCCTGAGCGCCGCTAATCACGACAACGGCGCGGTGTTCGCCCTCACCCTGCCCATCGATCCGGAGGCGCCTGGCGCATGCTGAATTCTGTGATGGTGGTCGACGACGAAAGCAGCATCCGCAGTGCCGTCGAGCAATGGCTGAGCCTGTCGGGTTTCGAGGTGCAGCTGTTCAGCCGCGCCGATGAATGCCTGGCGCAACTGCCGAAGCATTTCCCCGGGGTGATCCTCAGCGACGTGCGCATGCCCGGCATGACCGGGCTGGAACTGCTCGCCGAAGTGCAGCGCCGCGATACCGATTTGCCGGTGATTCTGCTGACCGGCCACGGCGATGTGCCAATGGCGGTCGATGCGATGCGCGATGGCGCCTACGACTTTCTCGAAAAACCCTTCAGCCCGGAAACCCTGCTCGGCAGCCTGCGCCGTGCACTGGACAAGCGTCGGCTGGTGCTGGAAAACCGCGCGTTGCACGAGCAGGCCGATAACCGCGCCAAACTCGACGCGACCTTGCTCGGCGTGTCCCGTGGCTTGCAGACATTGCGTCGGCAAGTGCTGGACCTGGCGGCGTTGCCGGTCAACGTGTTGATTCGCGGTGAAACCGGCAGCGGCAAGGAGCTGGTCGCCCGCTGCCTGCACGACTTCGGCCCGCGTGCCGACAAGCCGTTTGTCGCGCTGAACTGTGCAGCGATTCCCGAGCAGTTGTTCGAGGCCGAGCTGTTCGGTCACGAGAGCGGCGCGTTCACCGGCGCTCAGGGCAAACGCATCGGCAAGCTCGAATACGCCGATGGCGGCACGCTGTTTCTCGATGAAATCGAAAGCATGCCGCTGGCCCAACAGGTGAAATTGCTGCGGGTGTTGCAGGAGCAGAAGCTGGAGCGCCTGGGTTCCAATCAGAGCATTCGCGTGGATTTGCGCATCATCGCTGCGACCAAACCGGATTTGCTGGACGAGGCGCGGGCCGGGCGCTTTCGCGAGGATCTGGCCTATCGGTTGAACGTTGCCGAGTTGCGCTTGCCGCCGTTGCGTGATCGACGCGAAGACATTCCATTGTTGTTCGAGTCGTTTGCGCACAGGGCTGCCGAGCGGCTGGGCCGCACGTTTGCGCCGCTGAGCGGCCCGCAGTTGAGCCATCTGTTGAGCCACGACTGGCCGGGTAATGTGCGCGAACTGGCGAACGTGGCCGAACGGCAAGTGCTGGGGCTGGAAGAGCCCACACCTGCGGGCATCGATCCGGGGCAGTCGCTGGCAGCGCAGCAGGAAGCGTTCGAAGCGCATTGCCTGCGCGCGGCGTTGACGCGGCACAAGGGCGATGTGAAAGCGGTGCTTGAAGAGCTGCAACTGCCGCGCCGCACGTTCAATGAAAAGATGCAGCGGCATGGCCTGACCCGGGAGATGTTCCTCTAACGGCCGACGCAAACCCTGTAGGAGCGAGGCTTGCCCGCGAAGAACGATAACGCGGTATTCCAGTTACACCGCGTTGGATTCTTCGCGGGCAAGCCTCGCTCCTACAGGATCGCGAACATGCGCGGATTTTCGCTCGCTGCTCCGCTAACCATAAGCGGATTTCCGCTCATCCAAACCTCTCCCCCCCTCTAAACCGGCCCTCCCCCCGTTGGCACACCTCCTGCTATAGCCCTCGCAGGCTGCGTTTAAACGCGCTCCACAAAAACAATTAAACGAAGGATCCTTCAATGGATAACTCCAACGCCCTGCCCCTTGGGTCGGCTGCCGTGCCGGTCAAAGAAAGAACCACCGCCAGTCGTATCAAATCGATCTTCAGCGGTTCGGTCGGCAACATGGTCGAGTGGTACGACTGGTACGTCTATGCCGCCTTCTCCCTGTACTTCGCCAAAGCGTTTTTCCCCAAAGGCGACACCACCGCCCAACTGCTGAATACCGCCGCGATCTTCGCCGTGGGCTTCCTGATGCGCCCGATCGGTGGCTGGCTGATGGGCCTCTACGCCGACAAGGCCGGTCGCAAGAAAGCGCTGATGGCCTCGGTGTACCTGATGTGCTTCGGCTCGCTGGTGATCGCCCTGAGCCCGGGTTATGAAACCATTGGCATCGGCGCACCGATCCTGCTGATTTTCGCCCGTCTGCTGCAAGGCCTGTCGGTCGGTGGCGAGTACGGCACTTCGGCGACGTACCTCAGCGAGATGGCGACCAAGGACCGTCGCGGTTTCTTCTCCAGCTTCCAGTACGTGACCCTGATCTCCGGCCAGCTCATCGCTTTGGGCGTGCTGATCGTGCTGCAAAACATCCTGACCACCGAAGAGCTGTACGCGTGGGGCTGGCGTATTCCGTTCGCCATCGGCGCGCTGTGTGCCGTGGTCGCGCTGTACCTGCGTCGTGGCATGGAAGAGACCGAGTCATTCACCAAGGTCAAGAAAGAGAAAAAAGAAAGCGCCATGCGCACGCTGATGCGCCATCCCAAGGAACTGATGACCGTGGTCGGCCTGACCATGGGCGGCACCCTGGCGTTCTACACCTACACCACGTACATGCAGAAATACCTGGTGAACACCGTCGGCATGAGCATCTCCGACTCCACCACCATTTCCGCTGCCACGCTGTTCCTGTTCATGTGCCTGCAACCGATCATCGGCGGGCTGTCGGACAAGGTCGGTCGTCGGCCGATCCTGATCGCCTTCGGCATCCTCGGCACGCTGTTCACCGTGCCGATCCTGACCACCCTGCACACCATCCAGTCTTGGTGGGGCGCGTTCTTCCTGATCATGGCGGCGCTGATCATCGTCAGCGGCTACACCTCGATCAACGCCGTGGTGAAAGCCGAGCTGTTCCCGACCGAAATCCGCGCCCTGGGCGTTGGCCTGCCGTATGCCCTGACCGTGTCAATCTTCGGCGGCACCGCTGAATACATCGCGCTGTGGTTCAAGAGCATCGGCATGGAAACCGGTTACTACTGGTATGTCACCGCGTGTATTGCCGTGTCGTTGCTGGTGTACATCACCATGAAAGACACCCGCAAACATTCGCGGATCGAGACGGACTAAGCTCGTCAGCGCAACAAAAAAATGGGGCAGACCTTAGCGGGTCTGCCCCTTTTTCGTTGAATAAACACAATCCCCCTGTAGGAGCCGGCTTGCTGGCGATGGAGTGTCAGCCGACATCAACGTAGCTGACACACCATCGCCAGCAAGCCGGCTCCTACAAGGGATTGTGTGCGCTGGAAATTATGGGGGCATCCTTGCACTATGAACGCCACACCAACAGGAATCCCTTCATGCCCGACGACATCCACTACTACGAACCCGCCAACGGCCACGGTCTGCCGCATGACCCGTTCAATGCCATCGTCGGCCCGCGCCCCATCGGCTGGATTTCTTCGCAGGATGCCGACGGCCGCCTGAACCTGGCGCCCTACAGTTTCTTCAACGCGTTCAACTACATTCCACCGATCATTGGGTTTTCCAGCGTCGGACGCAAAGACAGCCTGAACAACATCGAGCAGACCGGCGAGTTCGCCTGGAACCTGGCAACCCGGCCGCTGGCCGAGCAGATGAACCAGAGCTGCGCGATGGTCGGGCCAGAGGTCAACGAGTTCGAGTTGTCCGGGCTGACGCCTGTCGCGTCGAAAATCATTCAGGTGCCACGGGTCGCCGAAAGCCCGGTGTCCTTCGAGTGCAAGGTCACGCAGATCATCCAGTTGCAGCGCGCCGACGGCAACGTGGTGCCGAGCTGGCTGATTCTCGGCGAAGTGGTCGCCGTGCACATCGCCAAATGGCTGTTGAAGGACGGGGTGTACGACACCGCCGCGGCAGAACCGATTCTGCGCGGTGGCGGACCAGCGGATTACTTTCAACTGGGCCCGGAGGCCTTGTTCAAGATGTTCCGCCCGGGAGCGGTCAAGTAATTACCAGATCAGCTCGCCGTCTTCGCCGACGCCCTTGAGGTGCGTCAGTTGCAGGGCGGCAGCTTCGTCCGCTTCTTTGGCGGTCTTGAACGTCTGGTCTTCCAGCAATTTGTTGAAGCGCGGTGCGCCCGAGCCACCGATGGCTTTGGTGGCAATCGCCGCATAGTAACCGCCCTCGCGGGGCACTACGGCGGATACGGCTTCGAAGGTTTCAAAGGCTTTGCGTGCCATGTCGCGGATCCTGGCTGATTGAGAATGGCGTCATTAAACCCTCAACCCGCCAGTTTGTGTACCCGCGACCGGGACTGCCACTGCGCCTGGGCCGCCGACACGTCCTTGAAGGTATGGAAATCCAGGCTGTTGACCACCAGCTCTTGCACCAGCTCAGCGAAAATATCCATGGCCGGCGTACTGAAATAGGCCGTCATGGCTTGCTGATGGGTCCAGAAACCGGACACCAGCCACAATTCCGGATCGCACTGCGAATGCTGCAGGGAAAAACTCAGGCAGCCAGGCGCGGTGCGCGACGGCTCGATCAAGGCGCTGAGGCGCGCACCGAGTTCCGCCGAACACCCGGCGCGGGCCCGGACGAAGGCCATATGACTGACGGGGATCTGCTTAGACATGTTCAACCCTCCCAGGTACTCGAGTGGCAGCCGTGGGACGGGCTGCGACAGGATCCAAGATTAAGCCCCTGCTCGCCGCCCCGTTAGTCGATTCCTGCCGGCTTGTTGCACAATCCTGCGAGGCTGCATTCGGTACCTGTAACAATGTGTGAATAGTGTCACAGGCCTGAAACACGAGGTTCGAGCAAGTTTTCTCTGCCATAGACTGCTCGAGCAGCACACCTCTTCAACCCCGTGCAGAATCAGGCAAGCTTTTCGCAGGATGTGTCTACCGCTGTGCCTTGCACAAATTTAAGCTCAGCTCATTCCCATTGCTTCGCCGAGGATGCCCTGCATGTCGTCGCTCGATCACTTTCAAGCCCCGCTGGACGCCGACATGGAGAAACAGCGCGCGGAACTGGCCGCTATCATCCGTCGCAACACGATGGAGGATGGCACTTATGCCACTGCCGTCGCCTCGCTGTTCATGGGCAAACACAGCCAGTCCCATGAATTCGCCCCGGTGCTGGCGCAACCGGCGTTGTGCATCATGGCGCAGGGGCGCAAAGAGGTCAGACTGGCCGACGAATACTTCAATTACGACCCGCTGAATTACCTGGTGGTGTCGGTCTCCATGCCCCTGAGCGGGCGGATAGTGAACGTCACCTCTGAAGAACCGATCCTCTCGGTGCGGCTGGACATTGATCCGGCGGAAATCACCGCGTTGATTGCAGACGCCGGTCCATTGGGCGTGCCGACCCGCCCCACCGGTCGCGGTTTGTATGTCGAACGGATCGACACCGCGATGCTCGATGCGGTGTTGCGCCTGGCGCGATTGCTGGACACACCGAAAGACATCGCCATGCTCGCACCGTTGATTCGCCGGGAGATTCTCTATCGGTTGCTGCGCAGTCAGCAGGGCCATCGCTTGTATGAGATCGCGATTGCCAACAGCCAGAGCCACCGCATCAGCCAGGCGATCAAATGGCTCAACGGCAACTATGAGCAACCGCTGCGCATTGATGATCTGGCCAAGGAAGTGAATTTGAGTGTGTCGACCTTGCATCACCGGTTCAAGGCGATGACGGCGATGAGTCCGTTGCAGTATCAGAAGCAACTGCGCTTGCAGGAAGCGCGGCGGTTGATGCTGGCCGAAGGGCTGGAAGCGTCGGCGGCGGGGTATCGCGTCGGGTATGAAAGCCCGTCGCAGTTCAGCCGGGAATACAGCCGGTTGTTCGGGGCGCCGCCGCTGCGGGATTTGGCGCGGTTGCGGTTGACGGTTTAGCCGAATTCAACCGCACACCTGTAGGAGCGAGGCTTGCCCGCGAAGAACGATAACGCAGTTTTCCAGAAGTACCGCGCTGCCTTCTTCGCGGGCAAGCCTCGCTCCTACAGGGGGTGCGCTTTTTACGCGCCGAGTACTCGGCAAGCCTCGGCCGGCAACGTCACCGACACCGGGTTGCCAATGCTCAACCCAAACCCCTGGCACGGCGTGCTCAACGCGGTAAACGACACCCCGGAACACTCCACGGTCGTCTCGATCGTCGCTCCGATATCACGCACGAACGTCACGGTGCCCAACAAACGATTCCCCGCCGTCGCCTGCGGATGCGACAGTTGCAGATCCTCAGGGCGGATCAGCATCTTGACCCTCTCTCCCGCCGCAATGCTCGTGCAGATCGGCACTTGCAGTGCATCGCCCCCCGGCAGGCTGACCTGGCCGTTACCCAGCGCGGTCGCCGGGAAGATGTTGCCCGAACCGATGAAGTCCGCGACAAACTCGTTGGCCGGGTGCCGGTAGATCTCGATCGGCGTGCCCACTTGCTGCACGCGATGCTCACCCAGCACCACGACGATATCGGCCATGGTCATCGCCTCACGCTGGTCGTGGGTGACCATGATGGTGGTGATGTTCAGGCGTTGTTGCAGCTGACGGATTTCCACCTGCATCGACTCGCGCAGCTTGGCGTCCAGCGCCGACAGCGGTTCGTCCAGCAGGAGGATTTTCGGGTGGTTGGCAATCGCCCGGGCAATCGCCACACGCTGACGTTGACCGCCAGACAGTTTCGCCACCGGGCGATCAATCATTTCCTGCAACTGGATCAGTTCCAGCAATTCCACTACGCGCTTGTGCTGATCAGCCTTGCTGACCCCGCGCAATTTCAGCGGATAGGCGATATTTTCCCCAACGGTCATGTGTGGAAACAGCGCCAACGATTGAAACACCATGCCGAAATTACGCAGATGCGCCGGGGTTTGGCCGATGTCTTCACCGTCCAGGCGAATCTCGCCGCCGGTCAGGGTTTCGAGGCCGGCGATCATCCGCAGCAAGGTGGTTTTACCGCAGCCCGAAGGGCCGAGGAAACACACCAGCTTGCCTTCCGGCAAATGCAGGTTCACATCCTTTACCGCGCAGGCCGAGCCGTAATGTTTCTCGACGTTTTCCAGAATCAGACCAGACATATGAATCACCTCAAGAATCAGAACGAAACGCCACCTTCACCGACCAGCTTCTCCAACGCCCAGATCAGGACGAAGTCGATCAGCACGATCAGCACGGCAAACGAAAATACGGTAGGGTCGAGCGACGACACGGTGCGGCTGTACATCCAGATCGGCACGGTCATCACGTCGATGGTGTAAAGGAAATAGGTCACGGTGAATTCGTTGAACGAGACGATGAACGCCAGCAGCATCCCCGCCAGAATCCCCGATTTCATCAGCGGCACCACCACATCGATGATCGCCCGCGTTGGCGAAGCACCGAGCATTTGCGCGGCCTCTTCGACTTCGCTGCCGATGGAGAGCATTGCCGCCGTGCAGTTTTTCACCACGAACGGCAGCGCCAGGATCACGTGGGCGATTACCAGCCGCGAGGTGGTCATCTGGAACGGCAGGCTGTCGAACACCAGCAGCAATGCCAGGCCCAATACCACCATCGGAAACACCAGCGGCAGCGACATCAGTTGCAGCGCCACCGCTTTGCCACGGAACTCGCAACGGGTCAGCGCATAAGCCGCCGGCACCGCGATGATCGTGGCGAAAACCATGGTCAGGCACGACACCATCAGGCTGGTGGTCATGGCTTTGCCGAGGCTCAGCACATCACTCGCGTCCGGCGACACGAAGGTGTGCCAGGCGGCCTTGTACCATTGCAGGCTGTAGCTGCTCGGCGGGAAGTCGAGGTTCGACGCACCGCTGAACGACATGACGATCATGGTCAGGATCGGCAACACCGCCAGCAGCAAAATGAACCCCGAGAGGATGCCGGCAAACTTGCCGGTTTCGCCTGGCAGCAGCGAGTAACGCTTCTTGATCACAGAGCTCATTGCGAAGCCTCCAGCATGCGCCGACGACGGCCAGTGATGTATTCGGACAAAGTCATGATCGCGAGCGTGGTGACAATCAGCACCACACCGGCGGCGGACGCGGCGGGCCAGTTCATCAGCGGGGCGATCTGGTCATGGACCATCACCGCCAGCATCGGCACGCGTCGGCCACCCAGCAGCAACGGCACCACGAAGCTGCTGGCGTTGTAAGCGAAAACCAGTGTCGCGCCAGTGATGATCCCCGGAAAACTCATCGGCAGAACCACCTGGCGGAACACCTGAAAGCGACTGGCGCCCAGGGTGGCGGCGGCCTCTTCGTAAGTGCGGGCGACGCCGCGCATGGCGCTGGCAATCGGCAGCACGGCCAACGGGAACGCGGTTTGCACCAGGCCCATCAGCACGCCGTTCTGGTTGTACAGCAGCATGATCGGGCGCTTGATCAGGCCCAGGCCCATCAGTGCCTGATTGAGCATGCCGCCCGGGCCGAGAATCACCAGCCAGCCGTAGCTTTGCAGCAGCAGGTTGACCAGCAATGGCAGCAGCACCGCAGCGAGGAAGATCCTGCGCACAAACGGCGACGTCAGGCGCGACATGGTGTAGGCCACCGGGATCGCCAGCACCACGGCGATCACTGCGCTGATCAGCGCCAGGCGCAAGGTCAGCAGCAAGGATTTGAGGTAATACGGTTCCAGCAATTGGGCGTAGCTGGCCAGGCTGAACCCGGTCCATTCCGCGCCTTTGGTGCCGACGCTCATGCGCAGCACCAGCAGGCTGGCGGCAATCAGCACGCCGAGAAACAGCATCGACGGCGTCAGAAAAAACCAGGCGCGGGTCGTCGGCGAAACACCCCGATTGGCGCGCACAGGAGCTGCATCGACCGGATGAGTCAGAGGTTGGTGTTCCATAGCAAGGGTCTCGTCAATGGAAAGCAGCTGGCAAACATAATCTTCGAAATCACCGTAAACCCTGTGGGAGCGGGCTTGCTCGCGAAGAGGCCGTGTCAGTCGACATCAATGTTGAATGTCACACCGCATTCGCGAGCAAGCCCGCTCCCACATTGGATTTGTGGTGCTTTATGGACCTGTGTTCGCCACTCGATCAGGAAGAAAAGATTTCCGTGTAGCGACGAATCCATTGGTCATGCACGGAGGCCAGGAAGGCGTTGTCGTGCATGATCGCCTTCTCGGCGATCTGCTCCGGCGTGAGGATGTACGGGCTCTTGCGCGCTTCGGCGGAGATGATCGCCTTGGCGTTGACCGGGCCGTTGTAAATGTCCTCAGCCATCTTGCCCTGCACCAGCGGGTCCAGAGAGTGGTTGATGAACGCGTAGGTCAGGTCGGTATCGCCCGGACGGTTCTTCGGCATCACCGACAGCATCAAGTCGGTGTAGAAACCTTCTTTCATGCCGAACGTGGCGCCCAGGCCGTAGGCCGGATCGCGGATCTGTTTCGGGAAGAAGGCCGGTGCGTACAAGCCGCCCATGTCCAGGGAACCGGTGCGGAACAGCTCGGCGATCTGGTTCGGGTTTTCACCCAGGGTCACCACACGATCCTTCAGCTCGGCGAGTTTCTTGAAGCCGGGTTCGATGTTGTGTTCGTCACCACCGGCCAGTTTGGCGGCGATGATGATCAGGTCCATCGCTTCGGTCCAGTTCGGCGGCGGCAGGAAGATGTTCGGCGACAGCTCTGCGTCCCACAGGGCGGCGTAACTGTCCGGTGCTTCCTTGATGGTACGGGTGCTGTAGACCAGGCTGTTGCACCAGAGCAGGTAACCGATCCCGTGGCCATTGGCGCCGGTACGGTATTTCTCCGGGACATCCACCAGGTTGGGGATGCGGTTGAGGTCAGGTTTTTCCAGCAGGTTGGCGGCGGCCAGACCTTCGGCGCCAACGCCAGCCAGGGTGATGATGTCGTATTGCGGACGATCACCGCCGGCCTTGAGTTTGGCGACCATTTCCGAGGTACTGCCGGTGCGGTCAGCGATGACCTTGCAGCCGTACTTGTCTTCGAACGTTGCGGCGATGTTGCGCAGTGCCGCCAGGCCTGTGTCATCGGACCAGGTCAGCAGGCGCAGGGTCTTGCCCTGGAAGCGCGTGTCGCTGGCATTGGCCTTGACGAAGGGCAAGCTCATGGCTGCCGCGGCAACCGAGGCCACGCCTACGGTTTTGATGAATTGACGTCTGTTCAGATCATGCTCGCCCATTACGGACTCCCTTTGTTTTTGTAGGTATAAGGCAGGTCGAAACTGTTGCATCCGCGCGGCCGGATCAGTGTTATCCCCCGTATTTTCGGGGGCTTGGCTGAACCAGTGAGTTCATCCTGAGGTCGTGTAAAACACCTGACTATCGATAAAAATTCATTGAAGCCATGACGCCAGCGCATGCCTCCTTTGAAGGCATGCGCTCACCTTTTTCGTGCCGTCAGACGGCGCGAATCACGTGTTTGATTTCCTGGAAAGCCTGCAAGCCCCACGGCCCCAATTCGCGGCCGATGCTGCTCTGCTTGTAGCCGCCCCAGGCGGTCTGCGGGAAGATCACTTGCGGCGCGTTGATCCACACAAGCCCCGCCTGCAAAGCGTTGGCAACCCGATCCGCCGCCTCGGCGTTGCGCGTCACCACGCTGGCCACCAGGCCGAACTGGCTGTCGTTGGCCAGGGCAATCGCCTCGGCTTCGGTGGCGAAACTGCGCACGCAGATCACCGGGCCGAAAATCTCTTCACACCACAGCGCACTGTCGAGGGGCACTTCGGTGAAAATCGTCGGCTGCAAAAAATAACCGCGCGGCAGGTCTGCGGGGCGATTGCCGCCGCAGATCAGCTTGGCGCCAGCACTCAAACCGCGATCGATGTGGCCGAGCACGCGTTGGTATTGCGCCTGATTGACCAGTGCGCCCATTTCCACGTTCGGGTCGAACGGGTCGGCCACGCGGATGGCTTCAGTACGCGCCTTCAGGCGCAGGAGGAATTCGTCGGCCAGTTCATCGGCGACCAGCACGCGGCTGGTGGCGGAACACATCTGCCCGGCGTTGAAGAAACCACCGCCACAGGCCACTTCCACGGCCAGTTCGATGTCAGCATCGGCCAGCACCAGCAGCGAGGATTTGCCGCCCAGTTCCAGGCTCACGCCCTTCACGGTTTCTGCCGCGCGCTGCATCACCTGCACGCCGACCGCGTTGCTGCCGGTGAAGGAAATCTTGGCGATGCGCGGGTCCGCCGACATCGGCGCGCCGACCGCCAGACCGGTGCCGCAGACCACGTTGAACACGCCCTTCGGCAAACCGGCCTCGGCGATGATCGCCGCCAGTTCCAGCTCCGGCAGCGGCGTCACTTCGGAAGGCTTGAGCACCACGCAGCAACCGGCGGCCAAGGCCGGGGCGAGTTTCCAGGCGGTGGTGACCATCGGGAAATTCCACGGCACGATCAGGCCGACCACACCACACGGCTCACGGCGCACACGGGCGCTGAAGTCGTCGGTGGGCAGCTCGACGTTGCTGTCCTGTTTGGCGTTGAGGCCTTCGGCCAGGCCTGCGTAGTACTCGAAAGTAGCGATCACATCATCGACGTCGATGGCCGCTTCGAACAACGGTTTGCCGTTGTTGCTCGACTGCAAGTGCATCAACTTGTCGCGACCAGCCTGTACGCCCGCAGCGATTTTGCGCAGGATTGCACCGCGCTCGGCACCGGTGGTTTGCGACCAGGCCTTGAAGGCTTCGGTCGCTGCGTTCGCGGCTTGATCGACGGAGTGCGCATCACCGCCGTTCACGGTGGTCAGCAACGCTTCGGTGGCCGGGTTGATCACGCGCAGGTGTTCGCTGCCCGCCGACCATTTTCCGTCAATGAACAGACCGTCGAGGGTGGTAGGAAAAGTCATTTCGACACCGCCTGCATCCACACAGTCTGATCGATTTCAATCAGGGTCGGGCCCTGGCGATCAGCCGCGCAGCGCAATGCACCGCGCAGTTGCTCGACACCGTCGACCGCTTCAGCCGCACAGCCCAATGCCTTGGCGACACCGATGAAGTCCGGGGTGTAGATGTCTACGCCGACCGGCTCGATGGCGCGGTTGACCATGTATTTCTTGATCTCTTCGTAGCCCTGGTTGTTCCACAGCAGGACGATCACCGGGGTACGCGCTTCAACAGCGCTGGCCAGTTCCGGCAGGGTGAATTGCAGGCCGCCGTCGCCGATCAGGCACACCACTGGAGGACGTGCGCCGTCTTCAACGCTACCGCCGAGCCAGGCGCCAATCGCTGCCGGCAAGGCATAACCGAGGGTGCCGTAGCCGGTGGACGAGTTGAACCAGCGGCGCGGGCGCTCCGGGTTGAAGGTCAGGTTGCCGGTGTACACCGGTTGGGTCGAGTCACCGACGAACACCGCGTTCGGCAATTCGTGCAGGACAGTTTCCAGGAAACGGGTCTGGGCCAGTGTCGGCGCGTCCCAGGTGGCGGCGAGGTCTTCGCGCAGACGTGCGGCGCGGACCTGGCCCCAATCGTTGCGGCGCTCGGCCAGCGATTTGTGGGACAGCGCGCTCAGCAAGGCTTGGGCAGCGTTGCGCGAATCGGCCACCAGTGCGATGTGCGGCGGGTAGTTGCGCACGGTCTGGTCCGGGTCGATATCAACGCGCAGCAGCTTGCCGGGAATTTCGAAACCACCGGCGAAAGTGACGTCGTAGTCGGTCTCGGCCAGCTCGGTGCCGATGGCCAGAACCACATCGGCCTCGGCAACCAAGGCGCGAGTCGCAACCAGGCTCTGGGTCGAGCCGATCAACAGCGGATGGCCGGATTCGAGCATGCCTTTGGCGTTGATGGTCAGCGCGACTGGCGCGTCCAACAATTCAGCCAGTTCAGTCAATTCCGCAGCGGCATCGATGGCACCGCCACCAGCGAGAATCAGTGGGCGTTTGGCGCCGGCGAGCAGTTCGGTCATGCGGCTGATCGCGCTTGGCGAAGCACCGGCGCGGTCGATGTTGACTGGCAGGCTGCTGAGCAGGTCGTCGGCTTCTTCAACCAGAACGTCCAGTGGGATTTCGATGTGAACAGGACGCGGACGACCGGCCTGGAACAGCGCGAAAGCGCGGGCCAGCACGCCCGGCAGTTCGGACGCCGACATCAGGGTGTGGGAGAACGCCGCCACGCCGCCGACCAATGCGCTCTGGTTCGGCAGCTCGTGGAGCTTGCCGCGACCACCGCCCAACTGGCTGCGGGTCTGCACGCTGGAGATCACCAGCATCGGGATCGAATCGGCGTAGGCCTGGCCCATGGCGGTGGTGATGTTGGTCATGCCCGGACCGGTGATGATGAAGCACACACCCGGTTTGCCGCTGGTGCGTGCATAACCATCGGCCATGAAACCGGCGCCCTGCTCGTGACGCGGAGTGACGTGGTTGATGCTCGAACGGGCCAGCCCGCGATACAGCTCCACGGTGTGAACCCCGGGGATGCCGAACACCTGCTCAACCCCGTAATCTTCGAGTAACTTGACCAATACTTCGCCGCACGTCGCCATGTCTTTTGCCCTTTTTGTTCGTTTGAGACGCCGGGCCTGCGCAGTGTTTATGATGAGCGGGCAGGTCCAGGGATGGCCTCATTGGAACGGGCGACACGTAGCCGCAACAATGGATAAAAAGTCATACTAGCCATGTCCTCACGTCATACCTTGGATCCCAATGAAACGATTGCCTCCCCTGCCGGCGCTGCACACTTTTCTGATTACCGCGCAGTGCTGCAACTTCACCCGTGCCGCCGAACAGCTGTTCATCACCCAGGGCGCGGTGAGTCGACAGATCGCCGGGCTGGAAGAACATTTGGGTTATGAGCTGTTCATTCGCCAGGCCCGCGGCCTGGATTTGACGGCGGAAGGACGGGAGTGGCTGCCACGGGTGCAGCAGATTTTCGGCTTGATCGACGAGGCGGTGGAGCAGATCGGCGAGAAGCGCGAAACCCTGCAACTCAAGGCGCCGACCTGTGTTATGCGCTGGTTGTTGCCGCGCCTGTTGCAGTGGCAACGGGAGCGTCCGGATGTGCCGGTGGAGCTGACCACCACGGTCAAGCACGGTGTGGATTTTCATCGCGAGCAATTCGATGCGGCGGTGATGTATGGCGCGCCGCCGGACAACGCGCTGACGTCTTATCTGCTGTTCGATGAGCAACTGACGCCGGTGTGTTCGCGACCGATGCTGGAAGGGCCACAGGCCTTGCAGTCACCGGCGGATCTGCAACAGCACTTGCTGCTGCACCCGACGCGGGATGAGCGCGACTGGAATGCCTGGCTGAAAGCGGCGGATCTTCAACTGAGCAATGTCAGCAAGGGTCAGCATTTCGAAACCCTGGACCTGGCGATGTCGATGGCGTCTCAGGGGACAGGTGTGGCGATTGGCGATTGGTCGTTGATTGGCGATGACCTGAGTGCCGGGCGGCTGGTCATGCCGTTTGAATTGAAGGTGAAAACCGGGTTGGCGTATTACCTGGTATTCCCGGAGAAACCTGCACCTTCGCCGAAGTTGCGCGAATTGATGGGGTGGTTGGTGGAGCAGGCGCAGAGTCGGTGAAAAGCTCAAAAGCTTCGCGAGCAAGCCCGCTCCCACATTGGATCTCCTGTGAACACAAAAATGTGAACACCTCGGATCAATTGTGGGAGCGGGCTTGCTCGCGAATGGATTTAAGCCACGCTATCAATACCCAACTGTGAACCGCTGCCGAGAGTGCTTCGGCACTTCCACTTCATCCAACATCGCAATCGCATAATCAGCAAACGTAATCCAGCTGCGCCCCGCCCCGCTCACCAGCAAATCATCCTTGCCAACCCGGAACGTACCCGTACGCTCACCTTCGACAAACTCCGCCGAGGGCGACAGGAAGGTCCAGTCCAGTTCCTGTTCCTTGCGCAGGTTTTCGAGAAACAACGCACCGGCGCTGGCCTCTGCCTTGTATTCCGCCGGGAAGCCCTCGCTGTCGATGACGCGGGTGCCGTCCGGCAGCAACAGCGAACCGGCACCACCCACCACCAGCAGACGTTTCACCCCGGACTTCTTCACCGGCGCCACAACGGCAGCGGCGGGAATCGTGGCGAAATGTGCCGCGCTGATGACCACATCATGCCCCGTCACAGCGGCTTGCAAGGCGTCGCCATCCAGCACGTCGACATTCTTGCTGACCACCCCGGCACGCGGGCCGATTTTCGACGTATCGCGCGCGATGGCCGTAACGCTATGACCACGACGCAGGGCTTCTTCCAACAGTTGGCTGCCGGCACGGCCGGTGGCACCGATGATTGCGATGTTGCTCATGACGTTCTCCAGTGTGGATCAGTGTGAGTGGGTGAATCGGGTTACCACTTCATCTCGCCCTTGGCGACTTTGGCGCTCAGCTCCAGCGAGCTTTCTTCGCCCAGTTTCGGGTAGCGTTTTTTCATCGCGGCGATCAGCGCGGCGGCGTCTTTGGCCTTGGCGGTTTCTTCGTCGAAGGCTTTGATGTAATCCGCGGTGAACTGCACGGCAGCCAGGGAGCGGGCACTTTTGCCAAGGTAGTGACCCGGCACGAGGGTGTGCGGTTTCAGGGTTTCGATGGAGTGCAGCGTAGCCAGCCAGTCAGCGTGGGACTGCGCGGTTTGGGTATCGGCCATCCACACGTGAATGTTTTCTGCGACGACCACGCCACCGACCACTGCCTTGATCGACGGGATCCACACAAAGGTACGATCCGGTTGTTTGCCCTCAAGACCCACCACCTGCAACTTCTGCCCTTCGAGCATCAGGCTGTCGCCCTTGAGTACGTCCGGCACGATGGTTTTGGCCGGCACGTCGGCACCCATTTTCGGCCCCCAGAACGCCAGTTTGCCGTCGACGGTTTGCTTGATGTGGTCCACGGTCGGTTGCGAGGCGAGCACCTTGGCGTTGGGGAACGCAGCGGTCAGGGTGTCGAGGCCGAAGTAGTAATCCGGGTCACCGTGGCTGATGTAGATGGTGGTCAGTTGCTTGCCGCTGGCGCGGATTTTTTCCACCACTTGCTCGGCCTGGGACTTGCCGAATTGCGCGTCCACCAGAATCGCGTCTTTCTCGCCGCTGACCAGCACCGACGTCACCGGGAAGATCGCTTTCTCGCCGGGGTTGTAAACATCCAGCGTCAGCGTCGATGCCGCCGCGTGGGCCGCGAAACCGAGGGTGGCCGTGGCCAGCAAAATACGCTTGAGGTTGAAACCGATCATCTGTTGCTCCGTTGTCCGAGTGCCATGCTTGGCGATGGAACAGAGCTTAGTTGCCTTATTCATTACAAAAAATGCGATGCTTAGACATAGTTTGTTTCTGAAAGCGGGCAAATCATGGATCGTCTACAAGCAATGCGCGTATTCGTCACGGTGGTCGACCTCGGCAGCCAGTCGGCCGCCGCCGACCACCTGGACCTGTCGCGGCCGGTGGTTTCGCGGTATCTGGCGGAACTGGAAGACTGGGTTGGCGCGCGCCTGATGCATCGCACCACGCGTAAATTGAGCCTGACCGCCGCCGGCAGTGAAATCCTGCCGCGCTGTCGACAGATGCTCGACCTGTCCACGGACATGCAGGCCGCCGTCAGCGAGCCGGACGATGCGCCGCGTGGCCTGCTGCGGATCAGCGTCAGCACCTCGTTCGGCCAGGCGCAATTGGCGGATGCGATGGCCGCCTACGTCAAACGTTACCCCGGCGTCAGCATCGACCTGCAGATGCTCGACCGCACGGTGAACCTGGTGGATGAGCGCATCGATCTGGCGATTCGCACCAGCAATGACCTGGACCCGAACCTCATTGCGCGGCGGCTGACGGTCTGCCGCTCGGTGATCTGCGCCGCCCCCGCTTACCTGCAGGAGCACCCGACGCCAATGCGGGTGGAAGACCTGAGCCAGCACAACTGCCTGACCCACTCCTACTTCGGCAAAAGCCTGTGGCATTTCGAGCAGGACGGCGAACCGGTCTCGGTGCCGGTGCAGGGCAACATCAGCGCAAACGAAGCGAGCACCCTGCTGCGCGCAACAATCGCTGGCGCCGGGGTGGCGATGTTGCCGAGTTATCAGGCGGGTGTGCATATCCACAGCGGCGAACTGATCCGCCTGCTGCCCCAGGCCGAGCCGCGCCAGATGAACATCTACGCGGTGTATGCCTCACGCAAGCACATGCCGGCGGCATTGCGCAGCGTGCTGGATTTTCTGGTGCTCAGGTTTCCGGAAGAACCGGCGTGGGATGCCGGCTTGTGAATACGTTCCCTTGTAGGAGCCGGCTTGCTGGCGATGGCGTCCGTCCAGTCAATAAACAGGTTGACTGGCCCACCGCTATCGTCGGAACGCCGCCCGCAGCAAGCCGGCTCCTACAGGGGGTAGTCCGTGTTCTGATGCATGACTGGCAACTCACTGCCGCTGACCTATGCTGAACTTAGTACCGAAGGGTATTCGTTCAGAGGTCAACGCCATGAACACGAAAACAAGAAGATACCTCGCCATTTTCATCACCTGCGCGGTGACGCTGGCGCTGTACGGCACCGCGGCGTGGCGCGTTGAGCAATTGCGAAACCTGCCCCGTGAGTACGCGAGCTGCAACTTCGAGCGCTGCATTCCCCACAACGCGACCCTCAACGCCCTCCGGTGATGAAGGGGATCAGGCCTCGTTGTCCTGATCGGCCTTCAAGCGGTCGCGGAACGCCTTGGGTGAGATCCCTACACGACGCCGGAACAGGCGCGTGAAGTTGGTCGGATCGGAAAACCCCAACACATCGGACATTTCATAAATGGTCATGCTGGTGTAGGTCAGCAAACGCTTGGCCTCCAGCAATTGCCGCTCGTGCATGATCTGCAACGCCGGTTGTCCCGCCAATTCACGGCACGTGCCGTTGAGGTGCGACACCGAAATCCCCAGCCGATGCGCCAGGTCTTCAACCTTGACGTGCTGGCGATACGTCTCTTCCACCAGTTGGATAAACCCGTTGAGGTATTCCCGCGCACGCTGCGGACGCTGACTGGCCGAGCGACGCTGCAGCGCCTGCCGGCTGACCCACACCATGATCACGCTGACCAGCGAATGCATGAGCATTTCCCGGGCCGGTTGATGGCCGGTGTATTCGGTTTGCAGCGCAGAAAACAGACTGTTGAGGTACTCGCTGTCGTTGCCGGCCGGATAACTTTCGGCCTGGGCCAGAGCATTCACCGAGTTGCCCAATTGTGCCTGAAGATGGGCGACCAGCGGCGCGGCGAGGGTCACGACAAAGCCTTCGACATCCTCGGAAAAACGATAACCGTGCACCGATAACGGCGGCAGAACCAGGATCGCCGGTTCGCCCAATTGCGTACGTTTGCCTTCGATTTCAAGCTCTGCCTGACCTTTGAACACGAAGAGTAATTGGCATAAATCGGCGTGGCGATGGGGTTTGATTTCCCACTGGTGTTCGCGGCTGCGTTTGGAAATGGTTTCACAGTGCAGCAAGTCCGGGGTCGGCCAATCCAGGCTTTCACCGTAGAGCTTGAACACCGGTATCGAAGGCAGGGCAGGCTTGTTCATAACTTCAATCCAGGCCTCGGGAAGTGACGGGCGATAATCGCACCGATTGGCAGAAAGTACAGCTATCGGCTCAGTTTTCACCTTCAATTGACAGACCCGCAAGTGAAAAATGCAAGCACTCGATCCATAAAAATTATTCACCGACGCAGGTCGTGTGGAGCTTGCGAGTCATAAAAACAATGAAAACACTGAAAACCCAAGTCGCCATCATTGGCGCCGGCCCCTCCGGTTTGCTGCTCGGCCAATTGCTGCACAACGCCGGTATCGACACCCTCATTCTCGAACGCCAGCCCCCGGACTATGTGCTCGGGCGAATCCGTGCCGGTGTCCTCGAACAAGGCATGGTAGAGCTGCTGCGTCAGGCCGGCGTTGGCCAGCGCATGGACGCCGAAGGACTGGTTCACGGCGGCTTCGAACTGGCCCTCGACGGGCGCCAGGTGCACATCGATCTGCACGCCCTGACCGGGGGCAAAACCGTGATGATCTACGGGCAAACCGAGGTCACTCGAGACCTGATGGCCGCTCGTCGGGAGGCCGGCGCGCAGACGATCTATGAAGCCGGCAACGTCGTGCCTCACGGTATGAAAACCGATGAAACGTTCGTGACGTTCGAAAAGGACGGCGAAGCGTATCGGCTCGATTGCGACTACATCGCCGGTTGCGACGGTTTCCATGGTGTAGCGCGGCAATCGATTCCCGCCGAGAACCTGAAGGTGTTCGAACGGGTTTATCCGTTCGGCTGGCTGGGGATTCTTGCCGACACGCCACCGGTTCACGATGAGTTGGTCTACGCCCGTCACGAGCGCGGTTTTGCCCTGTGCAGCATGCGCTCGGCGACTCGCACCCGGTATTACCTTCAGGTCCCTGCCGACGAGGCTGTCGAGAATTGGTCCGATCAACGTTTCTGGGATGAGCTCAAATCCCGGCTGCCTTCTGCGCTGGCCGAGTCTTTGGTGACCGGGCCGCCCATCGAAAAAAGCATCGCGCCGTTGCGCAGTTTCGTAGTCGAACCGATGCAATACGGGCGGATGTTTCTGGTCGGCGACGCCGCGCACATCGTCCCGCCGACCGGCGCCAAAGGCCTGAACCTGGCGGCCAGCGACGTCAGTACGTTGTTCAATATCCTGCTGAAGGTTTACCGCGAAGGCCGTGTCGATTTGCTGGAGAAATACTCCGAGGTCTGCCTGCGCAGGGTCTGGAAAGCCGAACGATTTTCCTGGTGGATGACCTCGATGTTGCACCGCTTTGACGATCACGATGCGTTCAGCCAGCGCATCAGCGCGTCGGAGCTGGACTACTTCGTCAGCTCCGAAGCGGGTCGGAAAACCATTGCAGAAAATTACGTCGGACTTCCGTATGAGGCTATCGAATAGCCTGCTACCGACTTACACTGGCGAGCATCCCCGCTCGCCCTTGCCTCCTGCGGGACCCTCACTGCCCGCAGGTTCTCCCGTGACCAATCTCAACCAGCCTGAAACGCCCAAACCGGCCATCCGGAGCGTGCTGATCGCCCTGATGCTGGCCATCTTTCTCGGGGCGCTGGATCAGACGATCGTCGCTGTATCGATGCCCGCCATTTCCGCGCAGTTCAAGGACGTCAGCCTGCTGGCCTGGGTGATTTCCGGCTACATGGTGGCGATGACCGTGGCCGTGCCGATCTACGGCAAACTCGGCGACCTGTACGGTCGGCGCAAGTTGATGCTGTTCGGCATGGGGCTGTTCACGATTGCTTCGTTCTTCTGCGGCATGGCCCAGAGCATGGAGCAACTGGTGCTGGCGCGGATTCTTCAGGGCATTGGCGCCGGCGGGATGATTTCGGTCAGCCAGGCGATCATCGGCGACATCGTGCCGCCTCGCGAACGCGGTCGTTATCAAGGCTATTTCAGCAGCATGTACGCGGTGGCCAGCGTCGCCGGGCCGGTGCTCGGCGGTTACATGACCGAATACCTGTCCTGGCGCTGGGTGTTCCTGATCAACCTGCCGCTGGGCCTTGGCGCCTGGCTGGTCGCCCGTCACACCCTGGTCGGGCTCCCGGTGCCGCAGCGCAAACCGATCATCGATTACCTCGGCACCGTGTTGATGATCATCGGTTTGACCGCCTTGTTGCTCGGCATTACTCAGGTCGGCCAGGGCCATTCGTGGCGCAGCGCCGAGGTACTGGGTTTGCTGGGTTGTGCGGTGGTGGTCCTGGCGTTGTTCGTCGGGCATGAGCGCCGTGCACGGGAGCCGTTGCTGCCGATGCACCTGTTCGCCAACCGCAATGCGATCCTGTGCTGGTGCACGATTTTCTTCACCAGTTTCCAGGCGATTTCGTTGATTGTGCTGATGCCGTTGCGCTTCCAGAGCGTGACCGGCGCCGGGGCCGACAGTGCCGCGCTGCACCTGTTGCCACTGGCCATGGGTTTGCCGATCGGCGCGTATTTCGCCGGGCGCCGAACCTCGGTGACCGGGCGCTATAAACCGATGATTCTCGCGGGCGCCCTCCTCATGCCGATCTCGATTCTCGGGATGGCGTTCAGTCCGCCACAGGCGGTGGTGCTCAGCAGTCTGTTCATGGTGCTCAGCGGGATCGCCTCCGGCATGCAGTTCCCGACGTCATTGGTCGGGACGCAGAACTCGGTGGAACAACGGGACATCGGCGTGGCGACCAGCACCACCAACCTGTTCCGCTCCCTCGGCGGCGCGGTGGGCGTGGCGTTGATGTCGGCGTTGTTGCTGGCATTGCTGCAAGACTCGAGTTTCGCCCATCTGGCCGGCTCTACGCTGATTGCCGAGGGCAGCTCCGGGAACGTTTTGCTGGATGGCCTGAACGCCGCGCCGGGGGATGCGCAGAACGCCTTGCGCGCCGAGCTGCTGCTGACCTTCCGGCATTTATTGATGGTCAGTGCGGCGGTGTCGTTGCTTGGGTTGGCGGCGGCGATTGCCATGCCGAACCGGGTGTTGCGTGGGCGGGAAGACAAGGCTCGGTAGTTGAACCGAGTCGCGGCCATCGCGAGCAGGCTCGCTCCCACATTGGACCGAGTAGTTCCTGTGCACGCGGTCAACTGTGGGAGCGAGCCTGCTCGCGATGGAGTACTGTCAAACACCAACATTCAAGGGCTGTAATACCCCACAGCCACCAGAAAATGCCCGACCTTCTTCAGGTACGCATGCTTGTCCTCGACCTTGCCGGTCACCGGGTTTTTCCACCGGTACGCGTATTCGCCATAATCCTGCCCGGCCATCAACGCCAGGATCGGCTCGCCGACCGGCTTGCCTTCAGGGTCCTTGATCTTGCCGAAATCGGTGTTGATCAAGCGCAGATTGGTGCCATGGGCGACATATCGCTGGGTACCCAGGTTGACGACGAACACATACAAGTCATCCTGCAAATAACCGCCCTTGAGCGAGTTGATCGACGTGAGCGTGCCCTTCTCGTCCTTGGCCAGATCGGTCGCCGCTTTGTTCAGCAACGCCATCGCCTGCTCCGCCGACGCCCGTGGCAAGTAGTAACCCACCGCCAGAATCCGCTGGCCGACCCGTTGATAGTACACATGCTTGCGTTCGACCTTGCCGTCGGACCAGTTCTGCCAGCGATACTCCGCTTGCTGAATGCCATTGCCCTCCGGCACTTTCAACGCGTCCTTGAAAGCCTTCTGCAAATCCGGCCCGAGCACATCCGATACATCACGCCCGATCAACGCCGAAGAAGGCCCACCGCTGGCGAGCATCACGCCTTTGGTATCGAGCACGAACACGTAGCGGTCCTTGTCGACAAACTCGCCCTGACGACTGAAAGCCGCGAACGCCTTGTCGCCATTGTCGTGGTAATAGGCCAGGGCTTTTTCCAGCAAGGCGATGGCGGCCTGGCTGTCGTCCTTCTCGGTCCCGGCGGCTTGCGCCTGCCCCAGGCACAGCAACAGCATCCCGCCCAGCAGGGCCAACCTGTGCAAAAACCCCATTGCGCATCCCTCGTTTTCTTCGGTGTTTGAAGAGCGTAGACGGCAATGGGGCATGTATGGATATTCAGCGAACCGCAGTCTGCAAAATGGTATTGCAGCGAATTACCGCGCCTTCAGCCTCAAGGCCTGGCCCGCAACTGCTGCTGCAAATTCTGAATCTGCGCCTGAAGGGTGTTGATGTTACGGGTGACCTGGCTACGGAAGGCGTCGAACTCGGCGGTACTGGATGGGCCTGACGCGGCGGCCGGGCGGTTGTCCTGCTCGCTTTTGAGCACGATTATGTCTTGCTCCAGACGTTCGATGGCGGCGCTCGGGTTGCCTTGTTTTTTCAGCGCGGTGATGTCGGCGCCGAGGCTTTTTAGCTGGGCGTCGAATTTTTCAGTTTCCGCCGGGGCGCTTTTCAGGGCGGCCAGTTCGCTGCTCAGGGCTTTGACCTGGGCCTGCAATTGCGTGTTGGCGGTCTGGTGCTCGGTGTTCTGGGCGGTGGCTTGCGCCAGGCGCTTGTCCAGATCGGCGGTTTGCGCAGTCATTTGCGCCAGACGCTTGCCCAGGTCCGACGTCTGACCGGCAACGCCCTGCTGCTGTTTGCTCTGGTCCTGGAGTTTGCTTTCCAGCTGCCTGATTTGCAGTTTCAGCGCTTCGCTGTCGCTGGTGACGTTGGTCTGACTGGCGACCACCTTGCCGGAAATGTCCTGCAAGCGTCCCGCTGCATCCTCACTGATACGCGCGAAACTTTCCTGGGTCGCCACCAGTTGCTGTTCCATCAGCGAGATCTGCTGAAAGCTCCACCACGCAAGGCCGGCGAACGCAAAGAACAAGGCGCCGACCAGCGCCCACAACGGGCCGGTGCTGGCCGCCCTGACCTTGACCACCGGCGGCGTGCGCGAATGCACGGCGGTGCGGGCGGAGGGCACAAAATCATCGTCGTCGAGGCTGTCGGCACGCAGGCTCGGTACATCGTCGAAGTCGTCGTTGGCATCGTTACGCATGGACATTGAGTCAACCTTTGTGGAACGCGGTGATGGCTTGATGGGGCGAAGTATAAACCCGTCAGCCGCATCGATTGACCCTGAACCCCACTCTG
Organism: Pseudomonas sp. PDM02; assembly: GCF_014852285.1. Classification (NCBI taxonomy): domain Bacteria; kingdom Pseudomonadati; phylum Pseudomonadota; class Gammaproteobacteria; order Pseudomonadales; family Pseudomonadaceae; genus Pseudomonas; species Pseudomonas sp. PDM02. The sequence goes on along the minus strand of NZ_JACVBL010000012.1, from coordinate 148,868 downwards.
CGTTCAGTAACGGGATTTGTCAGTGAATGTCCTGAGCCTTCCACCAGCCGCAGAATTCATCGAGGGCCGTCCAGAGGCTGACCTTCGGGTCGTAGTCCAGATAATGCCGCGCGCGGCTGATGTCCAGGGTGAAATTTTTGTTCATGACCTGCATGCCCAGGCGCGACAGGGTCGGCTCGGGGCGCCCCGGCCACAGCTTGCACGCGCCCTCGTTGAGCGCCGCCACGGCGTAGGCCAAGCCGTAGGAACGGTAGCGGGTCACCTGTGGGACGTCCATTTTGCGCATGACGTAATTGACCACGTCCCACAACGGAATCGGCGCGCCGTTGCTGATGTTATAGGCCTTGCCCAACGCCGAACCGCTGGCCAGCAAGCTGCTGAGCAACGCTTCGTTGAGGTTTTGCACGCTGGTGAAATCGACCTTGTTCAAACCGTTTCCGATGATTGCCAGGCGACCTTTGCGTTGCATGTTCAACAGTCGCGGGAAGATGCTCATGTCACCGGCACCGGTCACGAAACGCGGGCGCAGGGCCAGGGTTTCGAGGCCGAACTCCTGGGCGCCGAAGACCTTTTGCTCGGCCAGAAATTTGGTCGCGGCGTAGGGATGCTTGAAGCGCTTGGGCACCTGTTCTTCGGTCAATCCGAGGTGATCGCGGCCGTCGAAATAGATCGACGGCGAGGACAAATGCACCAGTCGCCGCACGCGTTGCTTCAGGCAGGCTTCGACCACGTTTTCGGTGACCTGCACGTTGCCTTGATGAAAGTCCTGATAACGTCCCCACACGCCGACAGCACCGGCGCAATGCACCACGGCTTCGACATCGGAACACAGATCGCGCGCCAGTTGCGGGTCGCTCAAGTCGCCCGCAATGAACTCGGCGCCACGGCGCACCAGATGTTCGACGCTTTCGGCCCGGCGACCGTTGACCCGCACGTCCAGGCCCTGCTCCAGGGCGAAACGCGCAAAGCGCCCGCCGATGAAGCCGCTTGCGCCGGTGACCAGAATCTTCATGTAGTGCTCCGAATATTTCGTTTTGCGTAGTGCGTGAGGTCTTGACGCTGCCGGTCAGGTCAACGGCACCAGCCATTGCCTCGACGAGCGCACCAATTGATCGGTCAGCAACCCCAGCAACTGACCGCCATTGCGCCAATGATGCCAGTACAGCGGCACATCGATGGGCTTATCTGGCAAAAGCTCCACCAGAACGCCGCGCTCAAGTTGCTCGCGCACCTGCAATTCCGGCACCAGTCCCCAGCCGAGACCGGCTTCCGTCAGGCGAATGAACCCTTCGGATGACGGGCATAAATGGTGTTCGAAACCGCCGTCTACGCCGAGGGACGCGAGGTAGCGATGCTGTAGGAAATCGTCCGGGCCAAAGACCAGCGCCGGCGTTTTCGACAACTGATCGGCGCGCACGCCATGCGGAAAATGCCGGGCGATGAACGCCGGACTGGCCAGCGCGCGATAACGCATGGCGCCCAACAGGACGCTGCGCGCACCCGCCACCGGACGTTCGCTGGCACAGACACACGCCGCCACTTCGCCTGCACGCATGCGTTTGAGGCCGACAGTCTGGTCCTCGACCACCAGGTCGAGCAGCAAATGTTGCTCGGCACAAAAGTCACCGACCGCCTCGGCCCACCAGGTGGCGAGGCTGTCGGCGTTCAGCGCGATGCGCAGACGTTCCGGCAAGCCTTCTTCATCCAGCGCCGGCACCAGTGTCTGGAGGTCGCGTTCGAGCAAGCGCACCTGCTGCACATGGTTGAGCAAACGCCGGCCGATTTCCGTCGGCGCCGGTCGCGCCATCCGCACCAGCACAGGCTGGCCGACCCGCGCCTCCAGCAGTTTGATGCGCTGGGAGATCGCCGATTGCGACAAGCCAAGCACCTTTGCGGCACGTTCAAAACCGGCCTGCTCGATCACGGCGGCCAACGCAGAAAGCAATTTATAGTCGAACATCAGTTTTCCTAATGAGCGATCAGCATGATTGATTTTTCTTATACAGGTTAGCAGCAGAGAATGCGCGGCAAGAACTCTTGAACAAGGATTACCGACATGGCTGGCGAAACTTCACTGGCAACACTGCTACGCAGCATGAGCCCGCAGCTCAACGCTGGCGAATACGTGTTCTGCACCCTGCGGGACGGTCAATTGCCATCGAACCTTGAGATTGTCGGCAGCTTTCGCGAGCAGGAAGGTCTGACGGTGATTCTGGAACGTTCCCACGCAGAACGGGCCGGTTTCAGCTTCGACTACGTCGCAGCCTGGATCACCCTCAACGTGCATTCGGCCTTGGAAGCCGTCGGCCTGACCGCCGCGTTCGCCACCGCGCTGGGCCAGGCCGGGATCAGTTGCAACGTGATCGCCGGTTACTACCACGACCATCTATTCGTCGGCCAGGCCGATGCCGAACGCGCCCTGCAAGTGTTGCGGGATCTGGCAGCCAACGCGGAGTAAAACTTATGTGGCAAAGCTATGTGAACGGCCTGTTGGTGGCCGCGGGGCTGATCATGGCGATCGGCACTCAGAATGCGTTTGTGCTGGCCCAGAGCCTGCGACGTGAACACCACCTGCCGGTGGCAGCGCTCTGCGTGACCTGCGACGCGTTGCTGGTAGCGGCCGGCGTATTTGGTCTGGCGACCGTGCTGGCGCAAAACCCGACCTTGCTGGCCATCGCTCGCTGGGGCGGTGCGGCGTTTCTGCTGTGGTACGGCAGCCTTGCGCTGCGCCGGGCCTGCTCGAAGCAAAGCCTGCAACAGGGTGAAAACCAGACGGTCCGTTCACTGCGCGCGGTGATGCTCAGCGCCCTCGCGGTGACCTTGCTCAACCCGCATGTTTATCTGGATACCGTGTTACTGATTGGCTCCCTTGGTGCGCAACAAACCGAACCCGGGGCTTATGTTGTCGGCGCGGCCAGCGCTTCGCTGCTTTGGTTTTTCACGTTGGCGCTGGGCGCCGCCTGGTTGGCGCCATGGCTGGCTCGGCCAAGCACATGGCGGATCCTTGATTTGTTGGTGGCCGTCATGATGTTCGCTGTAGCCGGCCAACTGATCATCGCGTCCTGATATTCCAAATGGCTCTGGAACCTCTATTCCACACAGTTGTTGCGTGGTTATGCCGCACCCCCGGTGCTATGATCCGGTTCGATGCGCCGCAAAGAGTACAAACTCCCCGGCGCTTGTCTGGCCGCCCGTGATCGGCCTTGCGCTCACCGCAACTGACCTGATTAGGAGAATCATCATGGCTTTCGAATTGCCGCCGCTGCCTTACGCACACGATGCCCTGCAGCCGCACATTTCCAAGGAAACCTTGGAGTACCACCACGACAAGCACCACAACACCTACGTCGTGAACCTGAACAACCTGGTGCCAGGCACCGAGTTCGAAGGCAAGACCCTGGAAGAGATCGTCAAGTCTTCCTCGGGCGGTATCTTCAACAACGCCGCTCAAGTCTGGAACCACACTTTCTACTGGAACTGCCTGGCGCCAAACGCCGGCGGTCAACCAACCGGCGCACTGGCTGAAGCCATCAATGCTTCCTTCGGTTCGTTCGACAAGTTCAAGGAAGAATTCAGCAAGACTTCCATCGGCACCTTCGGTTCCGGTTGGGGCTGGCTGGTGAAAAAGGCTGACGGTTCCCTGGCCCTGGCCAGCACCATCGGCGCCGGCAACCCGCTGACCAACGGCGACACCCCGCTGCTGACCTGCGACGTCTGGGAACACGCTTACTACATCGACTACCGCAACGTTCGTCCGAAATACGTCGAAGCGTTCTGGAACCTGGTCAACTGGAAATTCGTGGCTGAGCAGTTCGAAGGCAAAACCTTCACCGCTTAAGCTCGACGCCAGTCAAAAAACCCGGCTTTTGCCGGGTTTTTTTATGGGTCTGGAAACGTACAAACCCAGGTGTTCCCGTAGAACGGGTCGGTAGTTCTGACGCCATCGTCGGAACACCGCCCGTAGCAAGCTGACTCCTACAAGGTCCGGGTACAGCCGTGAAAACAGGTCGGTTGTCAGGACGCCATCGCCAGCAAGCCGGCTCCTACAAGGTCCGGGGACAGTCGTGAAAACAGGTTGGTTGTCAGGCCGCCATCGCCGGCAAGCCGGCTCCTACAGGGGGTGGGTACATCCGTGAAAACAGGTTGGTTGTCAGGCCGTCATCGCCAGCAAGCCGGCTCCTACACAAGCAGACTCGCGCCCACCACCCGCTTCTCACCACTCATCAGGCCGAGCGTTAGCTCGCCTTCAGCTTTTGATCTACCCGCCCCTTCGGGAGGCCGAGCGCAGGTTCTGCGCAGTGGGCAACCCGGCATGGATGCCGGGTTAGCCGCCCCCGGCCATGGATGGCCGATGGCGGCGGGCCCACGGAGCAGGACCGGAGCGAGGGAACGCCGAGCCTAAGCGAGGGGCCGGACGCTGGGGCAAGACTTTTTGGTTCCTTTTGTGGCGTTTGACAAAAGGGACTCGCCGTAAGGGCGAAACCATAAGCGGCCGTTACCGCAGGAATGGATATGTACACCCGAAAGAAAATGGTCCGCCATAAGGCCGCCATCGCCAGCAAGCCGGCTCCTACAGGAGATCGAGGTGTTGCAGACAGGTGATTTCAGACAATGAAACAAGCGTTAAGCCCCTTGCCCCAACGCCACAGACGTCTACCATCAACCAAATGGAAAATAAGTCCAAATCCCCCTCAAGTTGAAGGACTCGACTACCGACACAGTACTAATAGGGCAAATACTCCAGGCAACAGCATTTCGGCCAACCCACAGGCAAATTCCCCTGTGTTTGATTGTCCCTTTGACTGCCATCACCGGATTGCCAATACTCATGGCAACTTGATGCTACCTGCACGGAACAAGGAATGACTCTTTGAAGCTGGAACTCAAGAACAGCTTGTCGGTGAAGTTGCTCCGGGTCGTGCTCCTGTCGGCATTGATCGTCGGCGTGGTCTTGAGCTGCGCGCAGATCGTTTTCGATGCCTATAAAACACGCCAGGCCGTGGCAGGCGATGCCCAGCGCATCCTCGACATGTTCCGCGACCCCTCGACCCAGGCCGTCTACAGCCTGGACCGAGAGATGGGCATGCAGGTGATTGAAGGCCTGTTTCAGGACGACGCCGTCCGCCAGGCCTCCATCGGCCACCCCAATGAGGCCATGCTGGCGCAAAAATCCCGCGAGTTGCAGCAATCCAACAGCCGCTGGCTGACCGACCTGATCCTCGGCAAGGAACGCACCTTCACCACTCAACTGGTGGGTCGCGGCCCGTACAGCGAGTACTACGGCGACCTGAGCATCACCCTCGACACCGCCACCTACGGACAAGGGTTCATCGTCAGCTCGGTGATCATCTTCATTTCCGGGGTATTGCGCGCCCTCGCCATGGGGCTGGTGCTGTATCTGGTCTACCACTGGCTGCTGACCAAACCGCTGTCGCGGATCATCGAGCACCTGACCGAAATCAACCCGGACCGCCCCAGCGAGCACAAGATTCCACAGCTCAGGGGCCACGAGAAAAACGAACTGGGCATCTGGATCAACACCGCCAACCAGTTGCTCGAGTCCATCGAGCGCAACACCCACCTGCGCCACGAAGCGGAAAACAGCCTGCTGCGCATGGCCCAGTACGATTTCCTCACCGGCCTGCCGAACCGCCAGCAATTGCAACAGCAACTGGACAAGATCCTCGTCGACGCCGGCAAACTGCAACGCCGAGTCGCGGTGTTGTGTGTCGGCCTCGATGACTTCAAGGGCATCAACGAACAATTCAGCTATCAGACCGGCGACCAACTGCTGCTGGCGCTGGCTGATCGCCTGCGGGGCCACAGCGGTCGCCTTGGCGCCCTCGCCCGACTGGGCGGCGATCAGTTCGCCCTGGTTCAGGCCGATATCGAACAACCCTACGAAGCCGCCGAACTGGCGCAAAGCATTCTCGATGACCTGGAAGCGGCATTCGCCCTCGATCATCAAGAGATTCGCCTGCGCGCCACCATCGGCATCACCCTGTTCCCCGAGGATGGCGACAGCACCGAGAAGCTGCTGCAAAAAGCCGAGCAGACCATGACCCTGGCCAAGACTCGCTCACGCAACCGCTACCAGTTCTATATCGCCAGTGTCGACACCGAGATGCGTCGCCGTCGCGAACTGGAAAAGGACCTGCGCGACGCGTTGATCCGCGACCAGTTCTACCTCGTCTACCAGCCGCAGATCAGCTACCGCGATCATCGGGTGGTGGGCGTCGAAGCATTGATTCGCTGGCAACATCCCGAACACGGGCTGGTGCCGCCGGACCTGTTCATCCCGCTGGCCGAGCAGAACGGCACCATCATTGCCATTGGCGAATGGGTGCTGGATCAGGCCTGCAAACAATTGCGCGACTGGCATGACCAGGGCTTCACCGACCTGCGCATGGCAGTAAACCTGTCCACGGTGCAATTGCACCACGCCGAGCTGCCGCGGGTGGTCAACAACCTGTTGCAAATGTACCGCCTGCCACCGCGCAGCCTGGAGCTGGAAGTCACCGAAACCGGCCTGATGGAAGACATCAGCACCGCCGCCCAGCATCTGCTGAGCCTGCGTCGCTCCGGTGCGTTGATCGCCATCGACGACTTCGGCACCGGTTACTCATCGCTGAGTTACCTGAAAAGCCTGCCGCTGGACAAGATCAAGATCGACAAGAGCTTCGTACAAGACCTGCTCGATGACGACGACGATGCAACCATCGTTCGGGCCATCATCCAGTTGGGCAAGAGCCTTGGCATGCAGGTCATTGCAGAGGGGGTGGAAACCATCGAGCAAGAGGCCTACATCATTTCCGAAGGCTGCCACGAAGGTCAGGGCTACTTTTACAGCAAGCCACTGCCGGCGCGAGAACTGGGCGCCTATCTGAAGCAGGCCCAGCGCAGCAACGCGGCTATTTTGTAGGGATCCTGTAGGAGCGAGCCTGCTCGCGATGAACTCCAAGGCGACGCATTCTTTCAGTCTGCACGCGTTATCGTTCACGTTCATCGCGAGCAGGCTCGCTCCTGCAAAGTGCAACATCCGCTATCTGAATAAGAAATATTTCCAAGAACAACTCTTTACACATAATGCGAAAGATTTGCATTATGTCGCAGTTTTGCGCGCTAGCTGCGCCATTCCACCCCCTCTCGAAGCAGGATGTTCGCCATGATTCGTATGCCTCTGGCTACCGCCAGTCTGTTGGCCATCGCTATTTCCCTCGCCGGTTGTGGCGAAGGCAAAGACAAAGCTGCCGCCCCAGCGCCTACGCCAGCCGCCACTACCACGGCCCCGGCCGCTGCGCCTGCGCCAGCTGCTGCCGGCAAAGTCGACGAAGCCGCTGCCAAAGCCGTTGTCGCGCATTACGCCGACATCGTCTTCGCCGTTTACAGCGATGCCGAATCCACCGCGAAAACCCTGCAAACCGCCGTCGACGCCTTCCTCGCGAAGCCGAACGCCGACACCCTGAAAGCCGCCAAGGCTGCCTGGATCGCTGCTCGTGTTCCTTACCTGCAGAGCGAAGTGTTCCGCTTCGGCAACACCATCATCGACGACTGGGAAGGTCAGGTGAACGCCTGGCCACTGGACGAAGGCCTGATCGACTACGTCGACAAATCCTACGAGCACGCACTGGGTAACCCGGGCGCGACCGCCAACATCATCGCCAACACTCAAGTTCAGGTCGGCGAAGACAAGATCGACGTGAAAGACATCACCCCGGAAAAACTCGCCAGCCTGAACGAGCTGGGTGGTTCCGAGGCCAACGTCGCCACCGGCTACCACGCCATCGAATTCCTGCTCTGGGGCCAGGACCTGAACGGCACCGGCCCTGGCGCCGGCAACCGTCCAGCCTCCGACTACCTGGAAGGCAAAGGCGCCACCGGCGGTCACAACGATCGTCGTCGCGCTTACCTGAAGTCCGTGACCCAACTGCTGGTCAGCGACCTGGAAGAAATGGTCGGTAACTGGAAGCCGAACGTGGCCGACAACTACCGCGCCACCCTGGAAGCGGAACCGGTGGATTCCGGCCTGCGCAAAATGCTGTTCGGCATGGGCAGCCTGTCCCTGGGCGAACTGGCGGGCGAGCGCATGAAGGTTTCCCTGGAAGCCAACTCCCCTGAAGACGAACACGACTGCTTCAGCGACAACACCCACAACTCGCAGTTCTACGATGCCAAAGGCATTCGTAACGTGTACCTGGGCGAATACACCCGTGTCGACGGCACCAAAATGACCGGCGCCAGCCTGTCCTCTCTGGTGGCCAAGGCTGACCCGGCGGCCGACACAGCGCTGAAGGCCGACCTGGCTGCGACCGAAGCCAAGATGCAGGTCATTGTCGATCACGCCAACAAGGGTGAGCACTACGACCAGTTGATCGCTGCCGGCAACACCGCTGGCAACCAGATCGTTCGTGACGCCATCGCTTCGCTGGTCAAGCAGACCGGTTCGATCGAAGCCGCCGCTGGCAAGCTGGGCATCAGCGACCTGAACCCGGACAACGCTGATCACGAATTCTGATCAACGCTGGCTAAATGAAAAAGGCGACCTTCGGGTCGCCTTTTTCATGCCAGCCCAACACAGATCATTGTAGGAGCGAGCGATGCGGCGACCCGACTTGCCCGCGAAGACGGCATCACACACGACATCATCGTTGACTGACAAACCGCTTTCGCGGGCAAGCCTCGCTCCTACAACGATCGCATCCAACCAATGGACGCCCACCAAACCTGCGCCACATCAACCAAACGATAATTCCTCTTATTCAATCTCCCCTGCCCTGTTAGACTTTGCGCCCTTGTTTTGCTCGTCTTGCAGGATGTCTGATGCCCTCGCTGCCTCTTCGCTTGTCCGCACTGTTTCTGGCCCTGGGCCTGAGTGCCTGCGATGACGCCCCGCGTTTTACCCAGGCCGAACCCGGCGAAGCCAGGTCCGGAGGCAGCGCGACCGTGCGCAAGACCGATCAGAACGCCTTTTCCCTGCCCTCCGCCAACCTGCCGCCGTCACGGCGCGTTGACTTCAGCGTCGGCAACAGCTTCTTCCGCAACCCCTGGGTGATCGCCCCGTCGACCACCACGGCCCGCGACGGCCTCGGCCCACTGTTCAACACCAATGCTTGCCAGGGCTGCCATATCAAGGACGGTCGCGGTCACCCGCCTGCACCTGATGCAGTGAATGCCGTTTCGATGCTGGTGCGCCTGTCGATACCCGATTCACCGACCTACGCCAAAATCATCGAGCAGCAAGGTGTCGTGCCCGAGCCGGTCTACGGCGGCCAGTTCCAGGACATGTCGGTGCCCGGTGTGACTCCGGAAGGCAAGGTTCGGGTTGATTACACGCCGGTGCCGGTGCGTTTCAAGGACGGCACCGAAGTCGAGTTGCGCAAGCCGACATTGCAGATCACCCAACTCGGCTACGGCCCGATGCACCCGGACACGCGTTTCTCGGCGCGCATCGCCCCGCCGATGATTGGCCTCGGTTTGCTCGAGGCGATCCCGGAAGAAGCGATCCTCGCCAATGCCGCCGCGCAGGCCAAAGAGAAAAACGGCATCAATGGCCGACCGAACCAGGTCTGGGATGACGCCCTGCAGAAAACCGTCCTCGGCCGATTCGGCTGGAAGGCCGGGCAGCCGAACCTCAATCAACAGAATGTTCACGCGTTTTCTGGTGATATGGGCCTCACGACCAGCCTGAGGCCCTTTGATGACTGCACCGAGGCGCAAACCGCCTGCAAACAGGCGCCGAACGGCAACGGCCCGGACGGCGAACCGGAAGTCAGCGATAACATTCTGCGTCTGGTGCTGTTCTACAGCCGTAACCTTGCCGTACCGGCCCGCCGCGATGTCGGCACTCCGCAAGTGCTGGCCGGCAAGAGCCTGTTTTTCCAGGCCGGTTGCCAGTCCTGCCACACACCGAAATACACCACCGCCGCCAACGCGGCAGAACCTGAACTGGCCAATCAAGTGATTCGCCCTTACAGCGATCTGCTGCTGCACGACATGGGCGACGGCCTGGCCGACAACCGCAGCGAATTCCAGGCCAGTGGCCGCGACTGGCGCACGCCGCCGTTGTGGGGCATCGGCCTGACGCAGGCAGTCAGTGGCCACACCCAGTTCTTGCATGACGGCCGCGCCCGCAATCTGCTCGAAGCCGTGCTCTGGCATGGCGGCGAAGCAAAAGCGGCCCAGCAACAGGTTTTGTCTTTCAATGCCGAGCAGCGCGCGGCGTTGCTGGCGTTTTTGAATTCCCTTTAAACGTATTCCTTAGCGGGAGCCCTAAATGTTCCGTCCCAAGTTGTTGTTCACCAGCCTTGCCGCACTCGCCCTCGGCGCCTGCTCACCGCAGGATCCGCAGGCTGTCACGTCGGCGGCCATCGCCAAGTCGGTGATCCTGCCGACCTACACGCGCTGGGTTGAAGCCGACCGCCAGTTGGCCGTCAGCGCGCTGGCCTATTGCGAAGGCAAGGAAAACCTCGACACCGCCCGTGCCGATTTCCTGCATGCGCAGAAAGCCTGGGCCGAGCTGCAACCGTTGCTGATCGGGCCGCTGGCCGAAGGCAATCGCGCCTGGCAGGTGCAATTCTGGCCGGACAAGAAAAACCTGGTGGGCCGTCAGGTCGAGCAACTGGTGACCGCGCAACCACAGATCGATGCCACCGCCCTGGCCAAATCCAGCGTTGTGGTGCAAGGCCTCTCGGCCTACGAATACATCCTGTTCGACAGCAAACCTGACGTGGCCAACGAGGCGCAAAAAGCCAAGTATTGCCCTCTGCTGAAAGCCATTGGCGAGCGTCAGAAACAGCTGGCCGAAGAGATTCTGCAAACCTGGAACAACACCGACGGCATGCTCGCGCAGTTGAGCAAATTCCCGAACCAGCGCTACGCCGACTCCCACGAAGCGATTGCCGATCTGCTGCGTGTACAGGTCACCGCTCTCGACAGCCTGAAGAAAAAACTCGGCACGCCGATGGGCCGCCAGACCAAGGGTGTGCCGCAACCATTCCAGGCTGACCAGTGGCGCAGCCAGTCGTCCCTGACGAGTATGGAAGCGAGCCTCGCCGCCGCCAAAACCGTGTGGGAAGGCGTTGACAACAAAGGCCTGCGTGGCTTGCTGCCAAGCGAGCAGAAACCTTTGGCCGACAAGATCGACGCCGCTTACGCCGCGTCCCTGAAACTGTTCGCCAGCAACCAGCGTTCGCTGACTGAAATGCTCAACGACGACGCCGGTCGCCAGCAGCTCAACGACATCTACGACAGCCTCAACGTCGTCCACCGCCTGCACGAGGGCGAACTGGCCAAGGCATTGGGCATCCAACTGGGCTTCAACGCCAACGACGGTGACTGATGAGGGCGAGTGCCATGCTGCGACGACAGGCTCTGACGTTAGGTAGTTTGCTGCTGGGAGCAGTGACACTGGGCGGCTGGACGCTGTTCAAGCAAAAGGACAAGAGCCCGTTGCTGCTCTCGGCGCGGGACGATGGCGACGGCAAGCACTACGCCGTCGGTTATCGGCTGGACGGTACGCGGGTGTTCGCCACCCAGGTCGGCCAGCGTTGCCACGACATCATCAACCACCCGACGCTGCCAATCGCGCTGTTCGTCGCCCGGCGTCCGGGCACCGAAAGTTACCTGATCGACCTGCGCGACGGCACGCTGCTGCAAACCGTGGCCTCGCAACCGAACCGGCATTTCTACGGTCACGCGGTGATTCACCAGAGCGGCGACTGGCTGTACGCCACCGAGAACGACACGTCCGATCCCGGTCGCGGCTTGCTCGGTGTGTACAAGTTCGAAGGCGAGCGTCTGGTGCACAGCGGCGAGATTTCGACCCATGGCATCGGCCCGCATCAGGTGTCGTGGATGCCCGATGGCGAAACCCTGGTGGTGGCCAACGGCGGCATTCGCACCGAGGCTGAAAGCCGCGTCGAGATGAACCTCAACGCCATGGAACCAAGCCTGGTGCTGATGCAGCGCGACGGTACATTGCTGAGCAAGGAAACCCTCGCGCAACAGATGAACAGCGTGCGGCACCTGGGGATCGCCAGTGATGGCACCATCGTCGCCGGTCAGCAATTCATGGGGCCGTCCCATGAGTCGTCGGAGCTGTTGGCGATCAAGCGTCCGGGGCAACCGTTCGTGGCGTTCCCGGTGCCCGAGCATCAGTTGCAAGCCATGGGGCATTACACCGCCAGTGTCGCGGTGCACAGTGATTTGCGCCTGGTCGCGTTGACGGCGCCACGGGGCAATCGCTTTTTCATCTGGGACATGGACAGCGGTGAAGTGCGCCTGGATGCGCCGCTTCCCGATTGCGCCGGGGTGGGTGCGGTGGCCGACGGTTTTGTCGTGACCTCGGGTCAAGGCCGATGCCGGTACTACGATTGCCGCCAGACAAACCTTGTTGCAAAACCCCTCGAACTGCCTGCGGGGCTCTGGGATAACCACCTGCACCTCATCTGACTGCCCCGCTCTTGTAGGAGCTGAGCTTGCTCACGAAGGCGGTGTGTCAGGCACATCCATTTTGCATGTGCCGCCGCTTTCGCGAGCAAGCTCTGCTCCTACAGGTTTTGCGCCTGCCTGTAAAAAGTGGCAGTTGGAATACCCGGCACACTCGGAGTAATGTGCCCGACTGTCTCACCTGATTTTCTCCAAGGAAGTGGAAATATGCTGCGTCGCCGCATGCTGATCATGTTGGGTGTTGTTTTGCTGATCGTGCTGGTTCTGGCCGGTTACAAAGCCTTCTCCATCTACACGATGATTCAAGGCTTCGCTGTGCCGAAACCGCCGATCAGCGTCGCCGTGGCTACTGCTACCGAGCAACCGTGGCAGGAACGCCTGCCTACCGTCGGCACGCTCAAGGCGCTGCAAGGCGTGGACCTGAGCCTGGAGACCGACGGCACCGTCATCGATTTGCAGTTCGAGTCAGGGCAGAAGGTCAAGGTAGGTCAACCACTCCTGCGCCTCGACAGCGCCGTGGAAAGTGCCTTGCTGGAAACCGCCCAGGCCGACCTCGGGCTGGCCCAGCTCGATTACGGTCGCGGTAGCCAACTGGTGGGCAGCCAGGCCATTTCCAAAGGTGAGTTCGACCGACTTTCGGCGGTGCTGAAAAAAAGCAAAGCCACGGTCAATCAACTCAAGGCTGCACTCGGCAAAAAAAGCATCGTTGCCCCCTTCAGCGGGACCATCGGCATTCGGCAGGTGGACGTTGGCGACTACCTTGCCAGCGGCACCATGATTGCCACCCTGCAAGACCTCAGCAGTCTTTACGTCGACTTTTTCGTGCCCGAACAGTCGGTGCCGAAGATCGCCATCGGCCAGCCGGTTGAAATCATCGTTGCGGCCTACCCGGCGCAGACCTTCCCCGGCACCATCAGCGCGATCAATCCGAAAATCGAGAACAGCACGCGCAACATGCAGGTCCGCGCAACCCTGGCCAACCCCGACGGCAAACTGTTACCGGGCATGTTCGCCAGCCTGCAGGTGATGCTGCCCGACCCGCAGCCGCGCATCGTCGTGCCGGAAAGCGCGATCACGTACACGCTGTACGGCAATTCGTTGTACGTGGCAGCGCAGAAAAAAACCGAAGACGGCAGCGTCGAAAAAGACGACAAGGGCCAACCGATCCTGATCGCCGAACGCCGTTTCATCGAAACCGGCGAGCGACGCGATGGGCAGGTGATGATTACCAAAGGCGTGAAGAACGGCGAAAAAGTGGTCACCGCCGGCCAGATCAAACTGGACAACGGCGCGCACATCGCCATCAGCGACGACAAGACCCTGGCCGAGAAGAACAGTCAGCCACGCGCTGACTGATCAAGGAACCCCCAATGGCTTTTACCGACCCGTTCATCCGCCGCCCGGTGCTCGCCACCGTGGTCAGCCTGTTGATTGTGCTGCTGGGCTTTCAGGCCTGGAGCAAGCTGCCGCTACGCCAATACCCGCAAATGGAAAACGCCCTGATCACGGTGACCACCGCGTACCCCGGGGCGAACGCCGAAACCATTCAGGGCTACATCACCCAACCGATGCAACAGAGCCTGGCGAGCGCCGAGGGCATCGACTACATGACCTCGGTCAGTCGTCAGAACTTCTCGGTGATCTCGATCTACGCGCGCATCGGTTCCAACAGCGACCGCTTGTTCACCGAGCTGCTGGCCAAGGCCAACGAAGTGAAAAACCAGTTGCCTCAGGACGCCGAAGACCCGGTACTGAGCAAGGAAGCCGCCGATGCGTCGGCGCTGATGTACATCAGCTTCTTCAGCAAGGAAATGAGTAACCCGCAGATTACCGATTACCTGTCACGGGTCATCCAGCCAAAACTGGCGACCCTGCCGGGCATGGCCGAGGCCGAGATTCTCGGCAACCAGGTATTCGCCATGCGCCTGTGGCTGGACCCGGTGAAACTGGCGGGTTTCGGCCTCAGCGCCAGCGATGTGACCGATGCCGTGCGCAAGTACAACTTCCTCTCCGCCGCCGGCGAAGTGAAAGGCGAGTACGTGGTCACCAGCATCAACGCCAACACCGAGCTCAAATCCGCCGAAGCCTTCGCCGCGATTCCGCTCAAGGTCGACGGTGACAGCCGGGTGCTGCTCAGCGATGTCGCGCGGGTCGAGATGGGTGCGGAAAACTACGACACCATCAGCTCCTTCGGTGGCACGCCCTCGGTGTACATCGGCATCAAGGCAACGCCCGGCGCCAACCCGCTGGACGTGATCAAGGAAGTGCGCAAGATCATGCCGGACCTGGAAGCCCAGCTGCCGCCGAACCTCAAGGGTGAAATTGCCTACGACGCCACGCTGTTCATCCAGGCCTCGATCGACGAAGTGGTGAAAACCCTGTTCGAAGCCGTGTTGATCGTGATCGTCGTGGTGTTTCTGTTCCTCGGTGCGCTGCGTTCGGTGGTGATCCCGGTGGTGACGATTCCGTTGTCGATGATCGGCGTGATGTTCTTCATGCAGATGATGGGCTACTCGATCAACCTGCTGACCCTGCTGGCGATGGTATTGGCCATTGGCCTGGTGGTGGACGACGCCATCGTGGTGGTGGAAAACATCCACCGTCACATTGAAGAAGGCAAGAGGCCGCTGGACGCCGCCATTGAAGGCGCCCGGGAAATCGCCATGCCGGTGGTCTCGATGACCATCACCCTGGCGGCGGTCTACGCCCCGATCGGCTTCCTGACCGGCCTCACCGGGGCGCTGTTCAAGGAGTTCGCCCTGACACTGGCCGGTGCGGTGGTGATCTCCGGCATCGTCGCCCTGACGTTGTCGCCGATGATGTGCGCCTTTCTGCTGCGCCACGACGAAAACCCCAGCGGCCTCGCTCATCGGCTGGACCTGATTTTCGAAGGTCTCAAGCGCCGCTACCAGCGCATGCTGCACGGCACGCTCAACACGCGGCCGGTGGTGCTGGTGTTCGCGGTGATCGTGCTGTGCCTGATTCCGGTGCTGCTCAACTTCACCAAATCGGAACTGGCACCGGACGAGGACCAGGGCGTCATTTTCATGCTGGCCAGCGCCCCGCAGCCGACCAACCTTGATTACCTGAACACCTACACCGACGAGTTCGTCAGCATCTTCAAGGCGTTTCCCGAGTACTACTCCTCGTTCCAGATCAACGGCTTCAACGGCGTGCAATCGGGGATTGGCGGTTTCCTGCTCAAACCGTGGAACGAGCGTGAGCGCACGCAAATGCAGATCCTGCCTGCGGTCCAGAGCAAACTGGAAAGCATTCCAGGGTTGCAGATTTTCGGCTTCAACCTGCCTTCCCTGCCGGGAACCGGCGAAGGGCTGCCGTTTCAATTCGTCGTCAATACCGCCAACAATTACGAGTCGTTGCTGCAAGTGATGGACCGGGTGAAAAAACGCGCGATGGAGTCCGGCAAGTTTGCCTTCGTCGACGTTGACCTGGCCTTTGACAAACCCGAAGTCGTGGTCGATATCGATCGGGCGAAGGCCGCGCAAATGGGCGTGTCCATGCAGGATCTGGGCGGCACGCTGGCGACGTTGCTGGGCGAGGCGGAGATCAACCGGTTCACCATTGAAGGTCGCAGCTACAAAGTCATCGCGCAGGTCGAACGGCCCTTCCGGGACAACCCCGACTGGCTGAACAACTATTACGTGAAAAACACCAAGGGCGAACTGCTGGCCCTGTCGACCCTGATTACCGTGACCGACCGGGCACGCCCACGGCAACTGAATCAGTTCCAGCAGCTCAACTCGGCGATCCTGTCCGGGGTCCCGCTGGTGAGCATGGGGGAAGCCCTCGACGCGGTGCGTCAGATTGCCCGGGAAGAGGCACCCGCAGGTTTTGCCGTCGACTATGCCGGCGCATCGCGGCAGTACGTGCAGGAAGGCAGTGCGTTGTGGGTCACTTTTGCCTTGGCATTGGCGATCATTTTCCTGGTGCTGGCGGCGCAGTTCGAAAGCTTCCGCGACCCACTGGTGATTCTGGTGACCGTGCCGCTGTCGATCTGCGGCGCTCTGATTCCGCTGTTCCTCGGCTGGTCGAGCATGAACATCTACACCCAGGTCGGGCTGGTGACGTTGATCGGATTGATCAGCAAGCACGGGATCCTGATCGTCGAGTTCGCCAACCAGTTGCGCAAGGACAAGGGCCTGACGCCGCGCGAAGCGGTTGAGGAAGCAGCGGCCATTCGTCTGCGTCCGGTGCTGATGACCACCGCGGCGATGGTATTTGGCATGGTGCCGTTGATCATCGCCACGGGCGCGGGCGCTGTCAGCCGGTTCGACATCGGCACAGTGATCGCCACGGGGATGTCGATCGGGACGCTGTTTACGCTGTTTGTGCTGCCGTGCGTGTACACGTTGCTGGCTAAACCCGATAAACCATAAAAAGCCTCGCTCCTACAATAACGGGCATAAAAAAGGCCTCGCATTTGCGAGGCCTTTTATTTGGGCTTCAATCTGGTCAACTCTGCGGCCTCAGTCCTTGAGAAAGTCCGAACATGAACAGCAATAGATCATGATCGGGTTGGGTTGCAACGGTCGCCTTCGCAACCCGTGGCATCGGACAACGCACGTCCCCGCTCACTGAACTGAGGACCTGCGTGCGGGGCTGCTCCCAAGCCGCCACCGCCAGTGAAGCAACTGCCAAGGCTCCTATCAGGAACAAACCTCTAGCAATTTCGAGTTTCATTGCTATAAACCTTTGATAGCGCTGCCAAACGCCGTCTCATAAAGGTAGACGAGATTTTTCCAGTCCGTGTCGCTGAACGACGAGTGGCGGCGCAGTTGCCGCATGTCATGGGTAGCGGCGCGACGGGCGGTCAAACGCTTCCGGCTCTTCTCCAGATCGAGCATGGCAATCTCGACATTGGCGGCCTCGCCCTCACCAGTGACGCGTACGAATACGTGCTTCATATAGAGGCAGCCGTGTTGCCAGCGGCCCTTGTGCATGCGAGCCAGATTCTCGGCCAGATCCTTCAGGACCCGATCATGCACCGCCTCGCCATGACGTTCGCGACCACCACCTGCATACCAGTGTTCGATTTCTTCGAAACCGTCCAGTGCCTTGGTCACCAGCAATGCGCGCCACTTGTGAACCGGGTCATGCTGCGCACCGCAGAAAACAATCTCCGGAACGCGCACGTCGATCAGGCGCATGCCCATGAGCGCATCTCGCTCACGCAACACCGTCGGCCGACCGAAAGGATGCAGCCAACTCCGATAGATATGTCCGGTCTGACGTTTGACGTAGAGCAGTTGTCCCTTGCTGCTCTTGATACGCTGCACGCCACTTTCGCCGCCACGACGGACGTTGGGTTCTTCAACCCACTCACCGCGCTGATTCCAGAAATAGTCAAAGCGGTCTTGGGAAGCGACGTCCGTTTCTGCTGCACACTGCACTGCCATTGAGTTACCTCTTGCGTAATACATAAACCCGCCACATGGCATAGAGCGGTAAAAAGTCCAGTTGTTCCTGGACTCGAAAACCCGCCTGCTCGAACTCCTTTTCGACCGTAGCCGCCGGTAACACAAATCGGTTTTGGTAACCGAGATGCCCACGTGTTTTTTCAAGCCGCCTGCGTTTCCAGGCTTTGAAATTGCCGTCCACCCACAACGAAATAATCACGCTGTCACGCGTGACGCGTTCGAACTCACGCAGAATGGCCAGTCGATGCTCGGCTTCACCGATGTGGTGCAGCAAACGCATACAAAAAATGCTGTCGACGGCGTTATCAGGCAAGGCAATGTCGAACGCAGATGTGTGCAAGGGTTGTACCCGTTTCACCACATCGGCCGGTTGCGCCTTCAAAGCGATTTTCAGCATGGACTCGGAGTTGTCCGCACCGATAATCACCCGATTGGCTTTTTCCGCCAGTAGTGGCCAGAAGCGCCCGGCACCGCAGGGTAAATCGAGAACCAGGCCAGGTTCACCGGCCAATGTCAAAGCCTTGCGCGCCAGTTGCTCGTCACGCCAATGGGACAGTCGGCGACCGAGTCCGTCCTGATGTTTGCGCAGGTATTTCTGAGCGTGTTGATCGTCGTATTTTTCGGAAAAATCAAGTTTGATCGGGCCAGCCATCACGAAGGGCTCCTGCGTTTCTGATGACCACTACCCTAAGGAATGGTGTGTCAGCGCCAGGTCATGCCTTCGTGAAAAAATCGTGGTGTAAAACCCCGATTTATTTCGAGGTTTTACAGGTTGATGGCAGTGGCCGAGGGCCACCAACGAAATCAACTATCGCGCTGACTCAACGTCACCTGAAAACGACAGCCATTGGGCTCCATATTCGTCAGGCTGACATTCCACCCCTGGTTCTCGCAGATCCGCTGCACCAGCGACAGGCCCAGCCCCAGGCCTTCACCGCGTTTCTCGTTGCCACGCACGAACGGCTCGAACATCGCCTCGCGTTTTTCCTCGGGAATGCCCACACCACTGTCCTCGACCGTGAAACCGGCGGTCGTCAGCGTCAAGCGGATGAAGCCTCGTTCGGTGTAATGCAGCGCGTTACGCAGCAGGTTACCCATGACTGCGTGCAACAGGGTTGCGTTGTAGCAGGTGCTGGCCGGATTGCCCGGTTCAAATATCAGCGACAGCCCTTTTGCCTCGATCGGTTCTCGCCATAAATTGAGCAGCCCGCCGGCGACCTGGCTCAAGGACTGCTGCGGCGCCATGCTGGCGTCTTCATGTTGGGCGCGGGCCAGCATCAGGAAGGTTTGCACCAGCTCACGCATCTCTTCGCAGGCGCGGGCGATTCGTTCAACCTGAGCCCGACCCCGCTGGTCGATGCCGGGGTTTTCCAGCAACAGCTCACAGGAACTGGCCAGCACCATCAACGGCGTGCGCAATTCGTGGCTGACGTCGCTGGTGAACAATCGCTCCCGGGTCAATGCCTGCCGCAAGCGCCCGAGGGTGGCGTCGAAGGCGACCGCCAGCTCGCCCACTTCATCAGCGGCGTAGTCCGGTGCCAACGGGGGCGCCAGCCCCAGGAGCTGATCGCGGTGACGCACCTGCCGAGCGAGGCGCACCACCGGCGCCATCACTTTACGCGCGAGGACCCAGCCGAGGAACACCGCCAACGCCAGGCTCAAGACGAAGCCCACCAGCACCACCGCGAACAGCACCCGCTCACGCTCTTCGAAATCACTCTGGTCTTGCAGCAGCACATAATGCCGGCCGTCGACGACTTCGACCATCGCGTGATACGACAGCTGCTCCCGGAACACCTCGTGAAAACCCGGCTCCAGATGACGCAAATCCTTGGGCAAGTCGAAATCGCCCGGCCCGCCGCTGAAGTAGAACAGCTGGTCTGGTTCGGGGCGATGGCTCCAGTCCGAGACACTGTCCATCAACAACAGACGTTGCAGATCGCCACCCAGACCTGCCGAAATCAGTTTTTCTTCCACCAGGTGCACGGTTGCCACAATGCCCATGGCGAAGGCGCCTGCCACCAATGCGCTCATCAGCGCAAAGGCGATGATGATCCGTTGAGCAAGGCTCTGTTTAAACTCCATCACGGCCCTCGGCCAAGCGATAACCCACACCGTGTACGGTTTGCAGCAACGGCTTGGCGAACGGCTTGTCGATCACCTGACGCAATTGGTGGACGTGGCTGCGCAGGCTGTCGCTGTCCGGGCAGTCATCGCCCCACAGGGCTTCTTCGAGAATTTCCCGGCGCAAGACGTGCGGACTTTTCTGCATCAGCACGGCCAACAGTTTCAGGCCGACCGGGTTGAGTTTCAGCAAGCGCCCTTCGCGGGTGACTTCCAGGGTATCGAGGTCGTAGCTCAGATCGCCGACCTGCAGGGTACGACGACCACCGCCCTGCGCCCGGCGCATCACCGCTTCGATCCGCGCGGCCAGTTCAGACAGGGCGAAAGGTTTGATCAGGTAATCATCGGCCCCGGACTTGAAGCCTTGCAGCCGGTCGTCCAGTTGATCGCGAGCGGTCAGCATGATCACCGGGGTGTCACGGCGAGCGTCTTCGCGCAGGCGTTTGCACAGGGTATAGCCGTCGATGCCGGGCAACATGATGTCGAGCACGATCAAGTCGTAGTGCTCGGTGGCCGCCAGGTGCAGGCCAGACAAACCGTCCTGCGCGCAATCCACGGTGTAGCCTTTGAGCCCCAGGTAATCGGCCAGATTGGCCAGGATATCGCGGTTGTCTTCAACCAATAGAATTCGCATGGGCACCTCCTCCGTACACAGTAACGGCCGTCTTGGCCCGCGCAGCTTAAGGCCTGGCGTGGCGCAGAGCCAGAACTGTGTGCAGTGGCCAAACCCATTGATAAACCCGGTGTGACGTTGACGATTTTTTCACTATCGGTTCACACGGCAGCGACAGAAACAGGCCCAAACTCCGCGCGGCTGCGCTCTCAAGAACATTTAACCGACCAAGGAACTGCCATGGTTTCGACCACTGCCCGCCCCGCCTCTCGCCCTCTGAACTTCTGGGTGTGCCTGGGTGTGCCCGCCGTTGCGGCGATCATTCTGGTGCTGCTCGAACTGACGTCCGTGGACATGGACCTGGCGAGGATGTTCTACGACCCGGCTGCGGGGGATTTCATCGGACGGCACAGTTACTTCCTCGAAAACATCCTGCATGACCGCGCCAAACAGGTGGTCATCGCGTTTTCAGTGTTGGCCATCTTCGGCTTCATCGGCGCCTTTTTCATCGACCGGCTCAAACCGTTCAAACGGGAACTGGGCTGCCTGGTGCTGTCCCTTGGCCTGGCGACCTCTTTTGTCACGCCCGTCAAAGCGGTGACCGCGGTTCAATGCCCATGGAGCCTGGAGCAATTCGGCGGTCATGAAACCTACAGTGAACTGCTCAGCCCGCGCCCACCTACCGAAAAACCCGGCCGTTGCTGGCCGGGGGGTCATGCCGCCACCGGTTTCACGTTGTTTGCGCTGTTTTTCGTGCTGCGCGACCGACGTCCGCGTCTGGCGCGCAAGGCGCTGGTGTTCGCGTTTGCGCTGGGCACGGTGTTTTCCATCGGCCGGATGCTGCAGGGCGCGCATTTTTTCTCGCACAACGTGTGGACAGCGATTTTCTGCTGGCTGATTTGTCTGGGGTCGTATTACTACATCCTTTATCGACCGGCCTCCAAGGTTGAACGGGTTACCAAGACGCAACCGGTCAGCGCCTGATCTGACGCCTTCGCGGGCAAGCCTCGCTCCTACAGGTCTAGCGATTAACCTGTAGGAGCGAGGCTTGCCCGCGAAGGGGCCCTCAAAAGCAATACAACTTTCCGGCACGCAATAAAAAACCCCGCCTGCTTTCGCAGGCGGGGTTTTTTCGTACGGGGTAAGGCTGGCTTACATCATGCCGCCCATGCCGCCCATACCGCCCATGTCTGGCATGCCGCCGCCAGCTGGTGCGTCTTCCTTGATCTCGGCGATCATGGCTTCGGTGGTGATCATCAGGCTGGCAATCGACGAAGCCGCTTGCAGAGCCGAACGAGTCACTTTGGCCGGGTCCAGGATACCCATTTCGATCATGTCGCCGTATTCGCCGGTGGCAGCGTTGTAACCGTAGTTACCCGAACCCTGCTTGACCTTGTCCACAACAACGCTTGGCTCGTCGCCGGAGTTGGCAACGATCTGACGCAGTGGCGCTTCAACAGCGCGACGCAGCAACTGGATGCCAACGTTCTGGTCATCGTTGTCGCCTTTCAGCTCGGAGATAGCCTGCAGAGCGCGAACCAGTGCCACGCCGCCGCCAGGTACCACGCCTTCTTCAACGGCTGCACGGGTAGCGTGCAGGGCGTCTTCAACGCGGGCTTTCTTCTCTTTCATTTCAACTTCGGAACCAGCGCCAACCTTGATCACTGCAACGCCGCCGGACAGCTTGGCCAGACGCTCTTGCAGTTTTTCACGGTCGTAGTCGGACGAAGTGTCGGCCACTTGCTGACGGATCTGCAGAACGCGAGCCTGGATGTCAGCCTCAACGCCGGCACCGTCGATCACGGTGGTGTTTTCTTTCGACAGGATTACGCGCTTGGCATTACCCAGGTGTTCCAGGGTAGTGCTTTCCAGGCTCAGACCGATCTCTTCGGAGATAACGGTACCGCCAGTCAGAACAGCGATGTCCTGCAGCATGGCCTTGCGACGGTCGCCGAAGCCTGGAGCCTTGACGGCTGCGACTTTGACGATGCCACGCATGTTGTTCACAACCAGAGTCGCCAAGGCTTCGCCTTCAACGTCTTCGGCCACGATCAGCAGTGGACGGCCGGCTTTGGCAACGGCTTCCAGTACTGGCAGCATTTCGCGGATGTTCGAGATCTTTTTGTCGACCAGCAGGATCAGCGGACCGTCCAGCTCGGCAGTCATGGTCTCTGGCTTGTTGACGAAGTACGGGGACAGGTAGCCACGGTCGAACTGCATGCCTTCAACAACCGACAGTTCGTTTTCCAGGCCCGAGCCTTCTTCAACGGTGATCACGCCTTCTTTACCGACTTTTTCCATGGCTTCGGCAATGATGTCGCCGATGGAGTTGTCGGAGTTGGCCGAGATGGTGCCGACCTGAGCGATTGCCTTGGTGTCAGCGCATGGCTTGGACAGGGCTTTCAGCTCTTTGACGATAGCGATGGTCGCTTTGTCGATACCGCGCTTGAGGTCCATCGGGTTCATGCCGGCAGCGACGGCTTTCAGGCCTTCGTTGACGATCGATTGAGCCAGAACGGTAGCGGTGGTGGTGCCGTCGCCTGCGTCATCGTTGGCACGGGAGGCAACGTCTTTGACCAGCTGCGCGCCCATGTTTTCGAAGCGATCTTTCAGCTCGATTTCTTTGGCAACGGACACGCCGTCCTTGGTGATGGTCGGAGCGCCGAAGCTCTTCTCGATGATCACGTTACGGCCTTTAGGGCCCAGGGTCGCTTTTACTGCGTCAGCCAGGACGTTTACACCGGCGAGCATTTTCTTGCGGGCGGAGTCGCCGAATTTAACTTCTTTAGCAGCCATGATCGATATTCCTTAAATACTTTGTAGTAGCGGGAAAATGAGCGGGGAATCAGCCTTCGATAACAGCGAGAATCTCGTTCTCAGCCATTACCAACAGGTCTTCGCCGTCGACTTTCACGGTGTTGCTGCCGGAGTACGGGCCGAACACAACCTTGTCACCCACTTTCACGGCCAGCGCACGCACTTCACCGTTGTCCAGCACGCGGCCGGTACCTACAGCGAGCACTTCGCCGCTGTTGGCTTTTTCAGCAGCCGAACCTGGCAGGACGATACCGCCAGCGGTTTTCTTTTCTTCTTCGCTGCGACGGATGACGACGCGGTCATGCAGAGGACGAAGCTTCATTGTCGATCTCTCCTAATTGTGGTTTTCATCGGCCGGTGTAGTCCCGGCGGGTTTAACAAATCCGGCGGTGCCGGGTGCGGTTCGTCAAGCGAACCGCGGAAGTCTGTCTGGCGTGATTGCCAGAAACCTTGCGGTGACCGTTACATAAGGGCGCATAAGCTTATTACAAGGGCGCGGATCGAAATTTTTTACGTTGATGCCCCGAAAACGAACACGGCACCCGAAGGTGCCGTGCAGGTGAAACGATTTACTTGGAATCGCGGTGTTCGAACTCGCCTTCGATCACGTTCGGCTCTCGGCCCAACGGCTCGCGTGGGGCAGGACCGCCACGCGGCTGAAGATCATCGGCGAACGCACGCTGACGGATCGCCGCCTCTTCGGCGCGCTGGCGCATTTTATTGGCCAGCAGTCGACGCGAGATCGGCAGCAGCATGATCAGGCCCAGCACGTCGGTGACGAAGCCCGGCAGAATCAACAGACCACCGGCCAGGGCCAGCATCAGGCCTTCGAGCATGGTCTGGGCTGGCAGTTCGCCGCGGTTCAGACTTTCACGCGCACGCAGCGCAGTTGCCAGGCCGGCGATGCGCAGCACGAACACGCCGAGCATCGAGCCGAGAATGACCAGCAGCAGCGCCGGGAAAAACCCGATCGCACCGCTGACCTTGACGAATACGAACAGCTCCAACACCGGAAACAGTACAAAGAGCAATAAAAAAGGGCGCATCAAATGGTTCCTCAACGCAAGAATGCCTTGCCAGTCTTCCCTAGATGACGTCGCCCTATCGTGAATTCAAGCGCCGGCCACTTCATTTTTCGGCCAATGTTCGGCGTGAGCCAGGAAAACCAAGGCTTCCCGAACTTGTGTCGGCGTATTACACGGGGCTTGAAACGGTAACCAGTACAGCGCCTGGCCAATGCGCAGGTGCATGCCTTCAGTGTCGATCCCGGCCAGTTGCGCCGGCTCGGTTTTCGGCAGCCCCGCCAGTTCGACGTAGTGGGCGATGGCTTTGGCGTGATCGGCGTTCATGTGCTCGACCATGCTCACCTCGGCCTTGCCGGCGAACGGATTGGCCAACGTCAGTTGATCGACCCAATGAATCGCGCCGAAGCCGCCGATGTAGCGATGACGCACGGGTTTGAGCACCCAGAAATCGAAATCGTGGGCCTTGTGGTAATTCTGCGAATCCGGGAAGTAACGGTAGTAGCGCTCGGCGGCCGCTTCAATCGCAGCCACGTCCTCGAGTTTTTCTGCTTCGGCGAGGTACGTCAGGCGGCCGACCGCTTGCACGTCTTCGGCCCCGCGCTCGCCGACGAACAGCGAACACTTCGGGTCTTTCTGCAGGTTGTGGGTGTGCTGGGCGATGCGGCTGATCAGGATCAGCGGCCGGCCCTGCTCGTCCAGACAGTAAGGAACCACGGAGCCAAACGGGAAACCGGGCATCGCCTTGGAGTGCGTCGACAGCACTCCGCGGTATTCCTTGAGAAGCAATTCTCGGGCATTCTTGGCCGCTTCAACGCTCAATTTATGACTCCTTATATAGAATCCGTCGAAAAAACGGACAGGTGACTGCTGAAAGTTCCAGTCCGCCATCGGGGCAGTTCTCATGTGCAGCCAGGCCACATCAGGTGCAGATCGAGAGGCTCTCTAGAAGGAAGACCACTCCAACCTGCAACTGGGGCACGCGAATGCAACTCACTGACAAAGTAATCATTATCACTGGCGGTTGCCAGGGTTTAGGCCGTTCGATGGCCGAGTATTTAGCCGGCAAAGGCGCGAAGCTTGCGCTGGTTGACCTGAACCAGGAAAAGCTCGATGACGCCGTTGCCGCGTGCAAGGCCAAGGGCGTCGAGGCCCGCGCCTACCTGTGCAACGTGGCCAATGAAGAGCAAGTGACGCACATGGTCGCCCAGGTGGCCGAAGATTTCGGCGCGATCCATGGCTTGATCAACAACGCCGGGATCCTGCGTGACGGGCTGCTGTTGAAGGTCAAGGACGGCGAGATGACCAAGATGAGCCTGGCCCAATGGCAGGCGGTCATCGACGTCAACCTGACCGGCGTGTTCCTGTGCACCCGCGAAGTCGCGGCGAAAATGGTCGAGCTGAAGAATATCGGCGCGATCATCAACATCTCGTCGATCTCCCGCGCCGGCAACGTCGGCCAGACCAACTACTCGGCGGCCAAGGCCGGGGTTGCTGCGGCGACCGTCACTTGGGCAAAGGAATTGGCGCGTTACGGCATCCGCGTTGCGGGCATTGCACCGGGCTTTATCGAGACCGAGATGACGCTGGGCATGAAGCCTGAAGCGCTGGAGAAAATGACGTCCGGGATTCCGCTCAAGCGCATGGGCAAGCCGGAAGAGATCGCCCATTCGGCGGCGTACATTTTCGAGAACGACTACTACACCGGCCGGATCCTGGAAATGGATGGCGGGTTGCGCATCTAACCAACACCGCAAAACCAATGTGGGAGCGAGCCTGCTCGCGATAACGGTGTGCCAGTCAACGCATCCGTTGAATGTTAATCCGCTATCGCGAGCAGGCTCGCTCCCACAATTGGATCGCGTTTAATCGTCGCTGATGGTGATGTTCGGCATCGCCGGGGTCGCCGCTTCCTGCAACACGATCCGCGCGCCGACGTGGCGGGCGAGTTCCTGATACACCAGCGCGATCGGGCTGTCCGGCTCGGCAATGACCGTTGGCTTGCCGCCATCGGCCTGTTCACGAATGGCCATCGCCAGCGGCAACGACGCCAGCAGCTCGACGCCGTACTGATTGGCCAGCTTCACCCCACCGCCCTCACCGAACAGATGCTCGGCATGCCCGCAGTTCGAGCAGATGTGCACCGCCATGTTTTCCACCACGCCCAACACCGGGATGTTGACCTTGCGGAACATCTCCACGCCTTTGCGCGCGTCCAGCAACGCCAGGTCTTGTGGGGTGGTAACGATGACAGCGCCCGCCACCGGGACTTTCTGCGCCAGGGTCAGCTGGATGTCGCCGGTGCCTGGCGGCATGTCGATGACCAGGTAATCCAGATCGCCCCAGGCGGTTTGTGTCACCAGTTGCAACAGTGCGCCAGAGACCATCGGCCCGCGCCAGACCATCGGCGTGTTGTCGTCGGTCAAAAACGCCATGGACATCACTTCGACGCCATGGGACTCAATCGGCACGAACCACTTCTGATCCTTGACCTTTGGTCGGGTGCCTTCGGGAATGCCGAACATGATGCCTTGGCTCGGACCGTAAATGTCCGCATCCAGAATCCCCACCTTCGCGCCTTCGCGGGCCAGGGCCAACGCGAGGTTGGCGGCGGTGGTGGACTTGCCCACGCCGCCCTTGCCGGACGCCACGGCCACGACGTTCTTGACGTTGGCCAGGCCCGGAATCTGTGCCTGAGCCTTGTGTGCAGCGATCACACTGGTGATATCAACGCGGGCGCTGGTGACGCCGTCGAGGCCTTCGATGGCCATCTGCAGCATCTGCGCCCAGCCACTTTTGAACAGGCCGGCGGCGTAACCCAACTCCAGCTGGACGCTGACGCGATCACCCTGGATGTCGATGTTGCGCACGCACCCGGCGCTGACCGGGTCCTGGTTCAGGTAAGGGTCGGTGTATTGGCGAAGGACGGCTTCCACCGCTGCGCGATTGACGGCGCTCATGGGCAACTCCGATAGCAAGACTGGAAAATCAGGCGGGTATCGTACCTGTTCTGATCGTTTGGCGGCATGTTGAAAAGATCTGTAGGAGCCGGCGTTCCGACGATAGCTGACTAGAAGGCGCCATCGCCGGCAAGCCGGGCTCCTGCAGGAACGCGGCGCATCGCATGAATCCACGTCAGTCATCCAATGAAACAGGCGCACGGGGTGAAAAATATGCGCCGGCGCTTTATAGTGGCCGACCTCCGTTTCATCAAGTAGCCGAGCCCCATGTCCGAGCCACGCAAGATCCTCGTCACCAGCGCCCTGCCCTATGCCAATGGTTCGATCCATCTTGGCCACATGCTGGAATACATCCAGACCGATATGTGGGTGCGCTTCCAGAAGCACCGCGGCAACCAATGCATTTATGTCTGCGCCGACGACGCCCACGGTTCGGCGATCATGCTGCGCGCGGAAAAGGAAGGCATCACCCCGGAACAACTGATCGCCAACGTCCAGGCTGAACACAGCGCCGACTTTGCCGAGTTCCTGGTGGACTTCGACAACTTCCACTCCACTCACGCCGAAGAAAACCGTGAGCTGTCGAGCCAGATCTACCTGAAGCTGCGCGACGCCGGGCACATTGCCACGCGCTCGATCACGCAGTATTTCGACCCGGAAAAGAAAATGTTCCTGGCCGACCGCTTCATCAAGGGCACCTGCCCGAAATGCGGCACCGAAGACCAGTACGGCGACAACTGCGAGAAATGCGGTGCGACCTACGCACCGACTGACTTGAAGGATCCGAAGTCGGCCATCTCTGGCGCCACCCCGGTGCTCAAGGATTCCCAGCACTTCTTCTTCAAACTGCCGGACTTCCAGGAAATGCTGCAAACCTGGACCCGCAGCGGCACGTTGCAAGACGCCGTCGCCAACAAGATCGCCGAATGGCTGGATGCCGGCCTGCAACAGTGGGATATCTCCCGCGATGCGCCGTACTTCGGTTTCGAAATTCCAGGCGAGCCGGGCAAGTACTTCTACGTCTGGCTGGACGCGCCAATCGGTTACATGGCCAGCTTCAAGAACCTGTGCAACCGCACGCCGGAACTGGATTTCGATGCGTTCTGGGGCAAGGATTCCACCGCCGAGCTGTACCACTTCATCGGCAAGGACATCGTCAACTTCCACGCCCTTTTCTGGCCAGCGATGCTCGAAGGCGCCGGTTTCCGTAAACCGACCGGCATCAACGTGCACGGCTACCTGACCGTCAACGGTCAGAAAATGTCCAAGTCCCGCGGCACCTTCATCAAGGCCCGGACCTACCTGGATCACCTGTCGCCGGAATACCTGCGTTATTACTACGCGGCCAAACTGGGACGTGGCGTCGACGACCTCGACCTGAACCTCGAAGACTTCGTGCAGAAGGTCAACTCCGACCTCGTCGGCAAAGTCGTCAACATCGCCAGCCGCTGCGCCGGTTTCATCCACAAAGGCAACGCCGGCGTGCTGGTGGCCGGTAACGCCGCGCCGGAACTGACCGAAGCCTTCCTCGCCGCAGCGCCAAGCATCGCCGAAGCCTACGAGGCTCGCGACTTTGCCCGTGCCATGCGCGAAATCATGGGCCTGGCCGACCGCGCCAACGCCTGGATCGCCGACAAGGCGCCTTGGTCGCTGAACAAACAGGAAGGCAAGCACGACGAAGTCCAGACGATCTGCGCGCTGGGCATCAACCTGTTCCGCCAACTGGTGATCTTCCTCAAACCGGTGCTGCCACTGTTGGCCGCCGATGCCGAGGCGTTCCTCAACGTCGCGCCGCTGACTTGGGCCGATCACGCGACCTTGCTCAGCAACCATCAGTTGAACGAGTTCAAGCCGCTGATGACCCGCATCGACCCGGTGAAAGTGCAAGCCATGACCGACGCTTCGAAAGAAGACCTGACCGCCAGCCAGACCGACACCGGCGACGCGGCACCCGCCGGCAACGGCGAACTGGCGAAGGATCCGCTGTCGCCGGAGATCGAATTCGATGCGTTTGCCGCCGTCGACCTGCGCGTTGCGCTGATCGTCAAGGCCGAAGCCGTGGAAGGCGCCGACAAGCTGCTGCGCCTGACCCTCGACATCGGTGACGAGCAACGCAACGTGTTCTCCGGGATCAAGAGCGCTTACCCGGATCCGTCCAAGCTCGATGGTCGCCTGACCATGATGATCGCCAACCTCAAGCCACGGAAAATGAAGTTCGGTATCTCCGAAGGCATGGTGATGGCAGCCGGTCCTGGCGGTGAAGAAATCTACCTGCTCAGCCCCGACAGCGGTGCCAAGCCAGGTCAGCGTATCAAGTAAGATCCTGCGGCAAACCGATCCCACAGTCGTGCCCGACGCGACTGTGGGATTTTCATGTCTGGCCCCCCCTCCTTCCTTGCCGGATAATGCCTAACCTTGTTAGCAAGGCTTCTTTCTTCCGGCACGATCATGACCGAGATGCTTCTTACGCTTATCAGCGCTGCCCTGATCAACAACGTCGTGTTGCACTGGCCGCTGGGCGTCGATCCGCTGCTGGGCTCCGAGCGCCGTCAGGTGCATGCGCTGGGCATTGCGACGACGTGCCTGATGCTGATCGTCGGAATGCTCGGCTACGCACTCTATTACTGGCTGCTGGCGCCGCTGGAGCTGACTTCGCTGCGCTTGTTCGCGTTTCTGCCCCTGAGCGTGTTGTTGATCACCCCAGTGCTGAAGCTGCTGGCAAAGGTGTTTTCGACGCTTTCATTCGAAGGGCTCTGGCCGCTGCTGCTCGGCAATGCCGGCGTGCTCGGTCTGGCGCTGATCAACGCCCAGGAAAACCACGGATTTTTCCACGCCACAGCCCTGAGCCTCGGCGCCGGGCTGGGGTTCTGGCTGGTGCTGAGTCTGTTCAGCGACTTGCGCCAGCGCACCCTCGATAACGATGTCCCCCTGCCCTTTCGCGGCCTGCCGATCGACCTGATCGGCGCCGGACTGATCGCAGTGGCTTTTCTCGGTTTCAGCGGACTGATCAAAACATGAGTCTGATTCAACGCATCGACGCCCTCTTGCCGCAGACCCAGTGCGGCAAATGTGGCCATCCGGGATGCAAGCCGTACGCAGAAGGCATCGCCAGCGGCGAGCCGATCAACAAGTGCCCGCCCGGCGGCAGCGAAACCATTGCAGCCTTGGCTCAATTGCTGAAAGTGCCGGTGCTGGAGCTGGACGTCAGTCGCGGTTCGGCCCCGGCGCAAATCGCCTACATCCGCGAAGCCGAGTGCATCGGTTGCACCAAGTGCATTCAGGCCTGCCCGGTAGACGCCATCGTCGGCGCAGCGAAATTGATGCACACGGTGATCATCGACGAATGCACCGGTTGCGACCTTTGCGTGGCTCCTTGCCCGGTGGACTGCATCGAAATGCGGCCGTTGCCGCTGGCCACGGTGTTGCCGATTGTCGGTGGCCTGGCGTTCAGCCCTGAAGAACAACAGGCGCGTACCGCCAAACGCAATCACGCCCGGCGTCGCTTTGAACAGCGCAACGCCCGCTTGCACCGCGAAGAAGAACAGAAACTCGCCGAGCGTCAGGCCCGGGCACATCGCGCCGCGCAACAGCAGCACAGTGAAGTGACAACGCTCGACCCGGTTCAAGCCGCACTGGAGAGAGTTCGTGCGCAGAAAGCGGCCAATGCCGACGCGGCGTTGAAAAAAGCCAAAATCGATCTGGCGATGAGCCGCGCACAACTGAACAAATCGCTCAAGGCGTTCGGCCATCCGCCGACCTTCGAACAGCAGTCGCAACTGATCGTCCTGCAACAGCAATTCGACGCCGCTGAACACGCCTTGGCGCAGTTGGAAAACAGCGCACCACCCGCCGTTGCGCCTGCGGCGCCAGTGAAGGACGCGGAGCTGAAGCGGGCAAAAATACAGTTGGCCATGCGCCGCGCCGAACTCAAGAAAGCGCAAACCAGTGACGCGCCGGCCGAGCAGATCGAAGCCCTGGAGCGTGCACTCGGCGACGCTGAAAAAGCCCTGCACGCGGCAGAAACTGCAAGCGAGCAGCCTTTACCTGACCTGGCGCGTATCGAAAAACGCCCCATCGACAGCCAGCTTCGACAGCTGAAAACCGAATTGGCCTACGCTCGCGCGGATGTCAGCAAACTCGAACGTCGCACCGACACACCCGCTGAGTTATTGGACAAGGCGCGCGCCCGCCTGCAAGAAGCCGAGCGCCAGGTGGATGCCTATGTCGCCCCTTGAATCGGTCGACGAGCGCCTTCAGCAGGCCATGAAGCTGGTGTTGCTGGCCACCGTGCCGGGGATGCTGGTGCTGTTCTGGTTGTATGGCTGGGGCGTGTTGATCAATTTGATCCTGGCCGGCGTTACCGCGCTGGCCGTTGAAGCGGCCGTGTTATGGCTGCGCAAACGCCAGATCAAACCGACCTTGAGCGATGGCAGCGCGCTGGTCAGTGCGACGTTGCTGGCCCTGGCTTTGCCGCCGTATTGCCCATGGTGGCTGACGGTCTGCGCCGCGGCATTCGCACTGCTCGGCAAACAACTGTATGGCGGCGTGGGGAAAAACCCGTTCAACCCGGCGATGCTCGGTTTCGCTTTGGTGCTGGTGACCTTTCCCCAACCAATGACTCACTGGCCGTCGTCCCACGGCATGGACCTGCTCGGTGGCCTGCAGCAAGTGTTCGGTTTCAGCCTCAGCCAGACGCCGGATGCGTGGGTCCAGGCCACGGCGCTGGACAGCTTGCGAATCAACAAAAGCCTGACCATGGACGAACTCTTCGCCGGTAATCCGGCGTTCGGTCACTTCGGCGCACGCGGCGTGGAATGGGTCAACCTGGCGTTTCTGGCGGGCGGTTTGTTTCTGCTGCAACGGCAGGTGTTCAGCTGGCATGCGCCGGTGGGCATGCTTGCCAGCCTGTTCGTCATCAGCCTGCTGTGCTGGAACGGTTCGGGCTCCGACTCCCATGGTTCCCCCCTGTTTCATCTGCTCACGGGCGCGAGCATGCTGGGCGCATTCTTTATCGTCACGGAGCCGGTGTCCGGCGCAAAAATCCCAGGTGCCCGACTGCTGTTCGGCGCGGGCGTGGGATTGCTGACTTACCTGATTCGCACTTGGGGCGGCTATCCGGACGGCGTTGCGTTTGCAGTGTTGTTGATGAATCTTTGCGTGCCGGCGCTGGAGCGGTTTGTCGCGTCCAGGCAGGAGCCGATTTCGCCATGAGCCGAACGTCGAGCGTTGTGATTCTGCTGTTGCTGGCAAGCCTGGGGATTGGCGCGACCTACCTTGTGCAGTACAGCAGCGCGCCACGTATCGCAGCCGAACAACGACGGATCGACAGCCGCAACCTGCTCGATCTGCTGCCTTCCGACAGTTACGACAATCAACCGCTGGAGCAGCCGCTGCAGCTCGGTAACCTGGCGTTGACCAACAGCACCTTGCTGGGCGGCTACCTCGCCACCAAGGCCGGCCAACCCGTTGCGGTCCTGCTGCGCAGCCAGACGATCGGGTATGCGGGCGCCATCGATTTGCTGATCGCCATTGACGCGAACGGCAAGTTGCTGGGGGTCAAGACCCTGAAACAATCGGAAACCCCGGGCCTGGGTGCGCGTATCGCCGACTGGCCCAATACCTGGCTTCAGGCGTTCACTGGCAAATCCTTGAATGAACCCGCCGACAGCGGTTGGGCGTTGAAAAAGGATCAGGGTCAATTTGATCAAATCGCTGGCGCGACTATTACCTCCAGAGCCGTGATCAATGCGATCCACGAGGCTCTGCGCTACTTCGATGAACACTCGCGTCAGCTGATCGGGAGCGACCTCCTCCATGAATAAGTCCGCGAATTTACAGAACTCGCTGATGCTCGCGCCGCTGATCGGCGCCACTGACTCGTTAGTGACCGCACTGGGTGTATGGCTGATGTTCATCGTGGTGATCAGTGCGTTTGGTGCGAGCATGGCTGCCTTGCGATCCCGACTGATCCCGGCGGCTCGCTTGTTCGCAGGCGTCCTGCTGGCGGCCACGCTGACCGGTTGTGCAGAACTCGCCGCGCAGGTCTGGTCACTTCAATGGCACCAGCATTCGGGGTTTTATGCAGCACTGATCGCTTTGCAGTGCGTCGTGTTGGAACACACCGGTTTTTTCCAGAGTGCATGGCGTGAGCGCCTGCGCCTGTGTGTCCTGTTCGGCGCGCTGATGGTCGGCCTGGGCCTGCTGCGCGAACTCCTCGGCGACGCAGGCTTGCGCCTGGCCACGTTGGCACCTGGCGGATTCATTCTGCTGGGCCTGCTGATCGCCGCCTGGCAAGCCTGGCCCCGCCCGAATCCCTCACATTGATCGCTTT
Source organism: Pseudomonas sp. PDM02 (assembly GCF_014852285.1). Classification (NCBI taxonomy): domain Bacteria; kingdom Pseudomonadati; phylum Pseudomonadota; class Gammaproteobacteria; order Pseudomonadales; family Pseudomonadaceae; genus Pseudomonas; species Pseudomonas sp. PDM02. The sequence goes on along the minus strand of NZ_JACVBL010000012.1, from coordinate 115,116 downwards.
CGAGGAAACGCACTGCCCATGAATGCCGCAAAACGTCTGGAAATTTTCCGCAGGCTGCATGAAGACAACCCGGAGCCGAAGACCGAACTGGCCTACTCCTCGCCATTCGAATTGCTGATCTCGGTGATTCTCTCGGCACAATCGACCGATGTCGGCGTCAATAAAGCCACCGCCAAGCTCTACCCGGTGGCCAATACGCCGCAGGCGATTTACGCCCTGGGCGTGGAAGGTCTGTCCGAGTACATCAAGACCATCGGCCTGTTCAACAGCAAGGCAAAAAATGTAATCGAAACCTGCCGCTTGCTGGTGGAACGCCATGGCGGGGAAGTGCCGCAGACCCGTGAAGAGCTCGAAGCGTTGCCTGGTGTCGGCCGCAAGACTGCCAACGTGGTGCTCAATACTGCTTTCCGCCAACTGACCATGGCCGTGGACACGCATATTTTCCGGGTCAGCAATCGTACTGGCATCGCTCCCGGCAAGAATGTGGTCGAGGTCGAGAAAAAACTGATGAAGTTCGTGCCGAAGGAATATCTGCTCGATTCCCATCACTGGCTGATTCTTCATGGGCGTTACGTTTGCCTGGCTCGCAAGCCTCGCTGCGGCAGTTGCCGGATAGAAGACCTGTGCGAATACAAGCACAAGACTTCGGACGATTGAGGCGCTATTAGGTTTTTTGATTTATCGATTGAAAAAATCTTTTTTACCCGCGAGGCGATTATCGATATAAGGAGCGCCAAAGGCAGTCTTAGCCTGGAGTTAACCTTATGAGCACTGGCAAAGAGCAATTGGACGTAGAAGACGACTTCACACCCGTTGAGGCCGATGACGCGGAACCGGTGGTTGAAGTGGCAAAGACCAACCTGAGCAAACGCCGCACCATCGACAATCTGCTGGAGGAGCGCCGACTGCAAAAGCAATTGGCCGATTACGATTTTGACCTATGACACCTGAAAGCCTCCCGAAACGGAGGCTTTTTACTAGGTGCGAAACCTTGAAAACGCCCACTCTTTACGCCCCGTCAAGCACTGGCCCAGTCATACCAACCCATTGCGTTGAGCCAGTTCGATCAGGTCAACCAGGGACCGCGCATTGAGTTTCAACAACAGCCGCGTCTTGTAAGTACTGACGGTTTTATTGCTGAGGAACATTCCATCGGCAATTTCCTTGTTGGTCTTGCCACGGGCCAACTGTTGCAAGACCATCATCTCCCGCCCCGAAAGACGATCCACCATATCGGCTTCACTGGCATTCCCCAGACTGGAGCGCACGGTATGCAAGGCTTGATTGGGAAAGTAACTGTAGCCCGACAATACCGCCTTTATTGCACTGAGCAACTCAGTGAGGTCCTGTTGTTTGCAAACATATCCTGCAGCACCGGATTGCATGCAACGCATCGAAAAATGTCCAGGAGCCTGTGAAGTCAATATCAGTACTTTCATTGGCATCGCTGCCGATGCCAGACGTGCAATGACTTCCAGCCCATCCAGTTTGGGTATTCCAATATCCAGGATGACAATATCCGGCATATGTTCACGAGCTAGTTGCAATGCATCCACGCCATTATCTGTTTCTGCAATGACTTCGTAGCCATGACGCTCCATCAGCATACGTACCGCAAGACGAATGACGGGGTGATCATCCACGATCAGCACTTTATTCATGGGCAAGTCCAATTTTCGCTGTTCGAATTTTTAGAGCCCGCACAATAGCCTAGTCGTTTCACCCATGGCATGCCGCTCCCCCCGGCCACCCACACCGAGAGACATTCCCTACAAACATCGCGGAATAATCTTACAAAAAATCTTGAAACACAGCGCGCCAGAAACTTTATCTGTCTCATGATATTTCAGTATTCAACAGTTTTTTGTTTCGACTTACAACCAGCGCGCCACACAACAACAGTTGACCAAGATGATCCGACACACGCCAACGATTAGTCTACCCTTGTAGGGTAATTGATATTTCCCGGCCTGCCCACCACACCAGAAACATCAAACACAAAACCTTACATCAAAAGTCAATTAACAATAAATGAATAGCAAAACTGATATATCCGAACTATAAATCCACCGCTACCATATAAACTCGACACCCTAACAACCACCAACTAACACAATGAGAAAAGATGAACTAATATGAGTAAAAAATATGATAAAACTCAAACAACGAATCACCAACCCCATGACAGTCATCGCGATATTCGCAACACTGTCTGAAACATCGGCCGCCATCTCTCTACCCTTCCTCGATGACGAAGATAAAGAGATCTACATCTGGTTTTTGATCAGCTTTCCCTTTTATTTGCTTTTTCTTTTCTTCGCCACCCTTAACTTCAATTATCGATCGCTTTACGCGCCTTCCGACTTTGAAAAGGGAAAGCATTTCATAAAGGTGATGGACAACGCAGAGCGTTCAGGTAACGCGCAAGATCCGCCCGACGAGATCGGCTTACAGCCAAGTCTCTCGGTTCAGTACCCTATTCGGCTGCCTGAGTCACTCAAGGATCTGCACATCATTGATGCGCGGTGGATGAACAAAAAAAATGAGTTCCGCGCCCTTCTGGAAAAGCTTCGCCAGCCCAAGGGGAATCCGGCACACGTTGTCGTGTTTCTCGTTGTTGGCGAATCGGAGACGTTACTGAAAGAAAGCGCACTCAAGTTTTGCCGAAACGCAAAAAAACGCAGCAGCGCAACGTTCTGTATTGCTTACAATTTGAGTTCACGTGACGTGACGGTCATTGATCAATATTGCCGGGCTGACACACAGCAGGCAGTTGCTCTTTAGGATCAATGGGGGGCGGGCAGGAAGGAATTTAAAACAACAAGAATGTTGAATCGCAATGTCAGACAGAAAATCCCTGTTTTCAAATGTGTGGCCTTGTCCTGGACAAGGCCACACATTCCATCAGCGTGTCAAAGATCTCAGAACAGCTTGCGACCTTTGTTTGCCGCGATACGCATGCGCAGCGCGTTGAGCTTGATGAAGCCCGCCGCGTCGGCCTGGTTGTAGGCGCCGCCATCTTCCTCGAAGGTCGCGATGTTGGCATCGAACAACGATTCGTCGGACTTGCGGCCAGTGACGATCACGTTGCCCTTGTACAGCTTCAGGCGCACGACGCCGTTCACGTGAGCCTGGGACGCATCGATCATCTGTTGCAGCATCAGACGCTCAGGGCTCCACCAGTAACCGGTGTAGATCAGGCTGGCGTATTTAGGCATCAGCTCGTCTTTGAGGTGAGCCACTTCGCGGTCCAGCGTGATCGATTCGATCGCACGGTGGGCACGCAGCATGATGGTGCCGCCAGGGGTCTCGTAGCAGCCACGGGACTTCATGCCCACGTAACGGTTCTCGACGATGTCGAGACGGCCGATACCGTGTTCGCCACCGATACGGTTCAGAGTCGCCAGCACGGTGGCCGGAGTCATTTCGACGCCGTCCAGTGCAACGATGTCGCCGTTACGGTAAGTCAGTTCGAGGTACTGCGCCTTGTCTGGAGCCTTCTCCGGGGAGACGGTCCATTTCCACATGTCCTCTTCGTGCTCGGTCCAGGTGTCTTCCAGCACGCCGCCTTCATAGGAGATGTGCAGCAGGTTGGCATCCATCGAGTACGGGGATTTCTTCTTGCCATGACGCTCGATCGGGATCGCGTGCTTTTCAGCGTAATCCATCAGCTTTTCACGGGAGAGCAGGTCCCATTCGCGCCACGGAGCGATCACTTTCACACCTGGCTTCAAGGCATAAGCGCCCAGTTCGAAACGAACCTGGTCGTTACCCTTGCCGGTGGCACCGTGGGAAATGGCGTCAGCGCCGGTTTCGTTGGCGATTTCGATCAGGCGTTTGGCGATCAACGGACGAGCGATGGAAGTACCCAGCAGGTACTCGCCTTCGTAAACGGTGTTGGCGCGGAACATCGGGAATACGAAGTCACGCACGAATTCTTCGCGCAGATCGTCGATGTAGATTTCTTTTACGCCCATGGCCTGAGCCTTGGCGCGAGCCGGCTCGACCTCTTCGCCCTGACCCAGGTCAGCGGTAAAGGTCACCACTTCACAGTTATAAGTATCCTGCAGCCACTTGAGGATCACCGAAGTGTCCAGGCCGCCGGAATACGCCAGAACGACCTTGTTTACGTCCGCCATGCCATCACTCCACGGGGTTCTACGGAAAGCCGTCAAGTCTACCGGTCATGCAGGATAATTTACAGAGGCGCGACAGCTTATGACGACGAAGCGACAGATTATGTCGAGCGGGCGACGATGACAGCCGGTTCAGTATGTCTTCGCGGGGCTCGCCGATGCGGTTGTCTGAGGCGCCGGTTGCTCGGTGGGTGCGACCCGCGCCAAGTGCACATTGACCCGACGGTTCTTCGCCCGATTGGCGGCATTGGTGTTGGGTGCCAACGGATAACGCTCGCCGTGGAAGCGCACGGTGATCTGCGATTCCTGAAAACCGTTGGCCTTGAAGAACTCCATGACCGCCAGGGCCCGACGCCGCGACAGGTCACGATTGGCCAGGCGATTGCCGCTGTTGTCGGAGTGGCCGTCGAGTTCGATGTGATTGACCGTCGGATCGGCCTTCATGAACTCCAGCATGACCTGCAACTGAGCCTTGGCCTGTGCGTCGAGATCCAGGCCGTCGCCGGGAAATCCGATCTGCGTTTGTTTGACTTGCTCGAAATTCTTCGGCAGCAGCTTCGCCACACAGCTTTGATAATCGTTGAACGCCTTGCTGAACTTGACCGGCAACAACCGCACTTCCGACACCCGGCCATCGCCCGAAGAATGTCGAACGACCGGGCTGCGCCCGTCCATCAGGCCACTGATCAGGCGCCCGGCCTGAACTTGCGAACTGTTGAACAGCACATTGCCGCTGCCAATCTGCACGGAGCCCAGATTGATGTCGCCCCGCCCCGGCTGCCAGGGCGCTGCGGCTGCCAGCAGGGTCGCCGAGCCGCCGCCGACCATCGAGTTATAGGCTTTCAGACGAAACGTCGCCTGCTCGCCGGCGCGGCGCACGAACTCACCCGAACCGAAATCGGTGATCGGTTGAGTCAGGCGGCACTCGAACTTGTCCCCTTCGACCGTCCACTCGATGCTCTCCAGACGGGTCTGGAAAGTGAGCGCCATCGCGGGAAGGCTGGCAAACACGCTGAGCAAGGCTAAATAACGCTGGCGCACGGGAGGCTCCACTGGCTTCTACAACAAAAAGACCGACACACACATGTTTACGGCATACCTGTTGGATATCGGAAGCTTCCCGCAAAACTTGATAGCGAGTGCCTGAGAGAGTCTTTTCCGGTAGCATTCCCTTCAGTTTGACCCGCCTGGAATCCCCTCATGTCCGACCGCCTGACCCTGCTGCGTCCCGACGACTGGCATATTCATCTTCGCGATGGTGCCGTGTTGACCAATACCGTTGCGGATGTCGCGCGCACCTTTGGTCGCGCCATCATCATGCCCAACCTGGTACCTCCGGTGCGCAACGCCGCTGAAGCCGACGGCTATCGCCAGCGGATTCTCGCTGCACGTCCGGCTGGCAGCCGTTTCGAACCGTTGATGGTCCTTTACCTGACCGACCGCACCCAGCCCGAAGAAATTCGTGAGGCCAAGGCCAGCGGTTTCATTCATGCCGCCAAGTTGTATCCGGCCGGCGCGACCACCAACTCGGACTCTGGCGTCACCAGCATCGACAAGATCTTCCCTGCGCTTGAGGCCATGGCCGAAGTCGGGATGCCTTTGTTGGTTCACGGTGAAGTCACCCGTGGCGATGTCGACGTGTTCGACCGCGAAAAAATCTTCATCGATGAGCACATGCGTCGAGTGGTCGAGCGTTTCCCGACGCTCAAAGTGGTGTTCGAACACATCACCACCGCGGACGCCGTGCAGTTCGTCAACGAGGCTTCGGCCAACGTTGGCGCGACCATCACCGCGCATCACCTCTTGTACAACCGCAACCACATGCTGGTGGGCGGAATTCGGCCGCACTTCTATTGCCTGCCGATCCTCAAGCGCAATACGCACCAGGAAGCCCTGCTCGACGCCGCCACCAGCGGCAGCGAAAAGTTCTTCCTCGGCACCGACTCGGCGCCTCACGCCCAGCATGCCAAAGAAGCCGCGTGCGGCTGTGCCGGTTGCTACACCGCTTATGCGGCGATCGAGATGTACGCCGAAGCGTTCGAACAACGTAACGCACTGGACAAGCTCGAAGCCTTCGCCAGCCTCAACGGCCCGCGCTTCTATGGCCTGCCGGTGAACACCGATCGCATTACTCTGGTCCGCGACGAGTGGACCGCCCCAACCAGCCTGCCATTTGGCGAGCTGACCGTTATCCCGCTGCGCGCCGGTGAAAAACTGCGCTGGCGCCTGCTGGAGGAACACGCGTGAGTGAAGACCATTACGACGACGAACAGGACGGTCAAGGCGGCGGAGGTGGTCCACGCCACCCGATGGCAGCTCGATTCCGTGGATACCTGCCAGTCGTTGTCGACGTTGAAACCGGTGGTTTCAACTCTGCCACTGACGCTTTGCTGGAAATAGCCGCTACCACGATCGCCATGGACGAGAAGGGTTTTGTCTACCCTGACCACACCTACTTCTTCCGCGTCGAGCCTTTTGAAGGCGCCAACATCGAAGCGGCCGCGCTGGAGTTCACCGGGATCAAACTCGATCACCCGCTGCGCATGGCGGTGAGTGAAGAAGCGGCGCTGACCGATATCTTCCGCGGCATCCGCAAGGCGCTGAAAGCCAACGGCTGCAAGCGGGCGATTCTGGTCGGGCACAACAGCAGCTTCGATCTGGGCTTCCTGAACGCGGCGGTTGCGCGCCTGGACATGAAGCGCAATCCGTTTCATCCGTTCTCCAGCTTCGACACGGCCACCCTGGCCGGTTTGGCGTACGGTCAGACGGTGCTGGCGAAAGCCTGTCAGGCCGCCGATATCGACTTCGACGGTCGCGAGGCTCACTCGGCTCGCTACGACACCGAGAAGACGGCCGAGCTGTTCTGCGGCATCGTCAATCGCTGGAAACAGATGGGCGGCTGGGAAGACTACAACGACTGATCGGCTTTTCGTAGGAGCCGGCTTGCTGGCGATTCAGCCACTGCGGTTTGTCTGATTACCGAGGTGCCTGGATCGCCAGCAAACCGGCTCCTACAGGAATCACCGCTTCTCCGCCCATAAAAAAACCGGCCTCAACGGCCGGTTTTTTTGTGCCTCGAATGCGCCTTACAGGGCAGCAGCATTCTCGGTCAGGTAAGCCGCGACGCCTTCGGTCGAAGCGGTCATGCCTTTGTCGCCTTTTTTCCAGTTGGCTGGGCAAACTTCGCCGTGCTCTTCGTGGAATTGCAGAGCGTCGACCAGACGGACCAGCTCTTCGATGTTACGGCCCAGTGGCAGGTCGTTGATGATCTGCGAACGGACAACGCCTTTGTCGTCGATCAGGAACGCACCACGGAAAGCCACGCCGCCTTCGGATTCAACGTCGTAGGCCTTGGCGATTTCGTGCTTCAGGTCGGCTGCCATGGTGTAGCGAACTTCGCCGATGCCACCATTGTTGACCGGGGTGTTGCGCCACGCGTTGTGGGTGAAGTGCGAGTCGATCGAAACAGCGATCACTTCAACGTTGCGGGCCTTGAAGTCGGACATGCGGTTGTCCAGAGCGATCAGCTCGGATGGGCAAACGAAGGTGAAGTCCAACGGGTAGAAGAACACCAGGCCGTATTTGCCTTTGATGGCCGACGACAGGGTGAAGCTGTCGACGATTTCGCCATTGCCGAGTACGGCTGGTACGGTGAAGTCAGGGGCTTGCTTGCCTACGAGTACGCTCATTGAATATCTCCTGGTGTAAAAACGTGAAGTTCCGGGTTTGCGCCAGCCTGCCACCCTCAGGCGACAGCCCTGTGACACCCACCCGCTTCATAAGGACCGGCCATCATACACTGCGTTTTTGAGCTGTCCTCAACGGATTTTCACCGACAGGCCAAATTCCCGGCGACACGCTTACTGGCAGATTGCCCGAGGAAAACCGTTCGTCAGTCACCCTCGCTTATAACGCAAAGCTTTCAGAAACCACTTTGACAATCATTCTCGTTAACATTAAGATCCATCGCAATTGAGTCATAACCAGCGACGGTTTCAGTTATGTATGTCTGCCTCTGCACTGGCGTCACCGACGGACAAATCCGCGAAGCAATCTATGAAGGTTGCTGCAGCTACAAGGAAGTCCGCCAAGCTACCGGCGTAGCCAGCCAATGCGGCAAATGCGCCTGCCTTGCCAAGGAAGTGGTGCGTGAAACCCTGACCAAATTGCAAACAGCCCAGGCTGCGATTCCTTTCCCTGTAGAATTTACTGCCGCGTAAATACCCTATTCCAAAGAAACGGACTTCATGTCCGCCTATATTTAGCTTTATATTTTAAAGAATTCTATACAAAACAAGGGCTTGCAGCGATGCAGGCCCTTGTCGTTTCTGGTCGTGGTTACTCATGGCTTACGCTGGCACTTCATGCAAACGTACGATATTCGGTTGCCCCCGGTGTTCGGCCTGCCACAAGTCATAGGCTGCCTTCATGGCCAGCCACTGGCGGCCGGTGCTTATACCGGCGAGTTCCAAGCGCAGCGCTAGGTCAGCAGAAATCGCTGCATGACCGTTGAGCACGGTCGATAGGTGGCCACGCGAATAGCGTCCCCGCTTTCGACTTTGCTGACATTTCTCGTTCTCCTTCTCCTTGCTCAAGGGCCGACCAAAGTTGTTTGGCTACTGGGAGCTAAAATTTCCTGTTCCCTCCTGCTTTGATTTTCCGGCCGAGAGAGTTTCCTGCCGAATTGACGCAATCCAATGTCACTGCTACACAAATAGCATGCGACACAAACTCGGGGGAGGGCGCTTTGTTAAATCTCAGCCTGGTAAAAAACGTTTATGCGCTCATCCTGATTAGCGTCACGATATCCGCCTTTGCGCAGATCGCCCTCAAGGCCGGCATGGACTCCCCTTCCGTCCAGAGGGGGATCGCAGAAGGAGGGGCACGAGTATCAGCATTGCTCGATATTGCCCTCAACCCCCTAATATTGCTCGGCCTTTTCCTGTATTTCAGCAGTGCGGCGGTCTGGCTGATGGTGCTATCCAAGGTGCAGGTCAGTTTCGCCTATCCGTTCGTGGCACTGGGCTTTGTGCTAACGGCCGTGCTCGGCCGCCTCGTCTTCAATGACACCTTCTCCGCGGCCAAGGTCATCGGCACATTGCTGATCATGAGCGGGGTTGTCGTGATGGCGAGGGGGGCGTGACGTCATGACGAACATGAACGAAATCGATGACGCGCCGATTCCGCTTTGCGTGGATCTGGATGGCACACTGGTGCGCACCGACATGCTGCTCGAAACATTTCTGTTGCTTGCAAAGACCTCGCCTCTCTCGCTCGCCTCCCTGCCGGGCTGGCTCATGAAGGGCAAGGCGAGCCTCAAGCACCGCATCGCCGAGCGAGTAACGATCGATGCAGCTAGCCTCCCCTATCGCACCGATGTGCTAGTCCTGATCGAAACCGCCCGCGCAGCGCAGCGCCCTATCATTCTTGCCACGGCATCTTGCGCCGGCGTCGCCAATGGTATTACGGACCATCTGGGCCTCTTCGACGAGGTACTGTGCAGCGACGAAGGCACCAATCTTTCCTCCCACGCCAAGGCTAGTATGCTCGTCGAACGCTTTGGCGAACGAGGCTTCGACTATATCGGCAACGACAAAGCGGACTTGCCCGTATTCGCACGGGCGCGCCGGGCGTTTCTGGTTTCCTCACAGGACGGTCTGAGGCAAGCGGCGCGGGATAGCAATCACGACATTGATTTTATAGAGGATCCAAGCGGTGGTTTTCGTGTCTGGTGGAGAGCCCTGCGCATTCAGCAGTGGCTGAAGAATCTCCTTGTCTTCGTCCCCCTGCTAGCGGCGCATCAGGTGACGAATCCGCAACTATTGTTCTGGGCGATCCTTGCCTTCATCTCGTTCAGCCTGTGCGCCTCGTCCGTCTATCTGCTGAATGATCTGCTCGACCTGCCCGCAGATCGCAAGCATCACCGCAAGAAGAACCGGCCTTTTGCCGCTGGGACCTTGTCCGTGAAATCGGGCATCGCCGCCATCCCCTTGCTGCTTGGTTCATCCCTGATACTTGCGCTGCAATTGCCGCCACGCTTTCTCGTTGTGCTCGGTGTCTACTATTTTCTGACCGCTGCCTATTCCTTCCTGCTGAAGAAGCAGGTGATCGTCGATGTGATGATACTGGCCAGCCTTTATTCGATTCGTGTCATAGCGGGCGCCGCCGCGACGGATATCAAACCGTCCTTTTGGTTACTCGCTTTTTCCATGTTCATCTTCCTCAGTCTTGCCCTGGTGAAGCGTTACTCGGAGCTGCGGGATACTGCCTTTTCGGTCAAGTCGTTGCCTGGTCGCGGTTATCGTCCTGAAGATCTGCCGGTGGTGCTGGCGCTTGGCTCATCCAGCGGCATGATCAGCGTTCTGATCCTCGCCATGTACACGCAGGCCGAGATTGTGCCCGTCATGTATCCTTCGCACGAATGGTTGTGGTTTGCGCCTTCGCTCATGCTCTATTGGACTGCACGCCTGTGGATGAAGACTGTGCGAGGCGAGGTGGATGAAGACCCCGTGCTCTTCGCGGCGCGGGACTGGCAGAGCATCGTCGTGGTAGCACTGATGGGCTGCACCTTCTTCATGGCAATAAGTGGTCCTTCCTTATGGTGAACACAACATGGCTACTCGCACAGGCCAGCTTCAAGTCAGGTGTCTTGCCCATTCTGATGCTGACTTTTGCGATCCGGTTGATATGGGGACTATTGGTTCCAGTAAGCCCTGTATCGGACGCGAACATGTATCACAGCTTCGCGCAGGAAATCGCCGCAGGCCGAGGCTATGTCTATCCTGGTGGTGAAGCCACGGCTTACTGGCCTGTTGGCCCGTCCGCCCTTTACGGCGCCTTTTATGCGATGTTGGGCGTGCATGGCTGGGTAGTCATTCTTGTCAACCTGATTCTCAGCTCTATATCGGTAGCTGGAATCTATCAACTCGGCCTTTTGTATTTTGACAGGACGATCGCACGCATCGCGGCGCTGCTATTCGCCTTCTGGCCCGCATGGATCGCCTTCACCACCGTTCCAAACAGCGAATTGCCTCTCATGACGCTGGTGATCTGGGCTTTTGTGGCTCGTGGTACGGGGAAGTTGCCGCACTGGGCTCGCACCGTTCTGTCGACTGCTCTTCTGGTCGCCGCCGCATTCATGCGGCCGACGGCTCTACCGCTAATTGTTTTGCTACCGCTTCTGGATCAGCCCTTCCGTAAACCGGCGCAAACTGTTCTGCACGTCATTCTGGCGCTGGTCGTCGCAGCAATATTGCTGACTCCTTGGGCAGAGCGTAATCGCGCTTTATTTGGCGAGCCGGTACTTATTTCTGCGAATTTCGGTATCAATCTGTGGATGGGCAATAACCCCCAGGCAAATGGGGCCTATATGTCGGTGCCCGAAATAAATCTCAATACAAAAAACGAAGTAGTCCGCGATAACCATTACAAAGGTCTCGCGCTCGACTTCATTCGCGAAAATCCAGGTCTCTATCTTCGGTTATGCCTGAACCGGGTGGCCCACAGCTTTGATCGCGAAAGCATCGGCATAGCATGGAACCAGAACTCGCTAGCTCCTGCATTGCAACCGATACTCAAGGCTGGCTCTGCCGCCTATTGGTTAGCAATATTCTCCCTCTCTCTCATTGGCGTCGGAGTATTTCTCCGGGAAAATCCTTTGCGTTTTTTCGATCCGCTGGTGGTAACGCCCGCCTTGTTTGCAGCCGTGGCTCTGCTGATCGTCGGCCAGGATCGCTATCATATGCCGATGACGCCGTTCATCGCCTTGTTTGCTGCCTTTTTCATCAATCACATCCTGCACCGTCGATCATCTCGATCAGTGCCGGATACTGCTGCTTAGTTATGATTCGTATGTTCATTTAAGTTTCAATAAGTTAGGTTTGACACTCTTAGTTGTGCGGCTCAAACTCTGGTTTATAGACAGCTATTACAGGGCAGGACCCCATCATGAAAGGCGACATTACAGTCATCCAGCATCTCAACAAGATCCTTGCCAATGAGCTGGTCGCGATCAATCAGTATTTTCTGCATGCGCGCATGTATGAAGATTGGGGTCTGAACAAGCTCGGAAAGCACGAATACCACGAGTCCATCGACGAGATGAAACACGCGGACAAGCTGATCAAGCGCATCCTGTTCCTGGAAGGCCTGCCTAACGTGCAGGACCTGGGCAAGCTGCAGATCGGCGAGCACACCCAGGAAATGCTTGAGTGCGACCTGCGTATCGAACGTACCGGCCACGCCGACCTGAAAGTCGCGATCGCTCATTGCGAAACCGTTGGCGACTACGGTAGCCGTGAACTGCTCGAAGATATTCTTGAATCCGAAGAAGAACATATCGACTGGCTGGAAACCCAACTGGGCCTGATCGATAAAATCGGTCTTGAGAACTATCTGCAATCGCAGATGGGCGACGACGAGTAATTTAGCGTCCGTTAGATTCAAGACAATAAAAAGCCCCGCTCTCTTTTAAGAGGCGGGGCTTTTTTGTGCCTGTGCTGTTGTAGGAGCGAGGCTTGCCCGCGAAAGCGGTGTGTCAGGTACAACGCCTTCGCGGGCGAGCCTCGCTCCTACAGAAAGCAGGTCAGGCTTCGGTCTTGGCAGCAGCGGCGGCTTCAACAGCCGCTTTGATGGTGCTTTGCAGCGAACCGTCTGCAGCCATCTCGGTCATGATGTCGCTACCGCCGACCAGCTCACCACCGACCCACAGTTGCGGGAAAGTTGGCCAGTTGGCGTACTTTGGCAGGTTGGCGCGGATTTCCGGGTTCTGCAGGATGTCCACGTACGCAAACTTTTCGCCACATGCCATCACGGCCTGCGCAGCTTTCGCGGAAAAGCCACACTGCGGGGCATTCGGCGAACCTTTCATGTAAAGCAGAATGGTGTTGTTGGCAATCTGCTCTTTAATCGTTTCGATGATATCCATGAAGCACCTCGGCTGAACTTTCCGACTCGGGGGTCGGCACGGTGGCGCATTGTAACGGAAAGCCGAGCGCCATGCTCGGTCTCCCCGACAGACTCAATCAAGCCGCCGCTACGGTCACCGGCACACCGTTCAATGCCGCATTCCCCGACAACTCATCGAGCTGACACTCGTCGGTCAGGTCATTGGCACTGGAACCTGGCTGGCCGCTGGCAATCGTCATCTGCACGCCAGGCCGCGCATGGCCCCAACCGTGCGGCAGGCTGACCACACCTTTCATCATATCCTGACTGCCCAGCACTTCCACTTCGATCATGCCGACCCGGGAACTGACCCGCACCCGCTGCCCATCGCTGAGCCCGCGACTGGCCAGGTCGTCCGGATGCATCAGCAACTGATGACGCGGCTTGCCCTTCACCAGTCGGTGATAGTTGTGCATCCACGAGTTATTGCTGCGCACGTGACGACGGCCAATCATCAGCAGTTCATCAGCCGCCGGTGCTTGCAGCGCCGCAAATCGCGAGAGGTCGGCAAGGATCGCCGCCGGTGCTGCCTGAACGCGCTGGTTGGCGGTTTTCAGGCGTGGCGCCAGGTTGGATTTCAGCGCGCCAAGATCAACGCCATGCGGTTGATCAAACAGCGTCGCCAAAGACAGCTTGTGCGGCGAAGCGTCGCCATACAGCCCCATTCGCAAGCCACGATCGATCATCTGCGCAGGGGGAATCGTCGGTTTCAGTTCCTTGCCGGTCTTCGCGGCAAAGGCCTTGGCCAGCCCGACGAAAATCTCCCAGTCGTGCAACGCGCCTTCCGGCTTGGCCAGGATCGCGCGATTGAACCGGCTGACGTTACGCACCGCAAACATGTTGAACGTGGTGTCGTAGTGATCGTTTTCCAGGGCTGAAGTGGATGGCAGGATCAGGTCGGCATAGCGCGTGGTTTCGTTGATGTACAAATCAACACTGACCATGAACTCCAACCCGTCCAGCGCCTGCTCCAGTTGCCGGCCATTGGGCGTCGACAACACCGGATTGCCGGCCACGGTAATCAACGCGCGAACCTGCCCTTCCCCTTCGGTGAGCATCTCTTCGGCCAGCGCCGACACTGGCAGCTCGCCGCTGTATTCCGGACGCCCAGACACGCGGCTCTGCCACAGATTGAAATGCCCGCCCGAGGTAGACGCCACCAGGTCCACCGCCGGCTCGGTGCACACCGCACCACCGACGCGATCAAGGTTGCCGGTGACCAGGTTGATCAACTGCACCAGCCAATGACACAACGTGCCGAACGCCTGTGTTGAAACGCCCATGCGGCCATAACAAACCGCTGTCGGCGCCGCCGCGAAGTCCCGCGCCAATTGGCGGATCTGCTCGGCCGGCACGGCACACAACGGGCTCATGGCTTCGGCGGTGAAAGCCGCGACGGCCTCGCGCACGTCATCCAGGCCGTCGACCGGCAAATGGCTGTCGCGGGTCAGGCCTTCAGCAAACAACGTGCTGAGCAGCCCGAACAGCAATGCCGCGTCGCCACCCGGACGGACGAACAGATGCTGATCGGCAATCGCAGCCGTTTCGCTGCGACGCGGATCGACCACCACCACTTTGCCGCCCCGGGCCTGTATCGCTTTCAGGCGCTTTTCGACATCCGGCACAGTCATGATGCTGCCGTTGGAGGCCAGCGGATTACCACCAAGAATCAGCATGAAATCGGTGTGATCGATGTCCGGGATTGGCAACAGCAGACCGTGGCCGTACATCAAATGGCTGGTCAGGTGATGAGGCAACTGATCGACCGAGGTCGCGGAAAACCGGTTGCGGGTTTTCAGCAGGCCAAGAAAGTAATTACTGTGGGTCATCAGCCCGTAGTTGTGCACGCTGGGGTTGCCTTGATAAACCGCCACCGAGTTCTGCCCGTGGCGCTCCTGTATCCCCGCCAGGCGTTCGGCGACCAGATTGAAGGCATCTTCCCACTCGATGGGCTGCCATTCGCTGCCAACGCGCAGCATCGGCTGACGCAGGCGGTCAGGATCGTTCTGGATGTCTTGCAGGGCAACGGCCTTGGGGCAGATGTGCCCGCGGCTGAACGTATCGAGGGCATCGCCCTTGATCGAGGTGATCTGCACATCGCCATCGAGCTCGGTGGTCTCGATGGTCAGGCCGCAGATGGCTTCACACAGGTGGCACGCACGGTGATGGAGAGTCTTGGTCATGGCCAGTCTCTGTCTTGTTCTGGGCGGGCAATAACGGCCGCGGGAACAAAACTATGGCGCGTGCCCCGCCACTGCGCCAGCGACGTTCGTCTTGTGAATCGGCGGCCATCAGGCCAGCCGATGACCGCTCGGGATCAGTTCGACGGCAGCCTCGGTGGCGCCTGCAACTGAATCTCCTGGATGGTTTCAATCTGTTCGTGGGCGACATGCACGCCGGTGAGCTCGCCGATCAGCCGCCAGTGCTCGTCGAGCCCTGTGCTGATGGTGGCCATGCGGTCGATCATCCGCCGGCCAGCGGCCCTGGTCACCTCGTCGTTACTTCGCAAAAGCTCAAAGGACATTGAGGTCATGGAAGCAGTGAGATGCGTCAGTGAGCGGGCCGTGAGACCTAGTAATTCCATCAATTGCTGTTCTTTCGATTCCATTCCGAAGGCTTCCTGCGTCGCTCGTGACTTAGTTATAACCCAGCACATTGCATTAGCAAGTGTTACAAACGAGGCACATTGCCATCAGCTGACTGGAATGCCAGGTCAGAAACCGACCATCAGCGCACCATGCCCGCCCTGTTTGATTGCAAAGCCCCGCAGCCGCAGTGTACAAATGAGCAGCTGCTGTCAGGAAACAGGCTTCAAAAGCGCTACTGCGGTCACCCCATAGCCCCTCTGAAATCCCCTAAAAACCGTAGCCCTATTGGTAAGACGCGACATTTAATTATAAGATCGCGCCTTCCCCTATTTCGTCGCCCTGTGCGGCTTACGCCGCAGGTCTCGCCCGTTTTCCAGTTAAACAAGGCTTTGAGCATCTGCGGTTTGTAGCAAAAAGGTAGTCAATGATGAGCGCAAGGCACTTTCTCTCCCTGATGGATTGCACGCCCGAAGAGCTGGTCAGCGTGATCCGTCGAGGCGTTGAGCTCAAAGACCTGCGTAACCGCGGCGTACTGTTCGAGCCCCTGAAAAACCGCGTGCTCGGGATGATTTTCGAGAAGTCCTCGACCCGTACCCGGATCTCGTTCGAGGCCGGCATGATCCAGCTCGGTGGCCAGGCAATCTTCCTGTCGCCGCGCGACACGCAACTGGGCCGTGGCGAACCGATCGGCGACGCCGCCATTGTCATGTCGAGCATGCTCGATGCGGTGATGATCCGTACGTTTTCCCACAGCACCCTGACCGAATTCGCCGCCAATTCGCGCGTCCCGCTGATCAACGGCCTGTCCGATGACCTGCACCCGTGCCAGTTGCTGGCCGACATGCAAACCTTCCTCGAACATCGCGGCTCGATCCAGGGCAAGACCGTTGCCTGGATCGGCGACGGCAACAACATGTGCAACAGCTATATAGAAGCGGCGATCCAGTTCGACTTCCAGTTGCGCATTGCGTGCCCTGAAGGCTATGAACCCAATCCTGAGTTCGTGGCCAGCGCCGGTGACCGGGTGACCATCGTCCGGGATCCGAAGGACGCCGTGCGCGGCGCGCATCTGGTGAGCACCGACGTCTGGACCTCCATGGGCCAGGAAGAGGAAACCGCCAAGCGCCTGAAGCTGTTCGCACCGTTCCAGGTCAACCGCGCCCTGCTGGACCTGGCCGCCGAAGACGTGCTGTTCATGCATTGCCTGCCCGCCCACCGTGGCGAGGAAATCAGCCTCGACCTGCTCGATGACCCGCGCTCAGTCGCCTGGGATCAAGCGGAAAACCGTCTTCACGCACAAAAGGCCCTGCTCGAGTTTCTCGTTCCGCCTTCGTACCACCACGCATGAGCCAGCCATTACTGCTTAACCTGCGCAACCTCGCTTGCGGCTATCAAGACCAGCGCGTCGTGCAGAACCTCAACCTGCATTTGAATGCCGGTGATATCGGTTGCCTGCTCGGTTCTTCGGGTTGCGGCAAAACCACGACGCTGCGGGCGATTGCCGGTTTTGAACCAGTGCACGAAGGTGAAATCACCCTGGCGGGCGAGACGATCTCAAGCGCCGGCTTCACCCTCGCACCGGAGAAACGCCGGATCGGCATGGTGTTCCAGGATTACGCGCTGTTTCCGCATTTGAGCGTGGCGGAAAACATCGCGTTCGGGATTCGCAAGCATCCGCAAAAGGATCGCGTGACCGAAGAGCTGCTGGAACTGGTCAACCTGAAAAACCTCGGCAAACGCTTTCCGCACGAGCTTTCCGGCGGTCAGCAACAGCGTGTCGCCCTGGCTCGCGCCCTGGCACCGGAACCGCAACTGCTACTGCTCGACGAACCGTTTTCCAATCTCGACGGCGAACTGCGGCGCAAGCTCAGCCACGAAGTGCGCGACATCCTCAAGGCCCGTGGCACCAGCGCGATTCTGGTGACCCACGACCAGGAAGAAGCCTTCGCGGTAAGCGATCATGTCGGGGTTTTCAAGGAAGGTCGCCTGGAACAGTGGGACACGCCCTACAACCTGTATCACGAACCGCTGACGCCCTATGTGGCCAGTTTCATCGGTCAGGGATACTTCATTCGTGGTCAGCTGAGCAGCCCGGAATCGGTGCAGACCGAGCTGGGTGAGTTGCGCGGCAATCGGGCCTACACCTGGCCGATTGGTGGTGCCGTGGACGTATTGTTGCGCCCGGACGATATCGTTTATGCACCGGACAGTGGCTTGAAGGCGCGGATTGTCGGCAAGTCGTTCCAGGGTGCGTCGACGTTGTATCGGTTGCAGATGCCCACCGGCGCGCAGCTGGAATCGATTTTCCCGAGCCATGCCGATCATCTGGTCGGTGCAGAAGTTGGCATCCGGGTTGCCGCTGAACACCTGGTGTTGTTCCAGGCGTCCGGCAGCATCGCCGCGCAGATTCCGACGGTCGAATCCGGCGTTCGGCGTTACAGCACCGCCAGCTGATACCTGAATCTGTAGGAGCGAGGCTTGCCCGCGAAGGCGTAGTGTCAGTCGATATTTGCATTGCCTGACACTACGCCTTCGCGGGCAAGCCTCGCTCCTACGGGATTGGGGTTAACCCAGCATCAGCATTCCGCTCGCAACCAGCGTCGCATTCCCGCCGATCTTCACCCGATCGCCTTCCAGCCGACAGAACAACTCCCCGCCTCGCTTCGAACACTGATACGCCGTCAGGCTCGACTTGCCCAAACGCTTCGACCAATACGGGATCAAACTGCAATGGGTCGAACCGGTCACCGGATCCTCATTGATACCGATCGCCGGCGCGAAGTACCGCGACACAAAATCATGCTTGCTGCCCTTGGCGGTGACGATGGCTCCCGGCCACGGCAGTTTGGCCAACGCGACCATGTCGGGCTGACAGTCGAGCACGGCCTGCTCCGACTCCAGCACCACGAATAACTCATTCGAACCCAACACATCGACCACGTCGACGCCCAAAGCACGTTCGACATCCAGGGTCACGCCGACTGCAGACGGCACGATTGCAGGGAAATCCAGCCACAAGCGGCCACCCTCACGACTCACGCTCAGCGGGCCGGACTTACAAATGAAGTCCAGGCGTTCGACCGGCTCCTTATAGATCTCGAACAAGACATAAGCGCTGGCCAGGGTGGCATGCCCACACAAAGGCACCTCGGTGGTCGGAGTGAACCAGCGGATGTGCCAACCCTGCCCTTCACGCACCACAAAGGCCGTTTCGGCGAGGTTATGTTCAGCGGCGATTTTCTGCATCAACTCATCGGCGAGCCACGCATCGAGGCGATAGACCATCGCCGGGTTGCCACTGAACGGTCGATCACTGAACGCATCGACCTGATGGAACTCAAGCTGCATAACCTTCTCCCTGATTCAGGCGCGGCCGATATCGGCGAACTTGGCCTGGGTATGTTCGGCCAGTACCGCGGGGGCCAGTTCCACTTCCAGGCCACGTCGACCGGCACTGACAAAAATGCTGGCAAAGGGCTGGGCCGAATTATCGATAAACGTGCGCAGGCGCTTTTTCTGTCCCAGCGGGCTGATACCGCCCAACAGATAACCCGTCGAGCGCTGTGCAGCGGCAGGGTCGGCCATTTCGACTTTTTTCACCCCGGCCGCATGCGCCAGGCCCTTCAAGTCCAGACTTCCGACGACCGGCACCACCGCCACCAGCAATTCCCCTTTTTCACTGGCCGCCAGTAACGTCTTGAACACTTGCGCCGGGTCCAGCCCCAGTTTCTCCGCGGCCTCCAAGCCATAGGACGCCGCCTTCGGATCATGTTCGTAACTGTGCACGCGATGTTCGGCACGAACTTTTTTCAACAAATCCAATGCGGGGGTCATGACAGCTCCAGACTGGGCGGCAGAGAAAAATACTGCGCTGGATTCTAGGACATTGCTCCACAAAAGGCTCTATCACGGCAGCGTTTCCAGCGCTTGGCGCGATTCTTTACCGCTCGTCAGAGTTCGTCCGGTTCGCCAAACAAAACGATCATTCATGTGACTAATAGTTGCATTGTGACCGACAGTTCACTTTCGACCTTTGACAGCAGTGTTTCTTGTCTATATTTTTTCGAATCTGAATACAGTACAACGTGACAACGCAGTACCCAGCAGTAAGCCAGGAACAGGATGGGGATCCTGCCCTGGTGAAAATCGCGCTTTGGCCATGACGAAAAAAGCGCCAGACAACAAAAACAAAGAGGTTTTCAATGACAACTGCTTTACAACAACCGTCGCTTTCGAGCCAATGCATGGCCGAGTTTCTGGGCACTGCACTGCTGATCTTTTTTGGTACCGGTTGCGTTGCCGCGCTCAAGGTCGCGGGTGCCAGCTTTGGCTTGTGGGAAATCAGCATCATCTGGGGCGTCGGCGTCAGCATGGCGATCTACCTGACCGCCGGGGTTTCGGGTGCTCATCTCAATCCTGCCGTAAGCATCGCGCTGAGCATTTTCGCTGACTTCGAAAAACGCAAACTGCCGTTCTATATTCTTGCCCAGGTGGCCGGCGCCTTCTGCGGCGCGTTGTTGGTTTACACGCTGTACAGCAATCTATTCTTCGATTACGAACAAACTCACCATATGGTTCGTGGCACTCAAGCCAGCCTTGAACTGGCGTCGGTGTTCTCCACGTTCCCCAACCCGGTCTTGTCCACGGCCCAGGCCTTCCTGGTTGAAGTGATCATCACCGCCGTTCTGATGGGCGTGATCATGTCCCTGACCGATGACAACAACGGTCTGCCAAACGGGCCGATGGCGCCGCTGCTGATCGGCCTGCTGATCGCGGTGATCGGTAGTTCGATGGGCCCGCTGACCGGTTTTGCGATGAACCCGGCGCGTGACTTCGGTCCCAAACTGATGACTTTCTTCGCTGGCTGGGGTGAAATTTCCTTCACTGGTGGCCGCGATATCCCGTATTTCCTGATCCCGATTTTTGCACCGATTGTCGGTGCCTGCCTCGGTGCTGCAGCGTATCGCGGGCTGATTGCCCGTCATCTGCCCAGCGCCGAACCTGCTACAAAGGACGCAACACCGGCCATTGACGGCAAACCAAGAACTTCTTGATACCGTAGGCGCGTGATCCTGCCCATTTGGTCCCGCGCCTGACCTCACTCCCTTTTTTCGTCCAAGGCAATCGACATGACCGACATTCAGAATAAGAACTACATCATTGCCCTCGATCAGGGTACGACCAGCTCCCGCGCGATCATTTTCGACCGCGACGCGAACGTGGTTTGCACCGCCCAGCGCGAATTCGCCCAGCATTACCCGCAAGCCGGTTGGGTCGAACACGACCCGATGGAAATCTTCGCCACCCAAAGCGCCGTGATGGTCGAGGCCCTGGCGCAAGCCGGCCTGCATCACGACCAGGTCGCGGCCATCGGCATCACCAACCAGCGCGAAACCACTGTGGTCTGGGACAAGACCACCGGCCGCCCGATCTACAACGCGATCGTCTGGCAGTGCCGCCGCAGCACCGAGATCTGCCAACAGCTCAAACGTGACGGCCACGAGCAATACATCAGCGACACCACCGGCCTGGTCACCGACCCGTACTTCTCCGGCACCAAACTCAAGTGGATCCTCGACAACGTCGAAGGCAGCCGCGAGCGTGCGCGCAAAGGCGAACTGCTGTTCGGCACCGTGGACAGCTGGCTGATCTGGAAATTTACCGGCGGCAAAGTCCACGTCACCGACTACACCAACGCCTCGCGCACCATGCTCTTCAACATCCACACCCTGGAGTGGGATGCGAAGATGCTGGAGGTGCTGGATATTCCGCGCGAGATGCTGCCGGAAGTTAAATCCTCGTCAGAAATCTACGGCCACACCAAAAGCGGCATCGCCATCGGCGGTATCGCCGGTGATCAGCAGGCTGCCCTGTTCGGCCAGATGTGCGTCGAGCCAGGTCAGGCAAAAAACACCTATGGCACCGGTTGCTTCCTGCTGATGAACACCGGCGACAAAGCGGTGAAGTCCAAGCACGGCATGCTGACCACCATCGCCTGCGGTCCGCGTGGCGAAGTGGCCTACGCGCTGGAAGGCGCGGTGTTCAACGGCGGCTCCACTGTTCAGTGGCTGCGTGACGAACTGAAAATCATCAACGACGCGCACGACACCGAATACTTCGCCAACAAGGTCAAGGACAGCAACGGCGTGTACCTGGTGCCAGCCTTCACCGGCCTGGGCGCTCCGTACTGGGACCCGTATGCCCGTGGCGCACTGTTCGGCCTGACTCGCGGCGTACGCGTGGATCACATCATTCGTGCAGCGCTGGAGTCGATTGCCTACCAGACCCGCGACGTGCTCGACGCCATGCAACAGGATTCCGGCGAACGCCTGAAAGCATTGCGTGTGGATGGCGGCGCGGTGGCAAACAACTTCCTGATGCAATTCCAGGCCGACATCCTCGGCACTCAGGTCGAGCGCCCGCAAATGCGCGAAACCACCGCACTCGGTGCGGCGTACCTGGCCGGTCTGGCGTGTGGCTTCTGGGGCAGCCTGGAAGAACTGCGCGGCAAGGCAGTGATCGAGCGCGAATTCGAGCCGACACTGGACGAAACCGCCAAGGAAAAACTCTACGCCGGCTGGAAAAAAGCGGTCAGCCGCACGCGTGACTGGGAACCGCACGAAGGCGCTGAATAAGCCACGGACCGGACTCGTATCCGGTTGTAACTGGTCGGGAGCGGATTCCTGCGGCATCATGGGCAAATTTTGCACGGCAGCCCAAAGGAAGCCCCATGAATCTGCCTCCCCGTCAGCAGCAAATCCTCGAACTGGTCCGCGAACGCGGCTATGTCAGCATCGAGGAAATGGCCACACTGTTCGTCGTTACACCGCAGACCATCCGCCGCGACATCAATCAGCTCGCGGAATCCAATTTATTGCGTCGCTACCACGGTGGCGCAGCCTACGATTCCAGTGTCGAAAACACCGCCTACGCGATGCGCGCCGATCAGATGCGCGATGAAAAGCAGCGTATCGGCGAAGCCATTGCCGCACAGATCCCCGATCACGCCTCGCTGTTCATCAACATCGGCACCACGACCGAATCGATCGCACGGGCGCTGCTCAACCACAACCATCTGAAGATCATCACCAACAACCTGCATGTGGCTTCGATGCTCAGCGCCAAGGACGACTTCGACGTTCTGCTGACCGGTGGCAATGTGCGGCGCGACGGTGGCGTGGTCGGCCAGGCGAGTGTCGACTTCATCAACCAGTTCAAGGTCGACTTCGCGCTGGTCGGCATCAGCGGTATTGATGAAGACGGCAGCCTGCTGGACTTCGATTATCAGGAAGTGCGGGTGTCGCAGGCGATCATCGCCAATGCACGGCAGGTGATTCTGGCAGCGGACTCCAGCAAATTCGGGCGCAATGCCATGATTCGCCTGGGGCCGATCAGCTTGATCGATTGCCTGGTGACGGATCAGCAGCCAGTGCCGGCGCTGGCGCAGTTGTTGAGTCAGCACAAGATTCGGTTGGAGGTTGTTTAACCCCTCTGACTGCTAAACAACCTCCTTGTAGGAGCCGGCTTGCTGGCGATGGCGTCTTCAAGGCCGCCATCGCCAGCAAGCCGGCTCCTACAAAATGCGTGCCCCCGCAATCCCCCCTCGGCTACTAATGTTCGTAAATTTTCCTTTAACGGCCCTTCGATCAGTATTTTCAATCGAAGTTAACTGGCTGTGGGCGGCTTTATGGGCTACCATTTTCGCAAATGAACATTAATGTTCGAAATCCAATATCGACAATCAAAAAAACCGAGGCCAGCCGATGCCCACTTCTACCTTGCCTACGCCCCCACTCGCCGAGGTCTACGATATCGCCGTCATCGGTGGCGGGATCAATGGCGTGGGGATCGCAGCGGATGCCGCCGGTCGCGGTCTTTCGGTGTTCCTTTGCGAAAAGGATGATCTGGCCAGCCACACCTCGTCGGCCAGCAGCAAACTGATCCACGGTGGCCTGCGCTACCTCGAACATTACGAATTCCGCCTGGTCCGCGAAGCCCTCGCCGAGCGCGAAGTGTTGCTGGCCAAGGCGCCGCACATCGTCAAGCAAATGCGCTTCGTCCTGCCGCACCGTCCGCACCTGCGTCCGGCCTGGATGATCCGTGCCGGCCTGTTCCTGTATGACAACCTGGGCAAACGGGAAAAACTGGAAGGTTCGAAAAGCCTGAAGTTCGGCCCGGACAGCCCGTTGAAAAGCGAAATCACCAAAGGCTTCGAATACTCCGATTGCTGGGTCGACGACGCGCGCCTGGTGGTCCTGAACGCCATGGCGGCCCGCGAGAACGGCGCCCATGTGCACACCCAGACCCGCTGCGTCAGCGCCCGTCGAACCAAAGGCCTATGGCATCTGCACCTGGAACGCGCCGACGGCAGCCTGCTTTCGATCCGCGCCAAGGCGCTGGTGAATGCGGCCGGCCCATGGGTTGCCAAGTTCATTCGTGATGATTTGAAGATGGAATCGCCGTACGGCATCCGCCTGATCCAGGGCAGTCACCTGATCGTGCCGAAACTGTACGAAGGTGATCACGCGCACATTCTGCAAAACGAAGATCAGCGCATCGTCTTCACCATTCCGTACCTGAACCATTTCACCCTGATCGGCACCACCGACCGTGAGTACACCGGCGATCCGGCAAAAGTGGCGATCACCGAAGGCGAAACCGATTACCTGTTGAAAGTGGTCAACGCCCACTTCAAGAAGCAGATCAGCCGCGACGACATCCTGCACAGCTATTCCGGTGTTCGTCCGCTGTGCAACGACGAATCCGACAATCCGTCGGCCGTCACCCGCGACTACACCCTCGCGCTTTCGGGCACGGGCGAAGAAGCGCCGTTGCTGTCGGTGTTCGGCGGCAAGCTGACCACCTACCGCAAACTGGCCGAGTCGGCGCTGGCACAACTGGCGCCTTACTTCACGCACATCAAGCCGAGCTGGACCGCCAGCGCCACCCTGCCGGGCGGCGAAGACATGACCACTCCGCAGGCGCTGAGCTCGCGCATCCGTGACCAGTTCGACTGGGTGCCGACCGAAATCGCTCGTCGCTGGGCCACCACTTACGGCAGCCGCACCTGGCGCATGCTTGAAGGCGTGCAAAGCCTCAGCGACCTGGGCGAGCACATCGGCGGCGGTCTCTACACCCGCGAAGTCGATTACCTGTGCAGCGAAGAGTGGGCAACCACGGCGCACGACATTCTGTGGCGTCGCAGCAAGCTGGGCTTGTTCACCACCCCGGCCGAGCAGCAAGCGCTGGCGGAGTATCTGAGCAAGGTCGAGCAGAACCGCAGCAAGATTGAAGCGGCCTGATCGGTAATCCGCTTGAACGAAAGCCCCTGAGTCTCACGATTCAGGGGCTTTTTGCTATTCGGGAAACACCATCAATCCCCTGTAGGAGCTGACTTGCTGCGGGCGGCGTTCCGACGATAGCGGTGTGCCAGTCAATAAAGAAGTTAACTGGCACACCGCTATCGTCGGAACGCCGCCCGCAGCAAGCCGGCTCCTACAGGGGAAAGTGTTTACAACATGGAGCATTCGGTTTTCCGAACGCGACCCGTCGGTCTATTCGGTTAACCGGACTATCTCATTCCAAAAAACGCGCAATAAATATTTAATATCCTTATAAATCAATGTTTTAACCTGTATCGACTGGTCTGGCACGAGTCATGCTCTACACTCTTGGACGAATGCTTGTTGCGCGGACCTTGAGAAGCCGACAGACATTCGAAGCACAAAAGGGCCGATGAACTGGCTCCATATAAAAACAATGTCGAGGAAAATTTGATGCGCATCGTTCCCCATATCCTGGGCGCAGCCATTGCTGCAGCTCTGATTACCACTCCAGTTTTCGCTGCCGAACTCACCGGCACACTGAAGAAGATCAAAGAGTCCGGCACCATCACCCTCGGGCATCGTGACGCTTCCATTCCGTTTTCCTATATCGCGGACGCTTCCGGCAAGCCGGTTGGCTACTCCCACGATATTC
Source organism: Pseudomonas sp. PDM02 (assembly GCF_014852285.1). NCBI lineage: Bacteria > Pseudomonadati > Pseudomonadota > Gammaproteobacteria > Pseudomonadales > Pseudomonadaceae > Pseudomonas > Pseudomonas sp. PDM02. Next base: position 89,468 of record NZ_JACVBL010000012.1, on the reverse strand, counting down.
AGCTGAAAGTCGTTGAAGCCCTGAAAAAAGACCTCGACATGCCGAATCTCCAGGTCAAATACAACCTGGTGACCTCGCAAACCCGCATCCCGCTGGTGCAGAACGGCACCGTGGACCTCGAGTGCGGTTCCACCACCAACAACGTCGAGCGTCAGCAGCAAGTTGACTTCTCCGTCGGCATTTTCGAAATCGGTACTCGCCTGCTGTCCAAGGCAGACTCCAAGTACAAGGATTTCGCTGACCTGGCCGGCAAGAACGTCGTGACCACCGCCGGCACCACGTCCGAACGCATCCTCAAGGCGATGAACGCCGACAAGCAGATGGGTATGAACGTCATCTCCGCCAAAGACCACGGCGAATCCTTCCAGATGCTGGAAACCGGCCGTGCCGTGGCTTTCATGATGGACGACGCCCTGCTGGCAGGTGAAGCAGCCAAAGCCAAGAAGGCAACTGACTGGGCCGTGACCGGCACTCCACAGTCCTACGAAATCTACGGCTGCATGGTCCGCAAGGGCGACGAGCCGTTCAAGAAGGCTGTAGACGACGCCATCGTGGCAACCTACAAGTCGGGCGAGATCAACAAGATCTACGACAAATGGTTCATGCAGCCAATCCCGCCAAAAGGTCTGAACCTGAACTTCCCGATGAGCGACGAGCTCAAGGCCCTGATCGCCAATCCGACCGATAAAGCGGCTGACGACAAGAAATCCTGATTTCTGACTAACCTTACCTCCTGAGAGGGCCAACGCCCTTTCAGGAGGTGGTCACTTCCTGCTGGTATTTTTTGGAAACACTCGAACCGGTGGCTGTCGAGCCGGGAGCGTGTGCCTGATCGAAAAGGTCAGGCGGGAACGGAGCTTCCCCCAAGCGGGCACTTGCACATCGATTGAACTGAGGGGAGACCCTAATGAATTACAACTGGGACTGGGGCGTGTTCTTCAAGTCCACCGGCGTGGGCAGCGAGACCTATTTCGACTGGTACGTGTCCGGTCTGGGCTGGACCATCGGCATCGCCATCGCGGCCTGGATCATCGCCCTGACACTGGGCTCGATCCTGGGCGTCATGCGCACCGTGCCGAACCGCATCGTATCGGGCATCGCCACCTGCTACGTCGAACTTTTCCGTAACGTACCGCTGCTGGTGCAGTTGTTCATCTGGTACTTCCTGGTGCCCGACCTGCTGCCGCAAGACCTGCAGGAATGGTACAAACAGGACCTGAACCCGACCACCTCCGCGTTCCTCAGCGTGGTTGTCTGCCTGGGCCTGTTCACCACGGCTCGCGTTTGCGAACAGGTGCGCACCGGTATTCAGGCGTTGCCAAAAGGCCAGGAATCCGCTGCTCGCGCCATGGGCTTCAAGCTGCCGCAGATCTACTGGAACGTGCTGCTGCCCCAGGCCTACCGGATCATCATTCCGCCGCTTACCTCGGAATTCCTGAACGTATTCAAGAACACCTCCGTCGCCTCGCTGATCGGCCTGATGGAGCTGCTTGCACAAACCAAACAGACCGCCGAGTTCTCCGCGAACCTGTTCGAAGCGTTCACCCTGGCGACCCTGATCTACTTCACCTTGAACATGAGCCTGATGCTGCTGATGCGCCTGGTCGAGAAGAAAGTGGCCGTACCGGGCCTGATCTCCGTAGGGGGTAAATGATGGAATTCGACTTCTCGGGCATCATCCCGTCCCTGCCGGGCCTGTGGAACGGCATGATCATGACCCTGCAACTGATGGCGCTGGGCGTCGTCGGCGGGATCATCCTTGGCACGATCCTCGCGCTGATGCGCCTGTCCCACAGCAAAGTGCTGTCGAACATCGCCGGCGCCTACGTTAACTACTTCCGTTCGATTCCACTGCTGCTGGTCATCACCTGGTTCTACCTGGCGGTGCCGTTCGTGCTGCGCTGGATCACCGGCGAAGACACACCAATCGGCGCATTCGCCTCGTGCATCGTGGCGTTCATGATGTTCGAAGCGGCGTACTTCTGCGAAATCGTCCGCGCTGGCGTGCAGTCGATTCCCAAAGGCCAGATGGGCGCTGCCCAGGCCCTGGGCATGTCGTATGGCCAGATGATGCGCCTGATCATCCTGCCGCAAGCGTTCCGCAAGATGACCCCGCTGCTGCTGCAACAGAGCATCATCCTGTTTCAGGACACCTCGCTGGTCTATGCCGTCGGCCTGGTGGACTTCCTCAATGCCTCGCGTGCCAGTGGCGACATCATCGGCCGCTCGAATGAGTTCCTGATCTTCGCAGGTCTCGTGTACTTCACAATCAGCTTTGCCGCCTCGCTGCTGGTCAAGCGTCTGCAAAAAAGGTTTGCCGTATGATCTCTATCAAGAATGTCAACAAGTGGTATGGCGACTTCCAGGTACTGACTGACTGCAGCACCGAGGTCAAAAAAGGCGAAGTGATCGTGGTGTGCGGGCCGTCCGGCTCCGGCAAATCCACCCTGATCAAATGCGTCAACGCCCTGGAACCGTTCCAGAAAGGCGACATCGTGGTCGACGGCACGTCCATTGCGGACCCGAAGACCAACCTGCCGAAGCTGCGTTCACGCGTGGGCATGGTGTTCCAGCATTTCGAGCTGTTCCCGCACCTGACCATCACCGAAAACCTGACCATCGCGCAGATCAAGGTGTTGGGCCGCAGCAAGGAAGAAGCCACCAAGAAAGGCCTGCAACTGCTGGAGCGCGTCGGTCTCTCGGCGCACGCTCACAAGCACCCGGGCCAGCTCTCCGGTGGTCAGCAACAGCGTGTGGCGATTGCCCGTGCGCTGGCGATGGACCCGATCGTCATGCTGTTCGACGAACCGACCTCCGCGCTCGACCCTGAAATGGTCAACGAAGTGCTCGACGTGATGGTGCAACTGGCCCACGAAGGCATGACCATGATGTGCGTGACCCACGAAATGGGCTTCGCCCGTAAAGTGGCGGACCGGGTGATTTTCATGGACGCCGGCAAAATCATCGAAGACTGCAAGAAAGAGGAGTTCTTCGGCGACATCAGCCACCGCGCCGAGCGTACCCAGCACTTCCTCAACAAGATTCTGCAGCACTAAAAAACACCGCTCCCCTGTAGGAGCCGGCTTGCTGGCGATGGAGTGTCAGTCGACATCAATGTGGCTGACCCACCATCGCCAGCAAGCCGGCTCCTACAGGGGTCGGTGATGGTTTTGAGATTTGTGTTGTGGTTGACCCAAGGCATCTGTGATGAAATGCGACCCCACTCTCTATCGCGCAGCGCCGCCATCACTCGTCGTGAAACCCCGTCTGATCCGCCACTTGTTCCTGCCGCCACTGGTCATCGCCCTGATGATCGGATTGGGTTACCTCGGCTTCTGGGTCAGCGAGCACTACGGGATCCGCAGCCTCAGCGAGAACGGCCAGCGTCAGCTCGAACTGCACGCCCGCGCCGTCGAGAGCGAGATCAGCAAGTACACCTACCTGCCCAGCCTGCTGGAACTCGAAACCAGCGTTTCGAAGCTGCTGGCCGACCCGTCGCCGGAACACCGGCAAACGGTCAATGAATACCTCGAAGGCCTGAACCGGCGCAGCCGCAGTCGGGCCATCTACGTGATGGACACCACCGGTCGTGTCATGGCCACCAGCAACTGGCGCGATGTCGACAGTTACCTCGGTGAAGACCTGTCCTTTCGCGCTTACTTCCAGAACGCCGTGCGCGGTCAGCCGGGCCGCTTCTATGGCATCGGCAGCACCAACGGTGAACCCGGTTATTACCTGGCCCATGGCCTGGAAGAACACGGCAAGATCATCGGTGTCGCGGTGGTCAAAGTCCGCCTCGAAGCAATGGAAGAACGCTGGCAGCGGGCGCGCCTGGAAGCCTTCGTCAGCGACGAAAACGGCATCATCATTCTCTCCAGCGATCCGGCGCGACGGCTGAAATCAGTCGTTCCATTGAGCGACGAGACCAAGGAAAAACTCGCCCGCAGCCTTCAGTACTACTGGTTTCCACTGAACGAGTTGCAACCGCTGGCCCGTGAAAGACTGGCCGAAGGCGAGGAAAAACTGACCTTCCCGGCCAACAGTGAAGTGGAGTCCGACGAAGAGGACATCAGTTACCTCTCGCAAACCCGTCCCTTGAGCGACACTCCATGGAATTTCACGCTGCTCACGCCGCTGCAGGATTTGCGTCGCGAAGCGATCAATCAGGGGATTCTGGTGGCCGTGGCGTTTGCCCTGGTGGCGTTCCTGCTGATCGCCTGGAACGAGCGCCGCAAAGTGATCGCCACCCGTCTCGCCGCCCGGGAAGCCTTGCAGGAAGCCAACAATCAACTGGAGCGTCGGATTACCGAACGCACCACCGACCTGCGCGCCAGCAACGAACGGCTCAAGGGCCAGATTCGCGAACGCCGTCAGGCCGAAGAGACCTTGCGCCGCGCCCAGGATGAACTGGTTCAGGCCGGAAAACTCGCAGCCATCGGCCAGATGTCCACCAGCATCGCCCACGAATTGAACCAGCCGCTGGCGGCGCTGCGCACCTTGTCCGGCAACACCGTGCGCTTTCTCGAGCGCGGGCAACTGGATGTGGCCAGCACCAACCTCAAGACCATCAACGAACTGATCGACCGCATGGGCCGGATCACCGCAAGCCTGCGCTCCTTCGCCCGTCGCGGCGACGACAAGGGCCAGGCCTGCCTCGGCAAAGCGGTGGACGCCGCGCTGCAACTGCTCGGCGGACGTGTGGAAAGTGTCCCTCTGCACTTGCATCGCGAGTTCGCCGACGTGCAGGTGCAGATTGACCAGACCCGCCTGGAGCAGATTCTGGTCAACCTGATCGGCAACGCCCTCGACGCCATGCAGTCGCAGCCCCAACCGGAATTGTGGCTCGAAGGCGAAGCGTTCGACGGCAAGTATCGCCTGCGAGTACGCGACAACGGCCACGGCATCGATGCCGAAGCGCGCAAGCATCTGTTCGAACCGTTCTTCACCACCAAACCCGGCGAGCAAGGCCTGGGCCTCGGCCTGACCCTGTCCGCCAGCCTGGCCGCCGCCACCGGCGGACACCTGGGTGTCGAGCACCCGGCCAGCGGTGGTACCACCTTCGTCCTCAGTTTACCGTTGGTAAGCCCCCTTCAAGCCGAGCCAATATGAACAACGACCTTAGTGTGCTGATCGTCGAAGACGACCCTCATGTGCTGCTCGGCTGCCAACAGGCGCTGACCCTGGAAGACATTCCCTGCGTCGGCGTGGGCAGCGCCGAAGAAGCGCTGGAGCGGGTCGGCGACAACTTTGCCGGCATCGTCATCAGCGACATTCGCCTGCCGGGCATCGATGGCCTGGAATTGCTGACCCGGCTCAAGGCCCGTGATCGCAGCCTGCCGGTGGTGCTGATCACCGGCCATGGCGACATTTCCATGGCCGTCGGCGCGATGCAGAAAGGCGCTTACGACTTCATGGAGAAACCTTTCTCCCCTGAACGCCTGGTGGATGTCGCCCGTCGTGCGCTGGAGCAACGCAGCCTCGCCCGGGAAGTCTCTTCGCTGCGCCGGCAATTGGCAGAACGGGATTCCCTGGAAGGCCGGATCATCGGTCGTTCGCCAGCCATGCAGAACCTGCGGGAATTGATTGCCAACGTCGCCGATACCTCGGCCAACGTGCTGATCGAAGGCGAAACCGGCACCGGTAAGGAACTGGTTGCGCGCTGCCTGCACGACTTCAGTCGGCGTCACACCAAACAGTTCGTCGCCCTGAACTGCGGTGGCCTGCCGGAGAACCTGTTCGAAAGTGAAATCTTCGGCCACGAAGCCAACGCCTTCACCGGCGCCGGCAAGCGGCGGATCGGCAAGATCGAACACGCCGACGGCGGCACGCTGTTCCTCGACGAGGTGGAAAGCATGCCGCTGCCGTTGCAGATCAAACTGCTGCGGGTGTTGCAGGAACGCACCCTCGAACGCCTCGGCTCGAACCAGAGCGTGGCGGTGGATTGCCGGGTGATCGCGGCGACCAAGTCCGATCTCGACGAGTCGAGCAAGGCCGGCGAATTCCGCAGCGACTTGTATTACCGGTTGAACGTGGTGACCCTGGAACTGCCGCCGCTGCGCGAGCGCCGCGAAGACATCCTGCAACTGTTCGAGCACTTCCTGCAGCAATCGTCCTTGCGTTTTGACCGTGCCGTGCCGGAGCTGGACAACCAGACCGTGTCGAACCTGATGAGCCACGACTGGCCGGGCAACGTCCGTGAGCTGCGCAACGTTGCCGAGCGGTATGCCCTCGGTCTGCCGGCCTTCAAGAAGTCCGGCGCCAGCGGCAGCAATCAGGGCCTGGCCTTCGCCGAAGCGGTGGAAGCCTTCGAGCGCAACCTGCTCGGCGACGCCTTGCAACGCAGCGGCGGCAACCTGACCCAAGCCAGCCTGGAACTGGGCATGGCCAAAACCACGCTGTTCGACAAAGTGAAGAAGTACGGGTTGAGCCACTGATGGACCTGATGCTCAAGGCAACCCTGGGCGCAGCGGTGGTGCTGATCCTCGCTGCGCTGGCCAAGACCAAAAACTATTACATCGCCGGCCTGGTGCCGCTGTTTCCGACCTTTGCGCTGATTGCGCACTACATCGTCGGCAAGGGCCGCTCGCTGGACGACTTGAAGACCACGATTGTGTTTGGCATGTGGTCGATCATTCCGTACTTCATCTATCTGGCGACGTTGTACGTGATGGTCGACCGTATGCGGCTGGAGGCTTCGCTCGCCGTGGCTGCGGTGGCGTGGTTGATCGCGGCTACGATCCTCGTCAGCGTCTGGGTACGCTTCCAGACCTGACCACACCCCCTGTAGGAGCGAGGCTTGCCCGCGAATGGTCCGCAACGGAACAACTGATGCACCGCGTTATCGTTCTTCGCGGGCAAGCCTCGCTCCTACAGGATCTGCGTTGTTTCGAGACTGAAGGCTGGCCCGCCCCTTGCATTTACCCCCCAAAGCCCCCTCGGCCGGCCTTCATGATGGATGGAGCCGGTGTCTGGGAGGGTCTGCCAAGGGTGAATTGCGACCTTGAACATTTTAGATCTCGACCACAGCCTGACTGCCCAGGCCCCCATCGCACGGTTGCTCGACAGCGGCCGCGCGAAACGCCTGGACCTGCTCGACCTCGGTCCGAAATTGCGGCTCTGGTCCAGCGAACGCACCTGGCGCCGCTTCGCCGAACGCCTGCAACAACGTCCGCGCCACAGCGGCCCGCAACCGGAAATCTTCTTCGTCGGCTCCGGCGATTACCACCACTTGACCCCGGCCTTTCTCACTGACTTGCCGGCACCGGTGAGCCTGATCCACTTCGACAATCACCCCGACTGGGTCCACTTCGCCCCGCGTCGGCATTGCGGTTCGTGGGTCAACCAGGCGCTGAAACTGCCGAACGTCCAGCGCATCGTCACCCTCGGCCCGTGCAGCGATGACCTGCAAAATCCACAGCTCAAGGGCGGCAACCTCAGCGCCCTGAAACGCGGGGTCTTGCAGCTGTTTCCGTGGCAGCATCCGCCCTCGAAAGTCTGGGGCCGGGTCGGCGATGGCGCCGGGCATCAGCAACTGGAAAACCAGCTGCACTGGCGCAACCTCGCCGAACTGGATTGGCCGGTGTTTCTCGATCAGTTGATCACCAGCCTGCCCACCGAGGCGGTGTGGATCACCATCGACAAAGACGTCCTGGCCAGCGAAGACGCGGCGACCAACTGGGATCAGGGCGGCATGCGCCTGAGCCATCTGCTGCAAGCGATACGCGTGCTGGCCGCGAACAAGCGGATCCTCGGCATCGACATCTGCGGCGAATACGCCCGCCCCGCCTTCAGCAACGCCTTCAAACGCTGGGAAGCCAAGGCCGACCAGCCGCCGGCGGAACGCTGGAGCGCAGACGATCTGCTGCGAAACTCGGCCACCAATCAGGCACTGATCGAGCTGTTCGAGGAGCTGTTCCCATGACCATTACCGTGATTGTGCTGGTGGCGTTTTCCATCGTGCTGGACGTCATTGGCCAGCTCTGTTTCAAGCTCGGACTCGACCGTTTGCCGGAACTTGAAGGCGGTTTTCGCCTGAATGCGTTCTGGGGCCAGGTGTTCAACGCGCCGCTGCTGTGGTGCGGGATCGGCGCCTACGTGATCGAGTTTTTTGTCTGGCTCGAAGCCCTCTCCCGCGCGCCGCTGAGCCTGCTGTTTCCGGCTGCGGCGCTGGCGTATTGCGGGGTGGTGCTGGCCGGCAAACTGATCCTCGGCGAAACCGTGAGTCGTCGGCGCTGGCTCGGCACCTTAGTGATTACGGCGGGCGTGATGCTCGTGTGTGTCGCCCATGCATGAGGCTCAATCGATGATCAGAGGCAAGACCGACTGGCTGCATGAGCGCTTGGGCACCATCGTGCTGTGGGCGCTGTTGATCGCTTTTGAAAGTGCCGGGCAGATCGCCACGAAGGTGGGCGGTGATCAACTGGGGCAGATGGATTTCAACCTGAAGTGGCTGATGGCGGTGGCGGTCAATCCGGGGGTGTGGCTGGCGATTGCCTGTTACATCGGGGCGTTTTTCGTGTGGATGCTGATTCTGCGGCGCAGCAGTCTGTCGCTGGCGTTTCCGTTGAGTTCGCTGGTGTTCGTCGGGGTTTTGCTTGGGTCTTGGCTGGGGTTGGGCGAGCAGATCAGCGTGCTGCATTGGGTAGGGGTGGCGGTGATCATGGGGGGGATTGCGTTGCTCGCCGAGGGTGAAGAGACCTAGTTTTCTGTGATCTCAAGGGCCCCATCGCGAGCAGGCTCGCTCCCACATTGGACTGCATTCCACCCTGTGGGAGCGAGCCTGCTCGCGATGGCGTCAGCCCAGCCAACAAACATCTCTAGTCAAACTTGTAGGCCACCGCCGCCTGCACCTCCCCTTGGTTGGTATCCCCGACCGCTTTGACAATGCTGCTATCCGCCGCCGCCCCTGTCAGGTGAATCCAGCTCGCGCTCGTCAGCAGTGACCATTGCGGCGCAAGGGGAAATTCGAAGCTCTGGGTCAGCGCCACGTTCTGTAAGCCACCACCGGCGTTGTACGGGCGGATCCCCGAGGCTTGAGACTCGTCGGCACTGACGCCGAAGAACGTCTGGTTCTGCCGCGCATCGGCAAAATGCGCGGTCAGGTTTGAGCTGCCGATCACCCCGCCACCCAGTGGATAACCCACCTCCCCACCCAGCCGCCCCAACACCCCGCCCTGCCCGCCTCGCCCGCCCACCGCCTGGCCAACCGAGGCAAATACCCGCCAGAAGTCGGCCGGCGCGTACTGCACAAACCCGCCCACTTCGCCCATGTCCGGCACATCGCGCAAGCCTTGCAGCTCACCGTTGGAGGTCCGTCCCGGCAGGTAATTCAGAAACGGCCCGGCGCTGAAGCCACTTGCGTTGAACGCGTCCCAGGTCAGCCCGTCATCGGTGCTCAGGCTGACATCGCCCCAGTCCAGATCGAGGTACGGCACGGGCCGGGTTTCGTAACGGCTGCCGGTTGGGTCGTGCGGCTGATAGCTGAGGCCAACCCCTGCTTCGCCGGTGATGCCGTCTGCTGAAACGTTGGCCGAAAGGCACGTCAGCGCGGCGAATAGAGCAACAGTAATCCTCGACATGAGGCAATTCCTTGAACGGGACATGCGCGCATCAATCCCCGGATCGCGCTCCCGGCGCAAGCACTCATGTTGTTTGTAGCGACCTACAAAAATTGTAGCTTCGAAGACACGAACACACGCCAGAACCCCGCCCCCGCTGGGCCAAACCCGGTTGGCACAGTCCCTGCTCTATCCCTTGTGCAGCGCAGACAGCACACCCGGCGCACACTTTTTACAAGATAGGTAACGCAGATGATTGACTGGCATATCGTGTGTGATTTCGACGGGACCATCACCCGCACCGACGTGATCGACAGCATCCTCCAACGGTTCGCCGACCCGAGCTGGGAAGCGATCGAAAACGAGTGGCTGGCGGGCGACATCGGTTCCCGTGAATGCCTCAGCCGCCAGCTCTCGCTGGTCAAGGCCACACCCTCCGAGCTGCTCGGGTTCTTCGACACGGTCGAGATCGACCCGGACTTCCCCGACTTCGTCGACCATGTGATCGGCCTCGGCGCTTCCCTCGAAGTGGTCAGCGACGGCATCGAGCAAGGCATCGCACGGATCCTGGCGCGCAACTACGTCAGCCTCTTGCCGATCCTCGCCAATCGCCTGCGCCAACTCGATCACGACAGTTGGCGCATCGACTTCCCCCATGCCAGCGACGCCTGCCGCGCCGCCTCCGGCAACTGCAAATGCAAATCCACCCCCAGCACCAAACGGGTACTGGTAATCGGCGACGGCCAGTCCGACATGTGCGTGGCCGCCACCGCCGATTTCGTGTTCGCCAAGGATCGCCTGGCCGAGCACTGCGAGCGCAACGGCATCGCCTATGCGCGCTTCGACAGCTTCGCCGAACTGCCTGCGTTGCTGGCCTTGCTGCCAAGCGCCAACGCCGCCAACGCCACCTCTTTCAACGTTGAAACACAGGAACTCCTCCACCATGTCTGATATTCGAATCGCTACCGCAGAAGACCAGATCCTCCTGGATAAAGAAGCCAAATACTGCTCCTACGGCGACACCGTTCACTACATCGACCCGCCGCGTATCTTCAGCCGATGCGAAGGCTCCTACGTCTGGGACACCGAAGACCAGGCCTACCTCGATTTGCAAATGTGGTACTCGGCGGTCAATTTCGGCTACGCCAACCCGCGCCTGAACAATGCGCTGAAACAGCAGATCGATACGCTGCCGCAGATCGCCAGCCAGTACCTGCACAAAGGCAAGATCGAGCTCTCGGAAATGATCGCGGTCGACGCGAAGAAAAAATTCGGCCTCGACGGTCGCGTGCACTTCAACGTCGGCGGGTCGCAGTCCATCGAGGACTCGCTGAAAGTCGTGCGTAACGCCACCAACGGCAAGAGCCTGATGTTCGCGTTCGAGGGCGGTTACCACGGACGTACACTCGGCGCCTCGTCGATCACCTCCAGCTACCGCTATCGCCGCCGCTACGGCCACTTCGGCGAGCGCGCCAATTTCATCCCGTTCCCGTACCACTTCCGTGGCCCGAAAGGCATGACCAAGGAAGAATACGGCAGCCATTGCGTGCAGCAATTCGCCCGCCTGTTCGAGACCGAATACAACGGCGTCTGGGACCCGAAAGTCGGCCAGAGCGAATACGCCGCGTTCTACGTCGAGCCGATCCAGGGCACCGGCGGCTACGTGATTCCGCCGATGAACTTCTACAGCGAACTCAAGCATGTGCTCGACCAGCACGGCATTCTGATGGTGGTCGACGAAATCCAGATGGGCTTCTATCGCACCGGCAAGCTGTGGTCGATCGAGCACTTCGACGTCAAACCCGACGTCATCGTCTTCGGCAAAGCGCTGACCAACGGCCTCAATCCGCTGGGCGGCATCTGGGCGAAAGAAGAGCTGATCAACCCGAAAATCTTCCCGCCAGGCTCGACCCACTCGACGTTCGCCTCCAACCCGTTGGGCACGGCGGTGGGCCTGGAAATGTTCAAGATGACCAGCGAAGTCGACTACGGCGCGATGGTCATGAACAAGGGCAAGTACTTCCTCGAAGGCTTGAAGGACTTGCAGAAACGTTACCCGATCATCGGCGACGTCGACGGCCTGGGCCTGGCGCTGCGCTGCGAAATCTGCGGCCCGGACGGTTTCACGCCGGACAAGGCCACGCTCGATTTCATGGTCGAAGAAGGCATGAAGGGCGATATCGAAATCGACGGCAAACGCCTGGGCCTGATTCTCGATGTGGGCGGTTACTACAAGAACGTCATCACCCTCGCGCCGTCGCTGGAAATCAGCTATCCGGAAATCGATTTGGGCATCGCCCTGCTCGACCGCTTGCTGCATCGGGCGATGACACGATGAACGAGCAAGAGATCGACATGGGCGAAGGCAGCGCCGGTTTCGTTCTCGGCAGCGGGGAGGTCGCGGTGTTGTTGATCCACGGCCTCACCGGCACCCCGACCGAGTTGCGTCGGGTCGCCATGGGCCTGGCCAAGGCGGGCTGCACGGTGTACGTGCCGACGCTGGCCGGGCACTGCGGAGACAACGCCGACCTGCAAGCCACCGGTTGGCGTGACTGGTACGAGAGCGCACGCAATACCTTCATCGGTGTGCGGCGCAAACACGAGCACGTGTTCGTCGGCGGTTTGTCGATGGGCGCGGTGCTGTCGATGTACCTCGCCGCCGAGCATCCGGGGCAGATCGAAGGCTTGTTGCTGTATTCGACGACCCTGCGCTACGACGGCTGGAACATGCCCAAGGTCGCCGTGCTCACGCCGTTGCTGATGGCGATTCCGTTTGGCGTGCACCTGTGCCGCTTCAACGAAAAATCACCCTTTGGCATCAAGGACGAACGCTTGCGAGCGATCGTCGAGCGGCAGATGAAGGCCGGTGAAAGCAGCAACGCCGGGCTGCTGACCATGTCCGGGGTGAGTGTCCGGGAACTGCATCGACTGGTGGCGGCGGTGAAAAAACGCATGCCGCAGATCACCACGCAAACGCTGGTGCTGCACTCGCGCGAAGACGACATCACCAGCCGCTGGAACGCCGATTATGTGGAACGCAAACTCGGCGGTCCGGTGGTGAAGGTTCTGCTCGACGACTGCTACCACATGATCACCGTCGACCTGCAATACCGCCGCGTGGTGGAACTGAGCGCGGACTTCATCCGGCAACGTTTCATTCAACAGCGCTGCGCCCCCAAACCCATGCGCCAGGACTATCGGCAACTGGCCTGACTCAAGGAAACGATGTGATCACAGCCCTTGCCTTTTCGACGATCGAGGCCATCGACCGCGATGCCTGGAATGTCTGTTTCCCTGCCGAGCTGGAGGATTGGAATTACTACCGGGCGGTTGAACGGGCCGGCATCGCAGACTTTCAATGGCGCTATCTGGCGTTGTACGAAGACGAGGTATTGATCGCGGCGGCCGTGGCGTTCACCACCGCTTACTCGCTGGACACCACGGTTCAGGGGCTGGGCAAACGCATCAGTGAACGGCTGCGTCGCGTGTGGCCGGGGCTGTTCGACGTGCACCTGTATGCCCTCGGTTCGCCGGTGGCCGAGCAGTGCCACGTCGGGACCGCGCCGCACATCGACGCGGCCCGGCGCGAGGATCTACTCCAGCAATTGTTACGGCTGGCGCGCCACGATGCGGCTCAGGCCGGGATCGGTTTGCTGGCCGTCAAGGATGCCTCTCACCGCGACCCGCAATGGTTGCAGGTATGTCAGGACGCGGATCTGCAAAGCATGCCCGGGCTGCCCAGCGCCGAGCTGCCGATCCGTTTTGGCTCGGTGGACGCCTACCTTGGCACGCTCGGCAAATCCACCCGCAAAGACCTGCGCCGCACCCTGCGTGGCCAAGGTCCGCGCATCGAATGGCGGCGCTCGGTCGATGACCTTCTACCGAGGATGATGGCGCTTTACGAGGCCACGCTGAGCCGCAGCGACCTGACCTTCGAACGCCTGCCGCCCGGCTACTTCCGCCAGGTCCTGGAACACCTCGATGAACGTGCCGCGTGCGTGTTGTATTGGGTCGGCGAAGAGCTGGTGGCGTTCAACCTTGTGCTGTTGGACGAACAGCGACTGGTCGACAAGTTCTTCGCCCACGACCTGGCCCGGACCCGCGAACACAATCTCTACGTGCGCAGCTGGCTGGCCAATGTCGACTACTGTATTGAGCACGGCATCCCGATCTACGCGTGCGGCCAGGCCGGTTATGCCAGTAAGCTGCGCCTGGGTTGCTCGTTTACCGGCAACACCGTGTTTTTCCGCCATCGCAACCGCTTGCTCGACAGCCTGTTGCGTGTGGTGAAACTGTTTATCCGACCGGACCGTTCCGACCCTGCCATGGCAGCCGCGATCAGCGAGCAGCAATAAGCGAAGCACAATGACCAAAGACTCACGCACCAACGCTCGACCTTTCGCCCTCTCCGGCTGGAGCCTGCAGCGCAAACTGGTGCTGGCGTTCTGGCTGGTCAGCGTCATTCCGACGATGATCGCCGCCGAACTGGCGGCCACCACGCTGTCGCAGATTTTCGACAGCAACGTACGCATCTGGCTGCAGGAATCGACCAAGATCGTCGAGGACGAGATCAGCGAAATCCTGCGCGACAACGCCCGGGTCGCGCAGCTGTTCCTGCGTTACACGCGCCCGCCCACCGATCGGCAGGCGAACAAACACGACAAGCTGACCACCGACATCGCCGACTCCATGGGCATCGACGTCGTGGCGCTGGTGCGCACCAGCGATCACAAAGTGGTGTTCAGCACCGCCGCCGACGACATCGTCCGCCAGATCAGCACTGCGCCCAAGGCGGTGCTGCAAACCCTGCAAGTCGGTGGCGTGGCGACCGGCACGGTGGTCTCGACCTTCGAAACGGATCAGGACGGCGTCGAGTACAAACTGGTGATTGCCACCTACCTCGACAACAGTTTCCTCACCAGCGTGGCCGACGTGCACTCGCTGGACCTGCGCCTGTATCTGGCCAAGGCCAATGACTTCTCGGAGATTTTTTCCACCCAGCGCTTCGAGGATCATCCGGCGGCCGTGCCGGAAAAAATCGAGCAGATCCTGCGCAGCACCAAACAGCCGATCGAACAGTTCACCAACCGCTACAGCGGCATCTACCGGCCGATCCTCAACGAAAACGGCGAGCTGCAAGGGGTGATTTTCAGCGGCCTGCTGCGCCACACCAGCCTGGTCGGGCTGGTCAATCAGAGCAACCTGTTCATCCTGATTTTCCTGCTCAGCTCGGCGGCGTCCCTGGCGGTCGGCTGGCTGGTGTCGCAGCGCCTGACCAAGCCGTTGCGCGGGTTGTCCAAAGGCGTACAAGCGGTGATCGCCGGGGATTATCGCCAACGCCTGCCGGTCACCGGCGGCGACGAACTGGCGGAACTGAGCAGCACCTTCAACCACATGAGCGAACGCCTCGGCGAGTTGCAGCATCTGGAATCGCAACTGCGTCGGCGTGACCGTCTGCACGCTCTGGGCGAAGTGGCGATGGGCCTGGCCCATGAAATCCGCAACCCGCTGGGCATCATCAAAACCGCCACGCAACTGCTGCACCGACGCGCCGATTTGCCCGAGACCGACAAGCGTCATCTGGAATACGTGGTCAGCGAAGTCAGCCGGATCAACGATTTGATCACCGACTTCCTCGACTTCGCCAAACCCAGCGCTCCGATGCGCTCGACCCAACTGGCGCGCCCGCTGGTGGATGAACTGGTCGGCTTCTGCGCGCCGGAGCTGGCCAGCCACAACATCGATGTGCAAATCGATGATCAATCGCCCACCGCGACGCTTTACGCCGACGCGCGGCAAATCAAGCAGGCCGGCCTGAACCTGATCGTCAACGCCATCGACGCCATGCCCGACGGCGGGCGGCTGACCCTGGGCATCAGCAGCGACCGGCACTACACGGTGATCAGCATCAGCGACACCGGCCAAGGCATCGAACCGGACATGCTCGAACGGATCTTCACACCGTTCGTCACTACCAAGGCCTCGGGCACCGGGCTGGGTCTGGCCAAGGTGTTCTCGATCATGGAGAGTCATGACGGACGCATTGAATGCGTCAGCGAAAAAGATGCCGGGGCCACATTCACCCTGTACATTCCGGCCAACGGTGAAGACTTCGACGAGGGCAGCGATGACACATAACGTACTGGTGGTCGACGACGAGCCCAAGCTCTGCGACCTGCTGGCCTCGGCGCTCAGTCAGAACGACATTGTGGTGTTCACCGCCGGCAACGGCCTGCACGCGCTCAAGGTGCTGGAGTGCGAAGACATCGACCTGGTGATCAGCGACTGGCGCATGCCCGGCATGGACGGCCCGCAACTGCTGGCAGAAATCAAAAGCCGTTTTCCGCAGTTACCGGTGATCGTCATGACCGCCTACAGCACCGTGAAAAACGCCGTGCAGTCGATGCGCAACGGCGCCTTCGACTACATCGCCAAACCGTTCGACATTGATGAGCTGGACATCACCGTCAACAAGGCCCTGCAATTTCGCGACATTCTCAAAGACAACCAGCGCATGCGCGCCGAGCTCGACGAGCACCGGCAGATCGACAGCCTGATCGGCGACAGCCCAAGCTTTCGGCGGGTGCTGCACGCCATCGACTCGGTGCGCGAAAGCAACGCGACCATTCTGCTGACCGGCGAAAGCGGCACCGGCAAGGAAATGGTCGCCCGGGCGATCCACACCCACGGCAATCGCGCCGACAAACCTTTTGTCGCGGTGAACTGCGCGGCAATCCCCGAAGGGCTGCTGGAAAGCGAAATGTTCGGCCACCGCAAAGGCGCGTTTACCGGCGCGGTGGCGGATCGCGTCGGACGTTTCCAGCAGGCCGACAAGGGCACGCTGTTTCTCGATGAAATCGGCGAAATGCCGCTGGCGTTGCAGGCAAAAATCCTCCGGGCCTTACAGGAGCGAGTGATCGAACCGGTGGGCGATCCGCGCGAGCGCAAGGTCGATGTACGGGTGATCGCGGCGACCAACAAAAACCTGCTGGACGCGGTGGCCAACAAGGAGTTTCGCGAAGACCTCTACTACCGCCTCAACGTCTTCCCGATTCCGCTGCCGGCCCTGCGCGAACGGGTTGAAGACATTGCGCCGCTGGCCCGGCATTTCGCCCACACGCTAGGGGCTGCGGCCGGCAAACGTTTCAGCGGTTTCAGCGCGCAAGCGTTGCAGGCCATGGCCCGGTATTCATGGCCAGGGAATATTCGCGAACTGCAGAACTGCGTGGAACGGGCGACCATTGTCGCCTCGGGCGCGGTGATTGAAGAGGAAGACCTGCCGGCGTATCTGTTTGCTTCAAGCTCCGCCGACGGCGGCACGTTGATCGCTGAGGGCAGCGTACCGGCAGACCTGGAAGCGGCGCTGGCCGAGGTGGAAAAAACCTACATTCTGGCGGCGCTGGCACAGAGCAACGGCGTGCAGGCAGCGGCGGCGCAGTTGATCGGGATTTCCGAGCGCAGCTTCTGGTATCGGTTGAAGAAGCTGGGGATTCATGTGGACAAAATTGTCCGCTGATCCCTGCCTGTGGGGGCGCAATGCTGTTCACTTGGGCGCTAACCGTGGGCTTTGAATGGGGCATATCCGTTGCTGCGGTAACGGCGGGTATTGGTTTCGCCCTTACGGCGAGTCACTTTGGAAAAGCCCCAAAGTAACCAAAGGGCTCTTGCCCCTTTCGTTCGGTGGCTCGCTAAGGCTCGCCATGCCCTCGCTCCGGTCCTGCTCCGTGGGCCCGCCGCCATCGGCCATCCATGGCCGGGGGCGGCTAACCCGGCATCCATGCCGGGTTGCCCACTGCGCAGAACCTCCACTCGGCCTCTCGAGGGGGCGACTACCGCCACAGCCGCCGAGGCGGCCTGAAAGCCGACCTGGCTCTTTGGGGGTACGCGTTGTCCTTCTCTGCTGCGTTCACTCATTCCCGACATGTACACCAACCCCTGTAGGAGCCGGCTTGCTGGCGATAGCGTCCTTTCAAGCGATAGATGTGTCGACTGACCCACCGCTATCGCCAGCAAGCCGGCTCCTACAGGGGGTCGTATTTATCCAAATGCATATGCGTTTCCCTTGTAGGAGCCAGCTTGCTGGCGATGGCGTCCTTTCAGGCGACAAATGCGTCGACTGACCCACCGCCATCGCCGGCAAGCCGGCTCCTACAGGGAATCGCGTTTGCTTTTGATTTTCACCACTCATCAGGCCGAGCGTTAGCTCGCCTTCCGCTTTTGATCTGAGCGCCCCCTCGCGAGGCCGAGCGCAGGTTCTGCGCAGTGGGCAACCCGGCAAGGATGCCGGGTTAGCCGCCCCCGGCCATGGATGGCCGATGGCGGCGGGCCCACGGAGCAGGACCGGAGCGAGGGCATGCCGAGCCTTAGCGAGGCACCGAACGAAAGGGGCAAGAGCCCTTGGTTACTTGGGGCTCTTCCAAGTGACTCGCCGTAAGGGCGAAACCAATAGCCGCCATTACCTCAGCAACGGATATGCCCCCCATCCAAACCGTGGGAGCAAGCCCGCCCCCCAGTAATCAATCCAGTCAACCAAGCGATCAGCTTACAGTCCCGCCTTTTGATTCACTCATGATCTGCCGAATCGCCCCCACAAACGTCTCCACCGGTTGCCCGCCACTGACGGCATATTGCCCGTTGAACACCACCGTCGGCACCGAACTCACCCCCCGCGACAACCACAACTGCTCTTCCTCTCGCACCTCTTTAGCGAACGCGTCCGAGGCCAGAATCGCCTCAGCCCGCTCCCGGTCCAGACCAACACTTTGCGCAATCTGAGCCAACTGCGCGTGGTCGGACGGATTGCCGCCCTCCGTGAAATACGCCTTGAACAACGCCTCTTTCAGATTGAACTGCAACCCTTCCAGCCCCGCCCAGTACAGCAAGCGATGCGCATCGAACGTGTTGTAGATGCGGCTGTTGCCGTCGGTGCGAAAGGCGAACCCGACTTCGGCGCCACGCGCACGGATCATTTCGCGGTTCTTCTGCGACTGCTCCGGGGTCGAGCCGTATTTCTCGGTGATGTGTTCGGTGATGTTCTGCCCTTCCGGGCCCATCTTCGGGTTCAGCTCGAACGGCTGGAAACGGATCTCGGCCTGGACCTCGTCCCCCAGCAGATCCAGGGCACGGGTCAGGCCGTACAGCCCGACAACGCACCAGGGGCAGGACACGTCGCTGACGAAATCGATTTTCAGGGGGGTACTCATCACTCACCTCGCGGGCTGGATACGGGCCGGAAAAGTTGAACGATACACCTGTGGGTCTGAGTACATCTGCTAGAAATTGGTTGGCTGTCAGGCCGTCATCGCTGGCAAGCCAGCTCCTACAAGGTAAGGTGTGTCAACCCGGTCTGTAGGAGCCGGCTTGCTGGCGATGGGGCCTTCAAACCTTGCATCGTTGTCGAGGCCGCCATCGTTACAGGAGGTTGTGTTCGGCCACCGGATCAATCTGCGCCCAGTGCGAAGTGTCCTCACGATGAGCCTGCAAATAGGGCAGCACGGCCGCAAGCAATGGCGCTTTGAAGGCTTCCTGAAAACGATGGGCCAGCCCCGGAATCAGCTTCAACTGGCTGCCACGAATATGCGCCGCCAGGTGCACGCCATGCATTACCGGCAACAGCGGATCGGCAGTGCCATGAACCACCAGCGTCGGCACCCGCAGTTGATTGAGCAGTGCCACCCGGCTCGGCTCCGCGAGGATCGCCATGATCTGGCGCTTCACGCCCTCGGGGTTGAACGCACGGTCATAGGACAGCGCCGCCTGATGCAACAGCGCCTGCCGATCATCACTCACCGACGGGCTACCCAGCGCCGCCAACAAATCAGCCTGCTGCTCCAGCGCCACCTCACGATTCGGCGCGCCACGCCGCGAAAGCAGTTGTACCAGCGCCGCGTTCGGCGCCGGCAAGCCTTCGGCACCGGAACTGGTCATGATCAGCGTCAGGCTCTCGACCCGCTGCGGCGCCATGGCCGCCATGTGCTGGGCGATCATCCCGCCCATGCTCGCGCCCAGTACGTGGAATTGCTCGACGTGCAAGGCATCCATCAAACCCAGCGCATCGTCGGCCATGTCGGTCAGGGAATACGGCGCCGATACCGGCAAGCCGAGTTTGTAGCGCAGCACTTCGAAGGTCAGGTTGGCGTCGGCAGGCGATTGCCGCCAGGTGGACAGGCCGACATCGCGATTGTCATATCGAATCACCCGAAAACCCTGCTGACACAGCGCAACCACTACCTCGTCCGGCCAGTGAATCAACTGCCCGCCCAGGCCCATCACCAGCAGCAACGCCGGATCGGAGGCACGGCCGATGCTCTGGTACGCCAGGCTCACCTGCGCCAGATCGACCCGTTCGGTCGGAACATTGACATCGCATCGAGACGCCGCAAAGGACGGAAGGCCAAAGAACAACGCGGCCAGGAAGGCCGCCGTTGATAAAAATCGTGCACGCATGAAAAACACCGAAACGCAGAACCCCAGTAGAGCGCGAGTCTGATGAAGTTTGTTGAAGCGCGCTGCCACAGTTACGTGACAGTTTGATGAAGAGTGCTGAACGGTCGTTTCCGAGACCGCGTCGCCTGCTTCGCGAGCAAGCCCGCTCCCACATTCGATCGCATTCCAATTGTAAGAACGCGGTCAACTGTGGGAGCGGGCTTGCTCCGGGCGGCGTTCCGACGAAGGCGCCAGAACAGGCGCCTCAGGACTTTAGGCCAGCTGACTGCGCAGTTGCCGCGCCGCCGCCACCATGTTCACCAATGCCGCTTCTGTTTCCGGCCATGCCCGGGTCTTCAAACCGCAATCCGGGTTCACCCACAACCGCTCTGCCGGAATGCGCTTCACGGCCTTGCTCATCAACTTGACCATCTCGGCCGTGTCCGGCACCCGTGGCGAGTGAATGTCGTAGACGCCCGGACCGATGTCATTCGGGTAGTCGAACGCTTCGAAGGCTTCCAGCAATTCCATGTCCGAACGCGAGGTTTCGATGGTGATCACGTCGGCATCCATGTCGGCAATCGCCTTGATCACATCATTGAATTCGCTGTAGCACATGTGCGTATGGATCTGGGTTTCATCGCGCACGCCGGAGGCGCTCAAGCGGAACGCTTCCACCGCCCAGTCGAGGTATTCCTGCCATTGCGCCCGACGCAGTGGCAAGCCTTCGCGGAACGCGGCTTCGTCGATCTGCACGATCTTGATGCCGGCGTTTTCCAGGTCGACCACTTCGTCACGCAGGGCCAACGCCAACTGCTGCGCCTGGACTTTGCGCGAAACGTCTTCACGCGGGAACGACCACATCAGCATGGTCACGGGACCGGTGAGCATGCCTTTCATGACCTTGTCGGTCTGGCTCTGCGCGTAGCTGATCCAGTCGACCGTCATGGCTTTCGGACGGCTCAGGTCGCCATAGATGACTGCCGGTTTGACGCAGCGCGAGCCATAGCTCTGCACCCAGCCAAAGCGGGTGAACAGGTAGCCGTCCAACTGCTCGGCGAAGTACTCGACCATGTCGTTGCGTTCGGCTTCACCGTGTACCAGCACATCCAGCCCCAGACGTTCCTGGACCTGCACGGCATGGCGGATTTCATGGTGCATGGCGTCGGTGTAGTCGTTGGCTGACAACTTGCCTTGCTTGTAGGCCTGTCGCGCCAGACGGATCGAACCGGTCTGCGGGAACGAGCCGATGGTGGTGGTCGGGAACGCCGGCAGTTTCAAGCGCGCACGTTGTTGCTCGATGCGTTTGGCGAACGGCGATTGGCGTTGGCTGTCCGCTGCACTGATGGCATTGATGCGGGCTTGCACTTCGGTTTTGTGAATACGCGGCGACTCGGCACGGCTGGCCTGAATCGCCCGGCTTTGTGCCAGCGCGGTTTGCACTTTGGGCGATTGCGGATCGTTGAGCGCGTCGCGCAGCACGGCGATTTCGCCACACTTCTGCACCGCAAACGCCAGCCAGCTTTTCAGTTCCGGATCGAGTTTGTCTTCGCGTTCCAGGTCTACCGGGCTGTGCAGCAGCGAGCAGGAACTGCTGACCCACAGGTTGTCGCCGAAACGTTCCTGGGCCAATTGCAGTTGTGCGAGCACCGGTTCCAGTTCGCAGCGCCAGACGTTGCGGCCGTTGACCAGGCCTACCGAGAGAATCTTGTAGGTCGGCAGACGATCGAGCACGTGCAGCAGTTGGTCGGGCGCGCGCACCGCATCGATGTGCAAGCCTTGTACAGGCAAGCCGACGGCCAGGCCGAGGTTGTCTTGCAGGCCGCTGAAGTAGGTCGCCACCAGCTTTTTCAGCGGCGAATACTGGAGGATGTGGTAGGCGCGTTCGAAGGCGTTTTTCCATTCTTGCGGCAGGTCGAGGGTCAGGATCGGTTCGTCGATCTGCACCCACTCCACACCTTGTGCGGCGAGGCGGCCGAGGATTTCACCGTAGATCGGCAGCAGGCGCTCCAGCAGGTCGAGCTTGTCGAAGTCATTGCCTTTGGCCTTGCCCAGCCACAGGTAAGTCAGCGGGCCGATGATCACCGGTTTGACGTTGTGGCCGAGGGCCTTGGCTTCGTCGACTTCGTCGAACAGCTGTTCCCAGCTCAGCTTGAACTGCTGGTCAGCGCTGAATTCCGGGACAAGGTAGTGGTAGTTGGTGTCGAACCACTTGGTCAGTTCCTGGGCGTATTGCGCTTTGCTGTGTTCGCCACCGCAGCAAGTGGTGGTGGCACCACGCGCCATGGCGAACAGCGTGTCGAGCGTCGGCAGGCCCCTGGCATTCTTGGCGCTGTCGAAACGCTCCGGGATCACACCGAAGGTCAGGGAATGCGTCAGGACCTGGTCGTACCAGGCGAAGTCGCCGACCGGCAGCAGGTCGATGCCGGCATCTTTCTGTAATTGCCAGTGGGTGGCGCGCAGTTGGCGACCGACGCTCTTCAGCGCGTCCTGATCGAGATCGCCCTTCCAGTAGGATTCGAGGGCTTTTTTCAGTTCGCGGTCAGCGCCGATGCGTGGAAAACCAAGTGTGTGGGCCAGAGCCATGGTGAGTTCCTCCTTGTAAAAGATGGCGCTATTGTCGACAGCCAACCCAACATGAGACAAACTCAACCTTTTCGTGTTGATCACAAGTTTTCCTCATGGAGCCCTCCGGTGCTTGAAATCCGTCACTTGAAGACCCTGCACGCCTTGCGCGAAGCCGATAGCCTGGTCGATGCCGCCGACCGCCTGCACCTGACGCAGTCGGCGCTGTCCCACCAGTTCAAGGAACTGGAAGAGCGCATGGGCATGCCGCTGTTCGTGCGCAAGACCAAACCGGTGCGCTTCACCAGTGCCGGTTTGCGCCTGCTGCAACTGGCCGACGCCACCCTGCCACTGCTGCGCGGCGCCGAGCGCGATATCGCGCGGCTGGCCGGTGGCACCGCCGGGCGCTTGCACATGGCGATCGAGTGCCACAGTTGCTTTCAGTGGCTGATGCCGACCATCGACCAGTTCCGCGATGCCTGGCCGGAAGTCGAGCTGGACCTGGCCTCGGGCTTCTCTTTCGCACCGCTGCCGGCGTTGGCCCGTGGTGATCTGGATCTGGTAGTGACCTCCGATCCGCTGGAACTGGCCGGGATCACGTATGTGCCGTTGTTCACTTATGAAGCCATGCTCGCGGTTGCCAATCAGCACCGCTTGGCGAACAAGGCGTACATCGTTCCGGAGGATTTGCTCACGGAAACCCTGATCACTTACCCGGTGGAACGTGACCGGCTGGACATCTTCACCCGCTTCCTGGAGCCGGCCGACATCGAACCGGCCCAGGTCCGCACCTCGGAACTGACGGTGATGATGATGCAGTTGGTCGCCAGCGGTCGTGGCGTCTGTGGCATGCCGCACTGGGCGCTGCATGAATACAGTTCACGGGGCTACGTGAAGGCCAAGCGACTGGGCGAGAAGGGATTGTTTGCGACGTTGTACGCGGCGGTTCGTGCGGACATGCTGGATGCGCCGTATATGCGCGACTTCCTGCTGACGGCAAAAGATACGTCGTTCTCGACACTCGATGGTGTCAGCGCCGTCCGATAACACAACACGGACTTGTAGGAGCGAGGCTTGCCCGCGAAGAACGATAACGCGGTCTGTCCAAATAACCGCGTCGTTCCTTTCGCGGGCAAGCCTCGCTCCTACAGGGGATTGCGGTGATCTTTAGATCTCGCGCCACATATGAATCTTGTCGAAGTAGTCCTCGCCCACCCGCACCGCCAGCGGTTCAAGGCCGAACTGGATGAAGCCGCAACGCTGGTACAGATTGAACGCCGCGTCATTGCCGGCGGTAACGGTCAGTTGAATCAGCCTCAACCCCGGGTGGGTTTGCGCTTCGGCCAACGCCGCCTGCACCAGTTGATAACCGAGCCCGCGCTGGCGGACCTGACTGGACACGTACATGCCAAACAGCGTCGCCTTGTGCCGGGCCTTTTCCCGAGGATCGAAGGCGAGGCCGACGATGCCTGCCAACTTCCCTTCCTCAAACGCCCCGAACACCACATCGAGCTTGCTGGTCAGGCGCGATTCCCACCAGCTCAGCGGCATCGTGGCGCGCTCGCGCACGGTGGAGGTAAACGCCTGGGGATGCAGGTCGTAGGCTTCGAGCATCAACGCCCGATAGTCCAGGGCATGGCTGGCATCAAGCCGTTCAATCCACATGTTCACGCTGTCCGTCGTTGCTCAAGCATCAGCCGCACGGCCAGCGCCGCCAACACAAACCCCATGAAGTAACGCTGCACCGCCAGCCAGGTCGGGTTGTTGACGAACCACGACGCGATGCCGGCGGCGAACACCGCGATCAGCAGGTTGACGCTGAAACTGACGCTGATCTGCGTCAGGCCGAGGATGATGCTTTGGTTGAACACCGAACCGTGCTCAGGGGTGATGAATTGCGGAAACACCGAGAGGTAAAACACCGCGATTTTCGGGTTCAGGGCGCTGGTCAAAAAGCCCATGGTGATCAGTTTGCGCGAGGAATCCGGCGGCAACTGCTGTGCCTCGAACGGCGAACGCGCGCCCGGTTTGACCGCCTGCCAGGCCAGCCACACCAGGTACAGCGCGCCGGCCCACTTCAACACTTCATAAGCCATCGGCACCGCGAGGAACACCGCAGTCAATCCCGCTGCCGCAGCGAACAGGTGCACAAAAAAGCCCGCCACCACACCGAGCAACGAAGTGACTCCGGCCTTGCGCCCCTGGCAGATCGAACGAGAGATCAGGTAGATCATGTTCGGTCCCGGCGTCAGTACCATCAGCAACGCGGCAGCGGCGAAGATCAGCAAGTCTTGAAGCGGGATCATGGCGGTTCCTTGGCGTGAATGATCAGGCGATTGCGCTCAGCGAGGCTCGATAAAACGGCAGGATCAGGTCTCGTGTCAATGGCGCCAGCGTCACATCGCCGTCGGTGGCGGGGTCGATCCAGCGCACCTCTTCGATTTCCGCCGCAGGCGATACGTCTGAATCGATGGTCAGCAGAAAGAGTTCGGCCTGTACGACAAAACCTGGCTCGTTGGCGGCCGGTGCCGAGAACTGCCCCAGATAAGTGGCGTGCGCCGGATCGATGGCCAATCCCAACTCTTCTTCCAGCTCACGCACCAGGGCGTGAACCGGTTGTTCATGGGCCTCGATCTTGCCGCCCGGCTGCATGAAAGCTTCAGTGCCACGTTTGCGCACCAGCAGCGTGCGACCGTCGGGACCGATCAACAGGGCGGCGGCGATGTGGATGATGCGGGGGGTAGTGGCGGATGCAAGCGTCATGGGTGAGGCGTGGCCTTGGCTGAAAGGTGCAAGCATCACATGAGTGGCGGGACATCGTCACGCCGAAAAAACCTCCGCGAAACACCGCCCCCTGTGGGAGCGGGCTTGCTCGCGAAGCTGTGTGTCAGTCGCCTCTATGTCGGATGTGACGCCGCCTTCGCGAGCAAGCCCGCTCCCACAGGGGGATCAGTGCTGAGCCTGGGGAACCTGTTCCATCTCGAGAATCGCGCTGTTCACTTCTTCCGGCACCTTCACGAAAATGCTGTATTTCGCGCCCTCCATGGCCTCGAAGGCGATCAGCTTTTCCACCAGCGGTCCGTTCAGCACCTTGCCGGCGTTGAGCAACAACATGCCGTTGTCGGCGTTGAGGTTGCGCGCCAGGACCATCCCTGCCGCCAATTCCCGGGTGGTCATGACCTTGACCATCGGATCGGCCAGGGACACATCGCTCAGGTACGCGGCACACACCTTGATGAAATCCTCCACCATCTCGGGGTCGTAGAGTTTTCCGGCGTAGCTGCGGATATACACCAGCGCCTCATCGCTGTTCATCTGCCGCTCCAGGATCAACCCGCGTTGCAACTCGATGAAATCCACTGCCAGTTTCAACAGCCGGGAACCGACCGGTATCGCTTCGCCCTTGAGCCGGTCGGGAAAACCGCTGCCGTCCCAACGCTCCTGATGGTGAAGAATCAGACGGGCAGCGTCCTTCATCGGATCGAGCGTCATCAACAGGGATTCGCTCTGCTTCGGATAATTGCGATAACGCTCGCGATCATTGTGATGCAACAGGTCCGCGGGGGCGGTCATCATGTTGTCGGTCCAGCTCAGCTTGCCGATGTTGTAGAGCGCCGCCGCCATGGTCAGGTCGCGGCTGGTGCCTTCGTCCAGGTCATGAAGTTTGCAGTACACCCGCACCAGCTCGATGATCTGCCGGTTGGTCTGTTTGGCCGGCGGCATGCGCAGGTTGGCCAGCAGCGAGAACATTTCGGTGCCGGTAACGTAGCTGTGCTTGAGCTCTTCGTAGGCCAGGTCGAGCATGTCGGCGGTCTGCTGCAGCTCAGCGGTGCGGGAGGCGACGCGTTTGTCCAGGGTGATGTTGAGCAGCTTCAATTCCTGGTTCTGATCCCACGTTTCCTGGACCAGACGCAACCGTTCACGCTCGGAATGCTGATACGCGAGTGATTGTCGCAGTACCAGCAGCATTTCCTCATCGTGCCAGGGCTTGCTGATGTAACGGTGAATCTGCCCGTCATTGATGGCTTTGATAATGGCTGACGGATCGGCATAACCGGTCAACATGATACGCACGGTATCGGGGTAATGCTGGTGGATGAGGGCCAGCAGCGTGGCGCCGTCCATGTTGGGCATGCGCGCGTCACTCATCACCAGGTCGATGGGCTGCTGCGCCATGATTTCCAGGGCCTGGGCGCCGCTGGTGGCCAACAACACGTCGTAGGGCTGGCCGCGCAACAGTCGACGCAAGCTGTTGAGGATGGACTCCTCATCGTCGACCAGCAGCACTTTGGGTTTATAGGTGGACCTCGTGGGGAGTTGCTCTTCCATGGCATTACCTCGGGCGAAAACGGTTACAGCGATATGTCGGGAACCGGGCAAACATCCCCTATTGCCGGATCCTGACCTACAGGCTAGATGATTTTCGACCCACCACCGCAATGATTCGTTTCAGTCGGTTGCGCGAACTCTGATCCGGGCGACTATGCTCACGTCACTCGGATCCATTATCTGTACGTTCGGCCAAGCGGTCAGGGAAAGGATGCCCCTTATGAACACGGTGTATCAAAACGCTGTCGGTCCCGGCATATGGCGATGAATACGCTGTTGTCGCGGACCAATCGTCGGATTCTTATCGTCGACGACACCGCTTCAATCCACGAGGACTTCATCAAGATCCTCAGCCCGCCTTCGTTTGACGACGACAGCCTGATCAGCGCTGAAAATGCCCTGTTCGGCACCACGGCGGCCGTCACGTTGCAGAGCTTCATCCTAGATTCGGCGTTTCAGGGCCTTGAAGCACTGGACAAGGTCGAGACGGCCCTGGCCAACGACCTGCCTTATGCAATGGCC
Organism: Pseudomonas sp. PDM02; assembly: GCF_014852285.1. Classification (NCBI taxonomy): domain Bacteria; kingdom Pseudomonadati; phylum Pseudomonadota; class Gammaproteobacteria; order Pseudomonadales; family Pseudomonadaceae; genus Pseudomonas; species Pseudomonas sp. PDM02. The sequence continues at coordinate 62,070 of NZ_JACVBL010000012.1, read as the reverse complement.
TTCATCGACATGCGCATGCCGCCGGGCTGGGACGGCCTGGAAACCATCGAACGGCTGTGGCAGGTCGATCCGAAGCTGCAAGTGGCGCTTTGCACGGCCTACTCCGACTATTCCTGGGAAGACATCGACGAGCGCCTGGAACTCGGCGACCGCCTGCTGATTCTCAAGAAACCGTTCGATGCCATCGAAATCCGCCAGATGGCCAGCGCGCTGACCGCCAAGTGGCAAATGACCGAAGACGCGGCGCTGAAGATGTCGCTGCTCGAACAAGCGGTCGAGGAGCGTACCCGGGAACTGTCCGATGCCAACATCATCGTGCAGAACAGCCCGACCATTCTCTATCGGCTGCGGGGCGAACCGTCGTTTCCACTGATGTACATCTCGCACAACATCACCAAATACGGGCATGTCGCGGCGAAACTGGTGGCCTCGGCCAACTGGGCCCGAGAGCTGATTCATCCTGACGATCAAGCGAAGGTCGACACGGCGATGGCGCGGGTGCTGGACCGCCATGCCGCCGGAGCGTCCATCGAGTTTCGGATGCGCACTGGCGAAGGGGCCTGGCGCTGGGTGGAAAACCGCTACATCCCGGTGCGCGACGATGAAGGCCGGCTGCTGGAAGTCGAAGGCATCATCATCGACATCACCGAGCGCAAGCTGGCCGAGGAGAAAATCTTCCTGCTGGCGCGCACCGACGGGCTGACCGGGCTGGTCAACCGCGCGACGCTGATCGAACGGCTGCACCAGGCCTTCGCCGCTGCGCGTCGTGGCGCGACCCCGTTTGCCATCTTTTATCTGGACCTGGATCACTTCAAACGCATCAACGATACCCTCGGGCACCCGGTGGGCGATCTGTTGCTGCAAGAAGTCGCCCGTCGGATCAAGGCGTGCGTACGTGAGAACGATATCGTCGCCCGCCTTGGCGGCGACGAGTTCGCGATCCTGCAACTGGACGTCAGCGACCCGACCCACTCCGCGTCCCTGGCCACCAAGGTCCGCGACGCGCTGGTGCTCCCCTACTCCCTGGCCGGCAACGATGTCCGGGTGTCGGTCAGCATCGGCATCAGCAGCTACAGCCCGGCCTGCACCAGCGCCGACGGCCTGCTGACCCAGGCCGACATGGCGCTCTATCGCTCCAAGGAAAAGGGCCGAAACCAGTACCACTTCCACTCCGAAGAGATCAATCAGGAGATGGTCGAGCGCATGACCATCGCCAGCGAATTGAGAGAGGCCATCGAGCACGATGAACTCGAACTGCGTTACTGGCCGGAAGTGGACCTGAGCAGCGGCAAGATCCTCGGGATGGAAGCGCAGGTCACCTGGAATCACCCCGGGCGCGGCTTGCTGGAAGCCTCCGCGTTCCTGCCCGCCGCCGAAAAGACCGGCACCATCATCGCCCTCGGTCACTGGGTGCTCGATCGCGCCTGCCGGCAAATGCGCCAGTGGCGGGATGAAGGTGTCGCGCCACCGGTGATTGCGATCAAGCTGTCCCTGGCCCAGCTCAAGAGCGGCCCGGAACTGATTTATGACGTGCTGCGCACCACCGCGCGCTGGGAGCTCTGCGCCTGGGACCTGCGCTTCGACGTCACCGAGGCGACGCTGGCCCAGACCAAATGGACCCACAACGATGTGCTGCCGCGCCTGCGGGAGCTGGGGGTGAAGATTGCCATCGACGACTTCGGCACCGAATATTCGTCGTTCGATTACCTCAAGACCTATCAGGTCAATCACCTGAAGCTCGCTCAACCGTTCATCGATACCGCCGCCCGCGACCCGGCCAGTGCCAACACCTTGCGCGCCATTATCAATTTCGCCCGGGAGGTAGGGATCGGAATCATCGCCGAAGGTGTCGAAACCCAGGAACAGCGCAGTTCATTGATGGCCACCGGGTCGCCGATGAACGCCCAGGGTTACTTCTTCAGCAAAGCGGTCAGCAGCCAGCAGGCCGCCGAGCTGCTGAAAGCCGGAAGCATCGTGCCGATCCGGGACAACCCGCACCGGTCCACGGAGGACAAAGGATGAAAGTGCCTTGCGTGCGGACCAACCGGCGCATCCTGATCGTCGACGACACGCCTTCGATTCATGATGACTTCCGCAAGATCCTCGGTCCCGAAACCGACGATGAACAGACCCTCGCTGGCACAGAAGCCGCACTGTTCGGCACACCGCACACGGATCGCCTGACGTTTCAGCTCGACTCGGCGTACCAGGGGCAGGAAGCCCTCGAACTGGTCAAACACGCATTGGCTGAAGGCCGCCCCTATGCGCTGGTGTTCACCGACATGCGCATGCCGCCAGGCTGGGACGGCCTGGAAACCATCAAGCAAATGTGGCAAGCCGACCCGCACCTGGAAATCGCGCTGTGCACCGCTTTTTCGGATTACACCTGGGAAGCCATGACCGAACGACTGGAGTTCGGCGACCAGATGCTGGTGCTGAAAAAGCCCTTCGACAGCCTGGAAATCCGCCAGATGGCCAGTGCCCTGACCTGGAAATGGCAGATGGCGCAGGACGCGGCGATGAAAGTGCTGAGCCTGGAGCAAACCATCGAGGCGCGGGTTCACGAGCTGCTCAAGGTGTCGCACTTGCTGCAGTACGACGTGTTGACCGAGTTGCCCAACAGCACGTTGCTGGGTGACCGGTTGAACCAGTCGCTGGCCCTTTCACGACGCAATGACAAACAACTGGCAGTGATGTTTCTGGGGCTCGACCGCTTCAAGCGCATCAACAATGCGCTCGGCCATCCGGCCGGAGACGAGATGTTGAAACAGGTCAGCCGCAATCTGGTGGCCACCGTGCGCGAGTCGGATTCGGTGTTTCGCTATGGCTCCGACGAGTTCGTGGTCATCCTCGCCGACATTCGCCACCCTCAACAGACCAGGGGCATCGCCGAAAAACTCTTGAACGCCATTCGCATCCCCCTGCATATCGCTGGCCACGACTTGAGCGTGACCGCGAGCCTGGGCATCAGCATTTATCCCGATGATGGCCTCGAAGCGATCGAGCTGATCAAAAAAGCCGAGACCGCGATGCGCAACATCAAGGAAATCGGCCCGAATGATTTCAGCTTTTTCATCGATGAAATGAACCAGCGCGCCAGGGATCAGCAAAGTATCGAAACCGGTATTCGCCTGGCGCTGGAGCGCAACGAGTTTATCCTGCACTACCAACCCAAACTGGACCTGAGCAGTGGTCAGGTGGTTGGCGCCGAAGCGTTGATCCGCTGGCAGAAACCGGGGCACGGGTTGATCTACCCTTCGGAGTTCATCGGTGTGGCCGAAGACAGCGGTCTGATCGTGCCGCTGAGCAAATGGGTGCTGGCCGAGGCCTGCCGGCAGGCCTGCGCCTGGCAAGCCGAAGGGCTGCCAAAAATATGCATGTCGGTGAATATGTCGGCCATCGATTTCCGCCAGCGCGACTTTGTCGACGGCATCGGACTGACCCTCGAACAAACCGGCCTGGAACCGGCGTTGCTGGAACTGGAAATCACCGAAGGCGTGTTGATGCAAAACATCGACACCACCGTCACCGCCCTGACCCGACTCAAGGTCATGGGTATCCGGCTGGCCATCGATGACTTCGGCACCGGCTACTCCAGCCTCAGCTACTTGCGGCGCTTTCCCATCGACGTGCTGAAAATCGACCAGTCGTTCATTCGCGGTTTAAGCACCGACAGCAACGACGCTGCACTGGTCAGCGCCATCATCAGTCTGGGCCGCAGCCTCAAGCTGACCATCATCGCCGAAGGGGTGGAAACCCTCGAACAGCTGGATTTCCTCAAGGCCCATCGATGTGAAGAAGGCCAGGGTTACTACTTCAGCAAAGCCGTCGAACCGGACGCCTTCGCCCGATACCTTGAGTCGGTGAAACCTGCTCCATTTACCGCCACGTGAACGATGCGCAACGACACACGGGCTATCAGCCAAGGAATTATCAGATGTCGCCGTCCATTCACTACCTGCTCCTGGTGCCGCTGCTCGGTTTCTGTCTGAGCACCGTCGCCGCGCCGCTGGACGAACCCCTCAAGCCACTGCCGGCGGCGCCTGCACAGAATCCTCTGCGCGTCGAACTCGGTCGCCAGTTGTTCAATGAAACACGGTTGTCGGTCAACAACACGCTGTCCTGTGCCAGTTGCCATCGACTGGAAAACGGTGGGGCCGATACCCAGGCGTTTTCCATCGGCTTCGCCGGTCAGCCAGTGACGATCAACACCCCCAGCGTGTTCAACGCCACCCTGAATTTCCGGCAGTTCTGGAACGGGCGCGCCGACACCCTGGAATCCCAGGTCCATGAAGTGGTGAAAAGCCCCAGCGAAATGGGCAGCAACTGGGAGCACGTAGTGGAAGTGCTGTCCGCAGACACGGGTTACCGCGGCGCATTTACCAACGCCTACCCGGATGGCGTGACCATGAACAATGTGCAAAACGCCCTGGCCACCTACGAACGAACGCTGCTCAGCAGCAACTCGCGGTTTGATCAGTATCTGCTGGGTAACACCGACATCCTCACGACCGAGGAAAAGTACGGCTACCAACGCTTCAAGGATTATGGCTGCATCGCCTGCCATCAAGGCGTGAACATCGGCGGCAACATGTTCCAGAAGTTCGGCGTCATGGGCGATTACTTCAAGGTTCGCGGTAACCCGACCGACTCCGACCTGGGTCGCTATCTGGTGACCAAGGATGAAGAGGACCGCAACGTGTTCAAGGTACCGAGCCTGCGCAATGTCGCGGTGACCGCACCGTATTTTCACGACGGCTCGGCCAACACGCTGGAAGAGGCGGTGGACGTGATGTTCAAGTTCCAGCTCGGTCGCATTCCTTCCGCCGAGGACAAAACCCTGATCATCAAATTCCTCAAGACCCTGACCGGTGAATGGGGAGGCAAACCCTTATGAAAATGTCCCGCCGTCGCAGCCTCGCACTGCTGGGCGCCGTCGCTTTGTTACTGGCCTCGACGCTGCTGTTCCTGTACCTCAAGTCGAATTCGAACGAGACGTCGGCCTACGCCGAATCCCGGGACCTGATCGGCCGGATAAAGCAGCTCAATGCGCAATGGGAAACCGAGATTCTCAAGGCCAGGATCGCCACCAACCACAACTACGATCCGTTGGTCGCACCGCTGACCGAGATGACAAAGCTGTGGGAGCGGTTCGACACCATGGAGTCGAACCACGGCCGCAACGACTCGCCGATCTGGCGCGCCAGCCATGATGCGTACCTGGCCGCCATCGAGGAAAAGACCCGGCTGGTGGAGCAGTTCAAGTCCCACAACGCGCTGCTGCGCAATTCACTGGCGTTCCTGCCCACCGCCGAGGACGACATTCAGGAACCACTGGCCCGGTTGGTCGATGGCGACAAACTACAACTGCAGAACATCGCCACCGACACTTACGATTTGCTGCTCAGCAGCCTGGAGTTCGCCCAGGTCACTTCCGACGACAAGGCCGCTGACATTCTGGTCGGGCTGAACAAGCTAGGGGTGAACAAGCTGCGCCTGCCCGAGCAGTTTCACAGCCCGATCGATATTCTGAGCACCCACATTTCACTGATTCTGCGCGAACAACCGGTGGTCAACCGCTTGCTGGGAAATATCGAAGCGATTCCCGTCGCCGAGCGCCTGGACGACATCACCAGCCTGTTGAACAAGGACCAGCAACAGGCCGATGTGGTCGAGCAGCGTTATCACTTTTACATGCTGGTGTTCTCGGTGTTGCTGGTCCTGTTGCTGGTGTACCTGGCTATTCACTTGATGCGCAGTTTCAGCATCATCAATCGCGTCAACAGAGCCCTGAAAACCGCCAATGACGAACTGGAATTGCGGGTAGAAGAACGCACCCGTGAACTCAAGGATACCCAGAGCGAGCTGCTCGACACCGCGCGGCAGGCCGGCATGGCCGAGATCGCCACCAACGTGCTGCACAACGTCGGCAACGTGCTCAACAGCGTCAACATCTCGGCCGACCTGGTCTCGCGCAAACTGCGCGCCAGCAAGGCCCAGGGGCTGGGCAAAGCCATGCAATTGATCAACGAACACCCCGGCGACCTCGGCACCTTCCTGACCCAGGACGAGAAAGGCAAGTTGCTGCCCGGCTACCTCAACCAACTGGTCGAGGCCATCGCCCTCGAACAGCAAGGCATGAGCGACGAACTGGCCCAACTGAGCAAAAGTGTCGACCACATCAAGGACATCGTCGCCACCCAGCAATCCTACGCGGGCGCCAACAGCCTGGTGGAGCCGCTGCACATCAGCGAATTGCTGGAGGATGCCCTGCGCATGAATTCCGGCGCGCTGACCCGGCATCACGTCACGGTGGTCAAGGAGTACGGCGAGGTGCCGCAGGTCATGGGCGACAAGCACCGGTTGCTGCTGATCCTGATCAACCTGATCAGCAACGCCAAGTACGCGATGTCCGACCTCAGCAACCGCCCGCGACAGATGACCCTCGGGGTCAAAGTGGTCGACGACGCCACGCTGCAAGTCAGCGTCAAGGATGACGGCGAAGGCATCGCCCCGGAAAACATGACGCGCATCTTTGCCCACGGCTTTACCACCCGCAAGGAAGGTCACGGCTTTGGTCTGCACAGTTGCGCATTGGCGGCCATCGAGATGAACGGCCACCTCACCGCCCACAGCGACGGGCCGGGCAAGGGCGCGCTGTTCACCCTGCAGATCCCGCTGAAAACCGTCATGGAGGAGGCATGAGCGAACTGTCGAACCGCCGCATTTTGCTGATCGATGACACGCCGTCCATTCATGTGGATTTTCGCAAGATCCTCACGCCGACGCCCGTGCAGACCGTCGAGCTGGACGAGATGGAGGCCGCGCTGTTCGGCAGTGAAGTGAAATCCACCCGCGCACTGTTCGAGCTGGATTCGGCGTATGGCGGCCAAGAGGGTCTGGGCAAACTCCAAGAAGCCTTGCAGCAAAACCAGCCCTACGCGCTGGCCTTCGTCGACATGCGCATGCCCGAAGGCTGGGACGGCGCACAAACCATCGAGCATCTGTGGCAGGAAGACCCGCGCCTGCAAGTGGTGGTGTGTACCGCCTACTCCGACTATTCCTGGGATGAACTGCTGGACCGTTTGCAGGCGCACGACCGTCTGCTGATTCTGAAAAAGCCGTTCGACAACATTGAAGTCCAGCAGATGGCCAACACCCTGCTGACCAAATGGGACATGACCGAACGGGCCTTTGTGCAGATGAGCCACCTGGAGCATCTGGTGGACCAGAGAACGACACAGTTCAAACAGGCCAGTGAGGCATTGCAACGGGAAATCGACGAACGCAAACAGCTTGAATCGCAATTGGTGCAGTCGGAAAAACTCGCCTCACTGGGGCAACTGGCGGCCGGCGTCGCCCATGAAATCAACAACCCCATCGGTTTCATTTCCTCCAACCTCGGCACCCTCGATGGCTATTTCAAACAGCTGCAGGAAATGCTCGACGCTTATCGGGATGCGGAAGAGGCAATAGATTCCAGCGAGCTGGTCGAGCGTTTGCAACAGCTGCGTGAGCGGATCGAACTGGAATTCCTGCGCGACGACATCCCGTTGCTGATCAAGGAATCCAAGGACGGCATCAGCCGCGTCGGGCAGATCGTCAAAGACCTGAAGGAATTCTCGCGGGCGGACTCCAACCAGGAATGGCAGTGGGCGAATCTGCAGCAAGGCATCGAATCGACGCTGAACATCGTGGCCAATGAACTGAAGTACAAGGCCGATGTGGTGAAGGACTATCAGCACCTCCCCGACATCGAATGCCTGCCCTCGCAGATCAACCAGGTGATCATGAACCTCATCGTCAACGCCTCGCAGGCCATCGGCCCGGAACGCGGCACCCTCACCCTGCGCACGGGAATCGACGGTGAAAAGGTGTGGATCGAAGTCGCCGACACCGGCACCGGCATCCCGCCGGCCAGCCTGCAGAAAATCTTCGACCCGTTTTTCACCACCAAACCGGTGGGCCAGGGGACCGGGCTGGGGTTGTCCCTGTCCTATGGCATCGTGAAGAAACACCGGGGGGATATTTCGGTGGTGAGTGAAGTCGGCGTTGGCAGCACTTTCCGCGTCGAACTGCCGATCCACCAATCAAAACCCACTGCCTGAACACAGCCCCCACTGTAGGAGCCGGCTTGCTGGCGATAGCAATCTCATGAGCGATGTAAATCTCCAGACCGCTATCGTCGGAACGCCGCCCGCAGCAAGCCAGGCTCCTACAGGAATTCGGCGTACCTCAGGTGGCTTCCTGAAAATCCATCTCCGGCGGCTGGCGACGGAATCCGCCGGTCAGCACCGCCAGGTACACCACGCCAATCGCCAGCCAGCACAGGCCCAGGTAAATCGCCAGGTGATCGAGGCTGACCATCAGCCACAAATCCGCCGCCAGGCCAATGAACGGGAAGATCAGGAACAGCACCAACTCACGCAGCCCCTTTTTCTCGCCGCCAATCCAGTAGTGAAAAATCACCGACAGGTTCACCAGGCTGAACGCCAGGAACGCGCCGAAGTTGATGAACGAGGTCGAGGTGGTGACGTCCAGCTTCAGCGCCAGCAACGCCACCACTGCGCACAGCAGGATGCTGTTGATCGGCGTCCCGAAACGCTCATGCAACGTACCGAAGAAAGATTTCGGCAACACGCCGTCGCGGCCCATGGCGTAGAGCAGGCGCGAACCGCTGGCCTGAGCCGACAGCCCCGAGGCGAATTGACCGACGATCAGACCGATCAGGAAGATCGACACGAACAGGTCGCCACCGATGTTGCGGGCAATTTCATAGGCCGCCGAATCGACGCTGTCGAACTGGAACGACGGGTGCGCGATCTGCACGAAGTACGACACGCCAACGAAGATCAGCCCGCCGATCAGGGTGATCAGCATGATCGCCCGCGGGATGGTGCGGCGCGGGTCGCGGGTTTCTTCGGTCAGGGTACTGACCGCGTCGAAACCGAGGAACGAGTAACAGGCGATGGCGGCACCGCTCATGATCAGTGGCATCTGCATGTCGCCGTTGAAGAACGGTTTCACCGACCACAACGGCGTGCTCGCATCGCCGCCAACGTAGTGGACGCACAACGCGACGAAGGCGATCAGCACCAGAAACTGCACCAGCATCAGCAAGGCGTTGATGCCGTTGGCCAGTTTCAGGCCAACGATATTGATTGCGCTGGTGATGCCGATGAACGCCAGCACCCAGATCCATTGCGGCACGGCCGGGAATGCGGAGTTGAGGTAAGCCGCGCCGATCAGCCAGATTGCCATCGGCAGGAACAGGTAATCGAGCAGCACCGCCCAACCGGCGATGAAACCGAGTTTCGGGCTGATCGCCTTGCGCACGTAGCTATAGGCCGAGCCAGCGACAGGGAATGCCGAGGCCATCCGGCCGTAACTCATGGCGGTAAAGAACATCGCCACCAGCGCCGCGAGGTACGCGGCCGGCACCATGCCAGCGGTGGATTGAGCGAGGATGCCGAAAGTGCCGAGCACAATGATCGGCGTCATGTAGGCGATGCCAAACAGCACCACCGACCCCAATGACAGGGTGCGTTGCAAACGAGCCATGAGCGACTACTCCGAATTTTATTGGATTTATGGCAGAGCCGAGTTCGGCGCAAATTACGGGTGTTGCGTTTGTTGTTCTGGGTGAAGCGTCAAACAGATGTCTTGCCTGGGAGGGCCCCTTCGCGAGCAAGCCCGCTCCCACATGGACCGCGAACAACCTGTGGGAGCGGGCTTGCTCGCGATGGCGTCAGCCCGAGCGACACAGAATCCGGATCAATTCTTGGGAATCAGCAGCTCCCGCAATCCAGAAGCATGCTCAACCATCTCCCCCGGCAACTTCAGCCGCTGATCATCCAGGTACCGATAATCCTGCCGCGCGGAGGTCAGCTGATTCAGATCCAGCTCCACCGCAAACTGCCCTTCCTCGCGCCCGGCCTCGAACAACAGCGTGCCCAGCGGATTCACCAGCGCACTGCCGCCGGCGAACAACAACCCGCCATCGCCCTCTTCCACCCGGTTGACCATCAGCGCAAACGCCTGGTTTTCCTGGGCGCGGGCCATGATCGCGGTGCGGTGCGTCGGGCCGTACGGGTCCATGTTGCCGTTGGTGACGATCAGCAATTCAGCGCCCAGTTGCGCCAGGGCGCGGGCGGTTTCCGGGAATTCGATGTCGTAGCAGATCAGCAGGCCGACCCGCACGCCGTTCCACAGGCACGTGGCGTAGCGGTCGCCCGGCTCGTACACGCCGCGATCCGACGCCCACAGGTGCGTCTTGCGGTATTTCAGTGCGATGCCTTGCGGGGTAATCAGCAGCGTGGTGTTGAAAAAACGACCGTTGTCGTTTTCCGCCGTACCGATCACCACGGCGATGTTGTGCTCGCGGGCCGCGGCGACGATTGCGCTGACGGTCGGACCGTTCAGCGGTTCGGCAACGGCTGCCACGGTCTCGGCCGACGGGAAGCCCATCAAGTGGCTTTCGGGAAACATGATCAACTGCGTGTCGGCGGCGCAGGCCGCAATCGCCGCCAGCGCGCGTTCGAGGTTGTAAGCCGTGTCGTTGTCACGGCCCGCCAGTTGGGCGAGTTCGACCTTCATGGGTAGTCCTTGTTCTAGTGGCCGGGCGGCAGAAAGATTGCCCGGTCGTTGTCTGTGCGCCAGTATGCGCAGCAAGCAACCGGCCAGGGAATCACGCGGCTGGGGTAACCCGATAGGGGTAGATGCATGACACTTTCGTTAGACGACATCGCCTGGCACCGTTCGGTCGGGCAACTGATCGACGCCCTCGACAAGCCGAATTTCTGGACGCAGCTTGTCCGGTTACTGGATCAATACGTGACCTTCGACAGTTGGGTGGCGCTGCTTTTCAGCGCGGATCAGCACCCGCAAGTGTTCGCCGAATGTCCCGGTGAAGACGGCAGCCCGGATCAGTTGTTCCAGGATTACCTGCGCGGTTTGTACCTGCTCGACCCGTTCTACATCGCCTGCCGCGAGCAATCGCGCACCGGGCTGTATCGCCTGTCGGAAGTGGCGCCGGAGCACTTTGAGCTGACCGAGTATTACCAGCGCTACTTTCGTCTGAATGTGGTGGCCGATGAAATCCAGTTCAATTGTCAGCTCGAAGGCGACCGCACGTTGTGCCTGTCACTGGGCAGCAAACAGCGTTTCAGCGGCCAGCAGATCGCGTTGCTGTCGTTGATCCAGCCGTGGGTGCTGGGTTTGTTGCGTCAGCGCCTGCCCTACGAAATCAACGAAGTCGTGGCTCTCGCGCCGGCACCGGTCCAAGGTGACTGGCGGGTGCAGCTGGAAGCCTCGGTGCAACAACTCAAAGGCGCGCAACTGACCGCCCGGGAGCTGGATGTCGGGCGTTTGATGCTCAGCGGTTGCTCCAGTAAAGAAATCGCCCGTAAGCTGGAAATCTCTGTCGAAACCGTGAAAGTCCATAAGAAACACATGTACAGCAAGCTGGGGATCAAGTCCCAGTCCGAGCTGTTTTCGATTTTCCTCCAGGCGCAGAATGCCTGACACAGCACGGTCCCGTAGGAGCGAAGCTTGCTCGCGAAGAGGCCATCACATTCAACATTGATGTTGGCTGAAATGTTGCTTTCGCGAACAAGCTTCGCTCCTACAGGGATAGGTGTGCCGAACACAACCGAGTCCGAACCCAAGGAAACCGTATGAGCCTGTCACTCCTGAGCCGCTACGCCTTCTTTGCCGTCTGTGTGATTTTCACCCTCGCCAGTCTGCCGTTCCTGGAACACGACTGGCTCTGGCCGATCACCGCTGTCACCGGTGTCCTGAGCCTCGTGGGCCTGTTTGATCTGCTGCAAAGCCCTCACGCCGTACGCCGCAACTACCCGATCCTCGGCAACATCCGCTATCTGGTGGAGGGCATCCGTCCGGAAATCCGCCAGTACCTGCTCGAATCCGACAGCGACGCCCTGCCCTTCTCCCGGGCCCAGCGCTCGCTGGTCTATTCCCGCGCCAAGAACGAAAGCGCCGACAAACCCTTCGGCACGTTGATCGATGTGTATCAGTCGGGTTTCGAATTCATCGGCCACTCGATGCGCCCGGCGCCGTTGAGTGACCCAAGCAGTTTCCGAACCCTGGTCGGCGGCCCGCAGTGCACACAGCCGTATTCGGCATCGGTGTTCAACATCTCGGCCATGAGTTTCGGTTCGCTCAGCGCCAACGCCATTCGCGCCTTGAACCAGGGCGCCAAGCTCGGCAACTTCGCCCACGATACGGGTGAAGGCAGCATCAGCGCGTATCACCGGGAAAACGGCGGCGACCTGACCTGGGAACTCGGCAGCGGCTACTTCGGTTGCCGCACCGCAGACGGTCGCTTCGACCCGGAACGCTTCGCCGCCCAAGCGCAAACGCCGCAAGTACGGATGATCGAAATCAAGATGAGCCAGGGCGCCAAACCCGGCCACGGCGGGATTCTGCCCAAGCACAAGGTCACCAAGGAAATCGCTGAAACCCGTGGCATCCTGATGGGCGAAGACTGCATCTCGCCATCGCGGCACAGTGCGTTTTCCACGCCGATCGAACTGATGCACTTCATCCAGCAATTGCGTGAACTGTCCGGCGGCAAACCGGTGGGCTTCAAGTTCTGCCTCGGCCATCCGTGGGAATTCATGGGCATCGCCAAGGCTATGCTGGAAACCGGCATCCTCCCGGACTTCATCGTCGTCGATGGCAAGGAAGGCGGCACGGGGGCAGCGCCTGTGGAGTTCACCGACCACATCGGCGTACCGATGCGCGAAGGTCTGCTGTTCGTGCACAACACGCTGGTGGGCCTGAACCTGCGGGACAAAATCAAACTCGGCGCCAGCGGCAAGATTGTCAGCGCCTTCGACATCGCCAGCGTGCTGGCCATCGGCGCCGACTGGGCCAACTCGGCGCGCGGCTTCATGTTCGCCATCGGCTGCATCCAGTCGCAGTCGTGCCACACCAACAAATGCCCGACCGGCGTCGCCACGCAGGACACCCTGCGCCAGCGTGCCCTCGTCGTCCCGGACAAGGCCCAGCGGGTGTTCAACTTCCACCGCAACACCCTCAAGGCACTAGCGGAAATGCTCGCCGCCGCCGGCCTCGATCATCCGTCGCAGTTGTCGGCCAAGCACCTGGTGCGGCGCATGTCGGCGACCGAGATCAAGCTGTTCTCGCAGCTGCATGTGTTTTTGAAACCGGGGGAGTTGCTCACAGGAGAAGTGAACGGCGAGTTCTACTCACGCATGTGGCAGATGGCGCGGGCGGACAGTTTTGAGCCCAATGAGTTGGCTGCGGCGTAAACACTGTTTGAACGCCAGTCTCGTAGGGAGGCTGGCTTTACACCAAGGAAGAACATTTTGCTGAAAGTAATCGCTCAGGATTTCATCAAACCCGAATACATTGAAACGGTTCGCCCGTGGTACACCGAACTGGTCGAGAAGACTCGACTGGAGCCCGATTGCATCGCTTACGACCTGTTCATCGATCAAAAAGACCCCGGCCACTTTATCTTCGTCGAACAATGGCCGAATCAGGCGGCGCTGGATGCTCATTGCCAGTCTGAGCACTTTCGGCGGTTGGTGCCGCAGATCAACCGTTTCCAGGCCCGGGATTGCATTATCGTGCTGATGGATGCGTTCTGAGGCCCGTCGTCACCAGCGAAGCGCCTTGATCGGGGCCGGTTCTTTCATGACGATAAAACCGTAGTCCCCCAGCAGGTAAATCCGGTAGTACGGGCGCTCCAGCAACGGCGGATACCCCAGATAACCCACCCGTGTCGCATTGCGGCGCTCCTTCTCCGCGACCACGTTGGTGATGCCGAGCTTCGGCAGATTCTCGGCCAGCATGAAAAAGTCGATGTTCAGCAGATAGTGCAACACCGGCATCTGCTTGAACGAACCTGCGGCCCCCGACAGCCAGTGATCGGAATACGTCACCGACATGTAAATCCGCTTGGCCTCGCGCAATTCCCGATGCGTCGAAATGTCGTGCTCAAGGCTGAACAGCGCGCTGGTGCTGAAGGCTTTCTGTACCGTCAGCACCCGACCGTAGGCAAACGACAACGACAGCATCGCCAGCAGTGGCACCGCCAGCAACAGCGTCAGTCGTTCATGGAGTTGCGCCAGCGCCAGATGGCTCAAGTAGAACAACAGCATCAATAAAACCGCGAAGCCCATCAGGGTTCGAGCGCCCTCGTTGAAGTCGCGAAAAAACAGCGCGACGCCGGACACCAGCAGCGTCACGACCGGCAAGGTCAGCAGACACAACAGGCCGATCAACGCTTTCTTCGGCCCGTTGTCCTGACGCTTCCACACCTTCAGCCCCAATTGCACAGCGCCGGCGATGGCGCACAGCAACAGCGCGGTGAACACCCAGACCAATCCGCCATGAAACAGCAGCACGACTTTTTCCAGCACTCTGCCGATGTTGATCTGCAGTTGCAGCAGCGGCGCGGCGGTCCAGTTCAACAGCAGCGCGCGATCCTGCGCCATGAACGCCACGGCGCTGACGCAATACATCAGCCAACCCATGGTGACCTGCGCCAGTTTCCAGCCGATCAGCCTGCACAACTGCGGCCAGGCCAAACGGTCATTTACGCCGCGCAGCAGTTCCAGGCAACACAATCCCACAAACACATTGAGGCTGATCTGATAAAGCCCCAGCGCCAGTGCAATCAGGAACGAAGGCACCAGCCATTGCAGGCTGCGCGAAGGATGACGAAAGGTGATCGCGTAGATCACCGCCACCAGGCTCAGGGCCATGGCGGGACCGTCATATTGATAAGACAGGTTTTGCAGAAAAAACGGGTTGTACCAGAGTGGCAAGGGCACCAGGCAACAGGCGAGCGTCGGTTGCGCAAAGTAATGAAACGTCAGCCGGGTCAGTGCCGAGGCCATGGCCAGCGTGGCGATCAATAGCGGCAAGGGAAAGATGTTAGGCGCCGCGCTGCCGAAAGTGAGCAGGTTGTAGAACAGCTGGGTAAACAGGCGCCCCTGCTCCGCCCAGGCCATGCCCGCCGACAGGGATCGCCAGTTGTCATCGATGTACGGGTAGTCCGCGAGGATCAGCGGCAGTACATACAGCAACGTCGCGAGCAGAAAAAACAGCCAGACCTGTCGGCCGCCGAGTTCCTTGCCGAGCACATCGCGAAATCGGCCCATGCTAAAGCCCGAGCCGGTCTTTGCCGCCGACGATGTCTTTGACCACGTAGCGCGGCCGGTGCTTGGCCTCGATGTAGATCCGGCCGACGTACTCACCGAGGATGCCGATACCAATCAACTGCACACCGCCAAGAAACAGAATGGCGGTCATCAACGATGGGTAACCGGGTACGCTGTTGCCGAAGAAAATCTTGTCCAGCACCATGTACACCGCGTAAAGCACCGCGAAAATCGAAATGCCGCCGCCGACATACGTCCACAAACGCAGCGGCACGGTGCTGAACGACGTCACGCCTTCGAGTGCCAGGTTCCACAGTTTCCAGCCATTGAACTTGCTGCTGCCGGCCACGCGCCCGGCGCGTTCGTACTCCACCACCGCGGTGGTGAACCCGGCCCACGACAACACGCCTTTCATGAACAATTGATGCTCGGGCAGTGCGCGGATCACGTTGACTACCTTGCGATCCATCAACCGGAAATCACCGACGTTCTCTTCGATCCGGGTGTACGCGATACGGTTCAGCACGTGGTAGAACAGCGCCGCGCTGTGGCGTTTGAGGTAACCGTCGGTGGCCCGGTTGCGGCGTTTGGCGAGCACCACGTCCGCGCCCTTTTGCCACTCGTCAATCAACAGTGGAATGACGCTGATCGGGTCCTGCAAGTCGACGTCCATGGGGATCACCGCATCGCCAGAAGCGTATTCCAGGCCGGCGAACAACGCCGGTTCCTTGCCGAAGTTGCGCGAAAAGTTGATCAACAACACACGCTCGTCGACCTGCGCCAGTGCCTTGACCTGTTCGGCCGTCCGGTCGGAGCTGCCATCGTTGATGAATACGATCTCGATCTCGTCGCCGCCCAGCCTCAACTCGCGCTGCACGGCCTGATAAAACAGGCTGATCGCTTGCTCTTCGTTGAAGACCGGAACGATCAGCGAAACCTTCACGTTTCACGCTCCTGAACCATGCTCGGTAAAGATTCGACAGCTGCCATGCACCATTATTCGGGCGCGCCATCGCGCGGGCAGACCAGTGGATGGTTTCTTTCAGCCAGTCACATCTGAGACATTCAGTAATAGCGTGTTTTTTGCAATTGTCGTCGAATCGCGCCACCCTGCGCGCCGCCGATGCGCGGCGCGCACCTTTTGCCGCGCTGACCACTCCTTATTCAACACCCGTTCACGAGCCCGCTGTCATGACGTTTGAACGCGATCACCGAATCGACTTTTTTCGAGGCCTGGCGCTGATCTTCATCTTCTGGGATCACGTGCCTCACAACCCCCTCGGTCAAATCACCCCGCGTAACTTCGGTTTCAGCGATGCCGCGGAAATTTTCGTGTTTCTCGCCGGTTACGCAGCGGTCCTGGCCTACGGGAAAATCTTCCGACGGGACGGTTATCTGATTGCCTGCGTGAAGATTCTGCGCCGCGCCTGGGTGCTCTACGTGGTGCATATTTTCTTGCTGGCGATGCTGATGGGCATCGTGTTCTTCGCCAACAGCCACGTGGAAACGAGGGATCTGGTGGAGGAAATGGGCATGCACCACTTCATCACCAACCCGCAGCAAGCCCTGGTCGATGAACTGCTGCTGCGCTTCAAGCCGAACCTCATGGACCCGCTGCCGCTGTACATCGTGCTGCTGGCCGGCTTGCCGCTGGCGCTGCCGATGCTGGTGCGCAAACCATGGGCGGTGGTGGCCGTGTCGTTGACCGTGTACCTGCTGGCGCCGTGGTTCGGCTGGAACCTGGCGGCCATCAAGGATGGCGTGTGGTACTTCAACCCCGTGGTCTGGCAACTGCTGTTTGTGCTGGGCGGCGCGGCGGCGACTTACGGGCAGCGCCCCCGGTTACCTGACACGCGCCCGTTGCTGCGCCGGCCGTTGTTTGTCAGTGCCGTGGTGTATGTGGTGGTTACCGGCGTGCTGACCGTTTCCTGGCGGTGGCCGGAAATTCATGATGCGCTGATGCCTGCGTGGCTGAGCAACCTGTTGTACCCGATCAGCAAGACTGACTTGTCGCCGGTGCGGTTGCTGCACTTTCTGGCGCTGGCGTATGTCACGGCGAAGCTGTTGCCCGATACTGGTTGGACGCAAAACTGGCTGGCGCAGCAAAGTTGTCGCATGGGGCGTTATTCGCTGGAAATCTTTTGCCTCGGCGTGTTGCTGGCGCCGTTGGCGGACATGGTCAATGCCATGACCGACGATGCGTTTGCCATGCAGATATTCACAGCCTTGGTGGGTGCGGGGTTGATGGCGTTGTTGGGGGCCTGGTTGGAGTTTAATAAACGGTTGAACCAGCCGGTCAACAGGTCGCAGCGTTCGGCAGCTGAACGGATCTCTCTGTAGGGGCTGGTTTGTCGGCGATAGCGGTCTATCCGGCGACCATTCTCTTTCAGGCGTACATATCCATTCCTGCGGTAACGGCCGCTAATGGTTTCGCCCTTACGGCGAGTCACTTGCAAAAGCGGCAAGTAACCAAGCGCCCGCGCCCCTTTCGTTCGGTGCCTCGCCTAGGCTCGGCATGCCCTCGCTCCGGGCCCACGGAGCAGGACCGGAGCGAGGGCATGGCGAGCATTAGCGAGCCACCGTACGTCAGGGGCGCGGGCGCTTGGTTACTTGGCGCTTTTCCAAGTAACCCGCCGTAAGGGCGGAACCGATAGTCGCCGTGACCACAGCAACGGATATGCCCCCCATCCAATCCCTAGGCCGCCGAGCGCACCGCAACACCAGTCGGCTGCAGCTTGAACACATAAAACAAAACCGTCAGCAGCACCAAAAACGCCGGCCCCACATACAGCGCCACCCGAGTGTCCGGGAAGTACGCCATCAACCCAACCACCAACACCAAAAACGCCAGTGCCAGATACGAACTGACCGGGTACAACCACATCTTGTATTTCAACCCAGCCCGTTCGCTGGCGCTCAGGCCACTACGAAACTTGAGCTGAGCCAGCAGGATCATCACCCAGGTCCAGATCGCGCCGAAAGTAGCAATGGCCGTCACCCAGACAAAGACCTTTTCCGGTACCAGGTAATTAAGCAACACCCCCAACAGCAAGGCAAAAATCGACAGCAACAGCGCACGACGCGGCACCCCGTTGTTCGACGTCTTGGCAAAACCGGCCGGGGCCTGACCATTCTGCGCCAGGCTGTAGAGCATGCGCCCCGTACTGAAAATGCCGCCGTTGCAGGACGACAGTGCAGCAGTGATCACCACAAAATTGATGATGCCAGCCGCGGTCTTGATGCCCAGACGCTCAAAGGTCATCACAAACGGACTGCCCTGGGTGCCGATTTCATTCCACGGGTAGATCGACAGAATCACAAACAGCGCGCCGACGTAGAACAGCAGAATCCGCCAGAACACCGAGCCGATCGCGTTTGGAATGGTCTTCTGCGGGTTCTTCGCTTCACCGGCGGTCAGGCCGATCATCTCGACGCCGAGGTAGGCGAACATCACCATTTGCAGGGACATCAACACGCCTTGCACGCCGTTCGGCATGAAGCCGCCGTGAGCCCAGAGATTGGAAATCCCCAACGCCACGCCGTCGTTGCCGAAACCGAATGCGATCACGCCGACGCCGCCGATCACCATCGCAATGATGGTGACGATCTTGATCAGGGCGAACCAGAATTCGAATTCACCGAAGGCTTTTACGGCGATCAGGTTGATCGAGCCCATGCTGACCAACGCGGCGAGTGCCCAGATCCAGCGCGGGACCTCGGGAAACCAGACGCCCATGTACACCGCCACTGCGGTAATTTCCGCGACACAGGTCACCAGCCACAGGAACCAATAGTTCCAGCCAGTCAGGAAGCCCGCCAACGGGCCAAGGTAGTCTTGGGCATAACGGCTGAAGGAGCCGGCGACCGGGTTGTGCACAGCCATTTCGCCGAGGGCGCGCATGATCACCAGGATCGCCAGACCGCCGATGATGTAGGACAGCATGATGGCCGGGCCAGCCATTTCAATGGCCTTGGCCGAACCGAGAAACAGACCGACACCGATACAGGCACCGAGTGCCATCAAGCGAATATGCCGTTCGCCGAGTTCGCGTTTAAGCGGGCCGCCCTGAGCGGTCTCGCCGTGGGGCAGGTGATTGCCGACTGGCATAGGGGTACAACCTCGTCTTGTTATTGGATATGACCACCGAGTGTCGAAGCGCTGACCGATAAGCCATTGCTTGCCTGAAACCGGACCTGCTTCGTGGGCAGAACCGTCCTGCAGGGCAAAACCCTTCAAGATCAGCGGGGCGTGCAGTCTAAAAAGCTTCCTGCAGGATATTTCACTCTACAACCCACAATATTCAGCGAGAAATCTCGGCAAAAGCGTGGCTTCTGTAGGTGCATTACCTGACTTTTTGTAGGAATTTTTACCGCTAAAGCGGCGCGGAGTATTGCACAGCATTGGTGCATCGTCATGCCCCTACCTAGGCAGCATTTACGTGGCGATGGCTCTAGTACGGCACTCCTGTAGGAGCCAGCTTGCCGGCGATGGCGTCCGTGAAATCGCCATCGCCAGCAAGCTGGCTCCTACGGATCGGGGACACAGTCCAAAACATCGGGCTCACCTCCCCCCTGTAGGAGCCGGCTTGCTGGCGATGGCGCCCGTGAAATCGCCACCCCCAACAAGCCAGCCCCCCGCAAAGAGAACATTCGCTCACTCCCCGTCAGGGTGAATATTCGATATCCGGGTGTTCACAATTTTTTCACCGGCAGCATCCACCGTCTAAGCTTCAAACAAGTCCGATCAATCTGCGTGAATGGATCAGTCGACTATGGGCGCGTTATGGCAAACCGATACGAGTAAAACTGTGGTCCCGACTGAACGTGTGGATGAAGCGCCTATCCCCGAAAAACCCCGTCGTAGTCGTACCAAACACGGGTGGAAGGCGTTTTGGTTGCTGGTGTTGATTATCCTGATTGCTCTGGGGTTGGCCGCTGCCAGGGAAATGCGTACCTCGAAGTTTCAATCCCGGGAAGCCAGCAAATATGCCGCTACCCTGAGTTACGAACTGAAGCCAGGCCCAAGCGACTCCATTCGCTATCCAGGGGCCGGCCCTTTTGACTTGCGTCTGGGCTACAGCTCTCTGGGTGAATTCCTGCCGCGCCTGATCAAGCGCGACTACGTCGTTGCGGCACAGACCCGCTTTTCCCAACCGTTGATGGACTACACCGACAAAGGCTTTTTCGTGCCCTATGCGGAAAAGATCCAGGCAGGATTGTCGATCACCGATTGCCATGCGGCGCCGCTTTATCAGTACAAATACCCGCAGCAGCTCTATTCAAGCTTTGACGCGATTCCGCCGGTGGTGGTCAGCAGTTTGCTGTTCATCGAAAACCGCTTCCTGCTCGACCCTCGTCAGCCCCGGGCCAACCCCGCCGTGGATTGGCCACGCTTCGGCATGGCGGCGTGGTCGCAGGTCGCCAAAATGCTGCACATGCCTGGCCAATCGGCGGGCGGCAGTACCCTCGCGACGCAACTCGAGAAGTATCGACACTCGCCCGACGGCTTGACCGTGTCCGGCGGGGAAAAAATCCGCCAGATGATTTCCGCCAGCGTGCGCGCCTATCAGGCCGGGCCGGAAACGCTTGCGGCGCGCCAGAACGTGGTGCGTGATTACCTCAACAGCGTGCCCCTGTCCGCCGTGCCCGGCCACGGGGAAGTGCACGGCATGGCCGAAGGTTTGCGTGTCTGGTACGGCGCCGACTTCAACAAGGCCAACGAACGGCTGGCCAGTACCGACACGGATCCAAAGGCCATGGCGGAAAAAGGCCTGGCCCTGCGTGAAATGCTGTCGTTGATGATTGCCCAGCGCCGCCCTTCCCACTACCTGACCAAGGGCCGCGATGAGCTGGCCGACCTCACCGACAGCCACATTCGCCTGTTGGCGCAAAACTTTGTGATCGACGCGCCGTTCGCCGCCGCCGCATTGGCCAGCAAAGTGACCTATCGCGACTGGCAGACCCAGCCGACCATTCAACCGATCGAAACCAACAAAGGCATCAGCGTGGCGCGCAGTCGCCTGGGCGGGTTGCTCAATCGTCCGCTGTACGACCTCGATCGCCTCGATCTCTCCGCCACCAGCACCCTGCAAGGCGAACTGCAAACCCAGGTCACCGAGTACCTCAAGCACTTGGCCGACCCGGCGTTTGCAACGCAGATCGGTTTGATGGGCGAACGCCTGCTCACCCCCACCAGCACCACGCAAGTGCGCTACAGCTTCACGCTGTTCGAACTGACCCCGGACGGTTCGCGGGTGCGCGTGCAAACCGACAGCACCGATCAGCCATTTGATATCAATGAAGGCAGCAAACTGGAACTGGGCTCCACCGCGAAAATGCGGGTACTGACGACTTATCTGCAAATCATTGCCGAACTGCACGACAAGTACGCCGAAATGACCGTCCCGGAACTGAAGAAAGTCGACGTCCCGGATCAGGATCGCCTGAGCCGCTGGGCCGTCGATTACCTGATCGAGAACAAGGACCACAACCTGTCGGCCATGCTCAGCGCCGCGCTGGACCGCAAATACTCGGCCAGCCCCGGCGAAGCCTTTTTTACCGGCGGCGGGCTGCATACCTTCGTCAACTTCCGCAAGGAAGACAACGGTCGCATACCGACCTTGCGCGATGCCCTGCGCGAATCGATCAACCTGCCGTTCATTCGACTGATGCGCGATCTGGTGCGCTACACCACCTACTCCGGCCCGAACAACAGCGCTGCTCTGCTCGGGGACGACCGCGATCCTCGGCGTCAGGAATACCTGGCCGAGTTCGCCGACCGCGAGGGCACTTCGTTCCTGCTGAAATTCTGGAAGCGCTACAAAAACAAGGACACCCAGGCACGGCTCGAAACCTTCCTCGACAGCATGCGCCCGACGCCGATTCGCATGGCTGCGGTGCATCGCTACCTGTTGCCGCAAGCCAGTCAGGAAAGCTTCAACACCTTCGTGCGCTCGCACCTCTCAGGCGCCAAGCTCACCGAGAAACTCACGGACGAACGCCTGCAACGGCTTTACGAAAATTACAGCCCAGGCATCTACGATTTGCCGGACCAGGGCTTCATCGCCAAGGTCCACCCGCTGGAGTTGTGGCTGATCGGTTATTTGTTGAATCATCCTGACGCCAAGTGGAGCGAAATCGTCAAGGCCAGTCAGTTTGAACGCCAGGAAGTCTATAGCTGGCTATTCAAAAGCAAGCATAAGGGTGCCCGTGATGGCCGCATCCGCACCATGCTGGAGATCGAGGCGTTTCTCGACATTCACGCGCGCTGGCAGAAAGTCGGCTATCCGTTCGATCACCTGGTGCCCTCGCTGGCCACCGCCATCGGCAGTTCCGGCGACCGACCTGCCGCGTTGGCGGAGTTGATCGGCACCATCCTCAACGACGGCGTGCGCATGCCGACACTGCGCATCGACAGCCTGCATTTCGCGGCGAATACGCCCTATGAAACCAAGCTGATCAACGACCCGGATGTGGGTAAACGGGTGATGCCGTCCGAAGTGGCCACGGCCATGCGCGAGGCCTTGTCGCACGTGGTGGACGCGGGTACGGCCAAACGTGTTTCCGGCAGTTTCATCACCCCCGACGGCAAGCCGCTGGCCATGGGCGGCAAGACCGGGACCGGTGACAACCGCATCGAAGCCATTGGTTCCGGTGGGCGAATCTTGAGTTCGAAGTCGATCAACCGCACGGCCACCTTTGTGTTTTATATCGGTGATAGCCACTTCGGTACGTTGACCGCATTCGTACCCGGTCGCACGGCCGAAGCCTTCAAGTTCACCTCGGCCTTACCGGTGCAAGTGCTCAAGGGCATGGCACCGATTCTCACGCCGTATCTGCAACCGGGCACACATACGCAATGCCTGCCCGTGGAGGTCGCACGACGCTGAAAAACGATGGCGGTAAATAATTATTTTCGGCATTGAAAATTCCAATGCTTTGCCGGGAAAAACGCTTTTCAAGCAGCGGGAATTCAGACTTTTACTTTGAACCTCGGGCGTTAGGCTGGTCACTCCACTTAATGCTCAAGGTTTATTGAAAGCATGACTGACTTACACGGACGTATATCAGCGCTACCGACACCCGTGGCCGATGACAATAAAGGCCACCATTACGCGTTCATCAAGAACCGTATCCACCCCGTTTTCAAAGGCGCTTCAGTGCGACGGGCTCAGGAACTGAGCCTCACACAAACGGCTTCAGGACATTGGGTCCGAAGCGTCACAGACTTCGACCATGCGCCGTTACAAGAAGCCAATCTTGAACTCTGGTCCACGCAGAATGCAGTCGACCGGTTCATGGATGAGGTGCAGGACGTTTACACGTTCGCCGAACCGTTACTCACCGACGCACTGCAAAAAAAATTCAATGTCGATGTCGATGTCACCCGCACGTTCCTGCATCTGTACTTACCCAAAGCACGCCCGTGGTATGTCTTCGACGTCTCCGGCGGTGTTGTTACCCGAACCGTCTCATTGCTGGACGCCGCCCTGCACAACTTCGCACGTCACGAAACCTGCGAACCGGACTCGGTCTTCATCAGCCAGCCCGACGCACGCGGGCACTTCGACGTCCTGCCGATCAAACGCAAAATGTCCATTGCCCAGTTCCAGAACCTCTGCCGCGAACTGGACATCGGCGCGCGCTACACGAAATACCTCGAAGAACAGTTGCTGCCCACTGACGGCCTCGCCCAAGGTTTTTTGAAACTCAAAATCGTCGAGAGCGAGAAAGCCGCGTTCAAAGCCGCCGTCCAATTGGCGGCTCTGAAGGGCGACATCGACGCCGAGGCCAGTGACCTGATCCTGAAAATGCTCGATGGCCAGCGCAACCTCACCCGTAAAGGCCGGGTGATGCAATTTGCCGAACTGTCGATTCTCGACAGCCCGCTGAGCGCAATCGTGTTGATCACACCCTGGCCGGAACAACACATCCGTGAGGTGACGCCGGTGATTGTTTACGTCCCGCAGGACCCTGAGCACCCACTGAAAGAGTACCCCTCGACCGTCGCGTTCATGAATGAACTGACGCGCCAGCTGCGCGACAACAACGTCGTTTCATCCACCGGCATGACCTACCAGCAGTACTTCAGTCGGTTCGTCGATCAATCGGAGCGCGGGCATTTTTTCGGCGGGCTGCAGCAGCGTCTGTTCGAGGTGAAATGGCATCAGAAAGCGCCGCTGGAGCAGGGACCGAGCTGGCGGGAGGTGCCGGTCGACAACCCCAATCTGCATTTCAAGGCGGCACCGATCCAAGGTGAACTCTGGGAATACCTCTTCCAGCTGAAGCTCAACAAGGTGCTGAACGACGCTCGACACATTGCCGTGTCCACCGCCGATAGCGATAGCAATGCCCGATGGGCCTGGTGGGAAAATTTCAAGAAAATAGTCTCGGACATCTTCAACGTCGCGCTGATGGTCGTCACGCCGTTCGTTCCGGGGCTGGGTGAATTGATGATGGTCTACACGGCGTATCAGATGGCCAGTGACGTCATCGAAGGCATCGTCGATATGACCCTGGGGCTGTGGACTGAAGCTGCCGAACACATCACCGGCGTGGTGACTGACGTCATTCAGTTGGTGGCATTCGCCGCCGGGGTGAAGATCGGCAACGTTGCGCGCCTGAAGCTTTCGCCGCTGATCGAAGGCATGAAACCGGTGAGTCTGCCCAATGGCGAACCTCGACTGTGGCATCCCGATCTCAAGCCTTATGAGAGGCCGGATGTAAAACTACCCGCTGAAGCCAAACCTGACGCATTGGGACTTCATGCCCACGAAGGCCAGGACATTTTGCCGCTGGATGACAAACACTTCGCCGTGCAAAAAGACCCACAAACCGGCAACTACCGCGTCAAGCACCCGCATCGCGACAACGCCTATTTACCCGGGTTGAAACATAACGGCCAGGGCGCCTGGACCCACGAAGCCGAGAACCCGCGAGCGTGGCAGCGCCCGACGTTGATGCGTCGCCTCGGCCATTCCGTGGACGGCTTCAGCGACGCAGAACTGGACAATGTGCGCATCGCCAGCGGCACCGACGACGCGGCGCTGCGCCGCATGTACGTCGACAACACGGCCCCGCCACCGCTGCTGGACGACAGCCTCACACGCTTGAAAATCCAGCGCCAGACCCGCGAGGCCATTGAACGGATTCGAACCGGTCAACCTCTGGACCCTGCCTCCTGGTGGTTTGAATCCCTGGCGACTTACCTTGACGGCTGGCCTGTGGATAAAGCCCTGAAGGTTTACGAAGACGCCGACATGACCGGGCGTTTCCGCCTGTACGGCAATGCCGAGGCGAGCGAGGCGCAGACACTGTCCACCAGCCAGTCGCAGCTCATGAGCGAACAGTTTGCGCCAAGGCTTGTCGAGTTTCTCAGTGAAGAAGAGCGACAAGCGATGCTCGGTCGGTCAACCGCCAAAAGTGAACAGGTGCAAGCCCTGCGCAATCGACTGGCGGACGAAGCCAATCGATTGAACGCAGACATCGTCAATCAGCTTTACCAAGGTGCAGACGCGTCCGACGACCCGCAGGTCCGACTCATTCGCCAGACATTCCCCGAGCTGCCGACCCGCGCGGCACAGACGCTGCTGAACAGTTCCGACGCGGCCGACCTCACGCGCATGACCCAGGAGCAACGCCTGCCGTTGAGCCTAAAGAGCCGCGCCCGTGAAGCCGCCTTCGAAGCCCGGACCAACCATGCGTACGAGGGCTTTCATGACGGCGCGCAGTGGGTGGCGCAAACCGAAAGCCTGGTGCTGAATGCGCTCAGGATTCATACCGACACCTTCGCGCAATTGCGTATCGAGGTGCGTGAAGGCAACGATGGCGGACCACTGCGCGGCAGCGTGGGGGCACACGATGCGACGACGGTGCGGGTGCTGGTCAAGGATGAGGCCAACCGGTTCGAAGTCTGGGACGCCGACAACCACAAACTGCACGACGCCGCTGATTTTTTCGAAGCCGTGCTCACGGCATTGCCGAAAAACAAACAGGTGCAGTTGGGCTATCGGCCAGGCCAGGGGGCGTTTTTCAAGCAATGGGTCATGGCCAAGACCGATACTCCGGCTGAACGCCGCACCGCACTCGCCGCCCCGCCGATCCGCCCGATGGCGAACCACGAAGACATGATGCTGTTGCGCGGCCCCGGCTTCTCCATCACTGCCGCCACGCTCACCGAACGGGTGCAGGATGTGTACCCGCACTTCAACGAACGAGAGGTCGCTACCTTCGTTCGATCCCTGGGTTCGCCAGAGCAAGGACGTCAGACGCTGACGAGGCTTGACCGAGAGCAATATGACCTGCGCAAGCTGCTTAACCGGTGGCAAAACCAGCGACCCGATACGTGGGGGCCTGACCGACAAGGGTTCGTGCGCGGTGGCGGGCTGCACATTGCCGAGCGGCTCATCGATTGTTTCTCAAGAAAACCCACCGTGTTCGGTGAGCGCAGTACCACGGCCGACGGCGGTTATGCATTGGACCTGTCCGTAGAGTTCGATGTGCCCGACCTTGAACGCTGGTGGAAGGAACTGCCGCCGGAGATCAAACATTACGTCGATCAGATCAGCACCCTGAATCTGGATCGTACAAATTTTTCCGAAAGCTCCTCCGGCCTGTTGAACGACTTCCCGCATCTTCGGCAACTGAGTGCCCGCAACTGCGAGTTGACGCGACTTCCCGAGACAATCGGCAAGATGCACCACCTGCGGACGTTGCGGCTGATGAACAACGACATCACGTTGACCCCGTCGGCCGTCGAGCAACTGCGAAACCTGACTCACCTGGAAACCATCAGGCTCGATGACAACACGCGGCTGGGCATGCTTCCGAATGTCGGGCGCATGCCCAAACTGAGAATCCTGAGTTTGAGCAACACAGGGGCAACCACCTGGCCCGATGGCCTGCTTGGGCCGTTCAGCAAACGTCGACCGCGTGGCTTTTTCCTGGATTTGCAGGAGAACCCGCTCAGCGTCATTCCGACGGTCGTGCCTGGCTCGGAAGACGCCTTCATCGTGGCGCGGACCCGATTGTTTCCAAAGAAACTTTCGGAGGCCAACCTGATCACGTTCAAAGCCTATCGACGTTCGGTAGGCCTCGCGCCCGATCAGATCTATGCCGAAGCTGCCGCCGACACGATGCGTCAATGGCCGACAAAGGACGACTCTGTCTGGTGGAGTCCCGAGGTCGGAGGGCTGGGTACTTTCCGCGAGGACGCCTGGCACGATCTGATGACCGAGCCTGGCTCCGAAGATTTCTTTGCCTTGATCCAGAAACAGACACTCTCCGCCGATTACCGGGCCGGCGGAGAACTGCGCCAACAGCTCAGCAGCCGGGTCTGGCGCATGGTCGAGGCCATCGACCTGGATACCCCGTTGCGCAATGAACTGTTCGAAATGGCCAGGGCGCCCACCACCTGCGCCGATGCCGGGGCCCAAGTGTTCAACCACATGGGCATCAAGGTGCTGGCCTCCGAAGCCTATGCCTTGTCGACGTCCAACGCCGTCCTCGAAAACAAACTGGTGAACCTGGCAAAAGGCGCCGCTCGCCTCGCGCGCGTGGATGACATCGCCCGTGCCGATTTCGGCGGCCGTGAAGGCACTCCCGATGAGGTGGAGGTTTACCTTGCCTACGAAACCGGCCTGGCTCAACGCCTCGGTTTGCCGTGGCAATCGGAGTCGATGCTGTATCGCCCCTTGGCCGGCGTGAGCGCCAAAACCCTCGACACCGCCTTCGATACGGTGATGTCGATGGAGGCTGGCGACGGTTTGATCAACGACATGCTCGAACAGCCGTTCTGGGAGAAATACTTGCGTGACACTTACCCGAACGAGTTCAGGCGCAATACCCGGCTGTACGAAACCAAGAGTGATTTGCTGGACGAGTTGCGCGACGCTCAGCACGCCTGGGCAAGCTCCAGAAACCAACAGATTGCGCAACGACGCGCACTCAAACAACGTCTGCAAGACCTCGCCCGCCGCCTGAATGTCGATGACAGGGTGGTGCTTACCGATGAAGACATGAGTGATGAGGTCTACTTCCGACTGCTACAAGACATGGGCTACGAAGAAAAAGAGCTGAGCAGAAAGCTGACCCGCACAGCACTGCAAAAAGCCGCAGAGCAATAATCGGGAAACCCTGATGCATCGGGTGATGCATCAGGGTTCACGCCTTAACCCACTTCCGAATCCCAGATCACCGTGACAAGGCCGGAGTAGGATCGGGCGACGCCGGGCTTGAGCATTTCGCCGACCTGATCCTGCGCAATTTCGAAGTGCAACGTTCCAGGCTTGCGATCGACATAAAAGCGTGGCTGGAACTGCTCGGTGCCACTGCCGTCGCGTCGCAACGGCCGACGATTGACCGGTTGCGAGGCGGCATCCACCAGACCATTGGGCAGGGTTACGCTGACATTTATCGGAACGTAATGGTTGGAGACACGATCCTTCAAAGCGCAAGTTTCAGCATTAACGACGTACTGACACCCCAGATTCATTTTGAAACGACTCGATGAAGAGAGATTAAACGTCTGATCACGAAACAGCCGTGTCGGCTTGCGCCCCTGCGTCAGCCAGGCCTGCCAGCCGCCCTGCGGGACCAGTTCGATGCGATTGCCGCCCGGGGGAATCTCGACCTTGAGCGTGTGTTGCACTTCCAGGGTGAAATTCAAGGTCAGCGCCGAATCGGTCGGCTGCATGACATCGCCCATGTCGAAATCGCCGTTGGGCCCAACGCTATAGGTCAGGTTTCCCGTATAGCGACCCGCAGACATGCCCAACGGATTGGGCGTAACCAGTTCATAGGCAAAATCCAGATAGTCGTATCGCAACCAGGGCACATCGAACCGAGCCTGCTTCGAACAAGTCCCCTCTGTCGGTGTTTTCCAGAAAAAACGGTAATATTCACTGCCGAAATAACCGACACCGCTATACAGGCAGGGAGCAGGCGCATACACCCAACTGGCGCCCCACAGTTGATTGTGGGCGATACGGTAGTCACTCCCTCCGCCCACAAGGCTGATGACATCTTCGGTAACATAAGTAGAGCCCAAACCTGCAATTCGGACCCTGACCGTCTCCGGCTCTCCCGTCGCCTCATGGACCACGGACAATTCGCTCCACTGGGCAGGCACCTTGAATGTCGCACCCTGGCGAGGTGATGCATGATTGGCCTCGATCGGCGCATTGGAGTGGAACTGAATCGGCACGCGCAAGCTGAACATCTCGTTATCGCTGCACTGAACCGGATAGTCTGCGCAATATCCACTGGGTGGCGTGTCATTTTTGAATCTATTCTGCTGAGGGTTCGCAGAGTCTGGTCTGAACGATGCTTGAATCGAGACATCTATCGCCCACGCCGAAGACCCGCACACGGTAAGCAATAGCCCCAATCCGACGCCGCGTACATTTCGATTGGCTTCCTTTAGACGGTTCATTTTTTTACCCCAGTGGTACCCGCACGACTCCGATGACTGTTTCACCCTGACATCACGCATCAGGCAGCACCGCATTGAAAAGCAAATTGACGCTGCCGAAATAGCTGCCGGGCTTATAAACTCCATCGATCGGCGGCACCGGCGAGATCTCCAGCAACACACGTTTACCTGGCGCCGCCTCGCTCATCGACACCACCTCGCTACTCTCCAGTTCGCTCAGCAACTTGCCGTTGAACAGCACACGCAAACCAATGTCATGGGCCGGCGTCCCGTTGGACAGGTAAGGCCTTCCCTCAAGCCGGGCTTCGATGGAGCCGCCTTCATTCTTCACGTCGAAATACTTGCGCAAGCCGCCCAAGGTCGAGGTCGCCAGATTCCACGGCAACTGCTGTTCGCGGTGAATCCAGCCTGAGTCTGCGGGAATGACATAGAACGCCTGGCTCGGAATCGTCACGAACACGTCGAAGTGGTGCACTTCGCGGGCGGCAAACGCTGAATGGCAGGCCATTGCCGATACCATCAGAACCGTCAGTTTTCTGAACATGGTCATCAGCCCTTCACATCGAGTTTCTTGCTGCTCTCGCCTTCAACCAGAGTGAAGCGATACTCGCGACCGGCCTGTTTCTCGAACTGAAAACTGCGGCCCGCGAGGATGTGATGCTTGGTGGTCGGCATACAGTCCTGATCGTTCTTGACCGCGCAATCCTTGAACTCGTCGATCACTACCACGGTGTTGCCGTCGTTGCGGATGCGGTAATCCGTCGCGCCGTTCTCGATCACGCTGGCGTAACGCGTGTCCTTGGGCCGGACGAAAAACACCGCGCCATACCCGGCCAGCACCGTGACCCCAGCGGACAGGGTCTTCTTGTATTCCTCACGCTCTTCGCCAGAGACCGCGAACTCGTCTTCTTTCTCCGGCACCACCGGCACGAAACGCACGCGGAAATAACGCTCGCGGTCACGCTCGCCCATGTACAGCAGTCGCGTGCCCTGCATGCCACTGGCGGGCACGATCAGCCGAGCCGGGCTGGCCATCAAGCCGTCCCGGGCGCTGCCGTCGGCACTGGATTTGAGCGGCACTTCCTCCGATTTGCCGTCGGCGTCGTAAAGGATTTCCAGGATGTTGACCTTGACGAACGCAGTGCTGTCGCCGCCATTGAAGACGCGCTTCAAATAGGTACTTTTATCGCCATCCAGGTAGTCGTAAACCGTGCCGATATTGATGCTCGGCCCGGCGTGTGCCGTCTGCGTGAACAAACAAAAACCAATCAGTGCCAACCGACGTTTCATCGTCATTTACCTCGTAGATAAGGTGCGTATTGCCGGGCTTCAGCCTGCCGTCGGCGTCTCTGTCGTTGCGTCCGCCAACGTATCCGGCGTGCAACGCAGGTCGCCGATCATCAGCACATTGTTTTCCGTGCGGCCACGGCTCGGGTCGAGCCGGAACTGGCACAGCAACTGGTTGCCGTGACGCACTTCCAGGGTCGGTGAACCGGCGTTCATTTCCATGGAGAAGAAGCCGTCCACTTCACTGACCCCACGACTGGCGTGGTTGATGATGTGGTGGCCCTTGAGCGGGCTGCCCTGGTAGTCCACCAGGCGACCGAGCACGGTGAGGGTTCTCATCACGCGAACCTGGCGATACTCGACGCCGCCCTTGTTCAGGTGATAGCTGGAACGGGCCGGCTGGATGGTCGCGGCCGGCACGTGATTGCCCTCGAAATCGAAACTGACCGAGCTGCTTTTGTAGGCGGTGATCGGCACGAAATTGCGCCCCGGCCTGAGCACCGCGCTGCCACCGCTCAAATCGTCGGCGCGCAGGGCGATGTCATCGATGTCCGATTCGACATCGATGATCATGCCGGCACCGTTGCGGTGGTACTGGCTGGTCACGACCATTTTTTGCCCGCCGACGGCGACGGTGCTGTCGAGGTTCAGGCCACCGGTGAAGTCATTGTTGAATGAGGAGCGCTGGATAAAACCGTCAGCGTTGACCCGCTCCGATTGCATCGTCGCCATCGCGTTCATACCGATGCCATAGGTGTCGGTGATGGCTGTGGCGGAAACGCTTTGCAGCAGGTGATCCTGCAAGTCTTTGCGGTAGGTGACCGAGGCATTGTTATCGCGTCCGCCGTCGCGATCGGTGCGGGTGCCGATGCTGCCGGAGATCTGTTCGCCCGGCCCGCCCAAGGCGATGTTGACGCTCAGGTCGACGCCGCGGTTGCGGTCATTGCCCGAGCTGAAACTGCCCGGCCTGTCGAACAGCGACAAGCGCCAGTTGGCGTCACTGCCGAACAACCGGCCGCGCTGGCTCCAGCCCAGATCCACGCCGACGCCTTCGGTGTTGCCCTCGCTGTGGGACACCCTGGCATTGACCGAAGTTTTGCTGGTGAGCCGATGGTTCAGCGACAACGACGAGTTGCTGGTCTGGCCGATAAACACGTTGCGCTGTCGTACTCGCGTGCCGTCCGGCAGCGTGTCGTAGAGCCGGGTCGTGTCGAGCCAGCTGCGGTTGTGGCTGGCGACGATGCTGCCGCTGCCATAGGAATAAAGCCCCTGCACGTCGAAACCGGTGCCGTGGTCCTCGGTCTTGTAGACGTTGGCATAGACGCTGGCATTGTTGACGACGGCCCAATCGACCGAGGTGCCATATTGCAGGCTGTCACGTACCTGTCGACCCGACAGGCCGAGGATGACTCGCGGGTGCAGCAGAAAGTTGAAGGCGGCACCGGCCGTCATGTCGCCGTCGTTCTGATCGTCCCAGTTGCTGAGAAATTTGGATTCACGCCCGGCGAACAGGTTGTAGCGCCATTGCTCGTCGTGGTTGCGCCAGTTATTCGGCTTGTAGACCAGTTCCTGGGTGCTGGAGGTGATCTGGCCGTCTTCGATCAGGCGCACTTCCACTTCATAGATGCCGCCGGGCAACGGCCGCGTGTCGAGGGTTTGCAGGCCTGCGGGCATCGCCTGCGTATTGATCAGCAAACCGTCGCGGTAGATCTCCACCGAGCCCTGGCGATTGGCGGTGACGTAGATCGGGTAGACCGCCGGTGTCGGCTGGTTGATGGCCAGGCTGTCGGAGCTGCCGTACATCACACCCAGCGCTGTGTCAGGACTCGCGCCGAAGGTTCGCGGTTGGCGAGTCAGCCCTTCGGAGGTAGGGGTGAAATAGCCCAGGCGCACAAAGTTGCCTTCCAGTTCACGCTGGGTATAGAGCTCATGCACGGCGTGATAGGTCTGGTTATCCACACCGCCCAGTCGCGACAGTTGCAGGTTCACCGCTTGAGTCCAGTTACCCAGGCTGCTGCTGGCTTCAAGACCATAGCGCCCGCCGAGGTCCTGGTTTTGCCCGCCGTTGAGGTTCAACTGGTTGCGCACGATCAAGCCGGTGCTGCCGCCTTCGGGCTGGTTGTAATAACGCTGGACCTGATCGTCGCGCTCGGCGTTTTCCGTGAGGATCGACACCAGCGAGTTTTCCAGGCTGTAGTGCACGGCCAATAGCGACTCGGGGCATTTCGCCTCGCAGTTGCCCAGCGCCACGCCTTGCTTCAAATAGTCAGACCAGGTGTCGCGTTCACTGGCTTTGATCGTGCTGTCGCTGACATCGGTGAAGTCAACGAGGGTGATGCGGTCGTCGCGGGTCAACACGACCATCGCCTCCCCCAGAAATTGTTGATCAAGTTCCACGCGCACCGCCAACGGTACATCGAAGAAGTGCTCTTCGAATTCGCTCGGTAAACCCTTGGCCTGCGCCAGCAAACTTCGAGGTGTATGGCCGTTATCCGCTGGCGCGGCCAGGGCAGTTGCGCAAAAACACAAGGCAAGCGCCGTCGCGATGGGAGTCATCGGGAACATGAAAGAAATACTCTGTGGATAAAGACGGTGAAACCCGATCGACAGGAATTACAACCCTATCGATCGGTGCGCGTTATCAAGCAAGAACTTGCTGACAGAACGCTGTCATTCAGATGCGCGGAATGGCATCAAACATGACGACGGGGTTGGCGGTGTAAATACCCACCTGATTGTTGCCCGGCTTGTCGGCCGTAATCACCAGGTCGGCGCGCATGCCACCGTTGGACTCGACGTCGCCGACCACTTCCTTCGAATCGGCAGTCAGTACGGTGCCGTTGAAGGTGTAGGTCAGCGGAATGTTCAAGGTCGCATTACCGTTGAACAGCGGCGTCGGGCCGCCGACGACGTAAGCGCCCACTGCGCCATTGGTGTGCTGGATATCATAGGTGCCACGGACCTCCGACAGGGTGCCGGCGCCAATTTGGTATTGCATTCTTTCGTCTTTACCGAAGTCCAGGTCCACGGGTTGAGCGTGAAACACCTTGCTCGGGATTTCTGCAGTGATGTTGATGGAGGTGCGCGACTCATTCGCAGCGAACGCCATCGAAGCACTCAGGGCCAGGAGGGTCATCGGAACGGCGATTGCAAACTTCTTGAACATTGTTTAGTACCTGTCTTTTTCAATTGATTGGTCCGTGGAAAGCGTGAATCGTCCCTATCGCCGGTTTAAATAGTGGCAATTTGGCTAAACTTTCGACGAGGAGAATGATCGGCCAATTACTTGAGAAAGTAAGTACGCAACTTCCGAAGAACATGTAGTAACAACCGCCCACGACCCAGTAGAAAAAACCCGAAAAATCAATAATTAAACCGTTCACCCGACAGAAACATACTACAAACAGTTTTAACGAAAAAAGCACACAGTCAAACTAAATACAGTCTCTGTAAGACAAAGACTACTTAGGTCTAATTATCAATAATCACTCTCTATTAGTTACGCATAATTAGATCAATCACTCTAAAACAGCAAGCTGCAAAACAGCTTTTTCCCGCCCCGCACTGAAATCCGCCACCACGTCCTTCGGCGACGACCGTTGGTCCTTTTCGCTTGCTCTCTCGATAAGATATATCTTAAGTTGTATCTAAACACGACAGAGAGAAGGAAAAATGAGAGACCATCATTCCCCCCACCGCGAACACGGTGACGGCCGCGACGGCTTCGAGAAACGCCCCGGTCGCGAACGCGGCGGTCGCGGCCCACGGGTGTTTGCCCCCGGCGATCTGAAATTGCTGCTGCTGGCGCTCATTGCCGAACAGCCCTGCCACGGCTACGACTTGATCCGCCAGATCGAAGGCATGTTCGACGGCGCCTACAGCCCCAGCCCCGGCGTGATCTACCCGACCCTGACCTTTCTGGAAGAAAGCGAAATGATCCAGGGCGATGCCGAAGGCGGAAAAAAACGCTACAGCGTGACCGACGCCGGTCGTCTGTCTTTAAGTGAGCAAGCGGTTGCACTGGACGGCGTGCGGATGCGCATCGATGTCAGCAAGCGCTCATTGCGCGGCCATGACCGTCCGCCCGAGATCCACGAAGCGGTGCATAACCTGCGTCATGCGTTGCAACTGCACCACGGTCGCTGGAGCGCGGAAGAAATCATTCGGGTCGCCGCCCTGCTCAACAACACCGCCAAAGCCATCGTCGACGGCCCCTTGGTTCAACCTGCTCAGGAGAAAGCTGAATGACTGAAGTGATCGAGCACACCATTCACCGCGTCATGCATGAAATCAAACGCCGTCGCCTGCAAGTGTTGCGCGTGGTTGACCTGACCCCGCGCATGCGCCGGATTACCCTGGGTGGGCCAGAGCTGGCAGGTTTCATCAGCCTCGGCACCGATGACCACGTCAAACTGCTGTTCCCGCAGAACGCGGCAGAACAAGCGGCGCTGGAGACCCTGGTGCTCGGTGCCGGCAAGGACAACGGCCCGATGCCGGCGATGCGCGACTACACGCCGCGTCGCTACGACCTCGACACGCGGGAACTGGACATCGACTTCGTGTTGCACGGCGACGGCCCTGCTTCGACCTGGGCGGAACAGGCCAAACCGGGACAGTTCCTGCACATTGGCGGGCCACGGGGATCAATGATCGTGCCGGACATGTTCGACAGCTATTTGCTGATCGGTGACGAGACGGCGATCCCCGCGATTGCGCGGCGTCTGGAGGGTTTGGCGGCCAATCGCCA
This sequence comes from Pseudomonas sp. PDM02, assembly GCF_014852285.1. Lineage (NCBI taxonomy): Bacteria > Pseudomonadati > Pseudomonadota > Gammaproteobacteria > Pseudomonadales > Pseudomonadaceae > Pseudomonas > Pseudomonas sp. PDM02. The sequence goes on along the minus strand of NZ_JACVBL010000012.1, from coordinate 26,450 downwards.
GGCGCTGGTGATCATTGAAGTGGAGAACGGCGCGGAACAGCAAAAGCTCGAAAGCCCGGCGCAGGTCAATGTGATCTGGGTGTTGCGCGAAGGTGGCAAGAACAACTTGCTGACCACCGTGAAACAGTTGCAAGTGCCCAGCGGCAATCTATACGCGTGGGTGGCGACCGAGACCAAAGTGTCGCGGCAGATTCGGCGGGTGCTGCTGGACGAGCACGGGCTGAACGAGCAGTTCGTCAAAGCCGTCGGCTATTGGCGCCTGGACGACACCGACGAGGAATAACACCACATGAACTGTAGGAGCCGGCTTGCTGGCGATAGGTCCCTTGAACCCTGCATCGTTGCCAAGGACGCCATCGCCAGCAAGCCGGCTCCTACAGTTCCGTGTGACTCAGCCGCCACCGATCCAGCGCGATCAGCACCAAGGCAATCACCACAAACCCCGCCAACAATCCGCCCGCATTCACAAACACCTGTGGATAACCCAGCTTGTCGACATCTATGAACGGATAGGGATAAACCGCCAGCAGATGCCCGCGCAGCAGCGCATACGCGAAGTACAGCAACGGGTAAATCACCCACAGCGCAATGTGCCTCAGACGCAGGGTGCCTTTGGGCACACACAACCACCACCAGACCAGAAACAGCAACGGCATGACGTCGTGCATCAGTTCATCGGCCAGCCATTGCCAGCCTTCGGGATGCCACAGATGGCGCAACAGAATGTTGTAGGCAAGGCCGACCACGGCGATGCTCACGGCAACCCCGCTGCTCACCCACGGCTGCAAAAACCAGCGTCGCGCAGCCGACTCGCGGGACGTCAGTGCGCAGGTCAGCACGGTCGCCACCAGCGTGTTGCTGAGCACGGTGAAGTAGCTGAAAAAACTCACCAGCCCGCCCAGCAGACTGGCGCCCAGCGTCCAGCGCGAATAGAAAATCAGGTACAGCTGAATGCTCAATCCCGCCCAGCCGAGGACAGCAGCCACGGCCACAAAACGACGGCGCACGGCAGGTTGCATGATCATGTTCAGAGCGGTCGCTTGGTACGCATCAACTTGACGTACAAGCGTTCGACCTTCTCCCGCGCCCACGGGGTCTTGCGCAGGAAGGTCAGGCTCGACTTGATGCTCGGATCACTCTTGAAGCAGCGGATATCGATGCGCTCGGCCAGCCCCGACCATTCGTAATGTTCAACCAGCGCGTTGAGGATCTGCTCCAGTGTCACGCCGTGCAGCGGGTTGTTGTTCTGTTCGGTCATGCCGGGCCTTCGAGCGATAGATGAATTGGAAGCCGCGCACCTTAGCCGAGGGCCGCCTTGGGGGAAAGGCGTCTGTGCGCTATCTGTTGAATGTAGGCGAAACGGGACAAAACATTTGAATGCCGCGACATGACTCACGTGATTTTCCTGACCACACGATCGACTGTAGGAGCCGGCTTGCTGGCGATGGCGGCGTATCAGTCAACATTGATATCGCCTGACACACCGCCATCGCCAGCAAGCCGGCTCCTACAGGTTGCGGTGGTGTGCTGACTGTTACCGAATCAACAAAAATTCATCTCGGCAAAAGGCCTTTCTCTATTTGTAACAGAACATTATCCTTACGCCCGAACCTGCTGAAACGCTTCCGCTATCCGCTTCACCCCTCACTCCCCAGAAAAAGATCAAGAATTTCTCCTCTATGCCTTATGTTCAATTTTTGCGAGACAGCGCTGTCTGCACGCCTGTTTCCCAGCGAAAAGTCCTCAACCTGATCGGCGGATTCACCGCGCTGAGCCTCGCCACCTGCGTTCAGGCCGCCCCGGCCTTCGATAGCGAATCGCCGTGGATGCTCGGCGACTGGAACGGTACGCGCACCGAACTTTCGGAAAAAGGCTACGACTTCAAAGTCGATTACACCGGTGAAATGGGCAGCAATCTGCACGGCGGCTACGACCACGATCGCACCGCGCGCTACAGCGATCAGTTCGGCCTCGGCACGCATCTCGATCTGCAGAAGATCCTCGGTTGGGACGACGCGGAATTTCAGCTGACCATCACCGAGCGTAACGGCAACAACATCAGCAACGACCGGATCAATGATCCACGGGTCGGCGGTTTCACTTCGGCCCAGGAAGTCTGGGGTCGCGGGCAAACCTGGCGCCTGACGCAGATGTGGTATCAGCAGAAATTCTTCGACCAGAAACTCGACATCAAGGTCGGCCGTTTCGGCGAAGGCGAAGATTTCAACAGTTTCCCCTGCGACTTCCAGAACCTGGCGTTCTGCGGCTCCCAGGTCGGTAACTGGGTCGGGGGCATCTGGTACAACTGGCCGGTCAGCCAGTGGGCGATGCGGGTCAAGTATCACCTGACGCCAGAGCTGTACGCGCAGGTCGGCGCGTATGAGCAGAACCCGTCGAACCTCGATCGTGGCAATGGTTTCAAGCTCAGCGGCAGCGGAACCCAAGGCGCAATTTTGCCGGTGGAGCTGGTGTGGACGCCGAAGCTCAACGGCCTGCCGGGCGAATACCGCGCCGGTTATTACTACAGCAACGCCAACGCCACCGATGCCTACAAGGACAGCAATGGCCAGCCCGCCGCCCTGAGTGGCGAGGCCTACCGCAGCGCGTCGAGTAAGCACGGCGTCTGGCTGGGTGTGCAGCAGCAGATCACCAGCCGCGCCAGCGACAATTCCCGTGGCCTGAACGTGTTCGCCAACGGCACGATGCACGACAAGAAGACCAACGCCATCGACAACTATGTCCAGGCGGGCGTCGTCTACAAAGGCTTGTTCGATGCGCGCGCCAAGGACGACATCGGTTTCGCCCTCGCCCGTGTTCACGTCAACCCGGCCTACCGCAAGAACGCCGAGGCGAGCAATCAGGCCCACGCGGTCTCCGACTTCAACGATCCGTCCTTCCTGCCGCCGCAGGACACCGAATACAGCGCCGAACTCTATTACGGCGTGCACGTCACGAACTGGCTGACCGTGCGCCCGAACCTGCAATACATCCGCCACCCCGGTGGCGTGGACAAGGTCGATGACGCCCTGATCGGCGGGATCAAGATCCAGTCGCAGTTCTAACAAACACCGCAAAACCCTGTAGGAGCCGGCTTGCTGGCGATGGCGGTGGGTCAGCCAAAAAATTTATCACCTGACACACCGCTATCGCCAGCAAGCCGGCTCCTACAAGGACCGCATTAACAGTTCCAGTTTTTACATGAACCCTGCCCGCGCCAGATCGTCATCTACAGTGAACTTGCGCGGGACTACTTGAAACGTCACGGAGAACCACACTATGAGCACTGATGGTGCTTTGAGTCGAAGCCGTCTATTGCCGACCCTGCTCGGCATTCTGCTTCTGCTAATGGGCCTGGCCATGCTGGCCGGGGGGATCAAGCTGAGCATGCTCGGCGGCTCGCTGTATTACCTGCTGGCCGGTATCGGCCTGGCGCTGACCGGCGTGTTGCTGATCCTTGCCCGCCGCGCAGCCTTGGGCCTGTACGCACTGGTGCTGTTCGCCAGCACCGTTTGGGCCTTGTGGGAAGTCGGCCTCGACTGGTGGCAACTGGTGCCGCGTCTGGCAATGTTGTTCGCGCTGGGCATCGTCATGTTGCTGCCGTGGTTCCGTCGTCCGCTGCTGCGCGAAGGCGCTGCACCGAAAGGCACTGGCGCACTGAGCGTGGCCGTGGTGCTCGCGGGCGTGGCCGCACTGGCCAGCCAATTCACCAACCCCGGTGAAATCAAAGGCCAACTGGACCGCGACAGCGTGCCGGGCATGACCAACACCGCCCCGGCCATGCCCGACGGTGACTGGAACTCCTACGGCCGCAGCGCTCACGGTGATCGTTACTCGCCGTTGGCGCAGATCACCCCGCAGAACGTCAACAAGCTCGTTCCGGCCTGGACCTACCGCACCGGCGACCTGCCGGGGCCGAACGATCCGGGTGAAACCACCGCTGAAAACACCCCGCTGAAAGCCAACGGCATGCTCTATGTGTGCACGCCGCACAGCCAGGTGATCGCGCTGGACCCGGACACCGGCAAGGAAATCTGGCGTTTCGATCCGAAGCTCTCCACGCAAAACGCGGCGAACTTCAAGGGTTGGGCGCACATGACCTGCCGCGGCGTGACGTATCACGATGACGCGGCTTACGCCTCCGAGCAGAGCCCGACCGGCAGCGCCAGCGCGTCTGTCGCCAGCGTCTGCCCACGCCGTATCTTCCTGCCGACCGCCGACACCCGCCTGATCGCCCTGAACGCCGACACCGGCAAGATGTGCGAAGACTTCGGCGACAAAGGTCAGGTCGACCTGCGCGCCAACATCGGTGGTTTCACCGCCGGCGGCTACTACTCCACCTCGCCTCCAGCGGTCACCAAGGACCTGGTGGTGATTGGCGGCCACGTCACCGACAACGTCTCCACCGACGAGCCGAGCGGCGTGATCCGCGCGTTCGACGTGCACACCGGCAAACTGGTGTGGAACTGGGACAGCGGCAATCCGGACGACACCACGCCGATTGCCGAAGGCAAGGTCTACACCCGCAACTCGCCGAACATGTGGTCCATGTTCGCCGTCGACGAAAAACTCGGCATGCTCTACCTGCCGATGGGCAACCAGACGCCGGACCAGTTCGGTGGCGCTCGCACCCCGGAATCGGAACTGCACGCCGCCGGCCTGACCGCCCTCGACATCGGCACCGGCAAAGTGCGCTGGCACTTCCAGTTCACCCACCATGACCTGTGGGACATGGACGTCGGTGGCCAGCCAACCCTGATGGACCTGAAAACCGCAGACGGCGTGAAGCCGGCGGTACTCGCGTCCACCAAGCAAGGCAGCATCTACGTACTGGACCGCAGCACCGGCCAGGCAATTGTGCCGATCAACGAAGTGCCGGTTCCGCAAGGCGCTGTCGAAGGTGATCACACCTCGCCGACCCAACCGAAATCCGACCTCAACCTCATGCCGTCGCCGCTGCAAGAGCGCGACATGTGGGGCGTGACGCCATTCGACCAACTGATCTGCCGGATCGACTTCAAGTCCATGCGCTACGACGGCCCGTTCACCCCGCCGTCGCTGCAGGGTTCGATCGTGTATCCAGGCAACTTCGGCGTGTTCGACTGGGGCGGCATCTCGGTTGACCCGGTGCGTCAGATCGCTTTCGTGAACCCGAGCTACATGGCGTTCAAATCGAAACTGATCCCGGCCGCCGAAATCGCTGCCCAAGGCCCGCGTAAAAGCGAAACCGAAGGCGTGCAGCCCAACAAAGGCGCGCCGTACGGCGTAGTCCTCGAAGCATTGCTGTCGCCAATGGGCCTGCCGTGCCAGGCGCCGGCATGGGGTTATGTGGCGGCGGTTGACCTGACCACCGCCAAAGTCCTGTGGAAACACAAGAACGGCACCGTGCGCGACAGCTCGCCGGTTCCGATCCCGCTGAGCATGGGCGTGCCTAGCCTGGGCGGCACCTTCACCACCGCCGGTGGCGTTGGCTTCCTGAGCGGTACCCTCGACCAGTACCTGCGTGCCTACGACGTGAAAAACGGCAAGCAACTGTGGGAAGGTCGCCTGCCTGCGGGCGCGCAAACCACACCGATGACCTACACCGGCAAGGACGGCAAGCAATACGTGCTCGTCGTGGCGGGCGGTCATGGATCGCTGGGCACCAAGCAAGGTGACTATGTGATTGCGTACAAACTGTCCGAGTAAGTTTTAGCGGCGGTTAAAGCAAAGGCGACTCCCGTGAGGGGGTCGCCTTTTTTTGTGATCGACACACAACCCTGTAGGAGCCGGCTTGCTGGCGATGGCGGTTTAACATTCAACGTTGATGTTGGCTGATAGAACGCTATCGCCAGCAAGCCGGCTCCTACAAGGGCGGTGCAGGTCCGTTGAATTATGGGCAACAAAAAACCCGCCGTAGCGGGTTTTTCATTACAGCGGCCAGCGGATCAGAAATCCTCCAGCCGCCACACTTCATAAGCCGGTGTCTCGTAGGGATGGCTCTGTTTCAAAGCCGCCACCACCGACCGGATCAACTCATCCGCCACCACCAGCTCAACTTTCCATTCCTCGACCTGTTCGACCTGCCCTGCTTCGCCAATGAACGGCTGACTGCCCTCCATTGGACGAAACTGACCCAGGCCCAACACCTGCCATGCGCAGTGTTCGTAAGCACCGATTCGCCCGCCACCGGCAGCGAACACAGCGCTTTTGACCACTTCGACATGACTGGTCGGAACAAAGAAGCTCAGCTTGTACACGGCGCTTAGTTCACCCACACGCGAGCGTTACGGAACATGCGCATCCATGGCGCGTCTTCGTTCCAGTCTTCCGAGCGCCACGAGTTCTGCACGGCGCGGAACACACGTTCCGGGTGCGGCATCATGATCGTCACGCGACCGTCGCGGCTGGTCAAACCGGTGATCCCGCGCGGCGAGCCGTTCGGGTTGGCCGGGTACTTCTCGGTGACCTTGCCATGGTTGTCGACGAAACGCATCGCCACGCAACCCGACAGATCGGCTTCCAGCAACGCTTCTTCACTGGAGAACTCGGCATGACCTTCACCGTGTGCGATGGCGATCGGCATGCGCGAACCGGCCATGCCTTGCAGGAAGATCGAGTTCGACTCCTGGACCTGAACCATCGCCACACGGGCTTCGAACTGCTCGGAACGGTTACGCACGAAGTGCGGCCAGAACTCGCTGCCCGGGATCAGCTCGTGCAGGTTGGACATCATCTGGCAACCGTTGCACACGCCAAGGGTGAAGCTGTCGCTACGTTCGAAGAAACCCTGGAACGCATCGCGGGCGCGGCTGTTGAACAGCGCGGACTTGGCCCAGCCTTCACCGGCGCCCAGTACGTCGCCGTAGGAGAAGCCGCCGCAAGCGACCATGCCCTTGAAGTCGTTCAGGTCGACACGGCCGGCCAGAATGTCGCTCATGTGCACGTCGATTGCGTTGAAACCGGCGCGGTCGAACGCGGCCGCCATTTCCACCTGACCGTTGACGCCCTGCTCACGCAGAACGGCAACCTGTGGGCGGATGTTTTTCTTGATGTAAGGCGCGGCGACGTCCTGGTTGACGTCGTAGCTCAGCTTGACGCTCAGGCCCGGGTTGTCTTCTTCCAGCAGCACGTCGAACTCTTGCTCGGCGCAGTCGGCGTTGTCACGCAGACGCTGGATCTGGTAGCTGGTTTCAGCCCATGTACGCTGCAGCAGACGACGCTGACCTTCGAACACGGTTTCGCCGTTGAAGGTGATGCTGATCTCGCCATTGTTCATCGGCTGACCGATCACCGACACGCACTCGCCCAGACCGGCAGCGCTGAACTGCGCGAGGATGTCCGGGGTGGCGTCCTGGCGAACCTGGATCACGGCGCCCAGTTCTTCGTTGAACAGGATCGCTGCGATGTCGGCGGAGGTTTCCGCCAGACCGTCGAGGTTCAGGCTCAGGCCGCAGTGACCGGCAAAGGCCATTTCCACGGCGCTGGTCAGCAGACCACCGTCGGAACGGTCGTGGTAGGCCAGCAGGTGACCGTCGGCGTTCAGGCCCTGGATCACCGCGAAGAAGGCTTTCAGGTCTTCGGCATCATCGACGTCCGGCGCTTGCGAGCCGAGCTTGCCGTGAACCTGGGCCAGGATCGAGGCGCCCATGCGGTTCTGGCCACGGCCCAGATCGATCAGGATCAGGTCGGTGGTGCCCTTGTCCATGCGCAGTTCCGGGGTCAGGGTCTGACGGATGTCAGCCACTGGCGCGAAACCGGTCACGATCAGGGACATTGGCGAGGTGACGGTCTTGTCTTCGCCGTTGTCGCTCCAGCGCGTGGCCATGGACATGGAGTCCTTGCCCACCGGAATGGTGATGCCCAGCTCAGGGCACAGTTCCATGCCGACCGCTTTCACGGTGTCGTACAGACGCGCGTCTTCACCCGGGTGACCGGCTGCGGACATCCAGTTCGCCGACAGTTTGATGTCGGAGATCTTGTTGATGCGCGAAGCGGCGATGTTGGTCAGGGTTTCGCCGATGGCCATGCGGCCCGACGCCGGAGCGTCCAGCAGCGCCAGCGGAGTGCGCTCGCCCATGGCCATGGCTTCACCGGTGTAGACGTCGAAGCTGGTGGCGGTGACGGCAACGTCGGCCACCGGAACCTGCCACGGGCCGACCATCTGGTCACGGGCCACGAGGCCGGTGATGGTGCGGTCGCCGATGGTGATCAGGAAGCTTTTGCTCGCCACGGCCGGGTGATGCAGAACGCGTTCGACGCAGTCTGCAATCTCAAGGGTCGACGGATCGAAGTCGTCGCCCAGCTCGTTTTCACGAACGGCCGAACGGTGCATGCGCGGGGCTTTGCCCAGCAGCACTTCCAGTGGCATGTCCACCGGGCTGTTGCCGAAGTGGCTGTCGGTGACCGTCAGTTGCGGCTCGGCAGTGGCTTCGCCGACCACGGCGAACGGGCAACGCTCGCGCTCGCAGATCGCCTGGAAGCGTTCGAAGTCAGCAGGGCCGACGGCCAGAACGTAGCGTTCCTGGGATTCGTTACTCCAGATTTCGTGCGGGGCCATGCCCGGCTCGTCGTTTGGAATATTGCGCAGTTCGAAGCGGCCACCACGGTTGCCGTCGTTGACCAGTTCCGGGAAGGCGTTGGACAGACCGCCCGCACCCACGTCGTGGATGAAGCTGATCGGGTTCTTGTCACCCAGTTGCCAGCAACGGTCGATGACTTCCTGGCAGCGGCGTTCCATCTCAGGGTTTTCGCGCTGTACGGAAGCGAAGTCCAGGTCAGCCGAGCTGGTGCCGGTGGCCATGGAGGAAGCAGCGCCGCCGCCCAGACCGATCAGCATCGCCGGGCCGCCGAGCACGATCAGCTTGGAGCCGACGGTGATCTCGCCTTTCTGTACGTGTTCGGCACGAATGTTACCCATGCCGCCGGCCAGCATGATCGGCTTGTGGTAACCGCGAACTTCGTCGCCACGCGGGGTGGTGATCGACTGTTCGAAGGTACGGAAGTAACCGGTCAGGGCCGGACGACCGAATTCGTTGTTGAACGCGGCGCCACCCAGTGGGCCTTCGATCATGATGTCCAGCGCGGTGACGATGCGCTCAGGCTTGCCGTACGGCACTTCCCACGGCTGTTCGAAGCCAGGGATCTGCAGGTTCGACACGGTGAAACCGGTCAGGCCGGCCTTTGGCTTGGCGCCACGACCGGTAGCGCCTTCGTCGCGGATCTCGCCACCGGAACCGGTGGACGCACCCGGGAACGGGGCAATCGCGGTCGGGTGGTTGTGCGTTTCGACTTTCATCAAAATGTGCACCGGCTCCTGTACCGCGCCGTACTGGCGGGTTTCAGGGTCCGGGAAGAAACGGCCGGCGACATTACCGACGATCACCGAAGCGTTGTCCTTATAAGCGGACAGAACGCCTTCGCTGTGCATCTGGTAAGTGTTCTTGATCATGCCGAACAGGCTTTTTTCCTGGCTCTGACCGTCGATGTCCCAACTGGCGTTGAAGATCTTGTGACGGCAGTGCTCGGAGTTCGCCTGGGCGAACATCATCAGTTCGATGTCGTGCGGGTTGCGCTTCAAACCAACGAAGGCGTTGACCAGGTAATCGATCTCGTCTTCGGCCAGGGCCAGGCCCAGCTCGGTGTTGGCTTTTTCCAGCGCGGCGCGGCCGCCACCCAACACGTCGATCGCGGTCAGCGGCTTCGGTTCGGCGTGGCTGAACAGGCCGGCGGCCTGTTCAAGGTTGGCGAGGACGATCTGGGTCATGCGGTCATGCAGAACATCGGAGATCAGCTGCGCTTCGGCGTCGCTGAACTGGCCAGCGACATAGAACGCGATACCGCGCTCCAGGCGCTGGATCTTGCTCAGGCCGCAATTGCGAGCGATGTCGCTGGCCTTGCTGGACCACGGCGAGATGGTGCCGAAACGCGGCAACACCAGGAACAGGCGACCGGTCGGTTCTTGAACCGGTACGCTTGGACCGTACTTCAGAAGGCGCGCGAGCACCTGCTGTTCGTCGCCGGTCAGGACGCCGGTAACTTCGGCGAAGTGAGCGAATTCAGCATACAAGCCGCTGACAGCCGAAACCTTCTGGCTCAGTTGCTCAAGGAGTTTGCTGTGGCGAAAGGCAGAAAGGGCAGGAGCGCCGCGCAGGATCAACATCTTCGGGACAGCCTCGGGAAGGGGTGTGCTTTGAGGCCGTGCATTCTAGCCTAAACCGCCCGCGACATCACCCGAAACGGTACGGGCGGCGTCACCCGGACGTCGGGCCGGGTATCCGGGGCTGAAACAGCGGCCGGCCAGGTGTTATTTTTTGTGTCACAAAAAGCCATTCGAGCCCATTCCTGCGGGCTCCAGAGCGGTTTTTCGCTCCCTAGCAGACAAGGCCTTCGCTGTCGAGATATGGCGCTCGTGGTCCTTTGCGTATACTGCGCAGATGTTTTCCCCAACGGCTTTGCGTCCGCGGTACGCCAAATGGCTGATCGCAACCGGACTCTTCCTGATGCTCAGTGGCTGTGTTGATAAACCCAACACGCTGGAGCGCGTAAAGGAGGATGGCGTGCTGCGGGTGGTTACCCGAAACAGCCCCGCTACCTACTTTCAGGATCGCAACGGTGAAACCGGCTTCGAATACGAGCTGGTGAAGCGCTTCGCCGACGATCTGGGGGTCGAACTCAAGATCGAAACCGCCGACAACCTTGACGACCTGTACAGCCAGGTGGGCAAGCCCAACGGTCCGGTGATCGCTGCGGCCGGCCTGGTCAGCAGCGAAGAGCGCAAGCAGCAGGTGCGGTTTTCCCACTCCTATCTGGAAGTCACCCCGCAGATCATCTATCGCAACGGCCAGTCGCGGCCGACCGATGCAAAGGATCTGGTGGGCAAGAAGATCATGGTGCTCAAGGGCAGCACCCACGCCGGGCAACTGGCGGAGTTGAAACAGAAGTTTCCCGGCATTGAATACGAAGAGTCCGACGCGGTTGAAGTTGTCGACCTGCTGCGCATGGTCGATGAAGGCCAGATTGACCTGACCCTGGTCGACTCCAACGAAGTGGCGATGAACCAGGTCTACTTCACCAATATCCGGGTCGCCTTCGACCTCGGTGACGCCAGCGACCAGAGCTGGGCCGTGGCCGCCGGCGACGACAACAGCCTGCTCAACGAGATCAACGCCTACCTCGACAAGGTGAAGAAGAACGGCACGCTGCAACGCCTGAAGGACCGTTATTACGGGCACGTCGACGTCCTCGGTTACATGGGCGCCACCACCTTCGCCCAGCATTTGCAGCAACGACTGCCCAAGTACGAGCAACACTTCAAGACCTACGCCAAGAAAGAGAAGGTCGACTGGCGCCTGCTGGCGGCGGTCGGTTATCAGGAATCCCTGTGGCAAGCGGCCGTCACGTCGAAGACTGGCGTGCGTGGCCTGATGATGCTGACCCAGAACACCGCGCAAGCCATGGGCGTGTCCAATCGACTCGATCCGAAGCAAAGCATCATGGGCGGCGCCAAGTACCTGGCCTACATGAAGGAACAGCTGGATGAGTCGATCCAGGAACCGGACCGCACCTGGTTTGCGCTGGCGGCCTACAACGTCGGCAGCGGTCACCTGGATGACGCGCGCAAACTGGCGGCCAAGGAAGGGCTGAACCCGGACAAGTGGCTGGATGTGAAGAAAATCCTGCCGCGCCTGTCCGAGAAGAAGTGGTACAGCAAAACCCGTTACGGCTACGCCCGCGGTGGCGAGCCGGTGCATTTCGTGGCGAACATCCGTCGCTACTACGACATCCTGACCTGGGTGACGCAGCCTCAGCTGGAAGGCAATCAGGTGGCCGAAGGCAATCTGCATGTGCCGGGGGTCGACAAGTCCAAGCCGAGCCAGGAAACCCCGCAGCTTTAGATTTGTGTTGCTTTTGAGGACGCCTTCGCGGGCAAGTCGGATCGCCGCACCGCTCGCTCCTACAGGTCCGTGTTGTGCCGCAATTTTGCGTATGGCACCGACCCTGTAGGAGCGAGGCTTGCCCGCGAAGGCAGCACCTCGGTCTTAGCCCTTCAACGCTGCGGCCAGAATCAATGCCTTCATCTCGGACACCGCCGACTTGAACCCGACAAACAACGCATGCGCCACCAGCGCATGGCCGATGTTCAGTTCGTTGATGCCCTTGATCGCCGCGACCGCTTCGACGTTGTGATAGTGCAAACCGTGACCGGCGTTGACGATCAAACCCTGCGCCAGACCAAATGCCACGCCATCGGCCACGCGCTTGAGCTCTTCAGCCACGTCCGTCGGTGTCTCGGCATCGGCATAACGACCGGTGTGCAATTCAATCGCCGGAGCACCGACACGACGGGACGCTTCGATCTGCCGCTCGTCCGCATCGATGAACAGTGACACTTCGCAACCGATCTTCGCCAGGCGATCCACTGCTGCCTTGATCCGCGCTTCCTGCCCCGCTACGTCCAGACCGCCTTCGGTGGTCAGTTCCTGGCGGGTTTCCGGCACCAGGCAAATGTGCGCCGGGCGGATGCGCTCGGCGAACGCCATCATTTCTTCGGTGACGCCCATTTCGAAGTTCATGCGGGTTTGCAGCACATCCTTGAGCACCAGCACGTCACGTTCCTGAATGTGCCGACGGTCTTCGCGAAGGTGCACGGTGATGCCGTCAGCGCCCGCCTCTTCGGCGTCCAGTGCGGCCTTGACCGGATCGGGATAGCGAGTGCCCCGGGCCTGGCGCAGGGTGGCAACGTGGTCGATGTTCACGCCAAGAAGAATGCGATTGCTGGTGGTCACGGAAGCGCTCCTGAATTTAAAGATTCGGCGCACAGCATACACGGGGAGATAGGGTCTGTTGACGTTTGGTGGTGGTCGTGACGACCACCACCAAACGTCAACAGACCCTACGGCTTGCGAAACAGCTCGCGACTGACCAGGGGACGACCGCCCAGGTGAACGGCCAATGCCTGGCGCATCAAACGCTTGGCGGCGGACAACGCGCCGGGGGCCGACCAGTCGGCGTCGGCCATGGCCAGCAGTTCGGTGCCGTTGAACAGACCGGGTTGCAGCAGGTAGACCCGCTCCAGGCCGGCATCCACCTGTAGACGGTACAGACCGTCCGGCGCGACGGGTTCGCCGTGGATGTCGGTGTTCAGCGCGAAGCCGTAACCGAGATCGTCGAGCAAGCGCCATTCGAAGGAACGCAGCAGCGGCTCCAGCGGACGGCCTTCGGCCAGCGCAAGCAAAGTCGCGGCGTAGTGATCGAAGACAGCGGGATGGGGATCTTCTGATGGCAACAGGCGAATCAACAGCTCATTGAGGTAAAGACCGCTGAACAGCGCTTCGCCGATGAGCCATGTCGACGTACCGGCACTTTCCATGCGCCCGACATTCTTCAACTCGCCCCGCCCCCGGAACTCGACCTCCAGCGGCACGAACGGCCGCGCCAACGTCCCGGCCTTGCCCCGCGCACTGCGCAACACCGCCCGCAGCCGACCTTGCGGCGTGAGGAAATCCACCAGTGCGCTGTTTTCGCGGTAGGCGCGGGAGTGGAGGACGTAGGCGGGTTGGCCGATGGGCTGGGACATGGAGCTCTCAATGACGGATCGCGATTTTACTAACACCCCAAAACCACTGTGGGAGCGAGCCTGCTCGCGATGAGGGACTGACATTCAACAAAATTGTTGACTGACAGACCGCTATCGCGAGCAGGCTCGCTCCCACAGTTTTATCACCTGGGCTCAGGTTTACAGGTCGCCGTAACCCAGCGAACGCAATGCGCGCTCATCGTCGGACCAGCCGCCTTTCACTTTGACCCAAAGGTTGAGCATGATCTTGGAGTCGAACAGCAGCTCCATGTCCTTGCGCGCCTCGGTGCCGATGCGCTTGATGCGCTCGCCCTTGTCGCCAATGATGATTTTCTTCTGGCCGTCACGTTCGACGAGAATCAACGCATGAATGTGCAGGGTTTTCCCCTGCTGCTTGAACTCTTCGATTTCCACGGTGATCTGGTATGGCAGCTCGGCGCCCAGCTGACGCATGATTTTCTCACGCACCAGTTCAGCGGCGAGGAAGCGGCTGCTGCGGTCGGTGATCTGGTCTTCTGGGAAGAAGTGATCGTTTTCCGGCAGGTGCTCGGCGATCACTCGCTCCAGCGTGTCGAGGTTATGCCCGTGCTGGGCCGAGATCGGCATGATCTGCGCGTTCGGCAGCTGTTCCTGCAACCAGGTCAGGTGCGGCATCAGCTCGGCTTTGTCTTCGATGCGGTCGGTCTTGTTCAGCGCCACGATCAGCGGGCCGGTCACGTACTGGACGCGCTCGAGCACCATCTGGTCTTCGTCGGTCCACTTGGTGCGATCCACCACGAAGATCACCACGTCGACGTCTTTCAACGCCGCCGAAGCGGTCTTGTTCATGTAGCGGTTCAAGGCCTTTTCGCCGCCCTTGTGCATGCCCGGGGTGTCGACGTAGATCGCCTGGACGGCGCCTTCGGTCTTGATGCCCAGCATGTTGTGGCGGGTGGTCTGAGGCTTGCGCGAAGTGATCGCCAGCTTCTGGCCGAGGATGTGGTTCAGCAGCGTGGACTTGCCCACGTTCGGACGGCCGACGATGGCAACATAGCCACAGCGTGTTGCGGTTGAATCAGTCATTGCCATTCTCCACACCCAGGGCTATCAGTGCTGCGGCGGCCGCTACCTGTTCGGCAATACGACGACTCACACCCTGACCTCGGCTTTTTTCATTCAGTAAGGTGATTTCGCATTCGACGAAGAACGTCCGGCAATGCGGCTCACCCTGGATATCCACCACTTCGTAACGCGGCAGCTCACAACCACGGGACTGCAGGAATTCCTGCAGGCGGGTTTTTGGATCTTTGTTGGTGTCGACCAGTGTCAGGCCTTCGAACTCGCCGGCCAGCCAGGCCAACACGCGCTCGCGCGCCACGTCCATGCCGGCGTCCAGGTAGATCGCACCGATCAGCGCTTCCAGGGCATCGGCCAGAATCGACTCGCGACGGAAACCGCCGCTTTTCAACTCGCCGGAACCCAGACGCAAGTAATCACCCAGATCGAAACCGCGGGCCAGTACAGCCAGAGTCTCACCTTTCACCAGACGTGCGCGCAAACGCGACAACTGGCCTTCGCGGGCCAGCGGGAAGCGATCGAACAGCGCCTCGCCAGCGACGAAGTTGAGGATGGCATCACCGAGGAATTCCAGGCGTTCGTTGTTGCGCCCGGCAAAGCTGCGGTGAGTCAGGGCCAGGACCATCAGTTCCTGATCCTTGAAGGTGTAGCCGAGCTGACGCTCTAGACGGCTTAAGGAGACGCTCACGGTTTACCCACGCTGAGTTCGTGGCTGGATTCCACCGCCATCGCCGTGGTGCGGCGCAGGCTTGGGACAATTAACGCTGTGTTCAAAAATTACGTCCTGAATATCATTGTTTTCATGCGTCTGGCGCCGATTGTGGCAGTTCCAGAAATGCATTCGGCGCTGTGTTCAACAGCGCCGTGTGTGATTACTTGATCAGGCCAACCCGCGAGAAATTCGGCAGGTGACTGAGTTTGGGTTCCGGCCAGCTCATCCAGACTGCGAAGGCCTTGCCGACGATATTCTTGTCGGGAACCATGCCCAGCAGATCCTTGGGAATAGTCGGATCATCCCAGTAACGACTGTCGTTCGAGTTGTCGCGATTATCGCCCATCATGAAGTAGTGCCCGGCAGGCACGGTCCACGTATGGTCAGGCGATGCGCGATAACGGCTCATTTCCTTGCGGATCAAGTGCTCGGCGGCGCCGAGTTTTTCCTTGTAGAGCTCGGCGCTGCCCAGCGTGCCCGGCTCGGAGCCGACCAGTTGCTCGGCAATCGACTCGCCGTTGACGAACAGGCGCTTGTCGGCGGTGTAGCGAACCTGGTCACCCGGCAGGCCGACCACACGCTTGATGTAGTTGACGTTCGGATCACTCGGATAACGGAACACCATCACATCGCCGCGCTGCGGATCACCGACATCGATGACTTTCTTGTCGATCACCGGCAGGCGGATCCCGTAAGAAAACTTGCTCACCAGAATGAAGTCGCCGACATCCAGCGTCGGTTTCATCGAGCCGGAAGGAATCTGGAACGGCTCCACCAGGAACGAACGCA
Source organism: Pseudomonas sp. PDM02 (assembly GCF_014852285.1). Classification (NCBI taxonomy): domain Bacteria; kingdom Pseudomonadati; phylum Pseudomonadota; class Gammaproteobacteria; order Pseudomonadales; family Pseudomonadaceae; genus Pseudomonas; species Pseudomonas sp. PDM02. The sequence goes on along the minus strand of NZ_JACVBL010000012.1, from coordinate 10,338 downwards.
GGACCAGCACGATGAACAACACCGGGAAGAACGACTTGCCGTATTCGACCAGCAGCGGCTCTTTGTTCAGCTTCTCGACCACCACCACATCCGGCTGGCTGACGCTGCCCTGATAGGAGGCGATGGCGGCACGCCGACGCGGCGCCAGGAAAACCAGATCAAGCAACGCCAACAGGCCGCAGACGAACACGGCGATGACCAGCAACAGCGGGAAATTTAGTGACATAGGACCTAACTATCCAACCTGAGCACTGCAAGGAAGGCTTCTTGTGGAATTTCCACGTTGCCGACTTGCTTCATGCGTTTCTTACCGGCCTTTTGCTTTTCCAGCAGCTTTTTCTTACGGCTGACGTCACCACCGTAGCATTTGGCCAATACGTTCTTTCTGAGTGCCTTGACGGTTGTCCGCGCCACAATCTGACCGCCAATGGCGGCCTGGATTGCCACGTCGAACATCTGCCGTGGAATCAGTTCTTTCATCTTCTCGGTCAACTGACGACCTTTGTAGTTCGCATTGTCACGGTGCACGATCAGCGCCAGGGCGTCGACCTTGTCACCGTTGATCAACACATCCAGTTTCACCAGATTAGCCGATTGATAACGATCGAAATGGTAATCCAGCGAAGCATAGCCACGGCTGGTGGATTTCAGACGGTCGAAGAAGTCCAGGACCACTTCGTTCATCGGCAAATCGTAGGTCACCTGAACCTGAGTACCGAGGAACAGCATGTCGTGCTGCACGCCACGCTTCTCGATGCACAGGGTAATAACGTTGCCCAGGTGTTCTTGCGGCACAAGAATGTTGGCCCGCACGATCGGCTCGCGCATGTCTTCGATCGTGGACAGGTCCGGCAGCTTCGACGGGTTATCGACGTAGATCGTCTCACCGGTTTTCAGCAACAGCTCGAAAATTACCGTCGGCGCCGTGGTGATCAGGTCCAGGTCGTACTCGCGCTCCAGGCGCTCCTGGATGATTTCCATGTGCAGCATGCCGAGGAACCCGCAACGGAAGCCGAAGCCCAGGGCGTCGGAGCTTTCCGGGGTGTACTGCAGCGACGAGTCGTTGAGCGTGAGCTTTTGCAGGGCTTCACGGAAATCTTCGAAGTCGTCGGAGCTGACCGGGAACAGGCCAGCGTACACCTGCGGTTGAATGCGTTTGAAACCTGGCAGCACGTCTACGTCGGGGGTGGAGCTCAAGGTCAGGGTGTCGCCCACTGGCGCACCGTGAATGTCCTTGATGCTCGCGATAATGAAGCCCACTTCACCGGCCTTCAGGTCAGCGGTAGGGGTGTGTTTCGGGTTGAATACACCGACGCTGTCCACCAGGTGGATCTTGCCGGTGGACTTGACCAGGATCTTGTCGCCCTTCTTCACGCGACCGTGGCGCACGCGCACCAGGGACACAACGCCCAGGTAGTTGTCGAACCAGGAGTCGATGATCAACGCTTGCAGCGGATCGTCGTAGTTGCCGGTAGGCGCCGGAATGGTGGTGACCAGGCGCTCCAGCACTTCATCGACGCCCAGACCGGTCTTGGCACTGCAAGTGACCGCGTCGGTGGCATCGATGCCGATGATTTTTTCGATTTCTTCTTTGACGCGGTCCGGATCGGCCTGTGGCAGGTCGATCTTGTTCAGGACCGGCATGACCTCCAGGCCCTGCTCGATCGCCGTGTAGCAGTTGGCAACCGACTGCGCTTCCACGCCCTGACCGGCATCGACCACCAGCAAGGCACCTTCACAGGCCGCCAGCGACCGGCTGACTTCGTAGGTGAAGTCAACGTGGCCCGGGGTGTCAATGAAGTTCAGCTGGTACTTGATGCCATCGCGAGCGGTGTAATAGAGGGTGACGCTGTGGGCCTTGATGGTGATCCCGCGTTCACGTTCCAGGTCCATGGAGTCCAGCACCTGGGCTTCCATTTCGCGCTCGGCAAGGCCGCCGCACATCTGGATGAAGCGATCGGCCAGCGTCGACTTGCCATGGTCAATGTGGGCGATGATGGAGAAATTGCGGATATGACTCAAATCACTCACGGATCAACACTCAAAAAGGCTGCAGGCATGGCCCGCCGAAAAATAGCCGGGAATTGTACCTGATCCACGGCGCAAGCGTCACGTTCGCAGGTCAGACGGCACCTACAAAAAACGCCCCGGTCTTGCGACAGGGGCGTTTTTGAAGGCTTTTGCAGGAGCCGGCTTGCTGGCGATGGGGGCGTCGCGGTGGGTCTGGGTGACCGCAGCGATGCGCTATCGTCGGAACGCCGCCCGCACCAAGCCGGCTCCTACAGGTTCGTGTGTTTCAACCGGCTCGGCGCAGGAGGTAGACACCTGCCAGGGCACACACACCCGCCGGCACCAGCACCGCAAACAGCGGCGAGAACCCGAACACCAGGCTCGAAGGCCCCAGCAGGTCCTGGACGATGCGGAAGGTGAAGCCCACCAGCACGCCGGTGAATACCCGCTGACCGAGGGTAACCGAGCGCAGCGGACCGAAGATGAAGGAGATCGCCATCAGTACCAGGGCGGCAGTGACCAGCGGCTGCAACACCTTGACCCAAAATGCCAGCCAGTAACGGCCATTGTTCAACCCCTGATCCGCCAGGTAGTGGATGTAACTCCACAGGCCGGTGATCGACAGCGAATCCGGCGACATCACCACGGTGCTCAGCAGTTGCGGGCTCAGCGCCACGTTCCAGCGCTCGACCGGGGCCGTGACCACTTCAGTGCTCTTGTCATGGAACAGCGTGGTCGTGACATCGCTCAACTGCCAGTGATCCTGATCGAATTTCGCGCGTTTGGCGAAGCTCGAGGACAGCATGTGCCGCTGATCGTCGAAGCGATAACGGGTCACGCCGTACAACACGCCGTTGGGTTGTACCGAGTTGACGTGGATGAACTCCTCGCCCTGACGGTGCCACAGGCCATGCTTGGCGCTTTGCGCATCACCACTGCCTTGAGCCAGCGAGCGGTTGGCCTGCGCGGTGCTTTCGGTCGCCGGCGCGATGTACTCGCCAATCAACACGCCCACCACCATCAGGATCAGCATCGGCTTCATGACGGCCCAGACGATCCGGCCGATCGACACGCCCGCAGCGCGCATGATGGTCAGCTCGCTGTGGCTGGCCAGACTGCCGAGGCCGATCAGGCAGCCGATCAGTGCTGCCATCGGCAACATGTCGTAAAGACGGCGCGGCGCGGTCAGCAGGACGTAACTCAGGACATCGACCAGGGTGTAGGTATCGCTGACCTCACCCATCTCGTCGATGAAAGCAAACAGCGTGGCCAGACCGAGAATAATCCCCAGTACCGCCAGGATCGCGATAAAGACGCTGCTACCGATGTAGCGATCGAGCTTAACCACGGGCCACCTCCAGCGCGCTGCGGCGACTCGCCCGCTTCAACTGCCAGGGTTCCCAATAGAGCAAGCCAAGGCCGATGGCCAGGAAGATTGCGTGAACCCACCACAAGCCCAGCGCGGGCGGGATCTTGCCCTTTTCGAGGGCGCCGCGAGCGGCAATCAGGATGCTCAGGTAAGCCATATAAAGAAGAATCGCCGGCAGCAGCTTGAGGAAACGGCCCTGGCGCGGATTGACCCGCGACAGCGGCACCGCCATCAGGGTCACGATGAAGACCAGCAAGGGCAAGGACAGGCGCCATTGCAGCTCGGTGCGCGAACGCAGGTCATCACTGCCGAGCAACGAACTGGTGGGCATTGCATCGCGGTCGGTGACTTCGTCGCTGACGTCCGGTTTAGGCAGCAACACGCCGTACTCTTCGTACTTGATCGCACGATAGTCGGCCTGTCCCGGGTTACCGTCGTAGCGATAACCGTTGTCGAGAATCAGGTAACGGTTACCGTCGGGGCGGATTTCCTGACGGCCCTTCTCGGCCACCAGCACGGAAATCCCGCGATCTTTCTTGTCCGACGAGACGTTCTTTTGCGAAATGAACACGCCGCCGAGATGGATGCGGTCATCCGACAGGGTTTCGGTGTAGGTCACCCGGGTGCCGTCACGCAGGGCCTGGAAGCGACCCGGCTCGAGGGTATCGAACTCGGTCAGCGCGTCTTGTTTGTTCAGCAGCAACTGAAACTGATTGGCCCCTTGTGGCGCCAGGCTCAGGCTCAACCATGCCACCACCAGTGCCACCAGGGTGGCCGGAAACAGGGTCATGGTGAACAGGCGCTGCTGGCTCATGCCCGTGGCAGAGAGCACGGTCATTTCACTTTCAAGGTACAGGCGCCCGTAGGCCAGCAGGATCCCGAGGAACAGGCCCAGCGGCAGGATCAGTTGCAGAAAGCCTGGCAGGCGAAAGCCCATGATCAGGAACAGCGAGCCCGGATCCAGAAGGCCAGCCGCCGCCTGGGCGAGGTATTTGATGAAGCGTCCGCTCATGATGATGACCAGCAGCACGGCACTGACGGCGCTCAAGGTCAACAGGACTTCGCGGGATAGGTAACGGAAGACGATCAAACCAGACACTCCAGGGTTGTCAGGCTAAGGCGGCCAAACAAGCAAACGTATCAGGCAGCCCGCAAGACAGAGCCGCCGAAAAAAGTTGGCGCATTATCCTGTGATTGGGCGCGCCTGTCACTGCGCATGGTTACGCAGGCGGCCAAAGCGCAGAAGATCGTACAACCGAGGGTTGTCAGGCGCCGGTAGCGAGGTTCAAACTGCGGCCTTTGTCGCAAGCCGTGACTTGCGTCTTTCACTCTATAAATAAGCAGGCTCGAACGTCTGTCGTCGAGCACTTGCGTGTTGACCCATCATTCAGGGACCCGGACATGGAACTGGTTGTAAAAAGCGTTAACCCAGAAACGTTGAAAACCTCCACCCTGGTGGTCGCCGTCGGCGAAGGCCGCAAGCTCGGCGCCGTTGCCAAACAACTCGACGAACTGAGCGGCGGTGCTATCAGCGCAGTGCTCAAGCGTGGCGACCTGGCCGGCAAGGTTGGCCAGAGCCTGTTGCTGCACAGCCTGCCGAACCTGAAAGCCGAGCGCGTGTTGCTGGTCGGCGTGGGCAAAGACGAAGAACTGGGTGACCGCCCGTTCCGTAAAATCATCGCCGGCGTCCTCAACACCCTGAAAGGCCTGGGCGGCAGCGATGCCGTACTGGCGCTGGACGAAGTGATCGTCAAGGGTCGCGACAGCTACGGCAAAACCCGCCTGCTGGCCGAAACCCTGGTGGACGGCGAATACACCTTCGATCAGTTCAAGAGCCAGAAAGCCGAACCTCGCGCCCTGAAGAAAGTCACCCTGGTGACCATCAAGGCGGCCCAGGCTGAAGTCGAGCGCGCCGTGGCCCACGCCACCGCGATCGCCAACGGTATGGCGTTCACCCGCAACCTGGGCAACCTGCCGCCGAACATCTGCCACCCGACGTTCCTCGGCGAACAAGCGAAAAACCTCGGTAAAGAATTCAAAAGCCTGAAAGTCGAAGTCCTTGATGAGAAGAAAATCAAGGAACTGGGCATGGGCTCGTTCTACGCCGTCGGCCAGGGCAGCGCCCAGCCGCCGCGCCTGATCGTCATGCAATACAACGGCGGCAAGAAATCCGAGAAGCCGTACGCCCTGGTCGGCAAAGGCATCACCTTCGACACCGGCGGCATCAGCCTGAAGCCGGGCGCCGGCATGGATGAAATGAAGTACGACATGGGCGGCGCCGCCAGTGTCTTCGGCACCCTGCGCGCCGTGCTCGAGCTGAAACTGCCGATCAACCTGGTGTGCATCCTCGCCTGCGCCGAGAACATGCCGAGCGGCAACGCTTCGCGTCCGGGCGACATCGTCACCACCATGAGCGGCCAGACCGTGGAAATCCTCAACACCGACGCCGAAGGCCGTCTGGTGCTGTGCGATGCCCTGACCTACTCCGAGCGCTTCAAGCCACAAGCCGTGATCGACATCGCAACCCTGACCGGCGCTTGCGTCGTTGCATTGGGTGCGCACACCTCCGGCCTGCTGGGCAACAACGACGAACTGATCGGTCAACTGCTGAGCGCCGGCCAATCGGCTGACGACCGCGCCTGGCAACTGCCGTTGTTCGACGAGTATCAAGAGCAGCTGGACAGCCCGTTCGCCGACATCGCCAACATTGGCGGCCCGAAAGCCGGCACCATCACCGCTGCCTGCTTCCTGTCGCGCTTCACCAAGAACCTGAACTGGGCGCACCTGGACATCGCCGGCACTGCCTGGACCAGCGGCGGCAAGGACAAGGGCGCCACTGGCCGTCCGGTTCCATTGCTGACCCAGTACCTGCTGGACCGCGCCAAAGCCTGAAACCGATGACCTCGGGCGGCGTTGCTTTCGGGCGACGCCGCCTGGGGCTCAGGAACCGCAATGACCAAAGTCGACTTCTATATCCTGCCCAGCGCCGACCCTTCGGCACGGCTGGATTTCGCCTGCAAGCTCACCGATAAAGCCTGGCGCATGGGCCATCGCATCTACCTGCATTGCAGCGATGCCGCCCAGCGTGACGATCTCGATGCGCGCCTGTGGGCCTTCAAGGGCGAAAGCTTCGTGCCCCACGGCCCTGCCGAAAGCGAGCCGGACGGTTTGATTGTGCTGGGTCTTGGCGATGACTGCGGTCAACATCAGGATTTGCTGGTCAACCTCGACCTGAAAGTCCCGGCCTTTGCCAACAAATTCGCCCGGGTGGCGGAAGTGGTGGTGGAGGATCCGGCGATACGCACGGCTGCGCGGGAGAGTTTCCGTTTCTACCGCGAACAGGGCTATCCTCTGCAAGATCACCGTTTACAGCGACTCTGAGCATTCCGATGGACACTCCAAAACCGCTGCAAAAGTCCGCGCACCTGCTGGACGACCTTGAGTCGATCCGCCAACTGCTCGGCGATGACAACCTGCAACCACCGCTGCTGACCGACACGGTCGACGATGGAGAGCAGGAACAAATTCCGATGTTGTTCGACACGGTCAGCGCCAGTCAGCCCACCGTCGCACCGACGCCAGTCGCCGCTGCCGCGCAACCGGCACCCGCTGCCAAAGGTCCAGACGACCTGCTGCACCTGGACAGCGAACTGCGCGCCGCCGCGCAACTGATCATGCAAGACGTGATCGACGACTTCGCCCCGCACATCGAAACCGAAATCAAACGCCGCCTCAGCGCGCGCCTTGAGCGGTTGTTGAGCCAGTACAACGACTGAACCCAACACAAATCCCCTGTGGGAGCGGGCTTGCTCGCGAAGGCGTCGTATCAGTCAGCACAAATGTTGAATGTCAGACCGCTTTCGCGAGCAAGCCCGCTCCCACATTGGTTTCGTGCCGTTTTTGGTACTGCGCCCTGTCCGCCCCCGCTCGCCCTGCGCCCCATGCCCCGCTATACTCGTCGGCTTTTCCTGAATTAATGCCAATAGGGTCCCGCCGCGCATGGATAAGACCTACCAGCCGCACGCCATTGAAACTTCCTGGTACAACACCTGGGAGTCTGAGAATTACTTCGCCCCGCAAGGCGCGGGCGAGTCCTACACCATCATGATCCCGCCGCCGAACGTCACCGGCAGCCTGCACATGGGTCACGGCTTCAACAACGCGATCATGGACGCCCTGATCCGTTTCCGCCGCATGCAGGGTCGCAACACCCTGTGGCAGCCGGGCACCGACCACGCCGGTATCGCCACGCAAATGCTGGTGGAACGCCAACTCGAAGCCCAAGGCCAGAATCGCCACGACCTGGGTCGTGAGAAATTCCTCGAGAAAGTCTGGGAATGGAAGGATCAGTCCGGCGGCAACATCAGCCGTCAGATCCGCCGTCTCGGCTCGTCCGTGGACTGGGGCCGCGAGCGCTTCACCATGGACGACGGTCTCTCGGAAGCGGTGAAAGAAGCGTTCGTGCGCCTGCACGAAGACGGCCTGATCTATCGCGGCAAGCGTCTGGTCAACTGGGACACCAAGTTGCACACGGCGATTTCCGACCTCGAAGTGGAAAACCACGACGAGAAAGGTTTCCTGTGGAACCTGAAGTACCCGCTGGCCGACGGCGCCAAGACCGCTGAAGGCAATGATTACCTGATCGTCGCGACCACTCGCCCGGAAACCATGCTCGGCGACGCCGCCGTCGCGGTTAACCCGAACGATGAACGCTACAAAGCCCTGATCGGCAAATTTGTCGAGCTGCCGCTGGTCGGCCGCCGCATCCCGATCATCGCCGACGATTACTGCGACCCTGAATTCGGCACCGGTTGCGTGAAAATCACCCCGGCCCACGATTTCAACGACTACGAAGTTGGCAAGCGCCACAACCTGCCGCTGCTGAACATCTTCGACAAGAACGCCGCCGTACTGCCGGCCTGCCAGGTGTTCAACCTCGACGGCACGCTGAACGAAAGCATCGACGGCAAGATCCCGGCTGAATACGTCGGCCTCGACCGCTTCGAAGCGCGCAAACAAATCGTTGCTGCGTTCGACGCCGCCGACCTGTTGGTCAGCGTCAACGATCACGCACTGAAAGTTCCGAAAGGCGACCGTTCCGGCACCATCATCGAGCCGTGGCTGACCGACCAGTGGTACGTGTCCACCAAGCCTTTGGCTGAACCCGCGATTGCCGCTGTTGAAGACGGCCGTATCCAGTTCGTGCCTAAACAGTACGAAAACATGTACTTCTCGTGGATGCGCGACATCCAGGATTGGTGCATCAGCCGTCAACTGTGGTGGGGCCACCGGATTCCGGCCTGGTACGACGAGTCGGGCAAAGTCTACGTCGGTCGCGACGAAGCCGAAGTGCGTGCCAAGCACAACCTCGGTCCGGACGTTGCGCTGCAACAGGACAACGACGTTCTCGACACCTGGTTCAGTTCGGGCCTGTGGACATTCTCGACGCTCGGCTGGCCTGAGCAGACCGAATTCCTGAAGAAATTCCACTCCACCGACGTGTTGGTGACTGGCTTCGACATCATTTTCTTCTGGGTTGCCCGGATGATCATGCTCACCATGCACCTGGTGAAAAACGAAGACGGCACGCCGCAGGTTCCGTTCAAGACCGTTTACGTTCACGGTCTGGTGCGAGATGGCCAGGGCCAGAAGATGTCCAAGTCCAAGGGCAACGTCCTGGACCCGCTGGACATCATCGACGGTATCGAGCTGGAAGACCTGGTGCAGAAACGCACCTCCGGCATGATGCAGCCGAAACTGGCGAAGAAGATCGAGAAGCAGACCCGCGACGAGTTCGCCGACGGCATCGCCAGCTACGGCACCGACGCCCTGCGCTTCACCTTCTGCTCGCTGGCGTCCACCGGTCGCGACATCAAGTTCGACATGGGCCGCGTCGAAGGCTATCGCAACTTCTGCAACAAGATCTGGAACGCCGCGCGCTACGTGCTGGACAAGGGCGAAGACTGCGGCCAGAACGGCGAAGCCTACGAACTGTCGCTGGCGGATCGCTGGATCATCTCGCAGCTGCAACGCACCGAAGCCGAAGTGACCCGTCAACTCGACCAGTTCCGCTTCGACCTCGCGGCACAAGCCTTGTACGAGTTCATCTGGAACCAGTATTGCGACTGGTACCTGGAATTGTCCAAGCCTGTGCTGTGGGACGAAAACGCACCGGTCGAGCGTCAGCGCGGCACCCGTCGCACGCTGGTGCGCGTACTGGAAGTCGCGTTGCGCCTGGCGCACCCATTCATGCCGTTCATCACCGAAGAAATCTGGCAGCGCATCGCGCCGCTGGCCGGTATCGAAGGCAAGACGATCATGCTGCAACCTTGGCCAGTGGCCAATGAAGAGCGCATCGATCCGGCGGCCGAGAACGACATCGAGTGGCTCAAGGAACTGATGCTCGGCACGCGCAACATCCGTGGCGAGATGAACATCGGCCCGGGCAAGCCGCTGAACATTTTCCTGAAAAACGTCAGCGCCGAAGATCAGCGTCGTCTCACCGAGAACGAAGCCCTGTTGAAGAAACTGGCGCGTCTCGAATCGATCACCGTGCTGGCTGCCGGCGAAGAAGCACCGCTGTCCGCCACCGCGCTGGTGGGTGAGATGGAAGTGTTGGTGCCAATGGCCGGCCTGATCGACAAGGACGCCGAACTGGCGCGTCTGGACAAGGAAATCCTGCGTCTGCAGGGCGAAGTCCAGCGCGTGGGCGGCAAGCTGTCCAACGCCGGTTTCGTCGACAAGGCTCCGGCCGAAGTCATCGAGAAGGAACGCGCCAAACTGGCTGAAGCCGAACAGGCTTTGGGCAAGCTGGCCGAGCAGCATGCGCGGATTGCCAGCCTGTAACGGCAAATCGCAATGAAAAAGGGAGGCCCAAGTGGCCTCCCTTTTTCATTCCCCCGCAGTCCTGTAGGAGCCGGCTTGCTGGCGATCCAGGCGGCGCGGTGCATCTGATCCAC